>JBHJOI010000037.1:0-59204 GCA_050329935.1 Thiotrichales bacterium | reverse complement strand
GCCGCGCCAACGCCCACGAACATCTCGACGAACTCCGAGCCGCTGATCGAGAAAAAGGCAACCCGCGCCTCGCCAGCCACCGCGCGCGCCAGTAAGGTCTTGCCCGTGCCGGGCGGTCCGACGAGCAGCACGCCTTTCGGAATCCGCGCGCCAAGTCGACCGTAACCCTGTGGATTTTTCAAGAACGCGACGATTTCCTCCAGCTCCGCCTTGGCCTCGTCGACACCCGCCACGTCGGCAAACGTCACGCCGGTCTCCTTTTCGATGTAGACCTTGGCCTTGCTCTTGCCGATCGAGAGAAAACCACCACCGAGTCCCTGCTTCTCGGTGAAGCGTTTCATCAGAAAGATCCAGATCGCGAAAAACACCAGCAACGGAACCAGCCAGGCCAGTACGCTCGCGAGGAAATTGCTCTGCAGCACGCCGCTATACCGCACGCCGTACTGCTGCAGATCTTGCGCCAGCGCGGGATCGACCCGCGTGGTGACAAACCGCGTGCGTCCGTCGGCCGACGGCGACTTCAGACTGCCGCGAATCTGGTTGTCGGTGACCGCGATTTCATCGACGAGATCCCGCTCGAGATAGTCCTTGAACTCGCTATAGGGAATCCGCTCGACCTGCTTCACCTGCACCCACAGGTCCTGCAGCATCAGCACCGCGAGGACCACCATCAG
This sequence comes from Thiotrichales bacterium, assembly GCA_050329935.1. Taxonomy (GTDB): domain Bacteria; phylum Pseudomonadota; class Gammaproteobacteria; order UWMA-0217; family UWMA-0217; genus CAYSFW01. Next base: position 58,530 of record JBHJOI010000037.1, on the reverse strand, counting down.
CAGGTACCAAAAATTGAAGCGGACGTGCTTATCCATTGTCCATCACGGGCGCGAGGCGTCGTTTCGACGCGCGTGTACCATCGGTGATCGACCGACGCACCGGGGCCGTCAAGGACGCGGCGCGGCGTCGTTCGCGCTGGCAGGCGCTTCGGGCAACGGCGCCGGGCCGTCAGGCCGTCGCGGCTCAGGATTCGGTGTCGCGGTGGTATCAGGCGTCGCGGCGGGTGTAGATTCGCCCTGTCGCACCTCTGGCATTGACATCAGTACCAGATTGACCGAGGTGAAAAAGCGTTGATAGAACTCGCGATCGGTGATGGTTTCGTCGGCGGTCTTGACCATCGACTCGGCGCTCTGCGCGAACGGCACCGATAGCGATCCGATCGCCGTCACCCCGACGCTGGCGGTACCACCGGACTTCTTGACGTCATAGGTGCTCAGTAGACCGTTCGCGTATAGCGTACTGCCACCTTGATCGGGCACACAAACGACGTTCATTTCAATGAAGGTACTGCGGTCGCCCTGACTGCGGTAGGCCTTGCGGCCCTTGATGGTCTCGTCGTTGGCCCCTTCGACCACGTAACCGTCCCCGAGCAACGCACGGCGCGCGCCTTTACAGGTCACGTCCGCGCTCTCCGGAAACTTGCGCTGGTGCGGGCTATTGATTGAGAAACTGTCGCGCGTAAAGGCCGCTGGATTCTGACCACAGCCACTCAACGTCAAACCAAGAGCGCTCGCCACGACGGTCGCGACAATCGCTCGCCGGGCAGTCAGGATACGGAATATCATCGCGTTTCGAATCTGAACGGGAATCCTCATGGGACGAATGGTACTACGAATCCGGGCTACGATCAGAGTCGCCACCCATCCCCGGTCCCCGACCGGTCTCGACACGCACCGCCGGCGCAACGATTCAAGGCGTGATTGATCATGTCCGCGGACGTCCTAAACCTCACCTTGAGTCCCTACCCGGGCACCGTAAACACCGCGGTGGCGAGTCTGCGCGCGCGCATCACGGTGGGCACCAACGGTGGCCTTCGCATCACCTATCAGGTCGAGGGCGACATGGCTCGACTGCGGGTACCGGAAGCCACCGCCGCCGAGCGCGGCGATGGATTGTGGCGCCACACCTGCTTCGAGGTCTTCGTCGCCCGAACCGATGCCGCGGCCTATCGGGAATTCAACTTATCGCCCTCGGGGCAATGGGCGCACTATGCGTTTAGCGGCTACCGCGAGCGCGACCCGTGGCCGAACGTTGAGACGGCACCGTTAATATCGACTCGCCGCACGTCACACGAATTCATTCTGATCGCCGAACTATCCGCCGACAATCTACCGTCGCCCGCGACGCCCCTTTTGCTCGGCCTCGCGAGCGTCATCGAAGCGATTGATGGAACCCTTTCGTACTGGTCGCTGGCCCATCCGGCCGCACGACCGGATTTTCATCATCGCGACGCCTGGGTACTGCCTTGGCCACCGGCAACCCAAGTCGAACCCGCTTTAGAACGGAGCACTCCATGATGTTTGGTATCGATCGTTTGCTCGCCGAGCCGACCTTGCAGCGGCGTCTCGTCGGACGACGCGTCGCATTGCTGGCACATCCGGCATCGGTGACGCGCGATCTGCGCCACTCACTCGACGCGCTCGCCGCACTGCCCGGCATTCGCGTCACGGCGGCGTTCGGTCCGCAACACGGGCTGCGCGGCGATAAGCAAGACAACATGATCGAATCGCCGGATTTCATGGATCCGCGGCTGGGGATTCCGGTCTTCAGCCTGTATGGCACGGTGCGCCGCCCGACTCAGGCGATGCTCGAAACCTTCGATGTGCTGCTGGTCGACCTGCAGGACCTCGGCTGCCGGATCTATACCTTCATCACCACGCTGCGCTACATGCTCGAAGCCGCGGCAAGTCACGGCAAGGCGGTATGGATACTCGACCGACCGAACCCGGTGGGTCGCCCGATCGAGGGTCTCCTTCTACGCCCGGAGTGGGAGAGTTTCGTCGGCGCAGCGCCCATGCCGATGCGACACGGTTTGACTCTGGGCGAACTCGCGGGCTGGTTCATTGCCGCGCTGAAGCTCACGGTTGAATGGGAGGTGGTATCCATGCACGGGTGGGCGCCCGAGGCATCGCCCGGGTTCGGCTGGCCACTCGGCGAGCGCAGCTGGATCAACCCCAGCCCCAACGCACCCAACCTTTCCATGGCGCGCTGCTACGCCGGCACCGTGATGCTCGAAGGCACAACCCTGTCCGAAGGACGCGGCACGACCCGCCCCTTGGAGATATTCGGTGCGCCGGATCTCGACGCGCATGCGCTTCTTGTCACCATGCACGCCATGGCCCCACGCTGGCTGACCGGCGCGCAACTACGCGAATGCTGGTTCGAGCCGACGTTCCATAAGCACGCTGGGCAGCTGTGCCACGGTTTGCAGCTACACGTCGATACCCCCTCAGTCTATGCGCACGAACTATTTCGCCCCTGGCGTCTCGTCGCACTCGCGCTCAAGGCGCTGCGTCGGCAGCGACCGGACTACCCGATCTGGCGCGACTTCCCTTATGAGTACGAGCACGACCGCCTTGCGATAGACCTCATCAACGGCAGCGAATTACTGCGGGAGTGGGTCGATAACCCCGACGCCACGCCGGCCGACCTGGAGCGACTCGCCCGTGCCGACGAAGCCGAGTGGCGAGTCGTGCGCGATCGATTCTTGCTCTATTGAGGCGTCGACCACCCGCTTTCACGCGGACATCCACCGCGCCTTAGGATAGTCCCTTGTATCGCACGAACTGGAGAATCGTCCGGCGCGGGGGGCGCTAGGCCGTCCGCCAGTATTCGCGCATACGCGCACGCATGCGCTCGTCTGGCATCCGCCCCCTTCCGGCACCGAGGTTGTCGATCATATGCCTGGCCTTGCTGGTACCGGGAATCGCGCAGGTCACGGCTGGATGTGAAATGACGAATTTGAGGAAAAACTGACCCCAGGTCTTGCAGTCGATTTCTTCGGCCCAGGGCGGTAACGGCTGCTGCCTGAACTTTCCGAACAGCTCGCCCCGGGCAAATGGCCGATTGACGAGCACCGCGATGCCACGGTCCAGCGCGAGCGGCAACAGCGTGCGCTCCGATTCCGGTTCCGCGAGCGAATAATTAATCTGCACAAAGTCGAACGGGAATTCGCGCAATACGGACGCGAGTTCGTCATGCGCGCCTTCGTGATAATGGGTAACGCCCAGGTAGCGGATCCGACCCTCCGCCTTCCAATCACGCAAGGTGGCAAGGTGAGTACGCCAATCCAGGAGGTTGTGGATTTGCATGAGATCGATCTTGTCGCTACGCAGCCGTTCCATCGATCGGCGCATCTGCGCGATGCCGGCCTCGCGTCCGCTGGTCCAGACCTTGGTTGCGTAAAACAACTGTTCGCGCACCGCCAACGCGTGACCCAGGTCGCCGACAACGTCCTCAGCGCTGCCGTACATGGGTGACGTATCGACCACCGCGTTGCGAACCCGCGCCAGTGCCTGCATGACCTCGCGCGGCCCGGCCCGCGCCTCGGTGCTCGCGCCCACCTCGAATACCCGTGAGGTGCCGAGACCTATGACCGGAAGCTTTTCTCCGCTCGACGGAATCACCTTGTATGCGGTCTCTGCCTCGTCCGAGGCGGCCGAAGGCATCGACGCTCCGAATGCGGTCAGTAATCCCGTGCCGGCCAAGGCCCGCAAAAATCCGCGGCGCGACGCGCGCCGAGGATTCGGTTTGCGAATGTCATCGTTCATGGGTTCACTCCCGCGGCGTCGCCGCGAATTGCCGCTGCGCGCGGCCCAGTTTGATCGCCAGCCACATCCACAACAGCGCAATGGGGGCAGCGACCAACGCGATCCCGGTGAGTCCGAGCCCCGCTGCCTTGAGCCCGGCAAACAACCACCCACTCACGGCGTCGCCACCGCGGTAGATGACCGTGTCGATAAAGTTCTTTGCCTTGTATTTGCTGCGCCGCTCGACCACGGTAAATAGCACTTCCCGCGAAGGCCGCGTAATTGCATATTCGCCGGCTCGACGCAGCACTTGAACGGCAAACAAAACCGTAATCACCGGCGCGACCGCAAGTGCGACAAATCCCAGCGCCAGCAATCCCGGAATCAGCGCGAGCGTGGTCGCTACGCCAAAGCGCTCCAGCAACCGTCCGGTGATCGCAATCTGCAACATCACCGTCAGCGTGTTGACCGCCAAGTCGATCGCTGCGAACAATTGGGTGCGGCGGTCGGGATCGTCGAATGCGGCACGCACGATATGGGCTTGCTCAAAATATAAAAACGTCGAGAGCGTTGTATAAAGCCAGATGAATGCGCCAATGCCGAGCAGATAACGCGACCCGAGCACCAGCCTGAAACCTTCCCAAACGCTTCCACCGAGCGCGCCATGCCGTGGTTGCAGCGCGGTATCACGATCGAGCGACAGCAAGCGCAGGATACAGATCAGCGCCCCGGCGAGCAGCACCACGGAGATCAGCAATAAATGCCGAGTGCCGATCTGGGTCGCGAGGGTCGCGGTCACCATTGGCCCCACGATCGCGCCCAGTGTCCCGCCTGCAGCGATGAACGCGAAAATCCGCTTCGCCTGCGCATCCGTGAACAGATCGGCCATGAAACTCCAAAACACCGACACGACGAACAGATTGAAGACGCTCGTCCAGACAAAGAACGCGCGCGCCGTCCAGGTGGTATCCGCCCATCCGAGTAAGGCGTGAAACACCAACAAGTTGACAATGAAGAACACGTAAACAAGCGGCAGCAAGCGCCGCCGCGGCAAGCGCGCGCTGGCGGCGCCAAACAATGGCACGGCGGCCAGCATCACCACGAAGGTCGCGGTAAACAGCCATTGCAGCTGCCCCACGCCACCCGCGATCCCCATCTCGTCCCGCACCGGCCGCAGGGTGTAATAGCTGCTGAGTAGACAGAAAAAATAAGCGAACGACCACAGCATCGGCGCCGCTTCCCCGGGCTCGAAATGTACCAGTCGGCGCAACAAACGCGCCGGACGCGAGGTGGAGGTACCTGCCGCTGGCTGTTCCGAGCTCATTCGATCAGTATAGTCGCCGAAGCGCTGCCTGCTCGCGGCTATTCCATCGCCAGCACCGTCGCCCATTGATCGGCGGTGACCGGCATTACGGATAGTCGGTTACCAGCGCGCACCAGCGGCATGCCGTCAAGTTCGGGATTCGTCTTGAGAGCCTGTAACGAAATCGTGCGTTCCAGTTTGCGCACGAATCCGACATCCACCATGACCCAGCGCGGATTGCCGGGCGCACTCTTCGGGTCGTAATACTTGTCGTTCATATCCCACGCCGTGTGATCCGGATAGGCCTCGCGTACGACCTTGGCAATTCCGACGATACCCGGGATATCGCAATTGGAGTGATAAAAGAAAATCAAATCGCCGACCTTCATCTGGTCACGCATCATGTTGCGCGCCTGATAGTTACGCACGCCGTTCCAGGGTTCGACGCCCACGCGTTCGAGATCATCGATTCCGAATGCATCCGGTTCGGATTTCATCAGCCAGTAGTTCATGCGCGGACCCGGTATAACTGCGACGGCGGAAGTCTAACCCGAAGTGCCGATTAAGCGATTATTTGCGACAACCATCCGCGTTTGGCGTACAATTCGGCCCCTTCCCCGCCCGAACCACGGCATTCGCCTCGCAGGTCGGGCCATCACTCAGGTATCCGCATGTCTTCAGAGCCCATTACAACTTTCGCCCAACTCGGGTTGGCCGAGCCCGTTCTCCGCGCCGTCATCGACGTCGGCTACGAAGCCCCTTCGCCAATTCAGGCCGAAAGTATTCCCCCGCTGCTCGCCGGACGCGATCTGCTGGGTCAGGCGCAGACCGGCACCGGCAAGACCGCCGCGTTCGCGCTGCCGCTGCTGAGCCGTCTCGATCTCGATGCACAATTTCCGCAACTGCTGGTGCTGGCGCCGACACGCGAGCTCGCGATCCAGGTCGCCGAGGCCATGCAAACCTATGCGCGTCACCTCAAGGATTTTCACATCCTGCCTGTGTATGGCGGTCAGGGCATGGACACCCAACTGCGCCAACTCAAGCGCGGCGTCCACGTTGTAGTCGGCACACCGGGGCGGGTGCAGGATCACCTGCGCCGGGGTACATTGAAACTCGATCGCATCGCAAGTGTGGTGCTCGATGAAGCCGACGAGATGCTGCGGATGGGATTCATAGACGACGTCGAAGAAATCCTCTCCCACACGCCGGCCGAGCGTCAGATCGCACTGTTCTCGGCAACGATGCCGGGTCCGATACGGCGCATCGCGGAGAATTATCTGCGTGATCCGGTCGAGATCCGCATCGCCTCGACGACGACCACGGTCTCCACGATTGCCCAGTACTACTGGCAGGTGACCGGCACTCACAAGCTCGACGCCCTGACACGGATCCTCGAAGTCTCCGATTTCGACGCGATGCTGGTGTTCGTCCGAACCAAGAACGAAACCGTGGAACTTGCGGAAAAGCTGCAAGCCCGCGGTTACGCGTGTGCCGCGCTGAACGGCGATATCGTTCAGGCGCAACGCGAAAAAACCGTCATGCAGCTAAAAAGCGGCAAACTCGATATCGTCGTGGCGACCGACGTCGCCGCACGCGGGCTCGATGTTGAACGCATCAGCCACGTCATCAACTACGACATCCCATACGATACCGAGGCCTACGTGCACCGGATCGGCCGCACGGGGCGCGCGGGTCGGTCGGGCGAAGCCATCCTGTTCGTCTCGCCGCGCGAACGTTCGATGTTGCGCGCGATCGAAAAAGCGACGCGACAGCCGATCACGCCGATGCAACTGCCGTCGCACGAGGACGTGGCCGATCGGCGTATCGCCCGCTTCAAGCAGCAAATCGCGAGCACCCTCGAAGCGGAGGAACTCGGCGCCTACGAGGAAATCGTAAATAGTTTTCAAAGCGAGCATAACGTCGGCCTCAGCGAAATCGCCGCCGCGCTGCTGTTCCTCGCGCAAAAGGACAAACCGCTGATCAGCGCTCCGGCTCCACGCTTCGAACGCGCGCGCGAACCCGAACGCCCCGGCGCGCCCTCGGCAGGGGCGTATCGCGAGCGCGATTCGCAACGCCCGCCGTCAACAAGGCCGCCGCGCGAGCGCAGCGAAAGCAGCGAGCCGGTTGAAGAAGGCATGGAGCGCTATCGAATCGAGGTGGGGCGCCTGCATGGCGTGCAACCCAAGAATATCGTCGGCGCGATCGCCAACGAGGCTGGCATCGAAAGTGCCTTTATCGGACATATCAAGATGTTCGACGCCTTCAGTCTGGTCGATCTGCCGAACGACATGCCCAAGGCCATCTTCAAACACCTCAAGGGGGTCTGGGTTTGCGGCCAGCAACTCAATATCAGCCGCGACACCGGCGGCGCGCCCGAGGGCGCTCGTACCTTCTCACCAAAACCCAAACACGAACGTAAGGACTTTGCGCCTCGCAAGAAAACCTTCGCCAAAGGCAACGCTGACAAAGGCACCCGACCACCACGACCCAAGCCCCGATCCGCCGGCTGAATACCCCGTCACAAGGCCGGCGCCGGGCACGTCGGCGCCGCGTCGGAACGCCCATCGCGATGACGCACCAAGGGTGCGAGGGTCAGCCGACGCCGATCCAGACCAGTTGCAAGACCGCCGCACCCATCACGCCGGCGATGACGTCGTCGAGCATGATTCCGAGACCGCCGTGCACCTTGCGGTCAAACCAGCCAATCGGCCAGGGCTTGACGATATCGAAGAAGCGGAACACAAGAAAGCCGGCGATGAGCCATACGGGCGTCGCGGGTAACGCGGTCATCGTGACGAGGTAACCAACCACCTCGTCCCAAACGATTCCGCCGTGATCGTGCACGCCCAGCCGCTTCGACGAGGCTCCGCACACCCAGACGCCAAACACAGCCAGGACCGCGAGCACCGTGAGATAAGGCGCGAGCGCCAGATCCGCAAGCAATATGAACAACGGAACACCGAGTAGCGTGCCGAAGGTGCCCGGTGCGCGCGGCGCCAGTCCGAGGCCGAAACCGAACGCAAACCAGTGCACCGGCGTGCGCAAAAAATCCCGCCACGCCAGCGGGCGTTCAGCACTCAAACGCGCCTTGTCACGCAAAGTGTTGGTACCCTCGTAGCGGCGGCACAAAGACCTGCCCTTCGGCATCGAGCAAGACCAATCCGGGTGCCGAGCGCACTTGTCCGACCCAGGTGATCGCACAATCGAGCGCGTCGACCAACGCGGCAATCGCGAGGCGACGCGACGCGGGTGCGGTAAAGATCAATTCATAATCGTCGCCACCCGCCAGCGGATAGCGCCAGGCTTCCGACGCCGCTAGCTGCCGCCGCACCGGTCCGGACAGCGGCAACCGGTCGCGCCGAACCTCGGCACCGAGACCGCTTTGGTCGAGGATATGCCCAAGATCGGCGATGAAACCATCGGAGCAATCAATCATCGCATGCACGTATCCCTGCAGCGCGAGCCCGGCCATCACGCGCGGTTCGGGCCGGTTCAGACGCGCGGCGCAAAACGCGGTATCGGCCGACGGCAGCTCGACCTCACCCGCCCACGCTGCCAGCCCCAACGCGGCGTCACCGAGCGTGCCGGTTACATAGATGTCGTCGCCGGGACAGGCGCCCGCTCGGGTCGCGGCCGCGTAGTCCGGTAAGGTACCCAAGGCCTGAATCGTGATGGAAAGCGGACCGCGTGTGGTATCGCCACCGATCAACACGACCCGGTGCCGCGAGGCGAGCCGCGCGAGACCGGCCGCGAACCCCTCCAGCCAGACCTCATTCACCTGGGGCAGGGTCAACGCCAGCGTGAACCAGCGGGGGTTGGCGCCCATCGCGGCCAGATCGCTCAGATTGACCGCCAGCGCCTTGTGTCCAACCGCGTCGCTATCAGTGCCCGCCGGAAAGTGCACGCCCTCGACCAGGGTATCCACCGTCACGGCCATCACATGCCGTTCAGGTACCCGCAGCACCGCGGCATCGTCGCCAATGCCGAGCAATACGCTGTCGTCGGGCGCGGTCAGGCGTCGGAAGTAACGCTCGATGATCTCGAATTCCGCCGCCATGCGGTGGCGTCAGGTCCGCTCGACCGGTCGAAGCTCAGCAGCCATCTTATCGAGCACGCCATTGACGAAACGAAACCCCTCCTCCGCGCCGAATTGTCGCGCCAGCGTAATCGCTTCGCTCAGCACCACTCGGTACGGAAGGTCGATCTTGTGCATCAGCTCGTACACGGCAATACGAAGAATCGCCCGCTCGACCATATCGACCAGCTCGAGTTTCATCGCCAGAAATGGCGTGATGCGCTGGTCGATTTCATCGATCGCCTCGAGCACTCCGCGCACCAGCTCCTCGAAATAACCCTGATCCGACTTGCGGTAGTCGATATCGTCACGGAATTGCGCCAACAGTTCGGACAGGGGTGTCCGCGTAATTTGCCACTGATACAGCGCCTGCAACGCGAGCTTTCGCGATACGTGACGACGATTGAACAACAATTGGTCGTTGGCCATGCCGATCAAGCGTCGAGTTGCTTGAGCAACGACATCATCTCGATTGCCCCGATCGCCGCGTCGACACCCTTGTTGCCGGCCTTGGTACCGGCGCGCTCGATGGCCTGCTCGATGGTGTTGGTGGTCAGAATGCCGTTGATCACGGGCACACGCGTATCCAGCGCGATTTTCGAAAGCGATTTGGCGCTTTCACCCGCCACGATATCGAAATGAGGTGTCGCGCCACGAATAACCGCGCCCAATGCCAGCACGGCGCCATAGCGCCCTGACTCGGCCATGCGCAGCGCCACGAGCGGAATCTCCAGCGCGCCCGGGACGTAGGCGACGGTGATCGACGCTTCCGCCATGCCATGGCGCTTCAAGGTGTCGATCGCGCCTTTGAGCAGACTTTCGACCACGTAACCGTTGAACCGCGAAACCACGATGGCAACGCGCTCATCGCCGATGGACATTTGTCCTTCCAACACCTTAAGACCCACTTCGCACCTCGATTTCCAGCATGGTCGGTTACTATAGCCCAGTTGCGAACGGGGTAGTAGCGCGAACGATGCACGTCGCGGCCACCCTCGGCGATGGCGCCGCGTCGCGCCAAACGCCGGGTTCGCCACCACCAACAAGCCCCAACCACTGCGCCAATCGTGGGTGATTACTCGTACCTATTGCCCTCCCGCGCACCACGCATTTCGGCTTCGACCGCTTGCGCCGGTCATTCGTCACTCCGGTGTTCTCCCGTCCGCTGACGCACACAACGCAAGCTTCGCCTCGCGGCTCAGCTGCTTGATGGCGGCTTCGCGCCGGCTCGCCTCCGATCGATCCGTCGCGGGTTCGCAATAGGCCAGTTCAACGGGGCGACGACCCAGTGTATAACGCGCCGCCGCAGCGCGGCCGGCGTTGTGCTCACGGATACGCCGCGCGGGGTCCGTCGTGATGCCGGTGTACAACGAACCATCGACGCAACGCAGGATGTACACAAACCATTGTCGCACCTGAACCCCCGCCTCCTTCGTCGCGCGTTTCGCGGAGCGCGTTATACCAGAAAACCGGCATTTGGCTCGCGAAACCAGCTTCCGCGCCGACAAGGGATTTGCGTGCGCGTTCGCGACTGCTAGTCTTCCCCCACTCCGAAAATAGCTTATCGCCGTACTATGATCCTAGAATCCCCGGTTGACCGCTCTTTTGGGAGCGTAACTTGTTGTTCACGTGGCGGTTTCGCGTTGGGTGTCGCGCCACCTTCCGGGTTGGCGCTACGTGCCGGATTACTCCGGGCGTCCTGCCCTTCGCCCTACGGGCCGGCCTATGGCCGTTCAATTCGCTCCTGCGAATTAGTGCACGTCCAACCGAGGATTCTAGGATGATGGTTTCCGACCTGATCGTTCAATACGTCCCTGCCAGCGATTCGCTTCGCGAACGCGTGATCCTGATCACCGGCGCGGCCGACGGCATCGGCGCCGCACTAGCGCTCGCTTGTGCCCGCCATGGCGCGACCGTGGTGTTGCTCGACAAGACGGTGCCGAAGCTTGAGGCGGTCTATGATGCGATCGTGGCCGCGCGCGGACCAGAGCCCGCCGTGTATCCAATGGACCTGCTTGGCGCGACTGTGACCGACTACCAAACACTTGCCCAGACCCTCCGCGAGCAACTGGGACGTCTCGATGGCCTTGTCAACAACGCGGGTTGGGTCGGCGCGCTGGCGCCGTTCGAGTTCTGGGACGCGACCCTGTATCAGAAAGTAATGACGGTCAATCTGCATGCCCCTTTCTTCCTGACTCAGGCCTGCCTGCCACTCTTGCGCGAGGCGTCGGATCCGGCCGTGGTATTTTCGTCGCACGCCTGCCAGCGTGCCTACTGGGGTGGTTTCGGTGTCGCCAAGGCTGGGTTGCTGGGCCTGGTCGATATTCTGGCTGACGAGTTGGACAGCGAACGGCCGGTGCGCGTCAACGCCGTCGATACCGGTTCAGTCAATACCGCGATGCGCCGACTCAACTATCCCGGGGAATCGCGCGATCTCCACCCCTTGCCGGAGGCGGTGCTCGGTCCTTACCTATATTTTCTCGGCCCCGATAGCCGGGGTGTTACCGGCCAGCATCACGCGTCACCACGGTGAGTCGCGGCGAAGGCACAAAGCCCACTCAAGCAACATTGCCCGCAGCGCGGCTTGGGGCGACAAATCGCCTTGCCGTGCTGCACGATCAACGCGTGAAACTCGTTGAATAGCGCGACGTCCCGGGGTAGCGCGGATTCGAACTCGCGCTGCAGCGTTTCGTAGTAGCCGCTTGACGTCAGCCCCAGGCGCTGGAACAAGCGCACGGTGTACGCATCCACGACGAAAACCGGGCGTCCGAACGCATAAAGCAAAATATCATCAGCGGTTTCGGGTCCGATGCCATGGACCGCGAGCAGCGCTCGCCGCAGCGCATCAGTCGGCCGCGCGGCGAGCGTACTCATGCCGCCCGCCTGTGTGAACCAGCCGCAATAGCTCTGAAGACGCCGCGCCTTGACGTTGAAGTAACCCGACGGTCGTAGATGCGGCGCCAGTTCGTCCACCTCCATCGACGCCAGCGCGTGTGGATCCAGAATTCCGGCAAGTCTGAGATTCGAGATCGCGCGCTCCACGTGGGTCCATGCCGTGTTTTGGGTCAGAATCGCGCCCACCATGACCTCAAACGGCGTCTCGCCCGGCCACCAGTGGCGCGGTCCCCAGCATTCGAACAAGCGCTGGAAGACCTCGCGATGCGTGGTCACAACTTGCGCGTTCGCACCACCCTTGGTTTGCGCCGCGCCTGCTCACGCTCGCCACTCGGAGAATCGTTCGGTCGCGCGGGTCGTCGCGCGGGGTCCAGACCGACCGTGGTGGCGCGTGTCCACGGACCTTCATTTTCGGTACGACGCGGCTGTCGCGCCTCGGAACGGCTTGACGCAACACCGCCCGCCGGCGCGCGTTCGCGCTCGACCCGTCGCGCCGTGGACGGCGGCCGGCTGACGCGCCCCGGCCGAAACGTCTTGATCGGCGGCGGCACCAAGCCCGCGCTGGCATAAAGCAGCTTGATTTCGTCGATCTCGAGTTCGCGCCATCGCCCCGGCCGCAACTGACGGCCCAGCTCGATCGGCCCGTACCGCACGCGTATCAACCGGCTCACACGAACCCCCTGCGATTCCCAGAGGCGCCTGACTTCGCGCTTACGCCCCTCCTTCAGAATGACGTGATACCAATGATTCGCGCCACTACCACCAATATCGACGATACCGTCGAAACGTGCTGGACCATCCTCAAGCTCAATACCCTCCGCCAGCGCCTTCAGTGCCTCGGCGGAGACCGCGCCCAACACCCGCGTCGCGTATTCGCGCTCGACCTCGTTTGAGGGATGCATCAGCCGCGACGCCAGTTCACCGTCCGTGGTGAATAACAATAGCCCCGAGGTATTGAGGTCCAACCGCCCAACCGCGATCCAGCGTGCGCCGCGCAGCCGCGGCAACAAGGCGAACGCGGTCGGCCGACCTTCGGGATCGTGACGCGAAACGACCTCGCCTTCAGGCTTATGGTAAGCGATCGTTCGCGGGGGACTTGCCGACGCCTGTGTGACCAGCGGTTTGCCGTCAAGCGCGAACGTCGCGCCAGGCAGCGATTTGTCGCCGACATGCGCGACCGCGCCGTTAACCGTCAACCGACCCTGAGCGAGCCACTGCTCGATCTCGCGACGCGAGCCATGCCCGGCTTGGGCCAGCAGTTTCTGAATTCGTTCTGGTTTCATGAAGGGTCTTACCGCGGCGTGATGGCTCGGAAATATCGGGAGTTGCCCCAATTCAAGCCGCTGATCATGCCAGAATTGCCGCGACTAATCCCGTTATGGCCACAGTGACCATGGCCATGCCCGCGCATCCTGTGAGCACGGGTAGCCGGGCACCGGACTCACAACCCAAACCGCTCGCGAACGGAGCGCTCGCTGGCTCGGCCGTGACCGTCGCGTCGTTACTCGTCGGCGAACGATTTTTCCAGCGTCTCGCGGCGTTGCTTCGCTTCGATCGAAAGCGTCGCCGTTGGACGTATCAAGAGGCGCTCCAGCCCGATTTCCTCGCCGGTATCCTCACAATAGCCGTAAGTACCTTCCTCGATCCGGCGCAAGGCCTCGTCGATTTTGCGCACCAACTTGAGTTCCCGTTCGCGAATCCGAAGTTCGAGCCAACGCTCCTCCTCAAGGCTGGCACGGTCGTTCTCGTCGGTCTCGCGCGCCTGGTTTTGCAAATGCTCGCTCGTCTCACGCAGACTCACCAGCAACTCTTCCTTCTGTTTCACGAGCAGATCCTTGAAATAGCCAAGCTGCGCGTCGTTCATGTAATCGTCTTTGGACTGCTTGAGCAATTCTTTTTCAGTCAGCACTTTAATAACTCCTCTCACTAAACTGCGTGAAGTAACACGAGACTCTGTCCCTGAGTGTGGCGATGCCTGAAAGGCCCCGCGTCATTCCGCAAGGCGGACCTCGGCTCAAAAAAGGCGCCTTTCTATACCGCAGCGCGGCGGCCAGATCAAGAGAAAAAGCCACTCGCCTCGCATGCGCGTACGCCCCGCGTCGCCGAGCGACCTACCGCTGGCCTAGATCCGGCATCGCATCCGTGATGTTATGGACCCCTTTATTTAGACTTCGTTCGCCGACAACGCAAGCAAATTCGATGTTTCCGATTGGTTCATCGATCGGGCCAGATAGCCCGCCACGGTGGCACGGGGCGTTTCCGCGGATCACAATCAATCCGAATCGGTTGATCGGCCCTGTGCATTGAGAGGGGGCATTGACGGCGCCTCGACCGCGGCCAACTCCGTCGCACGTGTCGACTTGATCGTCGCGAGTCGCGTCTCGGTGATGGCCGCGCCGCGCCGGGGCTTGCGCAACGGCGCCGGTTTCGCGGGAAATACAGGCGCGACATATCCGCCCATCCATAACTGCACTGCCTCCCGCTCGGCGCACTCGATCTCGGCGCCTACGGCAAAGGTTACCCCTTTGCGACTGAACACCTTTTTTACTCGGTATAACATTGATGACTCGCAGATTTGTTTCGGCCAACGGGTCGTTTCGTCAGTCCTGGTTGAAAAATCTAACCGGCCGTGAAGCGCAGGCTTAGGCGGCCCAAGGCGGCGTGAACGTGCTCGCACTAGACCAAACCGCATGCGCCCGGCTCAGCGCCTGGACACTCGCAAACCACAAGATGTCCCTCACTAGTCCGAAAATTAGTGCGGTCCGCCGGAAATTAATGTGATGTGCATCACACTTACGTCGACTCGCCGCGCGATCGAGCCGCAAAGCCTCGGAAAGGTCGGATAGCTCACGGTGCGCGATCAGCGCCGAGGCCGCACGGCTGAAAGAGTTCCACCGCATCCATTCCCCAACAGCCTCTGGGCGGCGTAACGCCGCGCACGGCTCTCCACAGGCGTCGGATACGACAACTCGGATTTCAGGCCAGGCTGCGATCGACAATCTCGAATACATCCCGCGAGAGCGTGGATACTGTACTAATGCGTTCGAGTTGGGTCTTCATTTCGGCTTGTCGCGGTTCAGAATACCGGCGCCAACGACTGAACGATTTGACCAGACGCGCGGCGATTTGCGGGTTGACCGGATCGAGCACGACGATTTGATCCGCGACCAATCGGTAGCCTTCTCCGTCCGCGCGATGAAAACCAAGCGGGTTCTGCGTGAACGCACCGATCAAGGCCCGCACCCGGTTCGGATTACGCGGACTGAAGCGCGGGTGTTCGAGCAGTGCGCGGACGCGCTCCAGCGTGGTCGGCAACGGCGCGGTCGCCTCGATCGTGAACCATTTATCGAGGACGAGCGGATCGTCCTGCCAACGGTCGTGGAACGCTCGCAATGCTTGCTCGCGCTCGATGCATTCGACCTGATTCAGCGCACGCAACGCGCCCATGACATCGGTCATGCTCCCGCCGGTCGTGAACTGCGCCAGCGCGAGTTCACGTGCCTCGGGTTCACCGCCCGCCACGAGATACGCAAGCGCAACATTTTTCAACCGGCGCATGCCGGCATCTCGGGCCTGGTATCGGTACTCGCCGGGTGTCTGCTGCGCCGTGTATGCGGCGCGCCACGACGGCAGCAAGACTCGGGCAAGGTCACGGCGCAGTGACTCGCGCGCAAAATGGATGGTTTCGACATCGACCACCTCGAGCTGCTCGGCTAGGTACCCTTCATCCGGCAATACGAGCGCCTCGGCCAGTAGCGCGGGGTCGTCGACCGGTTGGCTCAGCAGTGCACCGTAAGCCTTGAGCAACTCCGCGCTGACTTCAAGGTCATTCCCGCTCTGGAGGTTATGAATCGCGTCCAGCAACACCCGGGTCGCGAGACGCTGTCCGGCTTCCCAGCGGTTGAATGAATCCGTGTCATGCGCGATCAGGAAGGCCAGCGCCTCGTCGCTGAAGTCGTAGCGCAGCTTCACCGGCGCCGAGTAATGTCGCAGCAGCGAGGGCAGCGGCCGTTCGGGCAAGCCGACGAAGCTGAAGTGCTGGGTAGCGTCCGTCACCCATAGCACGCGCTCGGTGCCACCCGCCGCGAGTTCATCCGCGCGTTGAAGCGGCAATGGCCTACCTTCGCGATCGAGCAAGCCCAGCGTGAGCGGGATCAGGAACGGCTGCTTGTGCCGGCACTCCGCGGTGGGCGGACAGGTCTGACTGACGGTCAAGGTGTACTGTCCGGCCCTGGCATCCCAGCTGTCGCTGACTTCGACCTCTGGGGTGCCGGCCTGGTCATACCAACGTTGAAACTGGGATAGATCGACCCCGTTCGCGTCCGCCATCGCGGCGCGAAAATCATCCGTGGTTACCGCCTCGCCATCGTGGCGTTCGAAATACAAGTCCATGCCCTTGCGGAAACCGTCTCGGCCCAACAGGGTCTGATACATCCGCACCACCTCGGCGCCCTTGTCATAGACCGTCATCGTGTAGAAGTTGTTGATCTCCATGTACGAGGCCGGACGCACCGGGTGCGCCATCGGGCTCGCGTCCTCGGCGAACTGGTAGGTGCGCAGCTTGCGCACGTCGTCAATGCGCTTGACTGCGGCCGAGCCCATGTCGGCCGTGAACTCCTGGTCACGAAAGACGGTAAGCCCTTCCTTCAGCGACAATTGAAACCAGTCGCGACAGGTCACGCGATTGCCGGTCCAGTTGTGAAAATACTCGTGCGCGATAACCGCCTCTATCGCCTCGTAGTCGGCGTCGGTCGCGGTGTCGGGACGCGCCAGCAGCAGTTTCGAGTTGAATACGTTGAGTCCCTTGTTCTCCATTGCCCCCATGTTGAAATCATCCACGGCAACGATCATGAAAATATCCAGATCGTACTCAAGACCGAAACGCTGCTCATCCCATTGCATCGCCTTTTTCAAGGAACGCATGGCGTGCGCGGTCTTGTCCGCGTTATGCGACTCGGTATAGATGCGTAGCGCAATTTCGCGTCCCGACGCGGTCACGAACCGATCCGCGGTCAACGCCAGGTCACCCGCGACCAACGCGAACAAGTACGCGGGTTTTCGGAATGGATCGTGCCACTTCACCCAATGCCGCCCGCCCTCGCATGTGCCCGACGCGACCGGGTTACCGTTACTCAACAACACCGGGTAACGCGTCTGGTCGGCCTCCACCGTTGTTGCAAACTCCGCCATGACGTCAGGACGGTCGAGATAGAACGTGATTCGCCGGAAGCCTTCTGCCTCACACTGAGTGCAATAGGTGCCCGCGGACAGATACAGGCCTTCCAGGGCCGTGTTGAGCGCCGGATGTATGCGAACCGTTGTTGACAGTTCGAACGCGTCGGGCGGATCGAGCAAGGTCAAGCCACGCTCGTCGAGCTGATAGGCCTGCGGCGGCAGCGGTGTACCGTCAACCGCGATCGTCAGCAGCTCAAGTTGTTCACCGTCCAGCCGCAACTGCCCAGTGCGCTCGTCGGTAGCCGGATTACGACGAAACTTGAGGCGCGCGGTTACGTCACCGTAGTCGTCACGCAGATCGAACCGGAGGTCGGTTGCGTCGATCAGAAAGGGCGAAACGCGGTAATCCTTGAGGTGAATCGTGCGCGGCGTGGAGTCCTTCATGGCGTCGGCTTCAGGTAATTGAGGAACAGCGATGATACCGCCGTGTCTGGTGGTTGCTCCAATTCTCACAGCATTGGCGCCATTTCATGCGGCCGCTCGGCCACTCGCGCGGATTTCACGCCTGAGTCACGCGAGTGCGAGCGTAGGCGAGTATCCGATCGCGCCGCAGGGTCGCGCATGGCGGATGCTACCAGAGCCATTGCGACGGCTAATGTCGTGCGCGGTGTTGCCGGTGCCGGTGTCCAACGCCGCGGAACCCAGAATCCCACAATTAAACTGGGTTAAAAAAGGCGCAGGCGCTCCTGAAGTACTACACAGTCGCCAAGCGACTGAAACTCTGTGAATCGAACTCACTCTTAGAAATTGTCGAATTCGGGCTCAATTCCCGAAAGGAGTGGTAGACATGGGGCTTTATAATCATCGGGCACGCGCCTTTTTATTGATCATAATATCCGCCGCGCTGCTTTGGAGCTTGGGATTCGCGGTGGCGATGGTGCAATTCGGCTCGTAAGTCCCGCATCGCGTGCCGCGCGCTTGCCGCCTCATATCCCGAGCGATACCTTTTTGAATCGCTGTCTAGGCGTGATAACGGCCAGCTCCTGTGCGGGCGCCACGTAATTTCACTGCGATAGACGCACCCCCAACCACCGCGAACTGTCGCGCCCAATCCGTCTAAATAACGTACAACCCCGTGATCTATTACACTTGACCGCTTGATTCTGTCCGATTTTATGTGACTCTGTTCTGTTAATCGGTCAAAATCCACGCTTGAGCGCTTAAAAAAAGGAATTCGCTCACCTAGAATCTGTCGCACAGGATTGTACGACGCACCAGAAACTACCGGCGGACTGAATGAAAAGGAATAAGAGACTTACCCTACTTGGCTCTAGCGCCTTGATCGTTGGTGCCATCTTCAGTTTTGACAGCGCACTTTCGATCGGGATCGGCGAAGTCGAAGTCAAATCCTTTCTGAATCAACCGTTCGACGCGGTGATGCCGGTCTTTGTCGGCTCGACCAGCGTTGCACCCGACAGCTTGAAGATTCGGCTCGCCAGTCCGCAAACTCACGCCAGCGCCGGATTGACCTACCCCGACGAATTGCGTAACGCGCAATTCCGCGTCGTCCAGACGCCGACGGGCCGGGTGCAGATTCTCGCCAATACCCGCAACCCCGTCCACGAGCCCTTGATGCGCTTCCTGCTTGAAGTCAGCTGGGACACCGGCCGCATGGTACGTGAAGTTTCGGTACTGCTCGATCCGCCCGGCTATCAGGATCTCCCTTACACCCCTGGGACCGCGCTCGCTTACAACGCCATTCCGCTTGTGCCTCCGGCTGAATCCTATGCGGCGCTGGGCAACGAAGTGGATCTTCCAATTTTCGTCAAGCCGACGCGCGTTGCCTCGCCCGATCAGCGGTTCGCGCTCGACGAGACGCTGGTGACCGAGCGGCCGGCCTCCTTCAAGCGTACCGAACCCGTCCGCAAGATCGTGATCGAAGACGGTCGCTATGGCCCCGTTCAGCCCGGCGACACACTGAGCAAGATCGCGATCGCCGCCTACGGCGGTCGGACGGACCAAATCAAGGAAGCCGTCCAACTGCTGTACCAGCTCAATCCCGATGCATTCTTCAATGGTGACATCAATCACCTGAAAAAGGGCGTCGTACTACGCGTTCCCCCACGCGGCGAACTCAAGGCCGCCGCGAGCACCGCCAGGAAAGAGCCGGTCGCCACGCCGCGCGACAAGTCTTCGGGCATCACCGCATTGCCCGTCGCGGTGGATACCATTGGCGAAAAAACCCGGCTCGAGATCATTCCCAACGACGAAGCCGCGACCGAAATCGCACGCAAGCTATCCGCGCAAGAGGCCGAGGAAACAGCCAAGGCCGAAAAGCTAGCGCTGAACGAAACAAACCTTGCCGTCGCCCCGACCAAAACCAATCAACCGACCGCGAGTCCGGTCACGGCAACGCTGCCGAGCGCGACCACGCCCGCTCAAAGCGTGTCGACAGCCAATCAGCCCAACCCGAATCCCGGCTCGCTGGACCTTCAACTGAGTGAGCTGAAGCAGACGGATAGCGTGATTCTCGATGCGTTGACCAAGACGCAACAGGATCTCGCGGCGACCCGCGCCGAAATCGAACGCTTGATCGTCACGGTCAAATCGCTGTCGACGCTGCAGAACGCCGAGCCGCCACAGTTTAACGCGAGCAACTTCGACGCCACGCGCTGGCTACCGTGGTTGTTGATGTTGCCCCTCACGGCGGGACTGATTTACTTCATGCGTCGGAACAGGTCTCCCGAGGCCGAGAGCCAGCCCGCCTTCGCCCCCGCGACTGACACGGGTTACACCATGACGGCCGCGACTCAACAAGCGGCGCAACGCGATATCTACTCGCCCTCGCCCGTTGGCCGGAGCGATCCCGCGGAACATGGCATCGAACTGAACACTGAGGATCGAGGCCGTTACGAACTCGCCGGACTTGCCGCGACGTCCTCGCGTCCAATGAGCACGCTCGGCGGACAGACATCGGTTATCGCGACAGCACCAGCAAACAAGTCTGAGGAAGACGATGAGTTTGCCCGCCTATTCGACGCGTCCGATCTGACACCCAGCGCGAGTGACACGCAAGAGACCATCCGCCCGGCGACCGCTGGCGGTATAGACGCCGACGCGACCCAGATCATTCAACATGAGGATATGCCGGACGACCAGGTCGAAAGCTCGATCGATATTGCCCAGGAAGCCGAAATCTACCTCGCATATCAGCAATACTCGCTGGCCGAAAAGACGATCCAGAAATTGCTCGACACCGAGCCGGAAAACGATCGATTCCGGATGCTTCAGCTCAAGCTCTTCGCCGAAACCGGTCGAATGGACGAACTTCAGAAGCTATCCGTGGAACTGCTACAACGCTTCCCCGATGCCAATAACGGGACCCATCAACAGATTCAGAACATCTGTGAACGCGCGTTCACGAAGCACACGTCGAATATCGCAAGCGAACTGAGCAGCCCCTCCGAGCCCACTCGGATCGTCGATCTCGAAAGTGTGGCTAATAACGAAAAGGCACACGACGACTTCGACGACATGACTGCGGAGACCCTCTATTCCGAGGATATTTCCGACTATCTCTCCGACAACACGCTGGCTGATCTCGATGGTTTCGCAACCTCGTCGATGACACAGCCCTCGATCGCGGAACTCAATCAACCAGCGGACGTTACCGCCGAAGAACTCCAGATCTTACGTCAGGAGGTTAGTCTCGAGGACGACGAGCTGACCGTGACCCACGAAGGCGAGTACGCATTCGATGATTTCGCCGACGTAGAATTCCTGGAAGAAGCGGCCGACACGCTCGTCTCCAGCGAGGATGACGACTTGATCGAGAATTACTCGGACGACGATTATCGTCTCGCGCAAAATCGCTTGCACACGGTCGATAGTTTAGAAATACCGTTTGATCTGGAAAATGAGATCAAGCGTCACGATCTGGATCTCGACCGTCGCGGATGATACCCAGGCTGAAGTACTCATCAGTGATTGAGTACTCCGCGAACAAAAACGCTTCCGGGACGCCGGCGCAGGTCACGATTACCTAAGCCGGTCTGGCCTCGCGTAAGAATCGGTCTTCCAGCTCAAATCGATTGGCCATGACCTGTCCCAACTGCTCCAGATCCGCCGCAAGCTCCACCAGCGGGTGGCTGACACCGTAGCGTTCCGTAAAGCCAAGTATCCGGTCCGTTGTCATGCGAATCGCTGCGGTCACGGCGCGTTGCGGCTCCCTGTCCGCGCCGCCGCGCTCCGCGTCGGCAACAGAGGGTTCCAGCACCTCGAAATGCCCCAAGGCCAGATAATCCGTCAAGGTCTGATTGAACTCCACCAACGCCTGCCCCAAGGCGTCACGATCGTCGAGTCCGAGCGACAATAGACCGCAATAACGAACAAGCAACGCCTCGCGCGAACTTAACAGGGCATCAATCGCCTGTCCGAAGCGATCGAGATCAGGGTCGTCTTTCCGAGCATTTTCCAAGTTCTGTGTCCTCAATCGGCGGTAATGCAAAACGTCATGGCGCCAGCGGTCCATCGCCATGACCCTATAAGGCACAGCGCCAGTATACCGACTTCCCGCGGCACCTCCGAAATCAATTTTTACAAATCGAGGTCCTTGTGTCGTCTCGGTTACAGCGCATATCGGGAATCCAGCAGTTATACTCAGCGCGACCGGCATTAGCCCGGAAACTCTGGCGTCACCCATTTTCAGAGGAATATCGATGAATCTCCTCGAACAGATACTCGCTGCCCAAAATGGCGGCGTCGTCAAAAAGGTTGCTGAAAGCAACGGTATTGACCCTACCATGGCGCTTGCCACGATTGCGAAGCTCCTGCCGGCGCTCGCTTCCGGATTCAAGGGGCAGGTTGCCGATCCGAATAGCCCAGTGACTCTCGAAGGCCTGCTTGGCGCACTACAACAAGGCAAGCACGGACGTTATCTGGAAGACCCAAATGCGGTCGCCGCACCCGACGCGCGCAGCGATGGCAATGAGCTTCTGGCACGCATACTCGGCACCAAGGATAATAGCCGCGCGCTGGCCGACCAGGTTTCGCAACAAACCGGGCTCGACACAGGAATCATCAAACGCATGCTGCCGCAGGTTGCCACCTTGGTGCTGGGGGCGTTGACGCAACGCGCCTCCGCGGGCGGCGGCGGTCTCGCCGAACTGGCTGGAAGCCTGCTTGGTGGAGGTGCTCGCCAACAGGCGCAAGCCCCGGAGAGCCTGCTCACGGCTTTTCTAGACCAAAACAACGATGGCTCGGTGCTCGACGACGTCATGCGCTTGGCCGCGAAGTTTCTAACCAAGTAATTTTTACAACCACAACTGGAGTAGCCACATGGGTCTGTTTGATTTTGCATTAGACGTAGGCAAGAAGATTTTCAAGAAAGGCGACGACGCTGCGACCAAGATCGAAGAGCACATCGCGGAAGACAATCCCGGCATTGACGGTTTGAAGGTCGCCTACGACGACAGCGGCAAGGTAACCATCAGCGGTACCGCCGCTTCCGCGGAAGCGCTGGAAAAGGCCGTGCTGATGGCCGGTAACATTGAGGGCGTGGCGGATGTGGATGCCTCCGCCGTTGTCGCGCCGGAATCTACCGCCGAAGTCGAGTTCTACACGATCGCCAAGGGTGACTCGCTGTCCGCGATCGCGAAGAAGTTCTACGGCAAGGCGAGCGAATACCCGCGCATCTTTGAAGCGAATCGGGAAGTCATCAAGGATCCCGACCTGATCTTCCCCGGACAAAAGATCCGCATCCCGAAGTAATTCGAACGGTCAGCACACGAAGAACCCCGGCGCGTGTCGCGCCGGGGTATCCGGAACCTAATGGCTTATCCTGAAAGCGGCTATCCTCGGCCGCTCGTTCAGTCTGGGTCCGGCGTATATTGCGCGATACCCGCGAGCCGCCAATCGCCCTCGGCTTGTGTGGCTGGGTGAACCACATGCCAGACTTCCGAGAACGCCACTGGCGCAGCGCCATCCTCGGCGATGTCGCCATGGAACAGAATCGCCGCGACCACCTCGTCGCCATCCTGAATCAAATCCAGTAACTCCGATTGCAAGCGGGTGACCTGCGTCGACGGCGCCGCGCTCAAGGCCGCCCGTTCGGACTGGAGGTGTGCCAGCATGTCAGCGGTGACATACTCCTCGAGCGAGGCCCAATCACCCGCGTCCCATGCCCGCTGTAGCGTCATGAAATGCTGATCGACCTCTGCCATGAATGCGCGCTCATTGAACCAGCCCGGACGCGTCGAAACACCACGCTCACCCAGACCGGAACCGATTTCTGGCACCGCGAACGTCCGGGTCGAAGTCCTTGTGTTTGAGGCAGGCGGCACCGTAACGGGCGCCTCGCGGTGATAACCCGCCGCACCCGCACCCGCTGCAACCGGCGCCTCACGCGCGACGGTAGACGCGGAGCCGCGTCTCAAGTGCCTGACCAGCATGAATATCCCGGCAGCCAGCAGAGCAAAAATGAGGAAATCAAAGATCTGCAGGCCCTCGAACGCGCCACCGAAAAACATCGCGCCCAACAACCCACCCGCCGCCAGCCCGGCCAACGGTCCCATCATTCCACCACGCGCCGGCGCGCTCGCGGCACCCGAACCCTGCATGCTGGAGGCCTGATCCCGCTGCGGCGTCGATTGCGGCTTTGCAGGCTTTGAGTAGTTGTAGCTCTTGCCGACGCTACCGCCGCCCCCAAGCCGCTTCGCGTCAGCCTCCGGCATCATTACGAACGACGCGACCACGGCAAACAGCACCGCGATCAACCCTGACATGAATTTCATTGAATCACCTTGAAGGTAGATGGATACACGGCGCGCATTATACCCGAGACCGGCCCTCGCACCGAAAATAGGCCTACGTGCATTCGTCTTGGTTTTCTTGTCTAACGGAGGAATGCGACACTGCGACCCGGGAACCACTGTTGCGCAGGGGAACAATCGATCAACGGCGCAAACGCGCGGCGGTTGTCCGCTAGTGGCGAGGAAGTGGCGCCCGCCTCAACGTCGATGACTCGTGGCAGATGCCGCGATTCGCCTCGCCGCCCGACGCTCGAAATTCTCGGATGGATGGTCCCCACGCAATGCGGCTGACGCCACCCGTGCCTCGACGCGATCGCCAACAATACGACAACTGGTTGTTTTTACGCGCGTCTGGCGTATACCGTAAGTACCGGCATCAATACTGACAATCGAGACTCACATGGCAGAAAAACCGTCCCCCGAGGCGCTCCAGCGTGAAGCGCAGACGTTCCGAGACGAGTTCCGAACCGTGTTGCTGGCAACCTGCGGGCCCGACGGCGCGCCTGAGTCCAGCTACTCGCCGTTCGTACTCGACGAGGCGCAAGATGTGCTGATCTTCGTCAGCGACCTCGCCCAGCACACACGTAACCTGCGCGCCAATCCGCGGGCGAGCCTGATGTTCATCGCCAACGAATCGGACACAACCAATTTGTTCGCCCGGCAGCGCCTGATCCTGGCATGCCAAGCTGAATTCGTGCCACCCGATGCGCCGCAATGGCGCACAAGCATCGAATCATTCGAGCAAAAATTTGGAAAAATGATCAGCGTACTCCGAGCCCTCCCCGACTTTCACCTCGTGCGCCTGCGCGTCGATCATGGCAACTACGTTCGCGGCTTTGCCCAAGCCTACGCGCTGTCGGGCAAGTCCCTCGAAGTGCAGCATCTGCGCCGCGGATAAATACATGGACCCGAATTAATCGAGACCACCGCAGGAACCCAGGGTGAGCCGCATTACTGATACTGAATGCAACCATTATCAACGAAGGCGAGGCGCGCGTCGGCGATATTTTGATCCGTGACGGCCTGATCGAGCGGCTTGGCGCCGACCTGTCGGCACAAGCGGCGGACCACGTGATCGACGCGCGCGGCCTCACCGTGCTGCTCGGCATGATCGATAGCCAAGTGCGTTTTCGCGAGCCCGGCATGTCGAACAAGGCCGATATCGCCAGTGAATCCCGCGCCGCGGTCGCCGGCGGCATCACCAGCTACCTGGACATGCCAAACACGATACCCAACACCCTGAACCGCGCGCTGCTCGAAGACAAATACACACTCGCCGCGACCAGATCCCGCGCGAATCATGGCTTCTATTTTGGCGCCGCGAACGACAACCTTGAGGAAATCAAACGGTTGGATCCACGCGCCGCCTGTGGCGTCAAAGTATTCATGGGCGCCTCCACCGGCAACATGCTGGTCGACGATCTGTCCGTGCTGGAAGGCATCTTCCGCCACGCGCCCACGCTGATCGCCACCCATTGTGAAGATACGCCGACGATTCGCGCCAACGAAGAACGCTACCGCGCGAGCTACGGTGAAAACGTCCCGATCGAGTTGCATCCGCTCATTCGATCGCGCAAGGCCTGCGTTCACTTTCTGCATTTCACCGAGGCGGACTACGCCACCAAAGGAACGCTGATCAAATGTAACCCGGCGATTAAGACCGCGGCTGATCGCGTCGGCTTGATCGACGCGCTGCTCGCCGACCGCCTCGACATCATCGCCACCGACCATGCACCGCATCCCTGGGAAGAAAAACAACGTGGCTACTTTGGCGCGCCATCCGGCCTGCCGCTGGTGCAATATGCCTTGCTGTCACTGCTGGAGCACTACCACGACGGGCGCTTCACCCTGCCGTTCATCGCCCGCAAGACCGCCCACGCGGTGGCCGACTGCTTCCAGATCAAGGAACGCGGCTACATCCGCGAGGGCTACTGGGCCGATCTGGTGTTGTTGGACCTGGAACGTGGTACCACCGCCTCGAACGCCGACGTGCTGTCGAAATGCGGCTGGACGCCGTTCGACGGCTACCGTTTTCGCTCCCGCGTCCACGCCACGATCGTGTCGGGCCAGGTGGCGTGGGAAAACGGCGTCATCCAACCCTCGGTGCGCGGTCGAAGGCTGGCGTACAACCGCTAGACATGATCCGACACCGAGGTACCCACGCCGCGACAGCGCCCACTTTCCGGGCGCGGCTCCCCGCCCGATGAAGGCCGCTCTGGGCAGCATACGCGCAAGACACACTGCACTTGGTCTTGAGGATCGCGAGCCGCATTCTCGTGGCCGGTCCGGACTACCTGTCGAGAACGGGCGAGGCCCATTGCATACGCGCGTCCTCGCGCTAACCGAGTTCACGAACCAGCCGAAATCCGAGATTGACGTCTAGCTCATCACGCAGCCGTGGTGAGCGCGCCGCGCTACGGGCGCGCGCGGCGGGGTCGAACCAGGAACCGCCCTTGGTCACGACCCAGCGACTGTGGTGCGTGTTTGGACGACCATCGCGGCGGCTCCCGAGGTGGTTGCGCGACCACGGGCTGATTGTGAACTCCCAGACATTGCCATGCACCTCATGCAAGCCCCAAGGGTTCGGCGGCAGTGTGCCGACCGCGATCGCGCGCGGCCGTGGCATGCATCGCGGTAGCAACCAACGACGTTTCCCGCCAGCGTTCTCGTACGGAAACATCGCGTTGAAGTGCACCTCGCGGCAACTGACAAGGGCGCCGAGGCTGAATGGCGTGTCGGAGCCCGCGCGCGCGGCGTACTCCCACTCCGCTTCCGAAGGCAAGCGATAATGCGCGCCGGTCTCGGCGCTCAACCAGGCTGCGTAGCGCTCAGCGTCACCCAGCGTGACGTTGATCACCGGCAACTCACCCCGCGCCCAGAC
Organism: Thiotrichales bacterium; assembly: GCA_050329935.1. Taxonomy (GTDB): domain Bacteria; phylum Pseudomonadota; class Gammaproteobacteria; order UWMA-0217; family UWMA-0217; genus CAYSFW01. The sequence goes on along the minus strand of JBHJOI010000037.1, from coordinate 31,642 downwards.
CAGATCCGACCGCGGCCGCCAGCCAGTCGCATGCTGGTATCGCGCGAACTGTTCGGCCGTCACCGTTGTGCGCCCAATCGCGAACGCACGCGTGATGCTGATATATAACCGTGGCCCCTCGTCAGGCTGGTAGCCGAACTCCCGTTCCGACGCGCCCATCTCAAAGGTGCCCGCGGGAATGACGCCTAACGGCGGCGCCGCGGATCCATCCCGCAGGAGATCGTGAAACTGGATTTCGCGACCGGCCTCACACGCGGCCAGCCGTTGCAGCTCAAGCCGCGACGCGACGTCCAGTTCGGACACAAACGGTAAATCAGGAAGGCCGTATCCGTCATCCAGGCCGTGCTCGGGCATAGAACGGGTTGACTCGTGTAATTAAAAAAAAGCGTATATCGGCGCGAATGCGCGCACGTCAGTCGTATTCGCTGTCCTTCCAGCGCCGCAAGGTCTCGAACACCTCGCACTGACTCGTCAACCGCCGCCCGGCCTTGCACTCGGCGGCGGCGCGAACCGCTGGCGCGTCCCAGCGCAGGAATGGATTGGTCCGCAACTCGAGATCGAGACGCGACGGCACGGTCGGTTCCCCGTGTTCCACGAGGGCCCAATCGGCTGTTTCGCGCGCGAGTAGATCGAGGTTTTCCGGCTCGACCCACTTCGCGAAGCCGAGATTCTCGATCGTATATTCATGCGCGCAATAGATCCGGGTATCCGGCGGCAGCGCCGCGATACGCGCCAATGACGCGGCCAGTTGCTCGAATGTGCCGTCGAAAACGCGCCCGCAACCGCCCGCGAAGAGAGTATCGCCACAAAACAGCGCCCCATGTCCGAGAAAGGCGATGTGACCGGCGGTGTGGCCCGGTACATCGAGCACTTGAAATCGCGCATCGATCTCCGGCAAGTCGATCCAGTCGCCCTCGGCCACGCGCCCGGTCAAACCCGCTATCGCTTCGCCGATCGGCCCGTGGACGGGCACGCCTGGGTAGGCTCGAACAAGCCGGGCAATGCCGCCAATATGATCGCGGTGATGGTGAGTGATCAAAATCGCGACGAGGCGACACCCTTCGCGCGCGCAGTAATCCAGCACGGGTTGCGCATCGCCGGGATCCACCACGACCACGGATGGCTTATCCGCGCGCCGCAGTAACCAGATATAATTATCGGCAAAGGCCCGCAAGGGCGTGATTTGCAAGGATTCCGTAGGCATCATTCGCAGCATGGGCTCGGGTGTTCGCCTGCCTCGACCGACCAAGGCAGCAACGCCGTGAAGTCTAGCACACTGTGTTTCGCGTCCTCCCACGCGGTCGCCCTCGACGGCCGATGTTAATCCATGTTCGCGCGCGATGCGCCGTGCTGTCATTGTCGTGCCTGTTTGCCACGGCGGCAGGCGCGGCTCAACCAGGCCTCGACATCAGCGGGGTCGACGGCAAGATCCGTGACAATATCGCCGCCTATCTCGATGTTTCCGGCTATCGCTGCGAACAATCGCTCTGGCGTCTGCAACGCCTGACCGAAACAAGCCGCGTCAAGGCCGCCGAGGCCTTGCGCGCGTTCGGCCACTACACGCCGACGCTCGACATCGATACCCGCCAGGACGCCGAGTGCTGGACCCTGGTCGTCACGGTCGCGCTCGATGAACCCGTGCGTCTGGACGACATCGAGATCGACGTCAGCGGCGATCTACAGTCCACGCCCGAAGTCCGCGCCTTGCTAGCGCAACCCGCGTTGCGCCGCGGCATGCCGCTACACCATGCGGAATACGACACGCTCAAGTCCGAGATCGAGACCCTCGCGCAGCGTTATGGCTACTTCGAGGGTCGCTATACCGAACATCGGCTCGAGGTCGATACCGAACGGCGCGTCGCGAACATTCGGCTGAAATATGACGCCGGCCGCCGATTCAACTTTGGCGAAATCGCGGTAGATCAGGATCAGTTCGACGCGAGCTTCGTCGAAAGCTTCCTGACGCTGCGCCCCGGCATGCCCTACGACAGTCGACTGCTCGCCCGGCAGCAAGTTCTGCTCGGCGACACGGGATACTTCTCCGACGTCGATGTCGACGCTCGCGTCGGCGACACCTCGGATCACGATGTGCCGGTCGACATCCGGCTCGCGCCGTCCAAGCGCAGCCTGCAACGCATCGGCATCGGCGCCTCAACCGACGTTGGCCCGCGCCTCAGCTACCGTTTCGACCATCGCTGGTTCAATCGTCATGGCCACTTCTACAAGTTCGCGACCGGGGTCGCGCCGGTACGCCAGGAAGTCACCTTCGACTACTCTATCCCGCTCGGCGACCTCGGGCGCACCCGTCTCGATCTGCAAACCGGGTGGCTGGCGGAGGACACTGACACCGCGGAAAGCGAATCGCTGAAATTCGGTGCGTACTATACCGAGGCGCTCCCGCGCGACTGGACCCGTTCGCTGTTCGTCGAGTATTTGAGCGAGGACTTCCGTACCGCCGACGCCGAGCGCAGAATCGATCTGCTGATGCCCGGCATCCGTTTCCAGCGCGTGCGCAGCGACCACCCCTTGTTTCCGAGGCGCGGTTACCGGTTGTTCTTTAAGCTGCAAGGCGGACTCGACGGCTTGCTGTCGGACATCGACGTGCTCCAGGCGACCGCCAATCTGAAACTGATCGAACCGCTCGGCAAGGCGCGGATATTGGCGCGCGGCGGCGCCGGCACCACTCGGGTCAAGGATTTCGAACGCTTCCCGGCCTCGATGCGGTTTTTCGCCGGCGGCGATGGCAGCGTGCGCGGCTATGCCTTCAAGTCGCTGGGGCCAGCACTCGGCGACGAAGTCGTCGGCGGTCGACATCTGCTCACCGGTAGTCTCGAACTCGAGTATCCGGTCCGTGAACGCTGGAGCGTCGCCGCATTCACCGATGTCGGCAACGCCTTCGACACCGTTTCCGACTATGAACTGCAATCGAGCGTGGGCCTCGGCGTGCGCTGGCAATCGCCGATCGGCCCCGTGCGACTGGATCTGGCCTACGCGTTGCAGGACGGACAGGGTTTTCGCGTCCACCTCAGCATGGGGCCGGACCTGTGAGACAGATTCTGACCGGCGCGTACTGGATACTGTTCGCCCTCGCGGTCGCCCTTATCGTCGGCGCGATGCTGATTCTCGCGACACCCGCGGCAACCCGCTGGGCCGTCGAACAAGCGTTACCTCACACCCCCGCCGGGCTCGAACTTGGCGCGATCGAGGGCACTTTGCTGGACACGATTCGCATCACCGAACTCCGTTACGCGACACCCGCGTTGCGGGTGGCGGCGCAAGGCATCGTCCTGCAAGGCACCTGGCGCGCACTGCTCGGCGGACAGTTGGCGCTCGCGCGGCTCGAGGCTGACGTCCTAACGATCGATCTGCCCGTGCCAAGCGCCACCGATAGGCCGTCAGATGCGCCGATACTGCCGGAATTCACCCTCCCCGCGCCGCTCAGTATTGACTCGCTAGATATTGGACGCCTCGAAATCCAGCGCGGCGAACAGCGCCATCTCATCGAGTCGCTCCATGTCAGCGCGGCGCAGTCGGGCGCCGAACTCACACTGAATAATCTAAGTTTGCGGTACCGAGACACACCTCTGGAGGGCAGCGGACACATCACCCTCGCGGCACCGTTCCCGCTCGACCTTGATGTCCGCGCAAGGCCCCGCGATCTCGATCTGTGGGCACACATAGTCGGTACGCCCCACGCCTTTGACCTGCGAGCCGAGATCGACAGTCGCGACCCGCGCTGGCCGCAGGGTCACGCTCGAATCGACGGCAGTGGCGACCTCACCGGCCTCGCGATCCGGACGCTCGACGCGACGACCCTGAACGGCACCGTTTCTGGCCACGGCACACTCAGCTGGCAAGATCCGCTCACCCTGCGTCTTACGCTCGCCGGCCAGCGGCTCGACCCCGCGATCTGGCCGAGGCTGGCCGAGTTTCCCGGCCAGCTCGACGTGGCCGGCACGCTCGAGCTTCGGCGCGACCGCATCGAAACGACGGCGCGCGCCAGTGGGCGTTTAGGCGAGTATCCACTGACCGCCTCGGGCACCTTCAAACTCCGTGACGAGCAGCTTGACGTCACCAACGGCGTGTTTGAACTCGGCCCCAATCGCTTGACTCTGAATGGCGAAGTCTCCCAGCGGCACGCAAAGAACTTGCGCTTCGAGCTCAAGGCACCCGACTTGAGTCTGCTGCATCCCGACCTCGGCGGCGCCGTCGATGGCGCCGGTCGCCTCGATGGTCCCTGGCGCCAGCCACGCATCGCGCTCTCGCTTGACGGACGCGACGCCGGCTGGCGAGCGATGCGTGGCGGCAAGCTCGCGCTCACGGTACAGCCCGGCGTCGGCGCCGAACACAGTTTCGATCTGGAACTGAGCAAACTCGAAAACCTCGGTCCCTTGCAACGGCTGCGTCTCCGCGGCCAGGGCGATCCCGCCCGGGCACGCGGCTCGATCGAGATAAATCTCCCGCATACCCGGATCGAGTCCAGCCTCACCGGCACGCTCGACTGGACCCGGCGCCATTGGTCGGGCCAGCTGGCGGAGACCCGGCTGACCATCTCTGGGCTGCCGCCCTACCGCCAGACCGGAACCGCGTCGCTGATACTCGAACCGAGTGGCCAACATCTGACTGAATGGTGCCTGGCAGGTCCGCGCGAACGCGGCTGCGCCGACGCGGCCCACGCGGCGACCGGCGATACCGAGCTGCGGGTCACCCTGAGCGAGATCCCGCTGCGCCGCCTCGGCACATGGCTGCCGCGCGCGCGGACCCTGCCGGGAACACTTGACGCCATACTCAAGCTCGAAGGCGATCAGATGAGCTGGAACGGCGCGGCTGAAGTCAAACTCGACGCCGATAACCGGCTGGTCTCGAATTTCGCCCTGTCCCGGACCGACGCCGCGCTGAACGGAAAGCTGCAAGCCTATTTCGACAAACTCGATTGGGCCGTCCTCGCGAGCGCCGAACTCGACGCGGTCACCGGCAATATCTTCGCCGACCTCGACCTGGGTGGCACCGTCGACGAACCTACACTTACCGGCCCCGTCGTCCTTGGCAGCGGCGCGTTCCGTCTCCCTGAATGGGGCACCGAATTGGACGGTGTCAATTTGGTCGCCACGCTGGCAACGACGCGCGCGATCATCGGCGGACAGGCATCCGCGGGCGATGGCGACATCAGCTTGCAAGGCGAGGCTGACTGGTCCGACCTCGAACATTGGCGCCTGCGCGTCGACATCACCGGCAAGGACTTCGAGGTCGTCGATCTGCCAACCGCCACCGTTGCCGTGACGCCGCGACTCGGGTTCGCCGCCTCGCCCGCCGAGATCGTGCTCGACGGCACGCTTCAGGTCTCGCCGGCCAAGATCGACCTCGGGCGGCTACCCGCGAGTGTCGTGCGCCCATCGGCCGACGAAATCATACTCAACGCCGTCGTCGACCCCGACACCGAAACGCGCCAGCGCAGTCTGCCGCTACGTACGCATATCGACTTGGTGCTCGGCGATCAAGTCCATCTTGTCGGCCGAGGTCTCGATAGCCGGCTGGTCGGTTCGTTACGCATTCGCGAAGACCCGGGCAAACCGTTGCGCGTATTCGGGACGCTGCGGACCGTCGACGGTAAATTCGAGGCTTACGGTCAGGCGCTCAAGCTGGACAAGGGCGAATTGACCTTCAACGGCACGCTGAAAAATCCCGCCATCAACCTGCGCGCGGTGCGGGTCACGGACGACGTGACCGCAGGCCTGCGCCTGATCGGCACGCTTGATGCGCCCGAAAGCAGCGTCTTTTCCGAACCCACCCTACCGGAAACAGACGCTATGGCCTATCTGCTGACCGGCAAACCCTTGAGCTCCACCAGCCAAGGCGAAGCCAGTCTGATGTTGCGCGCCGTCACCGGCCTCGGTCTGGTCGGGGGCGCGCGGCTGATCGACGCGATTCGTCAGGAGACCCGCCTCGACGTGTTCGAGCTCGAATCGGGCGACGACTATACTGATAGCGCCCTCCTGATCGGCAAGTACCTCTCGGCCCGCTTGTATGTGCAATACGCCATCAAGCTGTTCGAGGACACCGACATCTTCTCGTTGCGCTACCGCCTGTCGCGCTCGGTGCAACTCGAAGCGGAATCGGGCACCTCCCAGGGCATTGACTTGATCTATCAGTTCGAGCGGTGAGCACGCGTCGTTCCGGCGGACCGCCCAGGTAAAACCCGATAGCGCTCATGGAAAAAGCAATGAATCAGTAGCGTAGAGTTTAATGTTCTATAATTTCGCTTTCCGTCCATGGGTCCAGGCCGAGTGCGATTCTCGAGTGCTCGGTCGGGTCCGGTTCGCGGCCGATGCCCCGGCCGTCATGACTGACTCGGCGGTAAGCAGAGAACTCCACCCAAGCGGCACCGCCAACCCCATACACCACAACATAATCAGAGGGGCGATTGAATGAATAACGACCTGCGCAGGAAGCCCGACCCGCACACACGCTGTATCGACTGCAAGGTACGCAGTTTTGCTTGGTTTCAACCCTGCACTCGCGACCACCTCGCGGAACGCCAGCGCTTGCGCAATGAGCAATACTTGGCACGCCCGCGCGGAATCATCTACCGCCAGGGTGAAGTTGTCCCTGATGCGTATACCCTATACGACGGTTGGGCTATTCAGTATCAACAACTTGCAAATGGAAAACGGCAAATCCTGCATGTCGCGCTGCCAGGTGATCTGCTCGGTTACCGCTACGACATGTCGACACCGGTGGACCACACGACCGAGGCACTCACGGATGTGACCCTCTGCGCGTTCACCGCCAACGGCATGCAGCAACTGTTGCAGAACTCGCCCGAGTTGTTCCGACGTCTGGTGGAAATGCAGAGCGAAGGCCTCCGGGAATGCCACAGCAACCTCGCCAACATTGGCCAAAACAGCACCAAGCTACGCATCGGCAGTTTTTTTTCCAAGCTCTTCCAGCGCCTGCGCGCGCGCGGCTCGATCATCACCAACGCGACCCAAATCCCGCTGACCCAGGAACACATCGCGGATGTCGTCGGCGTGACGCCCGTGCATGTCAGCCGCATCTGCACTGAATTACGTCATCTCGGCATTCTGGAGTTTCACCACGGCAAACTCGCTCTGCTCGACGAAAACAAGCTGATTCATCTTCTGAACACGCAGGATTCGATTGCCTGAGGCACGACGCGGCGCGCCCGCGACGAACCGAACACCGTCAACATGAGGTAAAATCGGCGCGCGCGAATGCAGATTTAACAATTCATATTTGACCGCTACTCTAACCTTAGTAAATTCCTGGCGCCCATGAATTCGCGCGCCTGTTGACGTCCATTACTCAACCACCGGCCGAGGAGAAAATGAAAACACTTAACCGAAAACTGCTCGCGACTTTGATCGCCTTGGGCGGCATGGCCGCCAGCCACGCCTGGGCCGCTGACGAAGCGACAGCTGCTGCGGATGCGATGCCGCCCCCGCCCCCGCCGCCATTCGTTCCGGGCACGCCCTTTGGTCAAGGCATGCCGTTCGGATCCGGCGCGGAAGCATTCGAACTCCCGGCGCCGCCCCCGCCGCGACGCCTGCCCCCGCATATGATGCCGCCGCCGGCGCCGTTCATCCCGGCGCAAGTACCGCAAGGCGCACCCATGCCGGCCATGCCCGCGCCGGCAACGCAAGCCGCGCAACCGGACGCCGCTCCGCCACCAGCCCCATTTCCACGCGCGCAACCCGGTCGAAACTTCGATCTCGAGGCCTACCGCCAATCGATCACCGCCGAGCTGGATAAGGCACGCAAGGCGAGCCAGGCGGAACCCCCCGCCGATGCCCAAGCCGATCGCGACGTGCGTCTCAAGTGGATGCAGGATCACCAGGATCGGATGCGCCTACATCTCGAGGACCTGGTCGGCCAGCAGACCCGTCTGATGGACGCGATGGACGCCGCGCGCGCGCAAACCGACGAACTTCGCGTACAACAACGCGCGCTGCTGGCCGAGCGCGAGGAGTGGATGAAATCACGCCAGTCCGCGCAAGATGAACGCGCCCGAGTCGACGCGCTTCAGGGCGAACTCAACAGCCTGCGGGCACGCGCCACTGAACTGGAGATTCAACTCAAGTCCGTGCACCAAGCGCATCAACAAGCGCAACTGGCGCTCAACGAAGGCGGCGCGAGCGCGCAACAACGCCTATTCTCGCTGGAGCAGCAACTCAGCGCGCAGGACGCCGATCTGCAACGTCGATTGACCGAGTTGCAGCAATCCGCGCAAATGGAGATCCAGGCCCGCGACGCCCAACTCGCGGCTCGGCACGCGGAACTCACCGATCTGCAACAAAAACTCGCGGCCGCGTTGAACGCCGCGCAACGCGCGGTCGAGCTCGATGCACGAGTCATCCAGCTCGAACAGCAGCTTGCCGAAGCGCAGCAGCGGGGCGAAACCGCCACCTCCGCACTTCAATCGCAGCTCACCGCTGCACTCTCCGACGCGGCCCGGGCCATCAATCTGGAGCAGCAACTCGCCGCGACCACACAACAGTTCCAACCGTTGCAAGGCGAGGCCGAGAAACTGCGCGCCGACCTCGCGCTGGCGCAACAGGAAGCGGCGCGGGCAACCGCCCTCGATGCTCGGGTCATCGAGCTCGAGCAGCAGCTCATCGACGCCAAATCCGCCGCCGGCAAGGTCGCCGAGCTGGAGCAACAGCTCGCCGTCGATACCGAGGCGAAAACCGTCAAGCTCACGGAACTCGAAGCAAAGCTGACCGAAGCGCAAGCCAACGCCGCCAAAGTCGCTGAACTGGAGCAACAGCTAACCGCCGCCCAGGCCAATGCAGCCAAGGTCGCCGAGTTCGAAGCTCAGCTCGCCCAAGCGCAAGGCCAGGCCAGCAGGGTCACTGAACTGGAGCAACAACTGACAGCGGCCCAGGCCAGTGCGGCGAAGGCTACCGAGCTCGAAAAGCGACTCGCCGATGATGCGGCTGCGCATGCGCAGAAGGTCACCGCGCTGGAACAACAACTCGCCGAAGCGCAGGCCAGCGCAGCCAAGGTCGCCGAGCTCGAAAAGCAACTCACCGACAATGCTACCGCGCATGCGCAGAAAATCACCGAGCTGGAACAGCAGCTGACCGAGGCTCGAGCGCAGGCCGGAAAGCTCGGCGAACTCGAACCCAAGCTCGCCGCGGCCGAAGCTGGAGCGGCCAAAGTGGCCGATCTCGAACGGCAACTCGCCGATCACCAGACCTCGGGGGCGCAAAAAGTCACCGAGCTGGAAACTCGGATCGCGGAACTCGACACCCAGCTCAAGACCCAACAGGACGAAGCTGGCAAGCTGCGTGGCGATTTGAGCGCCGCCCAGGAAGCGGCCGAGCGTTGCAAACTGCTCGAGGAGAAAATCGCCGGTCTGGAGCGCGAACTGGCCGATGCGCGCGGTGCCGCGCAAAGCAAGGGCGACGAGGCCGAAAAGCTGCGTGGCAGTCTCGCGAGCCTGGAAAGCGAGCGGAATCAGCTCAAGCTGAAAGCGACCGATTCCGATAACGACGGTGTCTCGGATGCTGACGACAAGTGTCCTGACACGCCCGAGGGCGTCAAGGTCAGCCCGGATGGATGCGAAACCGATGCGGATGGCGACGGCGTACCCGATCGACTCGACCTCTGCCCGAACACACCGGCAGGCGCGACCGTCGATGTCATCGGATGCCACGAGAAAACGGCCATTCGGCTCGAAGGCGTGAACTTCCAGGTCGGCACCTCGACCTTGACCGCCGAGTCGAGTGCAATTCTGGAGTCGGTCGCGGCCTTGTTGGGCAAGATTCCAGATGCCATCGAAATCGCCGGGCACACCGACAACACGGGCTCGCAAGCGATCAACCGCACCCTTTCGCAAGCGCGCGCTGAAGCGGTCAAGGCATTCCTGGTCGAAAAAGGCGTTCCCGCGGAACGCCTCGAAGCCAAAGGCTACGGCCCCGACGCACCAATCGCCGACAATGCGACCGCCGACGGCCGTGCCCAGAACCGCCGCGTGGAACTGCGCCGACAGTAAAAGCCGCGGCTCCGGATCTCGGTGAATTCCGCGTCATGTGGGATCCCGAGATCCACCGCCGGGGCGGTTTCTGCACTGACAGTCAGGGTAACCTGGCAGTGTGAAGCTGCTGGGTTATCCTGCTTCCCGAATCCACAACGACACATCGAACAACGATGAACCTAAAGCTGATCGGACTAATCGCGGTGACCTTTCTCACCCTCACCGCCTGCCAACCCGAAACCGCGGACACGGCCAAGGCACCCGACGCCGCCCAGGCGACAGCGCCGGCCGCCACCCCGACACCGACCGCCAGCGCGGCACCGACCACCCCTCATCCGGGTGAAGCCTTACACGCCGAGAAATGCGTCGAGTGTCACGTCGCGACGCACGATGCGAGCTTTTATCAACGCGCCGAGCGAAAGACGACCAATTATGCCGGCGTGCAAAGCATGGTTCGCCTGTGCGACGCGAACCTCGGCACCCAGTTGTTCGACGACGACATGGTCGCCATCGGCGACTACCTGAACGACAGCTTCTACAAGTTCCCGCGCGACTGATAGCCACCCGCGGATCAAACCCTCCGCGTCGCGCGACACGCGCGACGCGCCACTACGCGACCCACGGCGCCGAGCCGCCCGCGGCCGCCCGGCCAGCTATACTCGCGCAAGGAGGGCAACGCCCATGATCGATCATCCTCTAGTCGAAAGCATCGCGGTTCCACTTGCCATTGCCACGCTGCTGACTGGACTGCTTTGGCGATTCAATCGTCCGCGGTGGGCCGGCGCAGCCGTCGTCGCCGCGTTGTTGGTCGCCTCGCTCATGATCCTGGACGGCTGGCATTGGCCCGCGTTGACCGGGTTGCACAAACTCGCGTGGCTATTCGCGGCCACTCTGGCGCTGCAATTGATTGCACCGATCGGCACGACCCGCGGTACCCGCGTGGCCTGGGCGATCGTCGCGCTCGCGATCCTGGTGTGCGGCCTGATCTGGATCGGCTGGCCTCGGTTGTCTCACGACCCCCTGTCCGCCGCCGTGACGCTGGGCGCGCTGCTGCCGGCGCTCCTGATCGCACTGATGTTGCTGACTCAGCCATCCGCCGAGATGACCCCGGTGGCGACCTCGGGTGTCGTCGCGGCGCTCGGGCTGGCTGGCGTGGCCTTTTTCGCCGGCTCACTTGCGTTGATGCAACTCGCGCTCGCGACCGCCGCCGCGGTGGGCGGGTTCGCGCTCTGGAACTGGCCTCGCCCGCGCTTTGCGTTCAATCCTGAATTCGCCTGGCTGCTGGTGACCTGCCTCGGGCTGCTCGTCGCGCTGGTAATCTGGTTGACGCCGGTATCGCGCTGGGCCCTTGCGCCGTTGCTTCTCATCGCGGCGCTGCCGATGCTGGTCGCACGATTGCCGCTACCCGCCCGCTGGCCGCGCGCGGTGCTCGCGCCGCTATTGATCGCGGTACTGGCCGCACCCCTCGCCGGGCTTGCGGTTTGGCTCGCGCTGCCGGGCGAGAGCGCGGAACCGGATCTTTACTACCACTGAGCGCGCCATGAGTCCGCTACGCGACTGGCAGGATCTGACCACGGACGAATTCGAGCACGTCGACGCTGAACGGACCCTCGCGTTGCTGCCGGTTGCCGCCATCGAGCAGCATGGCCCGCACCTGCCACTCGCCACCGACGCCCTGATCAACGCCGGTATCTTGCGCCGTTTACGCGCGACCGGCTTGCGCACCGCCAAGATCCTGGTATTGCCGGCGCAAATCATTGGCAACAGCCTCGAACACACGGCTTATCCGGGCACGCTGCATGCGCCACCGGAAACCTTGCTCGCACTGTGGAGCGCCATCGGACGCAGCGTGGCGCGCAGCGGGTTGCGCAAATTGGTCATCTTCAATACCCACGGCGGCCAACAAGGCCTCGTCGATCTTGTCGCGCTGCGACTGCGCGCGGAAGAGAAACTCCTCGTCGTGCGCGCCAATTATTTTGCGTTCGGAACACCGCCGGGTCTCTTCGCGGTTGATGAACTGGCGCACGGGCTGCACGGCGGTGAAGTCGAAACCTCGCTGATGCTGCATCTCCACCCCGAGCAGGTACGACTCAACGCATTGACGGATTTCGCTGCCCTGCCGCGGGAACTCGCCGCCCGGAATCGCTGGCTCGGCGCGGAGCAAGCCATCGGTTTCGGCTGGATGGCGCAGGACCTGCACCCGACGGGCGTGTGCGGCAACGCCGCCGCGGGCGACGCCGAACGCGGACGCCAACTGCTCGATTACCTGACCGAAGCCCTCGCAAGCTTGCTCGACGAGACCGCACATCTACCGCTTTCAACCCTGCGCGAGCGGTTGTGACCGCCGCGCACTGACCCGTTTGTTCAATCGACCTACCGCGCTATAACACCGCCATAACCGCGTCGTAGTCCGGCTCCTGCGCAATCTCTGGCACGAGTTCGCGATGAATGACCGTTCCGGATTCGTCGATGACCACCACCGCGCGCGCCAGCAAACCGCCGAGGCGCCCCTCCGCCATGTACACGCCGTAATCCAGACCAAACCCGGGTGAACGGTACACCGACGCGGTCGCGACGTGCTCGATGCCTTCGGCGCCACAGAATCGACCAAGCGCGAACGGCAGATCCGCGGATACACAGAGCACCTGGGTGTTCGGCATCCGCGCCGCCCGCTCGTTGAACTGACGCACCGACTTCGCGCAGGTCGGGGTATCAATGCTCGGAAAGATATTCAACACCAGTCGCGAGCCGCGAAAGTCGGCCAGGCCGACCGACGATAAGTCCGCCTTGCGTAACGTAAAATCCGGCGCCGGGGCGCCAATTTCCGGTAACTCGCCACTGGTTTCGACGATTTCGCCACGCGAAGTGATGCTGGCCATAAACACCTCCGGTTTGATTGAAGTTGCCGCACCCGCGCGAGGCGAATGCGTCCCTGCAACTTTAGTCGCCAGCGAACGCGTTGTCTGCGGCGGTAGTCTGCCCGAACCACCTATCACGCGAGTTTGGCGCCGGGAGCCCGTCCTCGGCATTAAGGTTCGGCGTCCGACCACCGCGCCATGGCTTTCGCGTTGCAGTTTCGATGGGGCTTGCAGCATTTCTCATGGACTGCTAACTAAGATGAAAGCGCCGCGATGACCCAATGCGCTGGCATGAAACTCGCCCACTCGACACCCAGGACATCTCAGTGACCCGAACCTTGCACCATTACATCGGCGGTACCCGTGTCAACGGTACCCATGACCGCTATGGCGACGTCTACAATCCCGCCACCGGTGAAGTCATCGCGCGGGTGCCATTGGCCTCGGCGGAGGAAACCTCGGCGGCCATCGCGACCGCGGCGGCAGCGTTTCCGGATTGGCGCGACACGCCACCGTTGCGTCGCGCCTCGGTGTTGTTCCGATTCAAGGAGCTGCTGGACCGACATGCCGGCGAGCTCGCGGAACTGGTCGCGGCCGAACACGGCAAGGTGCTCAGCGACGCGCGCGGTTCCGTCACGCGCGGCATCGAAGTGGTCGAATTCGCCTGTGGCGCGCCGCATTTGCTGAAGGGCAGTTTCTCGGAGAACGTCGGCAGCCAGGTCGACAGCCATTCGGTGCGTCAGCCGCTCGGCGTATGTGCCGGCATCACGCCCTTCAACTTTCCGGCGATGGTGCCGATGTGGATGTTTCCGATGGCGATCGCCTGCGGCAATACCTTCGTGCTGAAGGTTTCCGAGCGGGTGCCGTCGACCGCGTTGCGGCTCGCCGAATTGTTCAGCGAGGCCGGGCTGCCGCCCGGCGTGTTCAACGTCGTCAATGGCGACAAGGTGGCTGTCGATACCCTGTTGACGCACACCGACGTCGCGGCGGTCAGCTTTGTCGGGTCAACGGCAGTGGCCGAATATGTCTATCGCACCGGCACCCAGCATGGCAAACGCGTGCAAGCCCTGGGCGGGGCGAAAAACCATATGGTGGTCATGCCGGACGCCGACCTGACACAAGCCACCGATGCCTTGATGGGGGCCGCCTACGGTTCGGCCGGCGAACGCTGCATGGCGATCTCGGTCGCGGTGGCCGTTGGCGACGCCACCGCCGACGCCCTGATCGAGCGCCTCGCGCCGCGCGTTGCCGCACTGAAGGTCGGACCGGCGACCGACCCGACCGCCGAAATGGGACCGCTCGTGACCCGCGCGCACCATGAGCGCGTGCATGGCTACGTCGATCTCGGGGTCGCGGAAGGCGCGCGCCTGGTCGTCGACGGACGCGGCATCGAGGTGCCGGGTTATGCGGGCGGATTTTATCTGGGCGGATGCCTGTTCGACCACGTCGGGACGGAGATGCGCATCTACCGCGAGGAAATTTTTGGTCCCGTGCTCTGCGTGGTGCGCGTACCCGACTTCGAAACGGCGCTCGCCTGCGTGAATGATCACGCGTACGGCAACGGCACCGCAATCTTCACGCGCGACGGCGACACCGCGCGCACCTTCGCCTCACGCGTGCAGGCCGGGATGGTGGGCATCAACGTACCCATTCCGGTGCCGATGGCGTTCCACAGCTTCGGCGGCTGGAAACGTTCGCTATTCGGCGATATGCACATGCACGGAATGGAGGGCGTCCACTTTTACACCCGGCTCAAGACCATCACCTCGCGCTGGCCAACCGGCATCCGCGCGGGTGCCGATTTCCACATGCCGACGATGAAATGAAAACCATCTGATCCTGCAGCCGACCCGAGTCCATCACCTCGGGCTGGCCAGCGTTTGGCTGCATGTCCTGATCATATCGGACGATACGAGATATGTTCGGGCTGCAACCCTGCTCGCCAACTGCGCCGCGTGCGCCCACGGCAGCGTGCAAGTGGCCAATGAAATCAGCGTAGACTTGATGCGCAAGGCCGGAAAGGATCATGCCCACATCCGGACCTTCTTGGCTGACTTCCTTCAGTTCGGCGACCACATGCAGATCATGAATCCGTTCAGAGCCTTACTGCGCCCACTCGTAGGTCAGTGACCGGATCGTTCCGCGCCAGTACGGCTTGCGCCCGCCTTCCTCGGGCGGCAGCAGCCAGGCCACCTCGCCCGACAGGGGCACGATCATGCCATCGCGCAACTGGTGGTCTGACCAGCGGCCCTCCCACGGACGCATCACAACCTTAGCGCCCTCGGTCCGCCCGCGTGCATCGGCGCGCACCGATTCGATTGGTCCCTGGGGGTCGAAGGTAAATGTCAGCGTTAACGACAGCTCGCCGTCGGTCAGCGTGGCCCGGGCCGAGCGCTCGTCCACTGCTTCCCAGCGCACGCCCTGGCTCGGCAGCAGCGCGGTGGGATACCACGCCGCCTCGGCAAGGAAGCGCATCAGCTCGCCTTCCGCCACTTCCTTTGTGCCCAGCAGCTCCGTCAGCGTGAACAGCCCGAGCACCGCGGGGCGCAACAACCCCTCGCCCGCCACATAGGCGTCGTGCACCCGCACGCCTAGTCCTGGCAGCACGCTGACATGGCCATCCCAGACAAAGCCGGGCCGCCGGGTCACCACACGCTGGCGCGAGGTGAAGGGCTTCCAGTTGTCGGCCGTCTCGCCCATATTGAAGGTGCCCGCGTGTTCCACCGTGGCCGCCGCGACCATGGGCGCGCCGTCGGGAATGGTGCCGCGGAAATAGCGCCGCACCACCGGCGGCAAGCCTTCGAGCTCCCGCGCATCGAAACGCGCCGGGTTCGGCGTCAGACGATCAGCCTCCATCCGATCCACCAGGGACTCGGTCAAGCCACGCCATTTCCAGGCGCCAAGCGCGTTGAGCGCCGCGACCGCCAAGGCAAGCAACAAGACGGTAGCAATTACTATCTTCAGAAATCCCATGTCCGTCCTCTGCTATGAAGTCGCGCAACAAACGTAAACCGCGCTCATGGTCGGTCGACCGATCGAAGCAAAGCCAGCACGGCGGCGGCACCTGTCACGCCCTGCAAAGGCCCCGCGCGCCAGATGCGCGCCGTCGCCGATGCGTAACGTTCGCCAGGCCAGGCCGCCGAGCTTGCACCCGACGTGACAGCGCCACCGAGCACCCCCGACGAGGCTCCGAGCAACGTTCTGCGTGTCGGCTTGTTCATCAGCATTTTCCCAAGAGATTTCGTACGTATCGAAGTATAGGCGGCACCTAAGCGCCCGTTCGATTGCCAGTCCCGTTCCTCGCCGAGGCCAACACCTGCGATCGGCGTTCGCATCGACGCGCCAATTACCGCGGCGCGGGGTACAGTCGGCGTCGGCTCGTCCAGATCCTTGGTCGCGGTACGCGGGCCGCCGTTACCTGGCGTGGCCGGTGTCAAATGAAAAGAATCTGTCACAGATACCCGCCGCCGTGCCGATGTGGCCGCGAAGCGCTCGCCACGATCTATACTACGATTTGGGCTTGCACAATCGCGTCGGCCGCGCATCACGGGCATAGGGACTGGGCGTCAATCCGACTCGGTTGACGCGTGGTTCCAATGAGGGCACTTGAAACCGCGTGCGTACCGACCCGGTCACCGGGTTCGGCAACCAGAATCGGGATTGAACGAAGCGCACGAGACTGCCGCTGAGAGCACTTTTTGGCGTATATTTTCGTTTAAATTCCCGACGCGAACCACGGAATCGAGCGCGCGACGACAAACCCGACACTATCATTCAAAGACGACCGAACGACCGAGCCATTTTCGTTTCCCGACGCCGCTGCCCGCGTACCGATCAAACCCGCGCGGGCGGCGGAAACTTCACCAGAACCGGAGGAAAATAATGACTGAACTGAAACAAGACACCGCGGCGGGCACGACGGCCGCGCAACCCAACGAGCGACGCAAATTCCTGAAAGGTAGCCTAGTCGCCGCGGCCGGAGTCGCGGCGGGTACGCTGGGCGCACCGGCGATCGTGGGTGCGGCGCCGAAGGTGATCAAGATGCAGAGCTCGTGGCCCGCGTCGGACATCTGGATGGATTTCGCCCGGCAGTATGTCGAGCGGGTCGAGAAGATGTCGGGCGGCCGACTCAAGATCGATCTGCTACCGGCCGGCGCGGTCGTCGGAGCGTTTCAGGTGATGGACGCGGTCAGCGACGGCGTGCTGGACGCCGCCCACACGGTGCCGGTGTATTGGTACGGTAAACACAAGGCCGCGTCGCTGTTTGGCACCGGCCCGGTTTTCGGCGGCAACGCCAACACGATGCTCGCGTGGTTCAACACCGGTGGCGGCAAGGAGCTGTATCGCGAACTCACACAGAACATCATGAAGCTCAAGGTCTATGGCTTCATGGGCTTCCCGATGCCGGCGCAACCGTTTGGCTGGTTCAAGAAGCCGGTCACCAAGTTGTCCGAGGTCAAGGGCCTCAAATATCGCACCGTCGGCCTCGCGGCCGATCTGTTACAGAAGTTGGGCATGAGCGTCGCGCAGTTGCCGGGCGGCGAGATCGTGCCGGCGATGGAGCGTGGCGTGCTCGACGCGTTCGAGTTCAACAATCCTTCGTCCGACATGCGCTTTGGTTCGCAGGATGTCGCCAAGCACTACATCCTTTCGTCCTACCATCAGGCCAGTGAAAGCTTCGAGTTCCTGTTCAACCAGGATTTCTTCGATGACCTGGAGCCGGATCTGAAGGCGATTCTCGAGTTCGGCGTCGAGGCCGCGAGCACGGCCAACACTGCGAGCGCGATGGACAACTACTCGAAGGATCTGCGCACCCTGCAGGAAAAACACGGCGTGACCGTGCATCGCACCTCGGCGGAGATCCTCGACGCGCAGCTCAAGGCCTGGGACCAAATCATTCCGGAACTCGAAAAAGATCCGTTCATGAAAAAGGTCCTCGACAGCCAGCGCGCCTGGGTCGACCGCGTGGTGTTCTACGAGCTGATGAACTCGGCCGATCTCGCGTTGGCTTACAACCACTACTTCCCGGGCAAGTTGAAGCTCTGAGCGTCGCCGCGGTCGCCGGATTCGACGGTGTCCCGACGAGGCACCGTAGTTTCCTGTAACGGCCGCGTTCACCACCTGTCCCGCACGCGGCGGTGCGTCCGCCGCGATGCGAGATCCCTTGACGTCGGCGGCGCGTGATTGTCGCCGTTCGTCGCGGTTCTGGAATTGAGTGCGCACCTAGGGAGGTCCGGATGCTGGGCTATATCCGTTTCGCCGATCAACTCTCCGCCTGGTTCGGCAAGGCTTTCGCCTGGCTGATTCTGGTCATGGCATTCGGGGTCGGTTATGAGGTTTTCGTTCGCTATGGCATGAACGCACCGACTGCCTGGGCATTCGATATTTCGTATATCACCTACGGCACCCTGTTCATGATGGGTGGCGCCTATACCTTGTCCCGCGGCGGGCACGTGCGTGGCGATTTCATTTACCGCTTATGGAAGCCTCGCACCCAGGGCTGGGTTGAACTCATCCTGTACTTTCTGTTTTTCTTTCCCGGGGTCCTGGCCCTGATCATCGCCGGCTGGAAATACGCCGAGCGCTCGTGGCGTTATCTCGAAGTCAGCGTCAACAGCCCGGCCGGCATCCCGATTTTTCAGTTCAAGACCGTCATCGTGGTCGCCGGTGTATTGCTGTTCATCCAGGGTATCGCGCAGGTGTTCCGCTGCATCATCTGCATACGAACCGGGGAATGGCTAGTGGTCACGGAGGACGTCGAGGAAACCGAAATCCAACTCGCGCGTCAGGTCGCGACCGGCGTTGGCGGGTTCGTCGCGCAAACCTCCTTCGAGGATGCGCACGACCTGGAACTCCAGCAGCATGAAATGGAAGAAAAGGCGCGCCACGCGCAACAACACAACAACAACCCGGAGCGCAACTGAGCTATGTCCGATCCCGTCATTGCCCTGTCGATGCTCGCGATTTTCCTGTTCATCATCCTGCTGGGATTTCCGGTCGCCTTCACCCTGATGGCGATGGGGATCATGTTCGGGTACTACGCCTACTTCGACGCGCCGCGCATGTGGCGTGCCTACGACCGCGCGGTTACCGCGGACGCGGACACCTGGACCCAGATCCAGCTCTGGTTCGAGGGTCTGTTCAACAACCGGATCTTCGATCTGTTCGTGAACCAGACCTACTCGGTGATGGCCAACGACATCCTGACCGCCGTGCCGCTGTTTCTGTTCATGGGTTATATCGTGGAACGCGCCAACATCGTCTCGCGGCTGTTTCATACCTTGAATATCGCGACGCGCCGGATCCCGGGCTCGATGGCGGTCGCAGCGTTGATCACCTGCACCCTGTTCGCGACCGCGACCGGGATTGTCGGCGCGGTGGTGACACTGATGGGTCTGCTCGCGTTG
Organism: Thiotrichales bacterium; assembly: GCA_050329935.1. Classification (GTDB taxonomy): domain Bacteria; phylum Pseudomonadota; class Gammaproteobacteria; order UWMA-0217; family UWMA-0217; genus CAYSFW01. The sequence goes on along the minus strand of JBHJOI010000037.1, from coordinate 12,380 downwards.
CCGGCGATGCTCAAGGCACGCTACGACACCAGCCTGGCCGCTGGCGTCATCTGCGCCGGCGGCACGCTCGGTATCCTGATTCCGCCGTCAATCATGCTGATCGTCTACGCCGCCTCGTCTGGCGTGTCCGTGGTCAAGCTGTACGCGGGCGCGTTATTGCCGGGCCTGATGCTGGCCGGGTTATACATGGTCTACGTCATCACCCGGTCGATCATGCAACCGCACCTGGCACCGAAACCAACCCGCGAGGAAGTGGGCGACTTGAGCACCGCGCAGATCGCGGTGCAATTGCTGACCTCGTTTTTCCCACTCGCGTTCCTGATTCTCGCGGTGTTGGGCGCGATTCTGTTCGGCCTCGCGACACCTTCCGAGGCGGCTGCGATCGGTGCGCTCGGCGGCCTGTTGCTGACCGTGGTCTACGGCGCATTCACCTGGCAACGACTGCGCGAATCGGTCTACCTGACGCTACGCACCACGGCAATGGTGTGTTGGTTGTTTGTCGGCTCGTGGACGTTTTCGTCGGTGTTTTCGTACCTCGGCGGCGAGCATCTGATCAGCGAGTTCGTAACCGGCCTGGACATCTCGCCGATCACCTTCCTGATCATGGCGCAGATCATCATCTTCCTGCTGGGCTGGCCGCTGGAATGGTCCGAGATCATCATTATCTTCGTGCCGATCTTCCTGCCACTGCTGCCGCATTTCGGGATCGACCCGCTATTTTTCGGAATCCTGGTCGCGCTCAACCTTCAGACCTCGTTCCTGACGCCGCCGATGGCGATGTCGGCGTATTACTTGAAGGGGATCGCGCCACCTCATGTGCAGTTGAACCAAATCTTCAAGGGCAACTATCCCTATCTGGCGATGGTATTACTGGCGATGGTCATCCTTTACACCGTCCCCGGCATCGTCCATTGGCTGCCCAACCAGCTCTATGGGAACTGACGCCCGATGAGATTCGACGCCGCCGAACTGACCGCGCTGGAGGCACGCGACCGGCTCGCGAACGGCGCGCTCGACGCGATCGATCTGACCCGGGCTTGCCTGCGTCGGATCGCTGAACGCGAGCCGCTGATCCGGGCCTGGACGACGATCGACGAACCGCTGGCGCTCGCCCGCGCCGAAACGCTCGACGCCTGGCGCCGAAGCGGGCACCCGGTCGGGCCCTTGCACGGGCTACCGATCGGGCTCAAGGACATCATCGACACCGAGGACTTGCCGACCGAAAACGGCAATCCGTTGGACGTTGGTCGCCGCCCGGCCGACGATGCCTGGATCGTGCAGCGGCTCCGTGCCGCCGGCGCCGTCATTCTGGGCAAGACCGTGAGCACCGAATGCGCCTACCTCGCGCCGGCGAACACCCGTAACCCGCACGACCCCGAACGCACGCCGGGCGGCTCGTCGTCGGGCTCAGCAGCGGCGGTCGCCAGCGGCATGGTACCGCTCGCGATTGGCACCCAAACCGGCGGCTCCGTCATCCGGCCGGCGTCATTCTGCGGTGTCGTCGGCTTCAAACCGAGTTTCGGCCTGATTCCGCGCACCGGCATTTTGCGCACCTCGCGTCGGCTCGACACCGTCGGCGTGTTCGCGCGCACCCTGGAAGACGCCGCGCTGCTCGCCGACGTGCTCGTCGGGCACGACCCCCACGACCCCGACACCGCGCCGAGCGCCGCGCCGCGCCTGCTTGCGACCGCGCTGGCCGCACCTCCGGTCAGGCCGCAGCTCGCGTTCCTGCCCACCCACGCCTGGAGCGAGATCGAACCGGACGCCGCCGAGGGTTACGCCGAACTCATCGGCGCGCTCGGCGAAACCTGCGACCACTTCGAACTGCCGGCGCCATTCGCCGAAGGCGCCGCCGCGCACCGAAGCGTCATGCTGGCTGAAATCGCCTACAACCTGCGCCATTACCACCAGCGCGGCGCCGCGCGGTTAGCGGCGGAAACCCGCGCCGCGATCGAGGCCGGGCGCGACATCACCGCCACCGAATACCTCGCCGCGCTCGACTGGCGCGAGGTGCTCTACGCGGGCATGGAAGAAATCTTCACGCGCTACGACGCGATCGTGACTCCGGCCGCCCCGGGCGAGGCACCGCGAGGGCTCGCGAGCACCGGCAGCGCGGCGTTCAACGTGCTCTGGTCCCTGACCGGAGTCCCCGCGGTCACCTTGCCCCTATTGACCGGCGCCAACGGCCTGCCGATCGGCGTCCAACTGATCGGCCGCCGCCACGACGACGCGCGCCTGCTGCGCACCGCGCGCTGGCTGGTGAATACCTTGACCGCGACCGCATGAAATGAACCCAACCGAGCACCCGCTGAAATGACCGAAATGATCATGGCCATCGCGGCCCTCGCCAGCGTCCTAGCTTTCCTCGGCGTCGTCGCCTGGTGGGTGCCGCACCTCGATTTGATCATCGTGATCGCGTTCGTCTCGCTGCTCGCCAGCTACGACTTCTGGCGCACGTTTCGGGAACGCAAGGCGCGTCGCGACGGCAGGGGTCGTTAGCACGGCGCGCGCCACAACTGCAAACACCTCGGGCAAGTCGGAACCCGACGCCGTCGTGGCGGAAGCCAGGTACGTCGTTGTAGCGGTATGCCGAACGGCAAGACCTTCCTAAGTGCGGAAATCCTGCCGCACACCTGCCCTGTCATCAACCACGATCATCCAGACTCAGGGAGAACCTGACCGCGTGATCCACGGCCACCAGCTTTTCGGCAGTCACGGTGGTAATCAACGCGCCCAGCTTGCTTTTCTGCACGGTCTGGATGTGGTCGAAATTGATGGCGCAGTCGCGGGGCATCCCGTCCTCGGTCGTCAACACGACTTCGCTGGGAATATCGCGGATGGTGGTGGTGATGGGGGCGACGGTCACTTCACCCAGATAGGGGATGATGTCCGAGCGGATCAAAATCATGACCGGGCGGCGCTTGTCCGGCTCCTTGAAGGTATACCAGCGGATCTCGCCGCGCTTCATTCATCACCCCACGCCTGCTCCTCTTCCCATACCGAAAATTCGTCGGCGGTAACGGGGTGGCGCAAGTAGCCAGCGCGGTGCTTCTCGACGAGTTTGCTCTGGCGGTATTGAGCTATCGCCATCCGCAGTGCTTCGCGGGTAAAGGCGGAACGGTTGGTATGGCTGTCACGGACGACTTCATCCAGCTCGGTGACCAAATCGTCGTCCAAGGTCATTTGCAAGGTTCGCATCATGGCTCCGATAAGGCTAGTTATAGCTATGCTAATCCACACGACGGGATTCCGTAAGCGTGATTTTCCTGCTTGCCACCCCGCAGCCCATCCCCCGCTTGTGCCCCACGCGCTCCGCCGCGTGTGTCCCAATCAGCCGCTGATCGACGCCTCGCGCGACTACGTGTTGTCGCATTCCCCTCACACCAACCGATCGCGCGGCTCGCGACCGGCGAGGATCGCGTCCAGGTTGTCGAGCGCGCGGTGTCCCATCGCGTCGCGGGTTTCGCGGGTCGCGCTGCCGATGTGCGGTAGTAGGAACGCGTTGTTGAGTTCGCGATAGCGCGGGTCGATATTGGGCTCGTTGTTGAACACGTCGAGGCCCGCGGCGAAGAGTTTGCCCGCGTGCAACGCGGCGATCAGCGCGTCGTCGTCGATCACGGCGCCGCGCGCGGTGTTCACCACCACCGCGCCATCGGGCAGTCGCGCGATCCGTTCGGCGTTGAGCAAATGCCGGGTTTCCGGGGTCGCCGGGCAATGGATCGACAGGAAGTCGCTGTGCGCCAGCAATTGGTCCAGTTCGGCGTGGAATATGGCGCCGGACTCAAGCGCCGGATCGATGCGGCGGCGATTGTAATAGTGAATCCGCATGTCGAATCCGCGCGCGCGGCGTGCCATCACCTGACCGACACGGCCCATGCCGATGATGCCAAGCCGCTTGCCGGTGACCTCGATACCGAGTTGACCGATCGCGCTCCAATCCGCCCAGGCGTTTTCGCGTAGCGTGCGTGCGCCTTCGTGCGCGCGCCGTGCCGCCGCGAGTAGCAGCAGCATCGCGATTTCGGCGGTGGCGTTGCTGAGCACGTCCGGGGTGTTGGTCACGGCGATGCCGCGCGCCTTCGCGGCGTTGAGATCGATGTGATCGTAACCGACCGAATAGCTGCAGATCGCGCGCACGCTCGCCGGAAGGCGGGCGATCAGTGCTGCGTCGAGGCGCTCAGTGTGGCATGGAATGATCGCGACCGCGTCGGCGGCGAGCGCGAGCAACTGCTCGGCGTCGTGGACCCGATCCTCGGCATTGAGTCGCGGCGCGTAGTTGCGCTGCAACCGCGCCTCGACCGCGGCGGGCAAACGACGGGTAACCAATACGATGGGCTTTGGGGTCATGGTGTGATCGTCTCCGGTTTGGGACTGCGCGACGGTTCGCCGTGTCGGCCATTCGCCGGCCGCCTGACAGTATATAACTAGCCGACTCGCCGCCGAGGCCGTCTCGGGCTACGCTCTTGCGAGAACGCCCGCAATTGCCGCGCGCGTGCAACTGGAGAACGCGATGTTACCGCTTTGTTTCGTGCTGATGCCCGTGGGCCGTCAATCGGTCACTGGACGGACGGTGGATTTCGACGCGGTATTCGAGCAACTCGTGCGCCCGGCGCTCGCGGCGGCGGGAATGGAGCCGTTGCGGGAGGCACCAGAAATGGGTGGCGAGGCGCGGGAATCCGTATTCGAGCGATTGCTGCTATGCGATTTCGCGTTGGTGGATCTCGATTGGGCCGATACCAAGGTGATCTATGAACTCGGTCGGCGTCAGGTCGTTCGCCCCTCGACCACGCTGTTGTTGGCGGCTGAAAGCCCGACGCCATCGCCGTTCGACACGGTACCGCTCCCTACCCTCGGCTACGCCGTGAACGCCGATGGCGTGCCAGCGAACGCGAACGCGGATGCCGAAAAACTCGCCGAACGATTGCGCGAACTCCAGCGGCCTGACCGGAAAGCCGCTCCCGTTAGCGCGGTGTTGCGGTTGCTGGAAGACGATCGAACGGCCGAACTCGACCGACTCAAGACCGATATTTTCCGTACCCGCGCCGCATACGACCCCGGCGCGCGCGAATTGCTCGCGGCGGCCCGCCAGACGGGAAAGGCCGCGGTGCACGCAGCGGCCTCGCAACTCGGCGTGCTCGAGACGCTCGAAACCGGGGTGGTGATCGACCTCTTTCTCTCGTTGCGCGCGGTGAGCGATTGGCAAGGCATGCTCGACCTGGCCGCGCGGATGCCCGCCCCGCTGGCCCGGATCCGGATGGTGCACGAGCAAGTGAGCCTCGCGTTGAACCGCCTCGGCCGCCGCGACGAGGCCGAGACACGACTGCTGCGCATCATCACCGACCACGGCCCCAGCAGCGAAACCAACAGCCTGCTCGGCCGCGTCTACAAGGATCGCTGGGAGCAGGCCCACCACGACAACGATTCGGAGGCCGCCGCCTGGCTCGACAAGGCAATCGAGACGTATCTGCAAGGGTTCGAGGCCGACTGGCGCGATGCGTACCCCGGCATCAACTGCGTCACGCTGATGGAACTCCGGACCCCGCCGGACCCGCGCCAGTCCGAATTGCTACCGGTGATCGGCTACGCCATCAGACGCCGCATCGCCAGCGGTGAGTCGGACTACTGGGACCACGCCGCCCTGCTCGAACTGGCGGTGTTGCGCCGTGACGAGCCCGCCGCGCGCGCCGCGTTGGCCGCCGCGCGCGCCGCGATACGCGAAGCCTGGGAACCCGAATCCACCGCGCGCAATTTGCGCTTGATTTACGCCGCACGTCGGTCGCGCGGCGAAACGTCGGACTGGCTTGACGACATCCAGCGCGCATTGTTGGCATCTGCCGAACCGGGCAAAGCGTGAGCCACTCGCGCAATGAAAGCGCGTGCGGCGCCCTCGCGGCCGGCTAGTACGGCTTCTCGCCGACCCAGTTTCCGGGCGGGTTGTAATTGCAGACCCAGAGTTGGCCTTGGTCGGGACACACCGTCATCCCGCACCCGACCTCGGTGGTACTCCGCCAAACCATCTGGGTGTAATGCCCGCACTGCGCGCCGGCACGACAGCGGTTGCTCGCAAGATCATAGTCGGCGCGTTCCGCCGCCCAATCGAGCGCGACCTCGGCTGGGCTCACCGCCTGTACCTCGGTGCGGCCGTCCGACCATAGCAACGGACCGGCCCAAAACAGATTTTCGCCGACATCCAATTCCGCCGCCTTGGCGTCCGAGCGATGCCGCATGCTACAACCGTTGTTTACCGCCAGATGGTCCGCCCAGTGTCCGGCGTAGGTCGCCAACGCCGTCGACCAACGCAACGGCGCCAGGCCGACGGCCGCCCGCACTTGATTGTGGGCTTGCACCATGCCTTGCATCGTCGCCGGTTCCTGGTCCGAGCGCGCTTCGGCGGGGCCGGCAAGCCCATGAATTCCGAGCGCGGCAACTAGGAAAAGCCATATTGATCCGAACAAACTCGAAGAAACACGGCGCATTCGGAACTCCTTGGTCGCGGTAATTCGAGCATCATAACGCCACGCCTCGCACCACTCAGCGATCCCGATTGTACGGCGGGTGATCATGCGGCGTTGCCACGCCCCGGAAAGCTGAGTTTGAACCGGCGCGCGCCGATCCCGCTATACTAGCCACGCCACCCTGACATCCATCACGCATCCCGAGGAGGCTCGAGCATGAAGAAACTGATTGTATTGTTGGCGGCCCTGACGCTGCCGGCCGCGGCCGCGGCCGACACGCTGGCGAAGATCAAGGGCTCCGGCACCGTGACCATGGGCGCGCGCGAGTCGTCCGGTGCACTGTCGTTCACGTTGGGCGGGGGCAAATACACCGGGTTTCACGTCGAGATCTGCGAGCGGGTGCTCGAGGATCTGCGCAAGTCGCTCGCACTGCCGAAACTGGAAATCAAATACCAACCCGTGACGTCGCAAAACCGCATTCCACTGATGCAGAACGGCACGGTCGACATCGAGTGCGGCTCAACCACCAACAACCAGGCGCGCCAGAAAGACGTGGCGTTCGCGGTGACGACCTTCGTCGAGGAAGTGCGCATCGCGACCAAGGTGGGTTCCGGCATCAAGACAATCGAGGACCTCAACGGCAAGACCGTGGCAACCACGACGGGTACGACCTCGGTGCAGACGCTGCGCAAGCATCGGCGCGCGAACAACGTGAACTTCAAGGAAATTTTCGGCAAGGATCACGCCGACAGTTTTCTGTTGCTCGAGTCGGGCCGCGCGGATGCGTTCGTGATGGACGGCGCGATCCTGGCCGGCAATATCGCCAAGTCCAAGAATCCGGCCGACTTTCATCTTGTGGGTGACGTACTTTCAGTCGAGCCGATCGCGATCATGATCCGCAAGGACGACCCGGCATTCAAAAAAGCGATCGATGACAGCCTCATCCGCATGATGAACAATGGCGAGATTGCCAAGCTTTGGAACAAATGGTTCCAGCAACCGATCCCGCCGGCGAATACCGTCGTCGGCATGCCGCCGAACTCCGCGACGCTGGCCGCGTGGGCCAATCCGAACGACAAGCCGACCGAGGAATACGTGCTCGAGTAACCGACCGTGACTGCCTATCGCGAGACGGTTGGGATGAATGATTGCGCGACTGCCGTTCGCACGTCTGATCTGCGGCGGCGTCCATGCGTCAGGCACCTGCATGTGCGCCGCAATGAAAAGCCGAGTTAACGAAGCGTTATGTTCGATTGGCAATTTTTGCTTCAGGATGACGGCAGCGGTCGCACCTACCTGCAATGGCTGGGTTCAGCCTGGAGCTGGACCCTGGCGGTCGCGGCGGGTGGCTGGGTCGTCGCGCTCGTCGCGGGTACCGCGATGGGCATTTTGCGCACCGTGCCCGCTCGATCCTTGGTATTCATCGGCACGGCCTGGACCGAACTGTTCCGCAATATCCCGCTGCTGGTGCAGATTTTCCTCTGGTATCACGTGATCCCCTCGCTGTTCGTACCGCTGCGCGAGGTGCCGAGTTTATTGCTGGTGATTTTCGGACTGGGCTTTTATTCGTCCGCGCGCATCTCGGAACAAGTGCGGGCAGGCATCCAATCGCTACCGCGCGGACAACGCGACGCGGGGCTGGCGCTAGGTCTGACCCTGCCGCAAACCTATCGTCATGTGCTGCTGCCCTCGGCGTTTCGAATCGTGCTGCCGCCGCTGACCTCCGAAGCAATGAATATCATCAAGAACTCGTCGGTCGCCTTTGCCGTCAGCGTCAGTGAACTCACGCTCTATGCGATGCAGGTGCAGGAAGAAACCTCGCGCGGGGTCGAGGTTTACCTCGCGGTCACGGCGCTCTATTTTCTGTCGGCGTTTCTCGTCAATCGCGCGATGTTGTGGATCGAGCAACGAGTCGCAGTGCCGGGCGCATTGGGTTCGCGGCCGTGCTGAATCTCGATTTCAGTTTCCTGACCGCTCAGGTACTGCGGGATTTCGTAGTCCAGGGTTTAATTTTCTCGGTGCAGTTGACGCTAATCGCGATGGTAGGCGGTATCGTGCTCGGCACGCTGCTGGCCATGATGCGCCTGTCTGGTCGACGCTGGCTCGCGATGCCCGCAGCCGCTTACGTCAATACCCTGCGCAGCATTCCGCTGGTAATGGTAATCCTGTGGTTTTTTCTGCTGATTCCCTTGCTCACCGGCAAACCGCTCGGTGCCGAGGTCTCGGCGATGATCACATTCACCCTGTTCGAGGCGGCTTACTTTTCGGAGATCATGCGCGCGGGCATCCAGTCGGTGCCGCGCGGACAACTGCATGCGGCGTACGCGATCGGCATGAATTATCCGCAGGCCATGCACCTGATCGTGTTGCCGCAAGCCTTTCGCAACATGTTGCCGGTTTTGCTCACACAGACCATCATCCTATTCCAGGACACCTCGCTGGTTTACGCGATTGGCGCCTATGACCTGCTCAAAGGATTCGAAATCGCCGGCCGGAATTTTAATCGCCCGGTCGAAACTTATCTGGTCGCGACGCTGGTGTATTTCGTCATCTGCTTCGCGCTGTCGCAGGGCGTGCGCCAGTTGCAGCGGCGCATCGCCATTGTGCGATGAACCGAACGCGACCCCGATCGTCACTGGCGCCGAACGCAGCCCGGCGCCGCGTCGAAGCGTACCCATCGAAACCGAAATGACCGATGATCGAAATCAAAAACGTCTCCAAGTGGTTCGGCAGCTTTAAAGTCCTCTCGGACTGCACCACGCAGGTAGCAAAGGGCGAGGTCGTGGTCGTCTGCGGTCCCTCAGGGTCGGGCAAATCGACCTTGATCAAGACCGTCAACGCGCTCGAACCCTTCCAGCAGGGCGACATCGTCGTCGACGGCGTTTCGCTCGCCGATCCGAAAACCAACCTGCCCAGACTGCGCGCCCGCGTCGGCATGGTCTTTCAGCACTTCGAGCTGTTTCCACACCTCTCGGTGACACAAAACCTGACGCTCGCGCAAACCAGGGTGCTCGGCCGCGGCCGAGGTCAGGCGATCGAATACGCACACAAATACCTCGAACGGGTCGGCTTACTGGACCAGCGCGACAAATACCCGGGTCAACTCTCGGGTGGCCAGCAACAACGCGTCGCGATCGCCCGCGCGCTCGCGATGGACCCCATCGTCATGCTCTTCGACGAACCCACCTCGGCGCTCGATCCGGAGATGGTCGGCGAAGTGCTGGATGTGATGGTTCAGCTCGCCGAGGACGGCATGACGATGATGTGCGTCACCCACGAAATGGGCTTCGCGCGCAAGGTCAGCCACCGCGTCGTCTTCATGGACGAAGGGCGTATCGTCGAAGACTGCGCCAGCGAATCATTCTTCGGCGAACCGGAGGCACGCTCGCCCCGCGCCCGCGATTTTCTTGCCCGCATCCTGCGGCACTGAGCATGCCGCATTTGCGCGCGGAGCCGACACGGCGTATTCCGACACCCTGGTGACAGGGGGACACTCGCCTCCACAAGGCCCCGAATACCTATAAACGATGGGGCAATAAAACGCACCTGAGCTTACCGGCCAGGCGAAATCGTGGATAAATTGGATCACCACATTTCTCGCCAAGGATTTCCTACCCAGGCGGTTACAGTAGCCAGCCATGCCCGTCCGGTCTATCCAGCCAGCCGAATCGGCGCAAGCACCCGTTCAACCCCCGCCCGCCACCGAAACCTGATTGGAGAATCGTCATGGACCATGCCCAGCACCGAAATTTCGCGGCTCAATCAAATCAACCGCACGCCGCATACCCATCGCAGACGTTCTACCCCGGACAACCGATGCCCTACCCAGGCTATCCGATGTACGCCAACGCCTACCCGCAACGCAATGCGAGCCTGCTTAACGACCGTTTCCTGAAGGGCCTACTGATTGGCGCGGCGGCCGTCTATCTGCTCACCAACGAAAACTTGCAGCGGACCGCGATCAAAAGCGCCGTCAAGGCCTGGAGTCTATTGCAAGGCGGCGTCGAAGAGCTGAAGGAACGCTTCCACGACGCGGAGGCGGAAATCCACGCGGAATCGAACGAGTGATCGTTCCCCGACACCCTCACCGGCATTCCGATCGGCACCGGCATCCGATCACGTTTGATCGCTGGCTGGTTGGCCTGTTTGCAGGCGCGGCTCTCGCGTACTTCGCCGATCGATTACTCGGACTCGGACAGACCGCCAACGCCGTTAAGTCGAAAGACGCGGGCGTTTGATCCATGAACGGCATCGTCATCCTGCACGAAACTTCGGCTCGATTGCGGGTTCGACTGCCGGCGATTCATGGCCGCGACTTCAAACCCGCGTGGTTGGAATCGTGGCTCGAATCGCTCGCCGGCGTACGCGATGTCCGTATCAACCGCAAGGCCGCGAGTGTCGCGGTTTCGTTCGATCCGCAACGCATCGATCGCGCTGGCGTGCTCGCCCGGCTGGCTGGCTACGTTTCGCGCCGCAGCCGCGCCCGGATCCGACACGGACACGATGGCCGTGGCGGAATTCGCGCCGCTCGCGACGAGCGTCGCGGCGATGGCCGCGATGCCGTTTTTGAAACCGTTCCAGCGCCGCCTGCTGACCTTCGCCAATGCCGCGCCAATACTGATCAATGGCGCGGACACGTTGGTGCGCGAGGGCGTGCGGATGGAGGTGTTGGATGCCTTGGCTGTCGGTTTGTCGGCGGCACGCGGCGAGGTCTACACGGCGAACATCACCACGTTTCTGCTGGCGCTTGGCGAATACCTCGAACACCAGACCGCGCGTAAGTCCGACAGGCTATTGCGTCGCCTACTCCATCCGGAGCCCGCCCCCGCCTGGGTCGAACGCGCGGGCGAACTGGTGCAAGTCGCGGGTGATGAGGTCGGCGTCGGCGAAACAGTCGTCGTGGGCGTTGGGGAAACAATTCCCGTGGACGGACGTATCGTCGACGGTGTTGCCTTGGTCAATCAGGCCGCGGTCACCGGCGAGGATGTCCCGGTGCGTCGCGAAAAGCGCCATCGCGTGGTCGCTGGTAGCGTCGTCGAGGAAGGTCGCGTTCGCATCGAAACACAGCGGGTTGGTTCCGACAGGACCACCGCGCGCGTGGCAAGCTTCGTCCAGGCCTCGTTCGCGAATCGGTCGGACACGCAGCGCACGGCCGACGATCTGGCCGACAAGTGCGTCTGGCTGACCTTGATCACCGGCGCGCTCGCCTATGCGCTGACCCGCGATCTGACCCGGCTCGCGCCCGCGACCGCTGACATTGTACTGGTCGACGATCGCCTCGCCGCCGTGGCGGAGGCACGCGAAATCTCCGCGCGCACGATGAAGTTGATCCGAAGCAGTTTCACTGTGGTGGTGGGTATCAACACCGTCGTGCTGGGGGGCGCGGTGATGGGGTGGCTCTCACCGGTGATGAGCGCGCTACTGCACAACGGCACCACGATCGGCGTGCTCCTGCGCGCGCTCGCGGGCGCGGACACGCGGGGCAACGGCTACCGAGCACCCGCGACGGTGCGCCGACCGCGGCATGGCGCAGTGACCCTGGACGGCTGTGCACTATGCAAGTCACCGCCGCGCCCCCGCACGTCATCGCCAAGTTCGTTTCGCGTCCACGCGCGGTCAACACGGCTTCTTTGTCATTAAATGTTATTGCGAACCATTTTTGTTCGCAATATGCTGTAGGCACTCTAGTTCCGTATCACCAACGAGCAAAACGCGCGCTTCCCAAGACCGACCCCATGGATATCAAACGATGACGTCAAAACACTACATCCATCACGTGCCGGGTCGACTGCGCTTTAAGGCGCGGTATTTTCAATGCCACGGCGCGCGAGCCCGCAACGCGGTGCTTGCGCTTCAATCGATGAGCGGCGTTGATTTGGTCAGACTCAATCCGCGCGCCGGTAGTCTGACCGTTCATTACGATCCGTC
>JBHJOI010000036.1:0-29497 GCA_050329935.1 Thiotrichales bacterium | reverse complement strand
GTCGGACGGGATCGGCATACCGCATTGTGGGTGCGTGACCTGGCCGAGTTACAGGAACGACTGGTGGCCGCGGGGATTCCATTCACGCGCAGCCAATCCGGTCGCGACGCCGTGTTTTGCCGCGATCCGGATGGAAATGGCGTTGAGTTGATTCAGTTCGCGGATGCGCAAGGAACGCGCCGCCTGGCGTTATGAGGCTATTGAAACGCGGGGTGGCGCTTCAACTAATGTGCCGGATCGAGCGGGGCAGGCCTTCACGCGATCAAGTACGTCGCGATAGCGGGCTTCAGTGATCGCGCGGTGTCTATTGGGTGACGGCTCGGTCGACCGCGTCGGTCGGTCTGCACCCGGATCATTGCACCGGCTCTAGCACTTCGAGCAGCTTTTGCTTGAGCAGCGCCTGTTCCGACTGAGTCAGCGGTTCGCCGTCGATGTTGGCGACGTGCAGGATGTCCTGTGCCTGCTCGCTGACGGTGGCGATCCGCGCCATGCGGATACGCATGCCGGTTTCGTACAGCACGGCGGACACGTCGGCGAGTAGGCCAGGCCGGTCGGCGGCCGAGAGGTCGAGTACGGTGTAGGGCTTGTTCGGCGGCGTGGAAAAGCGGATTTCAACCGGGGTGTGAAAGGACTTGAGTTTGAACGGGATGAGGTGGCGCTGACGGTTCAGCACGGCGTTATCGGGGTCCGCGACCAGGGCTTCCAGACGGTCGCGAATCTCCGCGATGCGGAACCCATCCGCGCAAACGGCGCCATTGGTATCCAGCACCGAGAAGGTGTCGAGCGCCATCCGGGCGCGGGTGGTGTAGATGCGGGCATCGATGATGTTGAGCCCGAGTTGCTCCATGCAGCGGGTCGCGAGACTGAAGGTGCGTGGGTGCGCCTTGACGTAGAGCGCGATCTCGGTGACACCGCGTCGGGAGCAGGGGATCAGATCGACCGGGCCGTGCTCGCCGCGCTCGTTGCCAAGCACGAGGCGGGTATGCCACGCAGCGGTTTCGGCGTCGTGGCGGCGAAAGTACTCGACGTGGAACTGCTCCCACACTTTCAACACCGACATTTCGTCGATTGAGTCCTGTGCCAGAAGCCGCAGGGCCTCCATCCGAGTTTCCTGGATTTGCTGATCCTCGAGTTCGCCCTGGCTGCGATTCTTCGCTTCATATTCGAGCCACTGTCGCGTCCGGCGGAACAGCTCGGCGAGCAGGCTGGAGCGCCACTCATTCCAGAGAACGGGGTTGGTGCCGCGAATGTCGCTCACGGTCAGCAGGTAAAGATAAGCGAGGCGGTCGACATTCTCGACCTCGGCGGCGAACTCGCGGATCACGTCGGGGTCGCTGATGTCCTTGCGCTGCGCGATCAGCGACATCAACAGGTGCTTCGAGACCAGCCATTCGACCAGTCTGGAGTCGTCTTCGCTGAGGTTGTGGCGCAAGCAGAACTCACGCGCGTCAACGGCGCCCAGTTCGGAGTGGTCGCCATTGCGGCCCTTGCCGATATCGTGGAACAACGCGGCGAGATAGAGCACCTCGGGTCGCTGTATGCGCCGGTAGATGTTGCTGCACTCGGGCAGTTCGTGGCGGTGTTTCTCGACCCCGAGACGACGCACGTAGCTGACGACGGTCAGGATGTGTTCGTCGACCGTATAGATATGAAACAGATCGAACTGCATCCGACCGGTGACGTGCTCGAAGATCGGCAGATAGGCGCCAAGCACGCCATAGTTGCTCATGCGCTTGAGTTCGTGAAACACGCCGCGAGGCTGGCGCAGGATCTCCATGAACAGCGCCCGGCAGATCGTGTCGTTGCGAAAGTCGTCGTCGATACGAAACAGGTTCTTGCGGATCAGGCGAATCGTGCTGGCGCGCACACCCCGGGCATCGGGCATTTGCTCCAGCAGCAGAAAAACCTCCAGCAGCGATGCCGGCGAGACCTCAAAAACATCGGCCGAGCGTGCCTCGATGTAACCGCGACGCAACTGGAACCGGCGATTGATTGGCACGATCTGTTCCACTTCGTCGGCGAACAGAATCTCTTCCTCGAAATACTGCAACAGCATTTCGATCAGCCGCTCCAGACGCATCACGGTGCGGAAGTAACCCTGCATGAAACGCTCGACGCCGAGGTTGCCGGCACTGTCGGTGAAGCCGAATTGATGTGCCAGCGCGCGCTGGAAATCGAACAGCAGGCGATCTTCCTTGCGCCCCGAGAGGTTGTGCAGGGCATAGCGGATGCGCCACAGAAAGTCGCGCCCTTCGCACAAGGTCTCGTACTCGTGCGCGGTGATGACGCCGAGATCGATCAGCTCGCGCGGATTGTCGATGTCGAAGTGGCGGCGCGTGATCCAGCCAATCAATTGAATGTCGCGCAGTCCGCCGGGGCTCTCCTTCAGGTTGGGCTCAAGCCGGTAGGCGGTTTCGCCAAACCGTTCGTAGCGCCGCTTTTGCTCCTGCAACTTGGCCTGTAGAAAGGTCCGGCTCGGCCAGAACGCGGGCGTGTGAATCGCGGCGACCAGATGCTCGAACAACACCTCGGCGCCGGCGAGGTGACGCGCCTCGATCAGGTTGGTCGCGATGGTCAGGTCGCGATTGGCCGCGTCCATGCATTCTTCCAGCGTGCGCACGCTGTGCCCGATATTCAGGCCCATGTCCCACAGAAAGCTCACGAAGTAGCCGATTGACTCCGGCAGCTCGGCATTGGGCTCGTGCTCGACCAGGATCAGGATGTCGACATCGGACGCGGGATGCAGCTCGGCACGGCCATAGCCGCCGACCGCGAGCAGCGCCGAGTTGGGCGACTGCGCCATGCCGCAAACCGTCCAGGCACGTTGCAGCAGAATGTCGATGCCCGAGGTGAGATCACGCAGGAGATCGCCGATGTAGGCGCCCTCGACGAACGCGGCGTCGAGTTCACACCGCAATAGCTTGAGTTGATCGGCGTAGTCGCGCGGTACATGCCCGAGCGCTTCGACCTGGTGTGCCCAGGCTACTAGATCGAGCATCGGGACGGGGTCCCTGCAAATCGGGTCGGGCTTCAGCATGGGGTGCTGTGGCGGCGTCAAATGATTTCGCCGCGCCGTAGCGTCAGCACATCATATCCGGTGTCGGTTACGAGCACGGTGTGTTCCCATTGCGCCGACAGGCTATGGTCCTTGGTCACGACGGTCCAGCCGTCCGGCAGCAGCTTGGTGTGCGCCTTGCCGGCGTTGATCATCGGCTCGATGGTAAAGGTCATGCCGGGCACCAGTTCCATGCCGGTGTCCGGCTTGCCGTAGTGCAACACCTGGGGATCCTCGTGGAATCCGCGACCGATCCCGTGGCCGCAGTATTCGCGAACGACCGAGAAGCGATGGCCCTCGGCGTAACTCTGGATCGCATGGCCGATATCGCCGAGCCTGGCGCCGGGTCGCACCGTCTTGATGCCGCGCAACATGGCCTCGCGCGCGGCGTCGACCAGACGTCGGGCCAGCACGCTCGGTTGCCCGACGTAAAACATCTTGCTGGTGTCGCCGTGGTAGCCATCCTTGATGACCGTGATGTCGATGTTGACGATATCGCCGTCCTTGAGCTTCTTGTCGCTCGGGATACCGTGGCAGATCTGATGATTGACCGAGGTGCAGATCGAGCGGGGAAAGCCACGGTAGTTGAGCGGCGCCGGCACCGCGCGCTGCACATCGACGATGTGGGCGTGGCAGATCTGGTTGAGTTCGTCGGTGGTGACCCCAGCCTGGACGTGTGGCTCGATCATCTCCAGCACTTCGGCGGCAAGCCGACCCGCGACGCGCATCATCTCGATTTCAGCGGGGGTCTTGATGGTAACGCTCATGGATCGGGCAGGATTGAACATAATCTTGAAAGACTGACAGGATCGCCGAAAAAGGTCAAAAACCAATGACTCGAAGCGGCGCAATTAGGCGCCGTAGGGGTTAACGTAACGCCGATTTCACATCCGGATAGGTTAGGCGGACGCGTCGGCCACGGGGAATCGGCCGTTGAGCCCCCGGCGAAGGGTTCTACCCTGCCCGGTGCGGCGTTCATCTGCAGGGGTGGCGTCCTCGCTCTGAAAGTCAGTCGCAGGGTGCGTTGACGCGTGGCCGCAGTCCCCGCTGCAATACGCTGCCGACCCCCTCGAGTGCCGGGTCGGGCTCGGGGTAGTCACGGGTGTAATGCAGCCCTCGGCTTTCCTTGCGTAGCTGGGCGGCTTGAATGATCAGGTCGGCTACTTCGGCGAGGTTACGGAGTTCGATCAAGTCGGACGTGATGCGGAAGTTTGAGTAGAACTCGTGGATCTCGCCATTCAGCAGTTCGACCCTGTGTTTGGCGCGTTCGAGGCGCTTGTTGGTCCTGACGATGCCGACATAGTCCCACATGAACCGCCGTAGTTCGTCCCAGTTGTGGGTAACCACGACATGCTCGTCCGAGTCCGTGACCCGGCTTTCATCCCACGGCCGGATCGGTCCGAGGAAGGTCGATTCAGCGGCGCGCCGCAGCATGTCGTGGGCCGCGGCGCGACCGAATACCAGGCATTCAAGCAGCGAGTTGCTGGCGAGTCGGTTGGCGCCGTGCAGCCCCGTGCACGCGACCTCGCCCGCTGCATAGAGATTAGGCAGGTCGGTGCGCGCGCGCAGATCGGTGACCACGCCGCCGCAGGTGTAGTGCGCGGCGGGTACAATGGGCAGCGGCTCGCGGGTCATGTCGAAACCGAACTCGAGACAGCGCGCATGGATGTTGGGGAAATGGGAACGGATGAACTCGGCGGGCTTGTGGCTGATGTCGAGGTAGAGGCAGTCGGCACCCAGGCGCTTCATTTCATGGTCGATCGCGCGCGCGACAATATCGCGTGGCGCCAGTTCCTGGCGCGGGTCGAAGCGATGCATGAAGCGCTCGCCATCTGGCAGTTTGAGATGCGCGCCTTCGCCACGTAGTGCCTCGGTGATGAGAAACGATTTGGCTTGTGGGTGGTAGAGACAAGTCGGATGAAACTGGACAAATTCCATGTTGGCGATCCGACAGCCCTTGCGCGAGGCGATCGCGATACCGTCTCCGGTCGAGCCGTCGGGATTGCTTGTGTAGAGATAGACCTTGCTGCACCCACCGGTCGCGAGCAGGGTGAAACGCGACCGGAACACATGCACGTGCCCGGTTTCCGCATTGAGGATATACGCGCCAACGCAACGGGCACTGCCTTCATGAAAGGCGGTAATCAGGTCGACCGCGATATGTGATTCGAACAGTTGAATATTCGCTTGCGCGCGTGCGCGCTCCAGTAATACCTCCTCCAGTGCCCGGCCCGTCGAGTCCTCGACATGCGCGACCCGCCGTTGGCTATGTCCGCCCTCGCGGGTCAGGTGCAATCCCGAATCGCCACTTTCGTCGCGGGTAAACGGCATGCCGATTTCCCGCAACCATTCGATCACATCGTGACCTTGTGTCGCGGCGAAGCGCACGACCGCTTCGTCGCACAGCCCGCCGCCTGCCGCCACGGTATCGGTGACATGGGCGTCGACGCTATCGTGGCTGGAAAGCACGGCCGATATACCGCCCTGGGCCCAATAGGTGCTCCCGCCGTCCAGCCGCGCCTTGCTGAGCACCGCCACCGAGAACTGTGCGCCGAGTGGCAAAGCCGCACTGAGCCCCGCGGCGCCGCTACCGATTATGAGAACGTCAAAACAGAATTCTTGTAGCGCGGATTTCGAGTGCTTCATTACATCGGCCTTTTTGACATAATCGTCTGACAGGAGGAGTCGACGGGTGCGATGGACGGTACTCGCGGCCCTGAATAACGATAAAACATAACAAGACGAGGACAACCGTGAAAATAGGCTCGCCAGCGAGAGCTTCGGCAACGGATGCCGAATTGGTCCGGCTCACTCAACGGGGAGACAAGGCGTCGTTCGACTTGTTGGTGCAAAAGTACCAAAACAAGCTTCTGCATTTGGTGTCGCGTTATGTGAAGGATCCGGATACCGCCCTGGACGTGGTTCAGGACGCGTTTATCAAGGCCTACCGCGGACTGGCCACGTTTCGCGGTGATTGCGCGTTTTATACCTGGATCTACCGCATCGCGATCAACACCGCGAAGAATCATCTGGTCTCCGAAGGGCGCCGGCAACCGGAGGTCGAGCTCGACGCGCCAGACACCGAGATTTATCACGCGGACGCGCAACATCTGCGCGACGATGCCACGCCCGAGCGCGTGCTGTTGACCGAGGAGATCAAGTTGAAGATTCACGCGGTTATCGAGTCACTCCCGGAAGATCTCAAGATGGCAATCATTCTGCGCGAGCTGGAGGGATTGAGCTATGAGGAAATCGCCGAAACGATGAATTGCCCGATTGGTACCGTTCGTTCCCGAATTTTTCGCGCTCGTGAGGCCATCGACCGCGTTCTGGAGCCGCTATTGAACTAATCACGCGATACAATGCCTTATTAGCATACTTATTCGAGACAGTAAGTCGGTGCGATAGGGCATGAAGCATACAGAATCCGAGAGACTTTCAGCCGCGATCGATGGCGAATTGACGTCGTTCGAAACGAGGCAGGCACTGCGCGATGCGTTACGCGACCAAAAACTCGCGGCCAAATGGGCGCGTTATCATTTGATTGGCGATGCGATGCGCGGCGAGGTACCGCGGAGCTACGACCACGACCTTGCCAAGCGTATTTCGCGTCGCATCGCGCTCGAGGGTGACGCGCCACGCCCGGCGGCTGTTTCAGCCGAAAGCTCCTGGGCGCGAACGCTCGGTGGTCTCGCGATCGCGGCGTCGGTGGCGGCGATTTCCCTGGTTTCGCTGAAGCTGTTGACCAGCCACGATAATGGAATGCCGGACTATGGCATCGCGCGGATCGAAACCCCGGGTGCCGCGCTGTCCGTGCCGCAACCGGGGCTGCCCGAGGGTGTTGTCGCGATTGGAGAGGTCGCGGTGCAACCTGTCAGTACCGACGGAGCCGGTCGTTCAGCCACGGAGAGCGAGGCGTTGGGCGCGATGCCAACGCTGCGCGATCCGCGTCTCAATAGTTACCTCGCGACCCATGCCGAGTTTGCCGCTAGATCGGGCTTGATGGCGCGCACCCGGGTAGTGGGATTCGAGGCGCCGCAAGAGTAATCGTTCGGGCTTGAACGATCGCGCCGCGTCGTGCACGAGAGTATTGGCGGTGTCCCGCGAAAGTGGACCTAAGCGGCGGCAGGAGCACTCAGGTACTTGGAATCGGGTCGTGCGGTTGCCGAACAAGCTGGCGCGGGATGCAGTCACTGTGAAGAATACAATAATTACCAGGACAAGCGTCGGGTTGAATAAGGCGCTGGCCTGTCACTAAACGGGACTCACACTATGATTCCACGCCTCGTTGCGGCCGCCTTGTTCTATATGCTGACGCACACCGCGTTGGCGAACGATGGCGGTGCGCGTCAATTGCTCGAAAAGATGCTGGCGGCCGAGCAGTACCTGAATTTCGAGGGGACCTTCGTCTATCTCTCCGGGCCCAAGGTCGAAACCTTGCAGGTCATACATAGCTTCGACAAGAACGGCGAGCGCGAGCGCTTGACCTCGACCGCGGGTTCGAGCGAGGAGCTGGTGCGTGACGACAAGCGCATGCTGTGGGTCTCGCCCGCACGCAAGGTTGTCTTGATTGAATCCCTGCAAAATCGCGAAACCTCGCGTGGCGCGGCCTCGATACCGGACCCCTTTCGGCAACCCGGTGGATACTACGATCTGACCCTGGGGGGCACCGAGCGGGTCGCGGATCACCTGTGTCAAACGGTTTCGATCTATCCCAAGGATCAGTTCCGCTATGGTTTTCGACTTTGCATCGAGCAGGAGAGCGGACTCCTATTAAAGGCGCAGACGGTCGACAAGGCCGGTCAACCTCGGGAACAAATGATGTTTACGAGCATCAGTCTGCCCGATTCGATCGCGACCGAGCGGCTGCAAACCTCGGTGCCGAAGGATGATTTCGCGGTTCTGCAGGCGCGCGATGACGACGCCGGCAAAGCGACGCCGGCGATCAATCCCGACTGGACGGTTGTCGATTTGCCACCGGGGTTCCTGATCACGCGGAATTCGATGCGCCACGTCGCGAGCAGCGCGTTGCCGGTGCAACACATTGTGCTTGACGACGGTCTGGCGACGCTTTCGGTGTTCATTGCAAAGTCCGTTCCGGGCGAACCCTACACCGCGGGTATTCTGCAATCGGGCGCGTTGAGCGCGTTCTCGCGCAAGGTCGACGATTACGTCGTGACGGTCGTGGGCGAGGTGCCCGCGCTGACAGCGCAGCGGGTGGGTGTATCGGTCTCTCGCAACCGGGTGCAATAAGCGCGGCCAGGTATCGCAGCGATACGGCATCGCGGCCGACCTCGGGAACGCGCCGTGGGCGCGCGATTACCGTGCGAACGGAGAAAATCGGCTTAGGTGTGTGCGGTCGTGGCGGTGCAAGGAGGGCGCGTGGCGCGGATGGCTACATCGATGGGTCCCAAATCGATTATCATGCGAAATCCAAATGAGCTTCGGGTGCCGGACCCTTACTGATGATTGTCGAACAGGGTGTCGTCGTTGACGCCGACCGGGACACGGCGTGGGTCGAAATGCGTCGCGGGCGAACCTGCGGCGGCTGCGCCGAGCAGCACGGCTGTGGCGTGGCGGCGATCGATCGGTGGTTGGGCGAGCGCGGTACGGTGCTGCGGTTGCGCAATACGATCGGTGTGAATCCCGGCGATCGTGTGACCGTCGGTTTGTCGGAAGGGGCGTTACTGCACGGCGCCGCTTTGATCTATGCGGCGCCGATTCTAGCCATGTTGGTGTTGGCGGGCGCGGTGTCACTCTGGTTTCAGCCGTCCAGCGAGGGGCCCGTCATACTCGCCGGCGCATTGGGATTCATGGTGGCGCTGTTGTTCGTGCGGCGGCGGGTCGATGAGCGGCGATCCGACGCCTGGACGCCGGTGCTGGTCGCTCGGGAAGCGCGTGCGGATACTTGCTCGACCCTCCCGGGTTTGTCCTCGCGGTCCGCGCCCCCGAGCGGTCAACCGGACGCCGATTCCGATCGCTATCAGTAGCGTATTTGCCGTTTATTGGCCTTTTCCATGGCTGCTTGCCATAATTACGCGCTTTGTTTTCCCACCCCTCCGGAAGCCATCATGTCATTTCGCTTTCCTCGCTCCACTTTGCGCCTTACGCCGTGGCTTTGGCTTCTGGGCGTACTGGTTTGTGCCCCCCTGCACGCGGCGCTTCCGGATTTCACCGGGATGGTGGAAAAAAACAGTCCCGCGGTCGTCAATATCAGCACGACCGGCAAGAGTACCGCGACCAGCGCGGGACTTCCGGATATCTTCCGCATACCCGATTTGCCGAAAGATGAAGGACTGCAGGAGTTCTTGCGGCGATTCATGGAGCGGTACCAGGGTGAAGGTCGTGGCGAAGGCGGCGGGGAGCGGGAGGAAGGGCCGGAAACCAGTTCCCTGGGGTCCGGTTTCGTCATGTCCAAGGATGGCTACATCATCACCAACCATCACGTGATCTCGGGTGCCGACGAAGTGGTTGTGCGTCTGAGCGACCGCCGCGAGTTCATCGCGACCGTCGTGGGTAGCGATCCGCGTAGTGACATCGCCGTGATCAAGATTGACGCGCGAGACTTGCCGGTGTTGCCAATTGGTAGTGCCGAAAAGCTCAAGGTCGGCGAATGGGTGCTCGCGATCGGTTCTCCGTTTGGCTTTGAGCACACAGTCACGGCGGGGATCGTCAGCGCGAAGGGTCGTTCGCTACCGTCCGAGCAATACGTGCCGTTCATCCAGACGGATGTCGCGATCAACCCGGGCAACTCGGGCGGTCCGCTGTTCAACATGGAGGGCGAGGTCGTCGGCGTGAACGCTCAGATATACAGTGAAACCGGCGGTTTCATGGGCTTGTCGTTCGCGATTCCGATCGAGGTCGCGATCGATGTCGCCGACCAGATCAAATCCAAGGGCAAGGTTGATCGCGGTTGGCTCGGGGTTTACATTCAAGAGGTTACGCGGGAACTCGCGGAGTCGTTTGGATTGACCAAGCCGGCCGGTGCGCTGGTGGCGCAGGTCTTGCCAAACAGCCCCTCGGAGAAGGCCGGGATACGTGTCGGCGACGTGTTGCTGAGCGTGGATGGCAAGTCCGTGCGGCGATCGGCTGATCTGCCACCGATCGTGGGGCGCTACCCGATCGGCGCGAAGGCCAAACTCAAGCTGTTACGGGATGGCAAGGAGATCGAGATCGTGGCCACGATCGAGCAGCTGCCCGAAGAAGATGAACTGCGGGTCGGGCGCGCGCCGGGCTCGGACAAGGCGGAAAGTAACGCACTTGGACTCGCGCTGGCGCCGCTTTCCAAGGAGCAGAAGGAGGCGCTCAAACTCAGCGAGGGGCTGGTGGTCAAGGAGGTCTCCAAGGGCCCGGCGCTGAAAGCCGGCGTGCGCGAGGGCGACATACTGGTGTCCATCAACAACCAGGTCGTGACCACGCAAGAGGCCCTTGCCAAACAGCTAGAGCAATTGCCTCGGGATCGGCCCGTGCCGCTCTTGATCAATCGCGAGGGGAGCCCGGTATTTCTCGCGCTGAAGCTGGGCGAATGAGTTCCGCCACGTTGACCGTGCTCTCGCGCGCGGGTTGTCATCTTTGCGAGGCTTTGCTGGATGAGCTGGCGTTGCTGCGTTCGCAGCTCGATTTCGACGTGAAGGTCGTCGACATCGATGGCGACCAGGACTTGCGACGCCGTTACAACGCCGACGTTCCGGTGTTGATGCATGCGGACCGCGTGGTCTGCCAACACTTTCTCGATCCGGAGCGGGTACGGGAGGCACTGGCGCATGGCTGAGACGATCAAGCACATTCGAAACTTCTCGATCATCGCGCATATCGATCACGGTAAATCGACATTGGCCGACCGCTTGATCCAGCTGTGCGGTGGGCTCAGCGAGCGGGAGATGGAGAATCAGGTACTCGATTCGATGGATCTCGAACGAGAACGCGGCATTACCATCAAGGCGCAAAGCGTTTCCCTGAATTACCGGGCCCGCGATGGTGAGCAGTATCAGCTAAATATCATCGATACCCCGGGTCACGTCGATTTTTCCTATGAAGTCTCGCGTTCGCTGGCTGCCTGCGAGGGGGCGCTGCTGGTGGTCGACGCGTCGCAAGGGGTCGAGGCGCAGAGTGTCGCGAATTGTTACACCGCGATCGACCAAGGGCTCGAGGTCGTTCCGGTGTTGAACAAGATCGATCTACCGGCGGCGGATCCCGAGCGCGTCAAAAAGGAGATCGAGGATATCATCGGCATCGACGCGCACGAGGCGTTGAACGTCAGCGCCAAAACCGGTTTCGGCGTGGATGAACTGCTGGAGTCGCTGGTTAAGCGCGTTCCGCCGCCGCAAGGTTCCCCCGACGCTCCGCTGCAGGCGCTCCTCGTCGACTCCTGGTTCGACAACTATCTTGGCGTGGTGTCGTTGGTGCGCATCGTCAACGGTGTGCTGCGGCCGAAACAGAAAATGCTGGTGATGTCGACCGGGCGTGCCTATCAGGTCGACCGAGTCGGCATATTCACGCCGAAGCCGACCGACCGCGAGCAACTCTCCACCGGCGAAGTTGGCTACGTGATCTCGGGCATCAAGGATATCGATGCCGCACGCGTTGGCGACACCTTTACCGCGGTCGATAATCCCGCGGTCAACGCGTTGCCGGGATTCAAGGAGGTGCAGCCGCGGGTCTTCGCGGGACTCTACCCGGTCGAGTCCGACGCCTACGAGGGGCTACGCGACGCGTTGCAAAAGCTGCGCCTGAACGACTCGGCGCTGTACTACGAGCCCGAGACCTCCCAGGCTCTGGGGTTTGGGTTTCGGTGCGGGTTTCTCGGCACCCTGCACATGGAGATCGTGCAGGAGCGGCTCGAGCGCGAATACAACCTGGATCTGATCACGACAGCGCCGACGGTCGTGTACGAGGTGGTGACCTCGAAGGATGAACGGTTCCAGATCCACAATCCGTCTCAGCTGCCGCCGGCCAATCAGGTCAAGGAGATTCTGGAGCCGATCATTCAAGCCAATATTCTGGTGCCGCAGGAATACCTGGGCGACGTGATCGCGCTGTGTATCGATAAGCGCGGCGTGCAGAACAAGATGCTGTATCTCGGACGCCAGGTCGCACTGGGCTACGAACTGCCGCTGAGCGAAGTGGTGCTCGATTTCTTCGATCGCCTCAAGTCCGTCAGCCGCGGTTACGCATCATTTGATTACAGTTTTGCCCGGTTCCAGGCCGCGCCGTTGGTCAAGCTTGACATTCTGATCAACGCTGAAAAGGTCGACGCGCTATCGGTGATCGTGCATCAGGGCGCTTCGCAGGCGCGCGGACGCGACCTGACCGAGCGGATGAAGGACATCATTCCGCGTCAAATGTTCGAGGTTGCGATCCAGGCGGCGATCGGAAACCATATTATCGCGCGATCAACGGTCAAGGCCCTGCGCAAGAACGTGCTTGCCAAGTGCTATGGCGGTGACGTCTCGCGCAAGCGCAAGCTGCTCGAAAAGCAAAAGGCGGGTAAGAAGCGGATGAAAAAAGTGGGCAAGATCGAGATTCCGCAAGAAGCCTTCCTGGCGGTACTTCAGGTGGAGAAATAGTCCCGCGCGTGGCGCCGCGGGCCAGCCGCGTCGTTGGCCGCGACAAGTTTTGGCGCGCGCAATGGGTATAGGTAAAGAGAGCGCCTTGGCTGCGCAGATTGACTTGGTGAACACAATAGGGAGCGGAGATCCGTTACATGAGATTTGACCTGGAGATGGCCCTGCTGGTGGGGTCGGTATTGACTGGATTGGTGTGGTTGATCGATGCGTTCTGGTTGCGTCAACGGCGTACCGTGCTGGCACATGCCACCGAGGGCGCTGGCGTGGGCGAGTCCCACGAGTCGGTCGCGCGCGAATCGCGCGAGCCCTGGTTCGTCGAGTATTCGAAGTCGTTCTTTCCGGTGCTCCTGATTGTGCTGTTGTTACGCGCATTCATAGCGGAACCGTTTCGCATTCCCTCCGGGTCGATGATGCCGACGCTATTGGTGGGCGATTTCATTTTGGTCAATAAATTCTCCTATGGGATCCGCTTGCCGGTGCTGCACCGGCGAGTGGTCGATCTGGGATTGCCGAAGCGCGGCGATGTCGCGGTGTTCCGCTATCCGAAAGACCCGGATCTCGACTACATCAAACGCGTGATTGGATTGCCTGGCGACCGAATCGGGTATTTCGGCAAGCAGGTGTTCGTCAATGGTGTGCCGGTTACCCAGGCCCAGATCGGTGACTACCTCGAAGGTGGAGTTCATGCCCCGGGGAAGAATGTGCTGCTGGACGAAGACCTCATGGGGTTGCGCCACCAGATTCTTGTCAATCCTCATCGCCCCAGCATCGAGGGCGAATACATCGTCCCCAAGGGCCATTATTTCGTAATGGGCGACAATCGTGACAACAGCAACGATAGTCGCTTCTGGGGGTTCGTGCCGGAGGAGAATCTGGTGGGCAAGGCTATTCTGATCTGGATGAATTGGGATTTCAGCCGCAACTCGGTCGATTTCGACCGAGTTGGTCAGATGATTCACTAAGCATCGAGGCGCGAGGATGAATGCAAGGACGCCGAATTTCGCGGGTGCTCAACGCGGATTCACGCTAATGGGCGGTTTGGTGTTGCTCGTGGTGGGCGGTTTTATAGCGCTCACCGCGCTACGAGCCGCGCCGTACTATTACGACTATGTCATGCTGAAATCGGTGCTCAACGACGTCGCGGCGGAAAATGGCAGTAGCGGGATGTCGCGGCAGCAACTCTGGGGTCTCGTCTCGACGCGACTCTCGATGAACAACATTGATTACATCACCGATAAGCATTTCTCCGCGCAACGCCTGGCGCAGGGGCGGCAGATACTGCGCATTACCTACGATGCGCGGACGCCGCTGGTGGGCAATGCAACCTTGCTGCTGGATTTCGACTATCAAACGCAGACCAAGTAGATGTGGGCCGCGGTTGATTCGCTGGGGTATGTCGGACGTTCGCGCGCATCGGCGGTCGCGCTCGGCCCCGGTGCGACGAACGCCTCCGTGACGATCCGTCGGCATGGCTAAAGGCGCGCCGATACCCAAGCGGCGACCGCGGATCTTCAGGCTGCTGGATGAAGATGTCTTGCGCTCCGATCTGCTCGACGAGGCCATTACCCACCGCAGCGCCAGCAAAAAGAACAATGAGCGCCTGGAGTTTCTCGGCGATAGCGTGCTCAGCCTGGTGATGTCGGAGTACCTCCACGAACATCACCCCGACGCGGACGAAGGCGATCTGAGCCGTTTGCGGTCCTACCTGGTGCGCGGGGCGTCGCTCGCGGTCCTGGCGCAGCGCGAGCAACTCGGCGAACATCTCGTGCTCGGCCAGGGTGAGTTGAAAAGCGGCGGTTATCGCCGCGACTCGATTCTCGCCGACGCGGTCGAGGCGATTATCGGTGCGGTGTTCAAGCTCAAGGGATTCGACTACAGTCGCCGTTTCGTGCTGGAATTATTCGCCGACGCGCTGGCGACGCTACCGCCGGCCGAGACGCTCAAGGATCCGAAGAGTCGTCTGCAGGAGTGGTTGCAATCGCGTGGAATGTCCCCGCCGCAATATACCGTGTTGTCGGTCACCGGCGAGGCCCATCGGCAGACGGTGACCGCGGCCTGCATCGTTGCGCCGCTCGAACTGCGCGCGATCGCCTCGGCAAGCAGTCGTCGCGGCGCGGAGCAGGAGGCGGCGCATCAGGTGCTGAATCAGTTACTGAGTAAAACCAATTGAACCTCACAGAAGAGCCCACCACGCATTGTGGTTCCGTCGTGATCGCCGGTCGGCCCAACGTCGGTAAATCGACGTTGCTGAACCAGATTCTCGGCACTCACCTCGCCGCCACCGCGCCGAAACCCCAGACCACGCGTAACCAGATACTCGGGATTCACACCGAGGACAACTACCAGATGTTGTTCCTGGATACGCCCGGCATTCACGATGATCGCGAGCGGCCGTTGAATCGACGTCTGAACAAGGCGGCGCTCGCAAGCCTGCCGGAGGCCGACGTGGTGTTGTTCGTGATCGAGGCGGGACAGTGGACCCATGAGGATGAGCGGGTGCTGGAGCACCTCGCGTCGATCGAGGCACCGGTGATACTCGTGATCAACAAGATCGACCGGATGCGCGATCGGTCCGAGCTACTCCCGTTTATCGACGCCGTCCAGCAACGCCGCGTGTTCACCGAAGTCGTTCCCTTGAGCGCGTTTGAAACGCGCAATGTCAATTATCTGGTGCGGCTGCTGCGACGCTACTTGCCCGCCGGCCCGTTCCAGTATGGCGAGGATGAAATCACGGACCGGAACCTGCGCTTCCTGAGCGCGGAAATGATTCGCGAGCAACTCACGCGCTATCTTGAGCAGGAAGTGCCGTACACGCTCGGTGTCGAGATCGAGCATTTCAAGGAAGGACCGGAGCGAACCGAAATCGGCGCGGTGATCTATGTCGAGCGCGACGGACAGAAAGGGATCGTGATCGGCAAGGGTGGTGCGATGCTCAAGAAAGTTGGCTCGGAAGCTCGCCGGCGCATCGAGGGTCTCTTGGGTGGCCCGGTGTTTCTGCAGCTTTGGGTCAAGGTCAAGCCAGGCTGGACCGAGGCGCCGGGCTGGCTCGACAAGCTCGGCATGGACGCCGAGGGCCGACACTAACGATACGCCGACCATGGCGACCGAGTGCGCGAGTGCCGGTTATGTGCTTCATGCCCGGCGGTATCGCGAGAACAGCCGGATTCTCGACATCTTCACCGAGAACCATGGGCGCGTCGCCCTGCTGGTCCGGGTTTCGCAAAAGCACTCGGGCGGCACACTCGGCAAGCTCCAACCCTTTCACGAAAACCTGTATCGCTGGCGTGGCCGAGGCGAGCTTCAGACCGCGGTCGGCATCGATGAACTCGAAGCGGTGCGTCTCGAAGGGCTTGCGAGTCTGTGCGGGCTCTATTGCAACGAGCTATTGCTCAAGCTGATGGCGAAGGCGCAAGCGTATCCCGAAGTCTATCAGGCGTATCGCGCGACCTTGGTTGGCTTGGCAAGCGAGTCGCCGCCCGGTCCGTGGCTGCGCCGGTTCGAGACGGAACTGCTCGCGGCGCTGGGATACGGACTGAATCTCGACACCGACGGCGCCGACGGCACGGATCTCGCGTCGGTCGACCGTTATTTTTTTCACCCGGAACACGGCGTTTCGACACGCCGGATCGAGGCGGACGCGATTGACGTCGGCGCGGCGGCGCTGCACGCGATCCGGGATCGTCGCTTTGATGAATCCGGATTGGCGCGCGAGATCCGCCAGGTGCTGAGCGCTGCGATCAATCACTTGCTGAACGGGCGTCCGCTTGCCAGTAAACTACTGCTGCAATCCCTAGAACGGAAACGTCCATGACCTCAGCCCAAGCGATACGCCTCGGCGTCAACATCGACCACGTCGCCACGATCCGGCAGGCGCGCTTTACCCCTTATCCCGATCTGGAACAAATGGTCACCGAGGTCGAGGCGGGCGGCGCCGATGGCATCACGCTGCATCTGCGCGAGGATCGTCGCCATATCCAGGATCAGGATGTTCGCACCTTGCGCCGCATTATCCGCACCCGGATGAACCTCGAAATGGCACCGATTCCAGAAATGGTCCGTATTGCTTGCGAGGTGAGCCCCGAGGACTGCTGTCTGGTGCCCGAGCGGCGCGAGGAACTGACGACCGAAGGCGGTCTCGACGTGATTGGACAACACGATCGCTTGCGTGCCGTCTGTCGCGACCTCGACGCGGCCGGCGTTCAGGTATCGATCTTCATCGAGCCGGACGCCGCGCAGATCAGCGCCGCCGCCGAAATAGGCGCGCCCGTCATCGAGTTGCACACGGGGACTTACGCCAATGCGCACGGCTCGGAGCAGCAGCGCCAGCTCGAGCGTCTGATGGCTGCCGCCAGCCACGCGCGCGCCTTGGGACTGGTGGTGAACGCGGGCCACGGGCTCGACTATCGTAATGTCATCGCGATCAAACAATTACCGGACCTGCACGAACTGAACATCGGTCATTCGATCGTCGCGCGCGCGCTGTTCGTCGGCATGCGTCAGGCGGTGCGCGAAATGCGCGCCTTACTCGGCTGAGGAAATCACAGTGGCTATTTTCGGAATCGGCACCGATATTGTGAATGTCGCGCGGATCGAGCGGATCTATCGCCGGCACCCGCAGCGCTTCGCCGCGCGCGTGCTGGCGATCGAAGAGCTCGAGGAACTGGCGGCCGTGGCCGACCCTGTCGCCTTCATCGCCAAACGATTCGCGGTGAAGGAGGCCACGGCCAAGGCGCTGGGCACCGGTTTCCGCGACGGCCTGCGCTATAGCGATATCACGGTGCAACACACCGCGCTGGGGCAACCGCGGTTGCGCTGTTTCGGTCGCGCGGCGAATCTTCTGACGCTGCACGGCGTGACCGCCAGCCACCTTTCGATCTCGGACGAGCGCGACTTCGCGCTGGCGTTCGTCGTGCTGGAGAACTAGCGGCCATGTCCTATCCGACGATCGAGCATTTGATCGGCAACACCCCGCTGGTGCGGCTGCAGCGCATCGGCGCCGATTCGGGCAACACCCTGTTGGTCAAGCTCGAGGGACAGAACCCGGCGGGTTCGGTCAAGGATCGTCCGGCCTACAGCATGATCTGGCGGGCTCAGGAACGCGGCGAGATCCGTCCCGGCGATCGTCTGATCGAGGCCACCAGCGGCAATACCGGCATCGCGCTGGCGATGGTCGCCGCAATTCTCGGCTACCGTATGACACTGATCATGCCGGAGACGATGAGCCTGGAACGGCGCGCCAGCATGGCGGCCTATGGCGCCGAACTGTTGTTGGTCACCAAGGAAGCGGGCATGGAAGGCGCGCGCGATCTGGCGTTGAGGTTGCAGGCGGACGGGCAGGGCAGGGTACTCGATCAGTTTGCGAACCCCGACAATCCACGCGCGCACTACGAGACCACCGGCCCCGAGATTTGGCGCGATACCCACGGCGGCATCACGCATTTCGTCAGTTCGATGGGGACGACCGGCACCATCATGGGCACCGGACGTTATCTCAAGGAACAGTCATCCGCGGTCCAGATCGTCGGTGTGCATCCCGTCGAAGGCGCCAGCATCCCGGGCATCCGCAAGTGGCCCGAGGCTTACCTGCCACGCATCTATCGGCCCGACGGCGTCGACCGAATCCTGGAGGTCAGTCAGGACGACGCCGAAACGATGATGCGCCGTCTCGCGCGGGAAGAGGGCATTTTTTGCGGGGTTTCCTCCGGGGGCGCGGTCGCGGCGATGCGGCGGCTCGCGGGCGAGCTGGAAGACGCCACGCTGGTCGCGATCATCTGCGATCGCGGTGATCGTTACATCTCGACCGGGGTGTTTCCAGCATGTTGAACGTGATGGTGTTCGATATCGAAACCGTGCCGGATGTCGAAGGCGGACGGCGGCTGTACGGACTCGATGGGCTTGACGACGAGAGCACCGCCAAGGCGCTGTTCAGTCTGCGGCAACAGAAGACCGGCAACGAGTTTCTGGCGTTGCATCTGCAACGCGTCGTGGCGATCTCGGTGGTGCTGCGGACCCGCGATCAGTTCAAGGTCTGGTCGCTCGGCGACGAGGACGCGGACGAGGCTGAACTGCTGCGGCGGTTTTTCGGCGGTATCGACCGTTACACGCCGACGTTGGTGTCGTGGAACGGTGCCGGCTTCGACTTGCCCGTCATTCACTATCGTTCGTTGCTGCATGGGATCGCCGCACCGCGTTACTGGGATACCGGCGAAGAGGATCAGTCGTTTCGCTTCAACAACTATCTGAATCGCTTTCAGTGGCGCCATACGGATTTGATGGACGTCTTGTCGTTGTATCAGCCGCGCGCCACCGCGCCGCTCGACGAGATCGCGAGCTTGCTTGGATTTCCGGGCAAGATGGGAATGAGCGGGGCAAAGGTCTGGGATGCCTATCAATTGGGCGAGATCAAGGCGATCCGTGACTACTGCGAGACCGATGTCTTGAACACCTATCTCGTGTATCTCCGATTCGAGCTATTACGCGGGCACCTCACGGCAGACGACCATCAGCGTGAGTGCGAGACCGTGCGCGAGAACCTGCGTCAGTCGGATAAACCGCATCTGCTTGCGTTCGAGCAGGCCTGGCGCAGCGCCGCTTGAGAAAGCCGCGCGCACCCGGGCCACCGTATGAGGTGGAGATCGTCTCGATGGCCCAGGACGGTCGCGGTGTCGCGCGCCACGACGGCAAGGCGGTGTTCGTCGACGGCGCGTTACCCGGAGAGCGGGTCAGGGTGCAGCCGATGGCGTTGCATCGTCAATACGACGAGGCGGTCACCGAGGCGGTGCTGGAGCCGTCACCGGATCGGGTCGAGCCGCGTTGCGAGCATTTCAAGCGCTGTGGCGGGTGTAGTTTGCAGCACCTGCGTCCGGACCGGCAGATCGAGTTCAAGCAGCAGGCGTTGCTCGACGCGCTGTTGCACATCGGTAAGCTGGCGCCGGATACGCTTTTGACGCCGTTGGCCGGACCGTTCTGGGGTTATCGGCGCAAGGCCCGGCTCGGTATGCGCTTGGTACGGAAAATGGGACGGGTTGCGATCGGCTATCGTGAGAAGCACTCGCACTTTGTCACCGACGTCAAGCGCTGCCCGATTCTCGATCCGGCGATCGGCGATCAGGTCGGTGCGCTGGGTGAGCTCGTGGATAGCCTGAGGCGACCGGATACCATTCCGCAGATCGAGGTGACCGTGGCCGACCAAGGGGTCGCGCTGGTGATTCGGCACCTGCAACCGCTGACCGATCAGGATCTCGCGCGGATCCGGGCGTTTGCCGAGCAGCGCGATTACGCCGTTTATCTGCAATCGGGCGGCATGGACAGCACCGTGCCCTTGCTGGCGCCAGAGGGCGGCCTGTCGTACACGCAGGCGGATTTCGGGCTGCGGTTGCGTATCGAGCCGCAGGATTTCATGCAGGTCAATGCCGAGATCAATCGTACGATGGTGCCTTTCGCCCTCGCGTTGCTCGCGCCGGGTCCCGAGGAGTCGGTGCTGGACTTATTCTGCGGCCTTGGCAATTTCACGCTGCCGTTGGCAACGCTGGCCGGGCGGGTCGTCGGCGTCGAGGGTTCGGTGGACATGGTGCAACGCGCGCGCGCCAATGCCGCGTTGAACGGGCTCGATAACGTGACGTTTCATGCCGCGGACTTGTTTGGCGAGGTCAAACAGGCGTCCTGGTTCAAACAACGTTTCGACAAGATTCTGCTTGATCCGCCGCGAAGTGGCGCCAAGGACCTCGTTCGCAAGCTCCCGACGCTAGGCGCTCAGCGTATTGTCTATGTCTCGTGTCACCCTGGCACCCTCGCGCGCGATGCCAGTGAACTCGTGCACGCCCAGGGTTACCGTTTGGCCGCCGCGGGTGTGCTCGACATGTTCCCGCACACCGCGCACGTCGAATCGATCGCCGTGTTCGAACGCTAGGCGCCCCTCAGGTCCACGAGACTTCGGGCGTTTTCGTCCTGAAAAGACCCTCTCGCGAGGGTTACTTCGCGGCAGGTTCGGGAGCCTTGGCGTCGCCGGCTGGCGCCGCTGCGTCGGGTGCCGCTTTAGCTTCGGACTCGGCCACTGTGATCGTCGCGGCCTTGCGCAGCTCGCCGATATAGTCCTGCATCGCCTTGTTGATCACCACCATTTCGAGTTGATCCTTGACGTCGTCGAACGCGGGTGGGTCGCTGACGCGCACGTCATCGAGTCGAATGACATGCCAGCCGAATTGACTGCGAACGGGCGTTTCGGTGAATTTCCCCTTTTCGAGTTGCTTCGCCGCCTCGCCGAACTCCGGCACCACCGCGCTCAGCGGGAACCAACCGAGGTCGCCCCCTTCCGCCGCGCTAGGGTCTTTCGACTGATCTTTCGCGAGCGTCTCAAAAGCCTTGCCCGCCTTGAGGTCGGCGATGATCGCCTTGGCTGTGTCTTCCTCGTCGACGAGAATGTGGCGGGCCTTGAATTCGTTGAGATCGAGCACCTTGATCTGGTTGTCGTACTCCTGCTTGAGCAGGGCGTCGTTGAAGTCGAGCGATTTGCGCTTCTCGCTGATCATCGCGTTGACCAGCAATTCATCGCGGCGTTTGGCAAGATCGGCCTTGAAGTCGGCGCGCTCGGCGATGCCTTTCGCGAGCGCGTCCTGCTTGACGAGTTCGCGGTTGATCATCTCGTTGAGTACCAGTGACGGGTCGGCCGATTCCGGCGCGCCGGTTTGCATCTTGGTATTCAGGAACGCGCTGAATTCGGGCAGCGTGATCTTGCGGGCGTTGACCGTGGCGATAACCTCGCCTTCCGCGGGCGCGTCGGCGGCGCTGCCGCTGTCGGTGCCCGTGGATTGCGATGCTTGATCGCATCCGCCGAGGGTAAACGCGAGCAACAGGGCGAGCGCGGACGCGGGGACTGCGTAGTTCATGCAATAACCTCTAGGTAAATAACGGGTTGCGTAAGTCAGGGCAGGACTTTCTTGAATGGCTTCACGGTGACGTGCGCATAGACACCCGCGCTGACATAGGGGTCGGCGTCGGCCCATTGCCGCGCCGCCTCGAGCGAATTGAACTCAGCAACGATCAGACTGCCACTGAACCCCGCCGGGCCGGGATCGTTGGCGTCGATCATCGGATTTGGGCCCGCCAGAATCAACCGCCCCTCGTCGCGCAAGCCATGCAGCCGTTCGAGATGAGCCGGCCGCGCGCCGAGTCGCGCGGCGAGGCTGTCGGCGACGTCTTCGCCGATAATCATATATAACATCGCGCTCAATCCTGGTTTTAAAGTGCCGCGACATCATACATTAAGGTCATCCCCGAGGCATCGGAGTTTGAGATTCGACGATTCGGCCATTATCATCGACGGCCTGATCGCCAACGACACCATTCCATGAGCCAGTTCTTCGAGATCCACCCGGAGAATCCACAGTTGCGCCTGATCCGCCAGGCTGTCACGATCGTCAACAATGGCGGTGTCGTGGTGTACCCGACCGATTCGTGTTACGCCCTGGGTTGTCTGATCGGTGACAAGGAGGCCATGGAGCGGATCCGTCGTATTCGCAAGGTCGACAAGGATCACCACTTCACCTTGATGTGCCGGGATCTATCGGAGATTTCGACCTACGCCAAGATCGACAACGATGCGTTCCGGCTGATGCGCAGCCTGACACCGGGGCCGTACACCTTCATTTTGAACGCGACCCGCGAAGTGCCCAAACGCTTGCAGCACCCGAAGCGCAAGACGATCGGGATCCGCGTTCCGGACAACGCGATTGCGCTGGCGCTACTCGAGGAGCTTGCTCAACCGCTGCTGAGCAGCACCTTGATCCTGCCGGAGACCGATCTGCCGCTGACCGACCCCTTTCAGATCAGGATTCTGCTCGAACACGAGGTCGACCTCGTCATTGACGGCGGTTTTTGCGACATTGACCCCAGCACGGTGATCGACATGACCACCGGCATGCCCGAGGTGGTGCGCCTCGGCAAGGGCTCAACCGACTGGCTTGAACGCCATTGAACGAACCTCGGTTCGGGAATACACATTGATATGGATGAAATCGTCAGACTCGTGAGCGTGGCGGCGTTGCCATTGATCTTCGCGATCACGTTGCACGAAGCCGCGCATGGCTGGGTCGCCAATCGCTTGGGCGACCCGACCGCTAAACAGCTCGGGCGGCTGACCGCCAACCCGATTCCGCATATCGATCCGATTGGCACGATCCTCGTACCCCTGGTCATGCTGGTGTTGAGCGGGTTTATTTTCGGCTGGGCAAAACCGGTACCCGTCAATATTCGCAACTTCCACGATCCGCGCAAGGACATGGCACTCGTCGCGGTGGCCGGGCCGGTGTCGAACCTGTTGATGGCACTATTCTGGGCGCTGGTCTGGAAAATCGGCATTCTGCTCGCGGGCGGGGATTTCGCGTGGTTCGCGGAGCCGATGCAGTTGATGGGTCGAATCGGTCTGTTCCTGAATCTGATCCTGATGGTGCTCAACCTGCTCCCATTGCCGCCGCTCGACGGCGGGCGGGTGCTGAGCTGGCTGGTGCCAACGCGTTGGGCGCTCGCGCTCGACCGGGTCGAGCCGTACGGGATTTTCATTCTGCTCGGATTGCTGTTTCTCGGGCTGTGGCCGCATGTCATCGGCCCGGCGACGGAGGTGTTTTCCAGGTTGATCAGAATGTTGCTACAAATTTAAAAGGCCAACGGCATGCAAAGGATTCTCTCAGGCATGCGCCCGACCGGGCGTTTGCATTTAGGACACTACCGCGGAGTATTGAAGAACTGGATCGATCTTCAGCACAGCCACGAGTGTTTCTTTTTTGTCGCCGATTGGCATGCGCTCACGACCCACTACGAAACACCTCAGGGCATCGAAGCCAGCGTGTGGGACATGGTGATCGACTGGCTTGCGTCGGGCGTGAGTCCGTCGTCGGCGACCTTGTTCGTTCAATCGCGGGTGCCGGAGCACGCCGAGTTGCACCTGTTGTTGTCGATGATCACCCCGCTCGGGTGGTTGGAGCGTGTGCCGAGCTATAAGGACCAACAAGATAAATTGCGCGAAAAAGATCTCGCAACCTACGGATTTTTAGGGTATCCACTGCTGCAAAGTGCCGATATTCTGATCTATCGGGCGGATGGGGTTCCGGTCGGCGAGGATCAGGTCGCGCATATCGAGCTGACCCGCGAGGTCGCGCGTCGCTTCAATCATTTGTTTGGACGCGAAGCCGGATTCGAAGAAAAGGCCGAGCTTGCCGTCGCCAAGATGAGCAAAAAGGACGCGCGCCTCTACCGCGAAAAGCGCAAGGCTTATGGCGAGAAAGGTGACGAGGAGGCGCTGGAATCGGCGCAGGCCCTGCTTGAGGCGCAGCAAAATCTTTCGGTGGGCGACCGCGAGCGGCTGTTGGGCTATCTCGAGGGTTCCGGCAAGATCATTTTGTCAGAGCCGGACGCACTGTTGACCGCGGCGTCGAAAATGCCCGGTCTGGATGGGCAGAAGATGTCGAAGTCCTACGGCAACACAATCGCCTTGCGTGAATCGCCCGATGAGATCGTGCGCAAGATACGCACGATGCCGACGGATCCCGCGCGGGTGCGCCGCACCGATCCCGGCGATCCCGTCAAGTGTCCGGTGTGGCAGTTTCACCTGATCTATTCCGACGAGTCGCGCCGCGAGTGGGTCGATCAAGGCTGTCGAAGTGCCGGAATCGGCTGCCTGGATTGCAAGAAGCCCATTATCGACGCGGTGCTGGAGGAGTTGGCACCGATTCGCGAGCGCGGCGAGGAATTCGAGCGCGAACCCTCCTTGATTCACAACATCATCGCCGAGGGGTGCGAAGCGGCGCGCGACGTGGCGCGCGACACGCTGGAAGAGGTTCGCAAGGCGATCGGCCTGAGTTATCGCTGAGGGAAACGCGATGCAGTCGCTGGTACACGAAACCGCCGTCCAGGCCGAGTTGCCGTTCGCGATCGTTCAGGGCGAGCCGCTCAGTCTGCCGCCCTCGGATCTGTATATTCCGCCCGATGCGCTCGAGGTGATTCTGGAAGCCTTCGAAGGCCCGCTGGACCTGTTGCTGTACCTGATCAAACGCCAGAACCTGGATATTCTGGATATTCCGATCGCCGAGATCACGCTGCAATATGTAAGCTACATCGAGCTGATGGATGCGATGCGGCTGGAGCTTGCCGCCGAGTATCTGGTGATGGCGGCGCTGCTCGCGGAGATCAAATCGAAAATGCTGCTGCCGCGCCCGGAATCGTCGAATGAGGAGGAAGATCCGCGCGCCGAACTGGTGCGGCGATTACAGGAGTACGAGCAGATTCGACAGGCAGCCGCACAGCTCGACGAATTGCCGCGCCTGGAGCGGGACATCAACCTGGCGCATGTCGCGCTGCCCGCTCTGGAAGTGCTGCGGCCGGAGCCCGAGGTCGATCTCGGCGACCTGATGGCCGTGCTGCGCGACCTGCTGAAGCGCTCCGAGATGTTCGGACAGCACCAGATCAGGCGCGAACGGCTATCGGTGCGCGAGCGCATGGTTTCTATCATGGAGCGCCTGGATTCAGCCGAGCACTACACCGAACTGACCGCGTTATTCATCGTGACCGAGGGGCGCCTGGGGATTGTCGTGACCTTTCTCGCGGTACTCGAACTGCAAAAGGAGCGGACGATCGATGTCGTGCAGAACGAGCGCTATGCACCGATTTACGTCAAGCTTGCGAGCTGATTCCCCGCGAGCGAGCGCCGCTGAACATCATGGATCCGTCAAACCTCAAACCCATCGTCGAAGCCTTGTTGATGGCCTCCGACCAACCGTTGAGGCTCGATCGCCTGGTCGAGATCCTGGGCGATGCCGACTCGACGCAAAGCCGCAACGAAATCGCCGCGGCGGTGGCGGCGTTGCAGGCGGACTACGCCGGTCGCGGGGTCGAACTTGCCGAGGTCGCGAGTGGTTTTCGATTTCAGGTCCGCGCCGAATTCGCGCCGTGGCTCAGCCGTCTCCACGAGGAAAAGCCGCCGCGTTACTCGCGGGCGGTGCTGGAGACGCTGGCGCTGGTCGCGTACAAGCAGCCGATCACGCGCGCCGAGATCGAAGCCGTGCGCGGCGTCACGGTGAGCACTCAGATCGTTAAGACCTTGCTTGACCGGCAATGGGTCAAGGTGATCGGACACAAGGATGTGCCGGGCCGACCGGCGCTGTATGCCACGACCCGGCAGTTTCTGGATTATTTCAATCTCAAGACACTCGACGCGCTGCCGTCGTTACACGTGATCAAAGGCGATGAGGTCGCGAATCGTGAGCTCGAGTTTCGTGAGTTCGATTGACGATCCGCGACGAGGATCCGTGCCTGGCATGAACACCCTTAAGGAAAGCATCCAGCAACAGCGCGCCGAACTGGAAAACCTGCTGGCCGGACCGGTCGCCGCGTTGGCGGCGAAATGCGTCGAGGTCTGGCCAGATCGCGACGGCCTGAGCCAGGTGCTGTCAGATTATTTGAAGGTCCTGCCGGATGCGAAGTTTCT
Organism: Thiotrichales bacterium; assembly: GCA_050329935.1. Lineage (GTDB taxonomy): Bacteria > Pseudomonadota > Gammaproteobacteria > UWMA-0217 > UWMA-0217 > CAYSFW01. The sequence goes on along the minus strand of JBHJOI010000036.1, from coordinate 3,399 downwards.
CTACGCGCTCGATTGCGACGGGGTGCAGCTCAGTGACACGGCAGGTCGCGAGGGTCTGAGGCCCGAACACTTTAAACGCGACCGCTCGCGCCGGCCCTATATGAGCGCTGTCGTGCCGTGCGTCGATTTCTGGCTCTCGGAGGCTTATATCAGCCTCAGCGCAAAGCGACCCTCGCTCACCGCGCTACAGTTGGTCCGCAAGGATTCGACGGTCGTCGGCTTCGTCGGGGTGGATTTCGATTTGCGCGATCTGCCGCTGACGCGCGCGGTGTACCAGGAGCCGGACCACTGGCGCCAGATCAAGGGCGATCCGGCAATCCGGGGGCAGGTATTTCACCAATGCCGTATCGACAGTCCGCTTGATCGCGAGATCGAAAATGTACTCGCGGTGGTCGAGGCGCTGCTGGTCGATCACGGTGTGTTTCAGTGCAAGATTCATTTTTCGAGCAGCCGCGCCACCGTGTTTTTGATGAGCGATCCGTACCGGTATCGGATTCTGGACTACGAGGCCTTGGTCAACCCCGATATGTGTCTCGCTTATCCACGGGCGGAGTATCCTGCGGATGCGCTGGTGCCGGCCGAGGCGATTCGACCGATTCTGCGCGTGATGCGCGCGCTGCGTTTCATCGACGAGACGTTTTACCTGCGCTCGGGCAGTGTCAATATTTTCAACGGCGTCGTCAGTCTGACCTTTTCCTGCGATGGGTCTCATTACATGCGTTACGACGAATTCCTCGGCAAGGGGAGTGAGTTCTGGATCAGCTCAACGCTGGGCACCAGCGTCGGCAACTCAATCTGAAGGCACGCCGCACCGTTTCATTTGTCATGGGAGTTGAGAACACATGCTGAGTACGCAATTCGAAGCGGCACCGGTCGGCTTGCGCGCGCGCGTCAACGCACGGGTCGAGTCGCCGTTGTTCCAGCGCTTCATCATCGCCTTGATCATCGTCAACGCGGTCATACTCGGATTGGAGACCGCGCCGTCGCTGATGGCGCGTTATGGTGATGTGCTGATCCTGCTCGATCGCCTGATTCTTGGTGTTTTCGTGGTCGAGATCGCAGCGCGAATATTTGCCCAGGGTTGGCGATTTTTCACCCGGGCCTGGAATCTGTTCGATTTTCTAATTGTCGGTATCGCGCTGGTGCCGGCCAGCGGGCCGTTGCAGGTGTTACGAGCGTTGCGCGTGCTTCGCGTGCTGCGGCTGATTTCGGTGGTGCCGCAGTTGCGATTTGTCGTCGACTCCTTGCTGCATGCGCTGCCCGGTATCGGTTCGATCGCGGCGCTGATGGTAGTGTTGTACTACGTGTTCGCGGTGATGGCGACGGGCCTGTTTGGCGCGGCGCACGCCGAGTGGTTCGGCACGATCGGACGCTCGATGTACACGCTGTTTCAGGTCATGACACTGGAGAGCTGGTCGATGGGCATCGTGCGTCCGGTGATGGAAACACATCCCTATGCCTGGCTGTTTTTCATTCCGTTCATTCTGATGGCGACCTTCACCGTGCTGAATCTTTTCATCGCGATCATCGTCAACACGATGCAGACCTTGCACGACGCCAGTCAGGCGCGCGAGCAGACGGATCACGACCAGGCGGCGAACTCGAAGGCAACCAAACTGGAGCAGGATATCAACGCGCTGCGCGATGAGATCCGTACGTTGCGCGAAGTGCTGGAACGCCGTTGAAATGGCTTGCTCGCAGTGAACACCTACCTCGACCGCTATTGCGAGCGACTCGAACCCGGGCTATGGGCCGAGCCGCTGAATGTCGTTTCCAATCTCGCATTCGCGGTCGCCTGCGTCGCCCTCTATCGCGTTTACCGCGAATCGCCGCACGCGGGGCGGGAGGTGCCGTGGCTGATCGCGCTCGTCGCCGCGATCGGTATCGGTAGCGCGTTTTGGCATGTGTTCGCGCAACGCTGGGCGGAATACGCGGACGCGATGCCGATTCTGCTGTTCATCAGCCTCTATTTGGTTGTCGCACTCTATCGGCGGGTAACGACGCGATGGGCCTGGGTTCTGGCGCTGTTCGCGCTATTTCACATCGCCAATTACGCGACGCAGGTGGCGTTGCCGGCGGGGTATCTGAACGGATCGGGGTTTTACCTGCCGACCTGGCTGACGCTCGTGTTGATGGGCCTATATCTACTCTGGCGACGGCACCCGGACGCGCCGCGATTCGGTATTGCCGCGTTGTGGTTTCTGCTCGCGCTGGGGTTCCGTACGCTGGATCCAAGCCTGTGCGCGGCTGTTCCGATCGGGACGCATTTTTTGTGGCATTTGTTGATCGCCGTGGTGGTGTATCAGCTCGTGGCGGTGCTGATCGTCACCAAGCAGGGCGAACGCTGACGGCGCGTCCGCCACGGCAGTTGGGTCACGCGGTTAGCGACCGCCAGGCCGTGATCAGCGCCTCGGCGGCGCTCGCGATCTCCTCGGGCGTGGTTTCGCGACCCACGGAAAGTCGTACCGCCCCGGCCGCGCGGTCGGGTTCGATACCCATCGCCGCGAGCACCGTCGAGACAGCGTGGTGACCCGCGTGGCAGGCCGATCCGGTGGAGGCGGCTAGGGTTGGGGCGCGCGCCAGCAGCTGCCAGCCCGCGACCCTAGGGAACGATACATTCAAGGTGTTCGGCAGGCGATCGGTGAGATGCCCATTCAACGCCAGGTCGGGGATTGCCGCGCCTAGCCGGGCGTGCAGGTCGTCCCGTAGCGCGCTCAGCCGGGCGGATTCGGCGGCCAGATCCGCGCGTGCCAACCGCGCCGCTTCACCCAATGCGACGATATACGGCACGTTTTCGGTGCCCGGTCGTAAACCGCGCTCGTGGCCGGCCCCGAATTGAATCGGCGCCAGCGTCACGCCGGCGCGGACGTACAGCGCGCCGATGCCTTTCGGGGCGTAGAACTTGTGACCGGCCAGGCTCAGCAGATCGGCGCCGAGTGCGTCGACGTCGATCGGTACCTTGCCCACGGCTTGCGCCGCGTCGACGTGCATCAGCGCGCCGACGGCTCGGGCTCGATCCGCGATCGCGCGTATCGGTTGTAGTGTTCCGACCTCGTTGTTGGCAAGCATGACCGAGATCAGGGCGGTATCGGGAGGCATCGCCAGCGTGTCCGGATCTACCCGGGCGGTGGTGTCGACCGGAATCTCGGCCACGCGTCGGCCGGTCTCGGCGAGTCGTTGCATGGGCCGCGCCACGGCGGGGTGTTCAATTGCCGAATACAGCAATAAGCCAGGACGCAGCGCTGCGGTGCCGAGGATCGCCAGATTGTTGGCCTCGGTCGCGCTGGCGGTGAAATAGATTTCGTCTGACCGAGCCCCGATCAGTGCCGCGACCTGTGCGCGTGCGTGCTCGATCGCCGCCCGCGCGTGCCGACCCGGTGGGTGATCGGAGGAGGGATT
>JBHJOI010000035.1:0-3467 GCA_050329935.1 Thiotrichales bacterium | reverse complement strand
GATTCGAAGGGTTCGCTCACCAGCACGTGCGAGAGGCGGTCTTGCGGGCGCCCGAACAGTGAGAGGGCGTAGCCGAGGTAGTAGCCCATGGTTTTACGGCCGCCGGCGATGGAGACGTGCACCTCGCTCCCCGGGTCGGCCGTGAGCCGGCGCAGATGGTCGGTGATCTGGTCGGCGGCGCGCTCGTTGTCGGTGGGGGTGCGGATGTCGTCGAGCGGCAGGCCGCTGGCATCGCTCAGGATGTGAATGTGCCCGGTGTTGAAAGCGATCTCGGGCAGGCTGTAGTCGCGGCGGAGGCGGTGAAACCAGCCCGGTTCGCCACTCAGTAGGGCGAGTCGGGCGCGCTCGGCTCCTTCGCGGGTCGTGATGAGGTGAATTTCGTGCGGGATCCACGGCTCGTTGGGATGGCAGGCGAGCGCGTAAACGGTTTCGGTCACGACCTGCGGCGAGAGTCCTGTGACGGCGAGCAGGATGCGGCGGTATGCGGTGCTTTCCATGGCGGTGATGTTCCCTCAGGCCGCGTGCTCTTGTGCCTCTGGCAAGCTTGCCGGTTCGAGTGCGTAGCGGCCGAGGCCCATGCTGGTGGCCTTGCCGGCGTGGATCCATTGGCCGAACCAGAGCAAGGGCCAGAGCGCTTCGAGCGCGGCGCCGCCAAGTTCAACCCGGCCGAGCAGGCCGCCCATTTGCATGGTGGTGCGTTGGCGGTTGGAGTAGCGGGTCCAGTCGTACCACTCGAGGGCGGGGGCCGCGACGTTGAGCGCGCGGGCGTGGGTTTGCATCGCCGCGTAGTCGTACTCGAAGGGGCGGTCGGCGTGGAAGTGGCTGAGCAGGCTGAGCCGCCGCAGTAAATTGGAGATCAGGCCGATCGATTCGAATCGCTCGGGTGTCATCAGCCGGTCGGCGTACTTCAGGCGCATCGGGGTGAGCAGCCGAAGCGCCGTGGCTTGGGGCGCGGGCGGTTGGCTGGCGTTTGAGGGCGGCAATGGCGCCAGGGTTTTGCCGTCGAAAATGGGGTGCCATTGGTCGCTTCCAAGTTCGGCCTCTTGAGCGATGCGGGTGATCTCGAACCGTCCGTCGTCGCGACCGATGCCGGTTTTACCTGCCTCGCTCAAGGCGTGCACCATATACGGCAGGTGTTGTTGCGCGCGGCCGATCAGGGTGAGGTCGAGGTGGGTGACTTCGCCCGGCGAAAGCGCGCGTAACCCCGGGTCGGGGCTTAGGACGAACGGGTGCGGCGCGGCGATGGCGCCTCGTAGACGTTCGGTCGCGGGCGGCGGTGGTGTCTCGAACACATAGGAGTAGACGCAACTGCGATAGAGCAGGCAGCCGGTGCAGTGTGGCGCGCGGGTAACGCAGACGGTGCGTTTAAGCGCGTGCCCAAACAGTCCGCGCCAAGCGGAACCGGAGTAATCGCTGAAGCGAATCGGGGAGTCGGCGCGTAGTTCGATGCGGTAACGCGCAAGTGGTAACTGAACGTCCATGACTATTCCCTTATGTACGATGGCGGCTATGTAGGTTGACCGCACAATTTTTTGTAAGCGTAGCCGATGATTACGCTTCGCAACGTGATGTTAAGCACATTGTGACAATTCTTGTGGGCGCAAATGATTGTCACCGGGCCGAACGTTGTCGGGGTGACGTCGCAAGCTTGCGGTTGGTGTCCCTGCGCGCCCGGAACGACGCGGGGGTCTAGCGTGCCCGGCTAAACGCGCTTCGTGGCGGATGCCTGACTCTCAGCCGTCGACTTCGTTCGGTATACCCGGATTGGCGGCCAGGTTGATTCGTCCCTCCTGAATCAGGAAGTCCAGAAACACCCGAGCGGTCAGGCCGAGCTGTAGGTCGCCGAGGTGTACCGCGTGCCACATTCGGCGTAGTGGGAATCCCTGAACATCTAGTAACTTGATCCGATGGGTTTCCAGCTCCAGCTCCAGGGAGCTGAGCGGTACGATGGAGATTCCGAGATTCGCGATGATCGCTTGCTTGATGGCTTCGCTGGAGCCGAGTTCCATGCCCGGCGTGATCTGCACTTCGCGGTCTCGAAACCAGGTCTCGACGGCGGCGCGCGTGCCCGATCCCGGTTCGCGCAACAGGAATCGTTCGTGCGCCAAATCCGCCGCGGTTAAGTTTGTCCGGCCGACCAAGGGATGTCCCGGATGGGCCGCCATGACCAATAGGTTCTCCATGAAGGGATGGACGGCCAGTTCTGGCTTCCTGGGCACCTCGCCGATCACGACCAGATCGTCGAGGCTTTCGAATAATCGCTCGACCGTTCGCGCCCGGTTGGTGACCTTGAGTTGGGGTTGAACGTCTGGATACAGCGTTAGAAAACGGCCCAGGAGGTGTGGCATGAAGAACTTGGCGGAGGTGACGGCGGCGATTTTCAAGGGCCCCGCTACGTGGCCTTTCATGTCCGAAATGGTGCAGGCGAGTTGTTGCATACGATGCAACACGTCGATCGTAACCGCGTAGACTTCCTCGCCGGCGCGAGTGAGTACGAGTTTCTTACCGCTTTTCTGAATCAACGGTAGGCCGACGATTTCTTCGAGCCGCTTAACCTGTATGTGGACAGCCGGTTGCGTAAGGTGAAGCTCCGCGGCGGCCTGCGTATAACTACGGCTTCTGGCCACCGCCTCGAAAAGGCGCAACTGCTGTAACGTCCAGTGAAAATTCATTAACTGAAGTATATAGATAATATTAGTAAAATTAAATTCTCTTTATACCTCGGCTCCAATAGTATTGCGCCAGCTCGACGCACCATTCGAGTGCGCACATTCGGTGCAAAATGCTTTCCGCTAGCTAAATCTTCACGACAGACACTCTACCAAGGAGTCGCAAATGGCCAAGACTTACCAAGCAGGCGTCAAGGAATACCGGCAGACCTATTGGCAACCGGACTACGTTCCTTTGGACTCCGACCTGTTGGCGTGCTTTAAGATCACGCCCCAGCCTGGGGTTGACCGTGAGGAGGCTGCCGCTGCCGTAGCCGCTGAATCCTCAACCGGTACCTGGACGACGGTTTGGACCGACCTGCTGACTGACATGGACTACTACCGCGGTCGCGCCTACGCGATTGAGGACGTTCCCGGTGATGATACCTGCTACTACGCGTTTATCGCCTACCCGATCGACCTGTTTGAAGAGGCTTCGGTAGTAAACGTCTTCACCTCGCTGGTGGGTAACGTGTTCGGATTCAAGGCCGTTCGCGCGTTGCGTCTCGAGGACGTCCGCTTCCCGCTGCACTACGTCAAGACTTGCAATGGACCGCCGCACGGCATCCAGGTCGAGCGCGACAAGATGAACAAGTACGGTCGGCCGATGCTTGGCTGCACGATCAAGCCGAAGCTCGGACTGTCCGCCAAGAACTACGGCCGCGCCGTTTATGAGTGCCTGCGCGGTGGTCTTGATTTCACGAAGGACGACGAAAACGTCAACAGTCAGCCCTTCATGCGTTGGCGCGACCGCTTCCT
>JBHJOI010000034.1:0-19614 GCA_050329935.1 Thiotrichales bacterium | reverse complement strand
ACATAGGCCGCCACGGGGGTACTTGGGTAAAGCAGTTGTGCCGCGCGCGCGTAAGCCACATAGGGATCCTCGGCCAGCAGCGCAGTCACCGGACAACGATCGGCATGGATCGGCCTCAGAATCACCGCCGAGGCTTGGGTATTCGCGAGCAACGCCAGATAAGCCGGATTGGCGACAAAAGACAAATCGCCGCGGAGCGCTGAATCCAGTCTGGCAACACGAGACAACTCCGCGTCGCCCGCACCCACAACGACGAGTCCGAGCCGTTGTGCCAAGTCGTGAATCTTGATCGCCATTCCTGCAGGGGATACCACTATTTCCCGGTATAGATCTCCTTCAACCGCTGCAAGACCTTGTCGGTCACGTCGACTCGCTTGCTGGCGTAAAGCACACTCTCGCTCACGATCAAATCGAAATTCTCCTTTTCCGCGACATCGACGATGGCTTTGTAGACATCTGTCTGCAATTTAGTCAGCGCCTCATTGCGAGCCAGCGTGAAATCCTCGGTAAAGCTATCGGACTTGCGTTTGAATTCACGTAACCGTTCGCGCAAACCATCTTCGAGCTTATCCTTGTCGGCCTTGGCCACCACATCCTTATCGCGGTTGTATTGCTCCTCAAGCTTGCGGATCTCATCCCGTTCGCTCAGGAGTTCCCGTTCGCGTCCAGAGAACTTGCCTTGTATCGCCTCGCTTGCAGATTTTGCCTGTGGTGCCTCTTCCATCAACTTGTTGACATTGACGGCCCCGACACGCGAATCGGCATGCGCCCCGAATGAAGCCAAACCCAATGCGACCAGCATCACCACCAAAGCTGTGATTCGTTTGCTCAACGGAATAATCCTCATCATTTACAGAAAGTTGAATTAGCGCTTCGCTCGCCTTGCATTCGCGGGGCCTAGAATTGCGCCCCGATACTGAACTGGAAGTCCTGCCGTTCATCCCCAGGCTTGTCGTTCAATGGCTTTGCGTAGCTGAAGACCAAAGGTCCGATCGGCGATAGCCATTCGAACGAAACTCCCGCCGACGAACGCAGTTCCTCGGTCTCGAAATCGTCGGTCGTCGCGAATACATTACCAGCATCCACGAACAAACCCATGCGTACCGATGGATTATCGATCGCGAATGGCGCCGGGAACAGCAACTCCAGGTTGGCCACGGTGCGGAAATTGCCACCGAATGGATCGGCGGTTGAACTCAACGGACCCAGACTATTGGTGCGGTAACCTCGCACCGAACTGATACCGCCGGCATAAAACTTCTCGAAGAACGGCAAGTCACTGGTATCGCGCAATTTGTCACCGTACGCGACGTCCGCCATTGCGGACAAAACAAAACGTCCCGTCAACGGCACCAATAACTGATTGCGATAGCTGAGCTTGAAGTAATCGAGATCGCTACCGGGTAGCGCCGCTTCAAGATTCAATCGCTGCAGGTTCCCTTTGGTCGCGAACACCGTCCGATCGCGGGTATCGTGGGTCAACCCGGCGTTGATCACGTACTCACCGTAGCTATCACCGTTCTGCTGCAGAAAATCCAGGATTTCAGTCGGCGTCTGGCTGGTCGTGCTGATTTCAGTGTTTTCGTAGCCCAAACTGAAATTGAACGCGTCGAATTCCGTGAGCGGGATTCCATAGCGCACGGAAAGGCCCCAGCGATCCGCCACGTAGGCCGAAATATCCGCTTCAGCGGCATCCGTGGTGCGGTAGAACGCGTTGAAACCGCGACTGATCCCATCAAGTGTGTAGTAAGGATTGGTATAGCTCAGGCTATATATGCGCGTGACCGAACTGTTATTGAAATCGAGCGCGAGCCGCTTGCCGGTGCCGAAGGCGTTGTCCTGTTGCAACGACATGTTGAACAGGAAGCCCTGGTTTTGCGAATAACCGGCACCGACGGAGAACGACCCCGAGAATCGTTCGGTGATCGTAATATCGAGGTCGACTTGGTCGTCCTCGCCTGGCACGCGCTTTTGTTCGAGATTGACCGCTTCGACATACGGCAATCGCTGCAGGCGAGTCTTCGAGCGATTAACGTCGGTCGTGGAATACCAGGCGCCCTCCAACTGTCTCATCTCGCGCCGAAACACCTCGTCCACGGTTTTGGCGTTGCCGCGGAAATTGATCCGCCGCACATAGACCCGACGCCCAGGTTCCACCACCAGGTTCAGCGCTACACTACTAGCCGCTTCGTCGATCTCGGGCACCACATCAATCTTGGCGAACGCGTAGCCCTCCTCACCCAGACGATCCCGCATCGCGCCAACGGTTTCAACCACCCGCGCGCGCGAGAACGTGTCGCCGGCATTGATCTTGACCAGTTTACGCAGTGCCTCTTCGGGTACCAACAACTCTCCGCCGAGCTTGACGTTGCTCACGGTGTACTTCTTACCCTCGGTCACGTTGATATTGACGTAGATGTCGCGGTAATCCGGAGTAATCGTGACCTGGGTGGAGTCGATATTGAAGTTCAGGTAGCCCTTATCGAGATAGTGTGACCTCAATGTCTCGAGATCGCCCGCGAGTTTCTGTTTGGAGTATTCGTCCTTGCTACTGAAGACCGCCCACCAGCTCGGCACGCCCGAGTTGAAATCCGTGAGAATCTCCCGATCGGCGAAATCGCGATTGCCGACGACATTGACCTGTTTGATCTTGGATACGACGCCTTCCGCGATCTTGATATCGATATCGACCCGATTATTGTCGAGCGGCGTGATGCTGGTGTCGATCTTGACGTTGTACTTGCCGCGTGCGAAATATTGCTGGCGCAACTCGCGTTCCAGGTCTTCCAGCACGGAGCGATTGAACACTCGGCCTTTCGCGATTCCGGCGCTATTCAATGCTTCTTCGAGCTTGTCCGTCTCGACGTCCTCGTTGCCTTCAAAGCTGATATTCGCGATCGCGGGCCGCTCGGTGACCTGAATCACCAGGACTTGCCCGTCGAGACCCACCGACACGTCCTCGAACAAGCCACTGCGGTACAGCGCGCGAACGATTTCCTCGGACCGCTGCGGATCGAATCGGCTCCCAACGTCGACTGGCAGGTTGGAAAACACCGCACCCGTCGAGATACGTTCGAGTCCGCGGACATCGATGTTAGTCAGGATGATCTCTCGATCGGCGGCGATAGCCAAGACTGGCAGGGCGGCAAGCAGGGATACCGCCGACCATTTTCGAAGATTCATCAACTCAACAACCTTGTAATGTCGTTGTAAAAGGCCAGAAACATCAAGGCGCCTAATATAGCAAGACCGACCTTCTGGCCCAATGCTTCGGCTTGCTCTGAAACCGGTTTGCCCTTGATCCACTCAATCAGATAGAGCACCAGGTGCCCGCCATCCAAAATCGGCACGGGCAATAGGTTGAGCACGCCCAGACTGACACTGACCAGGCCGAGAAACCCGAGAAAAGCCGACACACCGATCAGCGCCGAGACCCCGGCGAACTCGGCGATCGTGATCGGGCCACTGATGTTCTTGACCGATGCCTCGCCCAGCAACATCTTCCACAGCATCCGCAAGGTGAGGATCGACATATCCCAGGTGCGATCGACACCCTGGGCGAAGGCCTGCAACGGCCCATGTCGAACTTGCACGCGCATCGCCTCGATCTCGGCCTGATCGACCTGCGGCCGGGCGCCAATGCGTCCGATCGAGCGACCGTCCTGCTCCACAGAATCGGTTATCAAACGGATTTCCCGCGCCTCGCCACCGCGCTCGATCGCAAACACGAGCGTCTGAGCCGGCCGCGCCTGCACCGCGTCAACGATACCTTGCCAATCGGAAACCGCCGCCCCATTGATCGTCAGCACCCGGTCGCCAGCGCTCAATCCAGCGCGCGCGGCCGCGCCGCCGGCCACCAGGTCGCCCAGAATCGCCGGCGCGTGCGGCCGCCACGGTTTGAGGCCGATCAGCTCCAGCAAGTCACCCTCACCCAGCAGATCATCGCGTTGGGCGAGGTCGAGCGTACGGGTGCGAATCGCACCATCGGCATCGCGCAGCTCCAGCTGCAGCGCCTCGCGCTTCAATGCATGATTGATCAGACTCAGGCTGAAGGCCTCCCAAGTGCGTGTAGGTTCGTCGTTGACCCGGGTGACCTCCCATCCCGCCGTCAATCCCGCCTGCTCCGCCAGGGAATCCGGCGTTATCGCGCCGATCATCGGCCGCAGACCATTGACCCCCACCATGAACATGACCATATAGGCCACGATGGCGAACAAAAAGTTGAATATCGGCCCGGCCGCGACGATCGCGAAGCGGCTTCGCAAGGGTTGCCGGTTGAATGCGCGCGCGCGCTCCTCGGGCGCGACCTCACCTTCACGCTCGTCGAGCATTTTCACGTAACCGCCGAGCGGAATCGCCGAGATCGCGAACTCGGTGCCATCGCGCGGCGACACCCTGCGCCAGATCACGTGCCCAAAACCGATGGAAAACCGCAACACCTTGACACCCAGCTTGCGCGCGACCCAAAAGTGTCCAAATTCGTGTACCGCGACCAAGATACCGATGGCCACCACGAACGCGAGAACGCTGGTCAGCACACTCATCATTGAACTCCCGCGCCGAATCGCGCCTTGATATAGCCCATCGCAACGTCGCGACTGCGCGCGTCGACGGCGAGAATCGACTCCAGCGTGGTGGCCGACTCCGCGCGCACGTGCTCGAGGCAATGCTCGATGACTTCAGGAATGGCGGTGTAAGGCATGCAGGTCTGAAGAAACGCCTCAACCGCAACCTCATTGGCGGCGTTCAGCGTTGCCGCCGCCGCACCACCGGTGGCCAATGCCTCGCGCGCGAGACGCAGACACGGAAACCGCTGCTCATCGGGCGGTTCGAAGTCCAATCGACCGATCTCGACCAGATCGAGCGGCTTGACACCCGCGTCGATTCGCCCCGGCCACGCCAACGCATGGGCGATCGGTGTGCGCATATCGGGATTGCCCATCTGGGCGAGCACTGAACCGTCGGTGTAGGACACCAGCGAATGGATGACGCTTTGCGGATGAATCACGATCCGAACTTTATCCGACCCAACGCCAAACAGCCAGCATGCCTCGATGACCTCAAGTCCCTTGTTCATCATCGTCGCGGAATCCACCGAGATCTTGCGTCCCATGACCCAGTTGGGATGTGCGCACGCCTGCTCCGGCGTCACGGTGCTGAGCTGATCGAGTGGCAAGCGCCGGAAGGGTCCGCCAGATGCCGTCAAGAGGATCTCGGAAACCCCACGTTCGGCGAATTCCCCACGACTCAGATCGTGCGGCATGCACTGAAAGATCGCATTGTGCTCACTGTCGATCGGCAGTAGCTCGGCCCCCGAGTCGCGCACCGCCTGCATGAACAGGTCACCGGACATGACCAAGGCTTCCTTGTTCGCTAGCAAGACCCGCTTGCCTGCGCGCGCGGCCGCCAGTGTCGGCATCAGGCCGGCCGCGCCGACGATCGCCGCCATCACATAATCGACCTCGGCTGCGGCACTAACTTCAACCAAGGCGGCGGCGCCATTCAACACGCGGGTCGCGACGCCGGCATCGCGCAGCCGACGTTCCAGATCGCGCCCCTGGGCAGGCTCCGCGACCACGGCAAAACGCGGCTGCCAGTGCACGCACTGCTGAAACAGAAGGTCGGTATTGCGATGCGCGGTTAGCGCATGGAGTTCAAAGCGTCCGGGGTGCCGCCCAATCACGTCGAGCGTGTTCACACCGATTGTGCCCGTCGCGCCTAGAATCGTGATCTTGTGCGTTCGCCGATCCGGTGTCGCACTCATAGCGAAACGCCGAGTATCCAATGGAGGCCAAGAAAGAAAACGGGCGCCGCCGCGATGTGACTGTCAAACCGGTCGAGAATTCCGCCGTGGCCTGGCAAGATCACGCCACTATCCTTCACGCCTGCCTCGCGCTTGAGCAGGCTCTCGAACAAGTCGCCCTCGACCGAGATCACGCCCACCAGCGCACTCAGCAACACGAAATAAACCGATTGCGCGAACGGCAACCCTACAACGTAAGCAACGACGATCGCGAACAGCAACACGCCCAGCAGGCCGCCAATCACGCCCTCGCGGGTTTTGCCCGGACTGATGTGCGGCGCCAGCTTACGCCGGCCAAACAGCTTACCAGTGAAATACGCGAAAGAATCCGCGATCGCAACCAGTACGAGCACGTAAAGCAACCATAACGCATCGATCTGGTGCAGCTTGGCGAACGCCAGCCAAGCCGCGCTGATCAAAACCACACCGACAACCCTGAAGCCAAACTGCCATCGCGGCGCCGCCTGCTCGCGCTGGCGATAGCCCTTCAACACGCTACCGATCAGCACCCAGACCAGTGCCGCGCCACCCAGCCAAATCAGTGCCCACACGGTATCGCGGACCCACCAGCCCGCCACCATCAACACCGCGATCGCGGCCATATAGGCGTAGCGTTCGGCCTGATGCGTCAACGAGGTCAGGCGCGCCCACTCCCAGGCCCCCACCAGGAACAATGCGGCGAAAAACAAGGCCACACCGGCATTGGGCGCCAACAGGATCACGCCCAGCATCACGCTCGCGAGCGCAAGCCCGGAAACGAGTCTTTGAAGCAACGACTGACTCAGCCGCATGCGGCGACCTCTCGATCGGCGGTACTCGATTCGCGACCAAGATGCCCGACGTTTGCCGCGAGATCACGCATGCAGGATGACCTGCTCGCTGGTCATACCGAAACGTCGCTCGCGCGAGGCATACGCCGCGATTGCACGATCCAGTTCATCCGCATCGAAATCCGGCCACGCCTTCTCCGAAAAGTACAGCTCGGTGTACGCCAGTTGCCACAATAGAAAGTTGCTGATGCGCTTCTCGCCACCAGTGCGAATGAACAAATCCGGGTCGGCGAAACCGGCCGTACTCAGATTACTTTCAAATTGACGCTCATCGATCTGATCGATCTGGAGTTCCCCCTTCAGAACACGATCGGCCAATTGCCGCACCGCGCCAACGATGTCATTGCGACCGCCATAATTCGCCGCAATCTGCAAGGTCATGCCGTTCGCGCCGGCGGTGACCGCTTCGGCACGCTCGATCTCGTAGCGCAATTTATCAGGCAAGCCCAACACATCGCCGATGATCCGCAACCGCACGTTGCGTTCCGCCAACTGCTTCGCCTCGCGACGCAGCGCGGTAAAAAACAACTCCATCAAGGTGGACACCTCACCTGCCGGGCGACGCCAGTTTTCACTGCTAAACGCAAACAGGGTCAACACCTCGACCCCTCGCTCGGCACACAATTTGACGACCTTGCGGGTCGTCTCGACGCCTTGCTTATGTCCCGCCGTGCGCGGCAAAAAGCGCGCGCGCGCCCATCGACCGTTACCGTCCATTATGATGGCAATGTGGCGCGGGGGATTTGAAGAAGGCGCACTCAATGTCTTATGAACTCTGACCGTAACTGAATTATCCAACGCTAGCTGTCGCGAGTATCCGGCGCTTATCGCAACGACATCCGAACCTCGATCCAACGCGCTGGATCAAGAGAATTAGCATCTATCGCGGAACACCGCGCATCGATCGACGCGCGTCAAAACTCCATCAGTTCCTTTTCCTTTTCGGCCGTAATCGCTTCCATTTCAGCGATATACTGGTCGGTCAGCTTTTGCGTCTGCTCCTCGGCTCGACGCTCTTCGTCCTCCGAGATCTCCTTTTCCTTTAACAGATCCTTGAGATCACCAATCACATCGCGGCGAATGTTCCTCACCGACACGCGTCCATTCTCAAGTTCGTGACGAACAACCTTGACCAGATCCCGTCGCCGCTCCTCGGTCAAGGGCGGCATCGGCACCCGAATCACCGTGCCGGCGGTATTGGGGTTCAACCCCAGGTCGGATGCCATGATCGCCTTCTCGACCTTCTGCACCATGGGTTTCTCCCACGGGGTGACGGTCAGCGTGCGCGCATCCTCGACGGTGATGTTTGCCACCTGACGAATCGGCATTGACGAGCCATAGTAGTCCACCGAGATATGGTCGAGCAGACTCGCGTGCGCTCGACCGGTTCGAATCTTCGCCAATTCATGCTTCAACGCCTCGACGCTCTTTTTCATGCGCTCCGCGGCGTCCTTCAATAGGTCGTTGATCATCGGACTAACCTCTTTCTAGTAGCGTGCCGATTTCGGCTCCAGCCATAATCTTAGCAAGGTCGCCTTCGCTGTGGATATTGAATACGCGGAGCGGGATGTTGTTGTCGCGACATAACACCATAGCGGTGGCGTCCATCACGCCGAGCTTGCGCGTCAGCGCTTCATCGTAGGTCAGGCTATCGTACCGCGTGGCGGAGGCAACTTTCTTCGGGTCGGCGTCATAGACGCCGTCAACCTTGGTGGCCTTGAGCAGCAGATCCGCGTTGATCTCGCTCGCGCGCAGCGCCGCGGCCGAATCGGTCGTGAAATAGGGGTTCCCGGTACCGGCCGCGAACAGTACGACGCGTCCTTTTTCCAGATGCCGCACCGCTCTGCGACGGATATAGTCCTCGCATACCTGATGAATCTGAATCGCCGACATCACGCGGCAGAAAATCCCCAACCGCTCGATCGCATCCTGCATCGACAGGGCGTTGATCACCGTCGCCAGCATGCCCATGTGATCGCCAGCGACGCGGTCCATCCCGGCTTCGGCCAATCCGGCGCCGCGGAAGATGTTGCCGCCACCAATCACCACCGCCACCTGGACCCCTTGGTGGCTGACATCCGCGATCTCGCGCGCGAGCCGGTTGATGATCTTGGGATCGATACCATAATCCAGTTCGCCCATCAGCGCTTCGCCACTGAGTTTGAGCAAAATTCGGCGGAAAATGGGGGCAGGATTGTCGCTCATGTCTGGAACCTAGCTCCTTGCGCTGGATAAAAAAAGGGACACCGCATGGATGTCCCCCGAGGCTTGAGTCTTCAGTGACCGCGCGCCTGCGCCATGACTTCTTCCGCGAAGTTTTCCTGTTTCTTTTCGATGCCCTCGCCCACCTCATATCGCACGAAGCGAACGACCCTGGCACCGGTCTCCTGTAGCAGCTTGGCCACGGTTTTATCCGTGTCCTTGACGAACGGCTGACCGAGCAAAGAAACTTCCGCGAGGTACTTTTTCATGCGGCCGGTAATCATTTTCTCGATTACGTCGGCGGGTTTGCCTGACTCGGCGGCCTGCGCACGGAAAATTTCCTTCTCCTGCTCCAGCAATTCAGCGGGCACCTGCGATTCGTCCACGCATACCGGGCGGCTGGCGGCAATGTGCATCGCGATGTCCTTGCCCAGCGCGGCATCGCCGCCTTCAAGTTCGACCAGAACACCGATACGATTGCCGTGACGATAGGCCGTAAAACTGCCGCTCGCGGCGGTCAAGGTCTCGACCCGACGGAGTTGGACGTTCTCGCCAATTTTCGCGACCAATGCTTCGCGCGTGGCGGAGATCGTCTCGCCGCTATCGAGCGCTTGCGTCGTCAATGCTTCGATATCATTGGCGTCCGCCGCCAACGCCTTAGCCACGACCTGACCGGCGAACGCGTTGAAATTGTCGTCCTTGGCCACGAAATCGGTCTCACAGTTGATCTCGACAATCGACGCGCGGCGATGATCGGGTGCGATGGCGATGACCACCTGACCGTCGGCCGCGATGCGGCCGGCTTTCTTCACGGCCTTCGCCGCGCCGGATTTCCGCATGGATTCGATCGCGGCGTCCATGTCGCCATTACTTTCGGCAAGCGCCTTTTTACATTCCATCATCCCCGCGCCGGTGCGCTCGCGGAGTTCCTTGACCATAGTAGCTGTAATCTGCATCAGTAGTTGCTCCCGTTGGGCATCTGGGTCGGACGCGGTCGGACCCCGACCGCGTCCAGGCTAGGGCTTATTGCGCGGCGGATTCGTCGACTTCGACGAACTCGTCACTGGCGCTGGGGCTGGTCGTAGCGACACTGCGGCCTTCGAGTATGGCGTCGGACGCCGCGGTGACATATAGCTGAATCGCGCGCATCGCATCGTCATTGCCGGGAATGACGTAATCGACGCCGTCCGGCGAGTTGTTGGTATCAACGATCGCGATGACCGGGATGCCAAGCTTTTTGGCCTCGCTCACGGCGATTTTCTCGTAGCCGACGTCGATGACGAACATCGCGTCTGGCAGGCCGCGCATGTCCTTGATGCCACCAATGCTGGTGTCGAGCTTATCCAGCTCGCGCTGACGCATCAGCGCTTCCTTTTTCGTCAGACGCGCGAAAGTACCATCGCTTTGCATCGCTTCCAGCTCTTTCAGCCGCTTGATCGACGCCCGAATGGTACGGAAATTGGTGAGCATGCCACCCAGCCAGCGCTGGTTCACGAACGGCATGCCGCAGCGCAGCGCTTCTTCGCGAACCGAGTCGCGCGCCGAGCGTTTGGTGCCGACCATGAGAATCTTGCCATTCCGACTCGCGAGCTGCCCCATATAGTTCAGCGCGTCCTCGAACAACGGCAGCGATTTTTCAAGGTTGACGATATGGATCTTGTTGCGATCCCCGAAAATGTAAGGCTTCATTTTCGGATTCCAGTAACGGGTCTGGTGCCCGAAGTGCACGCCAGCTTCCAACATTTGGCGCATGGTGATCTTGGCCATCGAAAAACTCCTGAATAACATTGGGTTGGTTACCTCCACGCGTCCCGGCGCGCCACCGCTGCAAAAGCGGCACCCAGCGAGCCGTAAGGACACGTGTGTGGATTTGCCTGCCATGTCGGCAGGCGCGCGAGTTATACCACAACCGGGACCGCTTCGCCAAAATGGCGCCCAGCCGTGCAAAGGACGCGTCTACACTCGCACCGAGTACCACCAGCCCCGACTGAGGCCACGCGGGTATTTAGTCAACGCGTCGTTAGGCGCGTTCGCCACAAGCTAGTTACGCGACGGCTGCACCCTATAAAACCGATTGAGCACCTCGGCGACAAAGCGTATCTCGAACGCTCGACCCGCGACGCTGACGTCCTCGACGACCGTTCGATAGGGCCCCAACGGCGAGTCTGAGCCCTGTACCGTGTATCGGCCATCGACCAATCGGTGTGAAAACACACTCACGACCTTGCCGTTATCCGCGACCCGCACCTTATAACCGCCGTAGGGGCGCGCCAGCGGCTCGCCGATAAAAATGCCCTGCCCCGGCATCGCCACACTTTTCCAGTAGGCTTCGAGCAAGGTCTCGCCACTGGCATAGCGCGTGATCGCGACCGCTGGCGCGGGGAACTTGGTGACGAAATTGCAGGGCTCCACGACCGCGCCATAACTCCCGGTGGCACCATAATAAAGCCACTTGAGCGCCGTCATCTGGCTGCTGCCCTCTGCCAGCACACCCCCGGCCGAAGTCAGGTGATCCGCCATCGCGCCCGGCAGGTAATGGTTATTCTCAAGATTGGGCACATTCGCCAGGCCGGTGAAATAGAACATCACATCGTCCTTGAATCGGATCGCATCGGTCTTGAGCGGCGCGAGCTTCAACCGCGGACTCAACACCGCGATGGGCTGATTGCTCACGTTGGTGATACGCACGCTACGCGCCTTGTCGCTGGTTTCCAGCAGATAGGCCGTGCCCTCCGGGTAGCTGCCGTCCGCCGCCACGCCGCGGTCGATCAACTCGCGCGCTTTTTCCGCCGATACCGCGGCGAGCGACATCGTCGGGCGTATGCCCAGTTGCGTGAACGGCGCATTGACGTTGGCGTTGTAATAAGGCGATACCTTGGTCGGCTTGCAGCCGCTGGCGCAGTGCTCGGGGTCGAATCCGAACGCGAACGCGCTGGTGATCGACATGCAATCGACACGATAGGGCAGGCGCCATGTCAACGCGAACGCTTGAATCTCGGGACCCGCCTGGTGGTCCACCTCGGCCTTGATGCGCTCGAACTCCGCCCGCGACATCACGGCCGTACCCGGATCGAACGCGACTTTGATTAAATTCGCCGGGGGGATATCGCGGCGCATCTGGTAGTAGTTACCAATCTCGACGCTGAGCGGATCGCGGGCGTTGACAATCACGCCGAGATTGGTGCGTCCGATACCGGCGTAAGGGGCTAGGATGACCGGCTGGATCCGTTCACCGCGCGCTTGAGCCGTCGTCGACGCCGCGTTCGACGTCGCCCGAGACGCGGCGTCTTTCCCCGCGCCCTGCAGCTCCGGTACCGCACAACCCGCCGCGCCCGCGAGCAACAGCGCCAGCACCAGTCTCACGCTAAGCATCAGCCCCGACCGACCGCGACCGTATCCACCCACCATCCGCGTCCCTGCCATTGGATTTCCCTCTTAGCGCCATGATTATCAACTTGATAGACCCACACCAATTCTATACCGCCGTCGCCAGCCCAAGCTGATGCTGTCTCAATTCGTGAATCCGGTCACGCAGCCGGGCCGCCTCTTCGAACTCGAGATTGCGGGCACGTTCGAACATCTTTTCCTCGAGTTTGCGAATCTGCTTTTCAAGCTCCGGCGGCGTGAGCGCGTGATACTCGCTAAGTTGTTCCGCAACCTTCGCGTAGCGCTTGGGATCGGCCGCCGAGCTCGCCGCGTAGGCGCCTTCCATAATGTCCGCAACCTTCTTGCGTATCGACCTGGGCGTGATTCCATGCACCAGGTTATGCATGGTTTGCTTGTCGCGACGACGATTGGTTTCGTCGATCGCGCGGCGCATCGAATCGGTTATCTTGTCTGCATACAGGATAGCCTTGCCGCGCAAGTTACGCGCGGCGCGACCTATCGTCTGGATCAACGAACGCTCGGAGCGCAAAAAGCCCTCCTTGTCGGCATCAAAGATCGCGACCAACGACACCTCTGGCATATCCAACCCCTCGCGCAGCAGGTTGATGCCGACCAACACGTCGAACTGCCCGAGGCGTAGATCGCGGATGATCTCGACCCGCTCCACTGTGTCGATATCCGAGTGCAGATACCTTACGCGAATTCCGTGTTCCAGCAGATACTCAGTAAGATCCTCGGCCATTCGTTTGGTCAGCGTCGTGATCAGCACTCGCTCGCCGCACTTCACCCGTTCGTGAATCTCCGACATCACATCATCGACCTGCGTCGTGACCGGGCGCACTTCGACCTCCGGGTCGATCAATCCGGTCGGGCGCACGACTTGTTCTACGATTTGTTGTGCGTGCTCCACTTCATAGTTCCCTGGCGTCGCGGAAATAAACACCGTTTGCGGCGATAGTTGCTCGAACTCCTCGAACATCAGCGGTCGGTTGTCGAGCGCGGACGGCAAGCGAAAACCATAGTCGACGAGGTTCTGCTTACGCGCGCGGTCGCCACGGAACATCCCGCCGAGTTGCGGAATCGTGACGTGTGATTCATCGACGAACAGCAGCGAATCGGGCGGAAAATAATCAAACAAGCAAGGCGGCGGTTCGCCGGGACCGCGCCCGGAAAGATACCGGGAGTAGTTCTCGATGCCGTTGCAATACCCCAGCTCGTGGATCATCTCAACGTCGAACAAGGTGCGCTGCTCCAGGCGCTGCGCTTCCACCAATCGGTTCTCGACACGCAACACCTCGAGTCGCGCCTTGAGATCCACCTTGATCTGCTCGGCCGCGTTCAACATGATTTCGCGCGGCGTCACGTAATGCGACTTCGGGAACACAGTCAGACGCGGCACCTTGCGCAACACCTCGCCGGTCAGGGGATCAAACCACGATAGCTGTTCGATCTCGTCATCGAACAGCTCGATTCGGGCCGCCTCGGTTTCGGAATCGGCCGGAAAAATGTCGATCACCTCGCCACGCACGCGGTAGGTGCCGCGCTTGAAATCCACTTCGTTGCGCGTGTACTGCAAGTCGGCCAGTCGGCGCAAAATTCGGCGTTGGTCGACACGGTCGCCGCGATCGAGGTGCAGGATCATCTGCAGGTAGGACTGCGGATCGCCCAAGCCATAGATTGCCGACACCGACGCCACGATGACCACGTCGCGACGCTCGAACAATGCCTTGGTCGCCGAGAGACGCATCTGCTCGATGTGCTCGTTGATCGAGGCGTCCTTTTCAATGTAGGTATCGCTGCTCGGGACGTAGGCTTCGGGTTGGTAATAGTCATAGTACGAGACGAAATACTCGATCGCGTTACGCGGAAAGAACGCCTTCATCTCGCCGTAGAGCTGCGCTGCGAGCGTCTTGTTGGGCGCCAGGATGATCGCTGGACGATCCAGGCAGGCGATGACGTTGGCCATCGTGAAAGTCTTGCCCGAGCCCGTGACTCCGAGCAGCACCTGATAACGAAGGTCGCTCTCGAGACCAGCCACCAGCGCTTTGATCGCCTCGGGTTGGTCGCCAGCGGGGACATAGTCGGTATGGAGCTCAAACCCGGCGCGCATGATCTGTTTACAACTCTGGATTTACAGTTCAATTAAAGGTTGATACAAATCCGCCACAGCGCCTTTATTTACCTACCCGAACAGGATCCGCAACTTGGCCACGCTATTGTCCGACCGCGTCAAACGCATCAAGCCCTCGCCTACCCTGGCGGTCACCGCCAACGCCAACCGCCTCAAGGCCGAAGGCAAGGATATCATTGGCCTCGGCGCGGGCGAGCCGGATTTCGATACCCCCGACCATATCAAGGCCGCGGCGATCGAGGCAATCAACCGGGGCCAGACCAAGTACACCGCGGTCGATGGCACGCCGAGCCTCAAGGCTGCCATCGTCGCAAAGTTTCAGCGCGAAAATGGCCTTACCTACAATGCCAACCAGATCCTGGTATCCGTCGGTGGCAAACAGAGTTTCTACAACCTCGCACAAGCGCTGCTGAACCCCGGCGACGAAGTCATCATTCCAGCGCCCTATTGGGTCTCCTATCCCGACATGGTGTTGCTGGCCGATGGGCTACCCGTCATCGTCGCCGCGGACCAGGCGCAGGGTTTCAAGATGACGCCGGAGCAACTTGAGGCCGCGATCACCCCGAAAACCCGCCTCGTCGTGATCAATAGCCCTTCCAACCCGACCGGAGTCGCCTATTCCGCGGACGAACTGCGCGACCTTGGCAGCGTGCTCGTGCGCTATCCGAATGTGCTCATTGCAACCGACGACATGTACGAGCATATACTTTTCGACAACGCGCGCTTCACCAACATTCTCGATGTATGTCCCGAGCTTTACGAGCGCACGATCGTGCTGAATGGCGTATCCAAGGCCTACTCGATGACCGGCTGGCGAATCGGGTACGCGGGCGGTCCGGCGGACCTCATCAAGGCCATGACGAACATCCAGTCGCAAAGCACCTCGAACCCGTGTTCGATTTCGCAAGCCGCGGCCGAGGCGGCATTGACCGGCGATCAGGGTTGCATTCGGACGATGTTGCTCGCGTTCGAACAACGCCACGCGTTCGTCCACCAGACACTAAACACCTTGGCGGGATTCAACTGCCTTCCCGCCGATGGCACGTTCTACAGTTTTCCCAATGTCGAGCGGGCGATTCAGGCATTGCCCGGCATCGACGACGATGTGGCGTTCTCCAATTTCCTGCTCGAGCGTGCGGGCGTGGCCGTTGTGCCGGGCTCCGCGTTCGGACTCGGCGGCCACATTCGCCTTTCGTTCGCGACCAGCATGGAAAATCTGCAAAACGCCCTGCAACGTATCGCAAACGTGCTGAACAACACATAATTCGTATTGACCAAGTACCCCCATACCGCTAACATTCGCGGCCTCAATTCCCCGGTAGCTCAGTCGGTAGAGCAAGTGACTGTTAATCACTGGGTCGGCGGTTCGAGTCCGTCCCGGGGAGCCATTATTGCGCGGTAGGGCCATTGGCCCACCATCAAACAACCGCAGCGCCAAATTTCGGCTTACATACCGGATTGCTCGTCGACTGATTGGATCTGGACCGCATGAAGCTCGCTATTCTCTCGGCGCGGGCGATTGCTGCGGCACAGGCCAATATCTCACACACCCCTAATGCTCGCGTCCTGATTCGATGGATGGAAGGATTGAGCATAAAGCCAATTCGGTGCGCTATAGCTTTGTGCGCGCTCATACGTCCAATCTTAAGGAGCGTGACCCGCGTGCGATTTCGGTTCGCGTGCGTGCGACCGATGGCGCCCTCCTAGCTGCCCGGCGCGGCGGCGCATTCATCGTCCTCGGTTGCGTCTTCGCCATGATAGTTAGAACTGGAAGTAGACAAACTCCTTGACATCCGCCATCAGCAAAACCGCCGCGACAAAACCCGCCGCAGTAACGGTCGCACCGACCAGCGATGGTGAGAAACGCAACCTCGCCAGGCCGCTACCGACCCCGTGACACAGGTGTGGATCATCGACGAACGCCTGTGAGTTCGGCAGCCAAAGCGCGATCGCCAGCCCCATCGCGAGGGTCACCGCCGGCTTCAGCAAGGTCACGAGTTCAGCCGCGCCCTTGCTGGCCCAGACATCCGGCGAGGCAAGCAGCAATCCGCCCAGAATTCGACTTGCCGCACTCTCGTCGATCCACCCTCCCAGACCGAAAAGACCTTGAAGCACGGCCCAGGCGGCGCCGAAGCTCGGCGCGGCGAAGAAGGTCCAAGCGACCGCGACCGCCAACAAGGTCAACGCCCAACCGGTCGTCGGTCCGAAGCGCAGCGGCCTCGGGATGCGCCCCTGCTCGAGCGCACGACTCCACGCGTGATTGATCAGCAAATAACTGCCATGCAGCGCGCCCCAAACGACGAACGTCCAGGCCGCGCCGTGCCAGAGCCCGCCAAGCAACATCGTGAGCATCAGGTTGACTGAGCGTCGCGCCGCGCCGAGGCGATTACCGCCCAACGGTATATACAAATAGTCACGCAGGAACCGTGACAGGGTCATATGCCAGCGTCGCCAGAAATCGATGATCGAGCGCGCCTGATAGGGCGAGTTGAAATTGTACGGCAGCCGGATGCCGATCATGCGCGAGAGGCCGACCGCCATGTCGGAGTAGGCCGAAAAATCGAAATACAGCCCAATCGAAAACGCCAACACCGCGAGCCACGCCTCGACGAAACCGGGCGGACTCGATGCCGCGGCCGCGAATATCGGACTCGATAGCTCGTCGACCGGATCCGCGATCAGCAGCTTCTTTACCAGACCGATAACAAAGAACACCAGCCCTTGTGCGAACAACTCGGGGTCGAAACGGTAGATCGAGTCGCGTTTGAACTGCGGCAACAGCTCATAATGATGGACGATCGGACCTGCGATAAGCTGCGGAAAGAACGCCACAAACAGCAGATAGTCCGCCAGGCTGTAGCGCGCGGCATGGCCCCGCCACAAATCGACGACGTAGGCGATCTGCTGAAAGGTGTAAAACGAAATAGCCAGCGGAAGGACCACCGCGCCGATCGTAAAATCGATCCCCGTCAGCGCGGCGGCCGAGTCGACGACGAATACCGAATACTTAAAGTATCCCAACCCAAGCAGGTTGAGGGTCACCCCGGTGATCATCCACAGCTTGGCGCGGATCAGATCCTGATCGCGCGCCTCCAGAATCCGCCGGCCGATCCAAAAATTGGAAACGGCCAGCGCCACCAGCAAACCGACATATTCAACCTTCCACCAGCCGTAGAACACCAACGACAGACCAACCAGCCAGATGCGCGCTGCTCGCGGGCCTAGACGGGCTGCAAGCAGAAAGTAGCCGATCAAGGTGATCGGCAGAAATACAAAAATAAAAATCTGCGAATTGAACAGCATGTGCGGCTATTGCTGGGCGAGCGTGCGCGCGAGCAGACGCTCCGCCACGATCTCGCTATAGGTCGGAACATAAGGCGCCAACAAATGCACCGGATCGGAGAAATGCGCGGTCGGCCAGTCAAGATCGCGGGTATCGATGACCTGGACCGTTTCGCCGGCCACGGCGGTCAGACGCGATGCCCAGGCCGCAAGCCGCGTGCCGTCGGGATCGTGTTCGGTCCGCCATTTCGCCTCATGCGGCAGGAGCACCAGCACCAATTCGAACCCCTCGCGTCGCGATAACGAGACCAATTGTTCCACGCCCTCGAAACAGCGCTCGTCGATGACGAGTTCCGGATTCCAGCCGTTGAACGCGCCCAGGAACTCAGATCCAAGGCCATCCGGCACCAACGTAAGCCCGCCGCCTTCGCGCAACTGCTTATGTTGCGCAAGCACATGCTTGACGAGGTAGAACGGACGCAAGCCGGTGATGTAAGGCCACCAGTTCGGCAGCCAGCCATCGAGATAACCCGATAGCGTCCATTCGTTGAAGAAGTCGCGGTCTTTCGCATCACAGGTCTTAAAATCGCGCGGATGAACGACGACCAACAGCATTTCGAGTGCAGTCAATCGGTCCAGCAGAAACTCGGCCAGCACCGCGGTCTGATCCATATACAAATAGCAAGGCGCGGCATTCAGCGCGGTCCGCCCAAGGCGCCGCTCGAATACCCGCATATCCAGATTGCGCAAGGTCGTCGATGAGCCGATCGCGACCACGGAAGGGATGCTGAGGTCAACCTCGGTCAGGTAGGCCAGTTTTTTGTCTATGCAAGCATTGGCGACCACCGGCGGTGGCGGCAGTAGATCGGCACGGGCTAAAAGCCAGTGTCCCGCGGCGATCACGGCAAAACCGAGACCCGCCAGGACTGCAAAGACGATCAGGAATCGGAATGCACCCGCGCGTGCGCGCGAATCTGAATCTTCGATCACGGTAGGTCGGAATCCGGTAGCCGATGCACGAAAGGGCGGTCGAACTAAGGCGACGTCCGTGATGGCCAACGTGTCCCGCAGGATTACTTGCGAGAATAGAGAACTCCGTGACAAATCTCAAAGGAACCGCGACAAAAATGACAGTTCGACACGATTCGAGTCGCTAATCCCACGGTTAATTGGCGAGGACGCGACGCCGGAGGATGGAAGCCGTTCCGGTGTGGGTGGAATTGATCGGGCGGCTCTCGCACGGAGAAACCGCCACGGAATGCGGATCGAGACTAGAGTTCGAGACCTTTCAGATAGGCGATGAAATCATCCTTCAACTCCGGATGACGGAACGCATACTCAACGGTCGCTTGCAGGTAACCCAGCTTATCGCCGCAGTCGTAGCGCTTGCCATCGAACTCATAGGCCAACACGCGCTCGACCTTGATCAACTCGGCGATCGCATCGGTCAGTTGGATCTCGCCACCCGCGCCTTTTTGTGTGGTCGCGAGGAAATCGAAAATCCGCGGAGTCAGGATATAACGGCCCACCACAGCGACATTCGACGGCGCGTTCTCCGGCCGCGGCTTTTCGACGATACCGTTGACGTGCCACAGGCGGTCGCCACTTTTCGCGGCGGACACCACTCCGTACTTCGAGGTATCCTCCATCGGCACTTGCTCGCTCCCGAGCACCGAGCAACCGTGGTAATCGTAGACGTCGACCATCTGGCCAATGCCTGAGGTTTCGGTGTTGCTCGCGATCAGATCATCGGCAAGTATCACCGCAAAAGGCTCATTGCCGACCACCGGACGGGTCAATAGCACCGCATGACCAAGCCCGAGCGCCTCGGCCTGGCGCAAGTAAATGCAGTTTACGTTGTCGGGTAGAATCCCACGCACCTCTTCCAGCAATTTGGTCTTGCCCTTGCGTTCGAGTTCCACTTCGAGCTCGAAGGCTTTGTCAAAATGGTCTGGAATCGCGCGCTTGTTACGGCCGAT
>JBHJOI010000033.1:0-17963 GCA_050329935.1 Thiotrichales bacterium | reverse complement strand
GAACTGCTTCTCCATCTCGTCGAAGGCCTGCGTCCACGACACAGGCTGAAACTGACCCTTTTTATCGAACTTGCCGTCGGTCATCCGGAGCAACGGCTGGGTCAGGCGGTCCTGGCCGTACATGATCTTGCCGTTGAAGTAGCCCTTGACGCAGTTCAGGCCCTTGTTGACCGGAGCTTTCGGATCGCCCTTGGTCGCGACGATCTTGCCGTCCTTGGTGCCGACCACGATGCCGCAACCCGTGCCGCAGAACCGGCACACGGCCTTGTCCCACTGCACGCCGGCATCCGCCTCGGCGGCCGCTGCCTCGGCCATCCTGCTTAGGGGCATGCCCACCATCGCCGCCGTGCTGGCCGCGATACCTGTTTTCAAGAAATCACGCCGTGTCAGTGCCATCTCTCATCTCTCCTCTAGCGCAAGCTTCAAATTGGAGTCAGTCCCGCAGGTACGCGGGAACCTGTACGTTGTCGTCGGACTGCAGTTCCTGGGGTATGCCGTTGATCGTCTGCTGGTCATCCGCGAAATAGTGATAGGCCATTTCCGCCATCACCACATGCGGCAAAGCCTTGATACGTTTGATGCCATCGACCTCCGCGCCGACGGACTCCGCTTCCTGGACAACGACGATACGCCCCGTCGCCGGATCGGTATGGTGTACCTCGACCCCGGGCAATGCGTTCAACGCCGCCACCACCCCGTCGAAATGCGCGGGTACGGTAATAACCAGAATGCCGGACAAGTTCATCTCTGCAACCTTCAGTGTGACCTTGTTAGCAAGCGTGGACCGCGCTGGCCATGCCTGCCTTGACCTGAGTCAATGATTCCGGGTATCAGCATATAATCATATACTTACTCTACGCTTGATCGCGCGTCGCGGGGTCTCTTGGCGCGGCTCGCATTCATGGCGAATCCCGCTACAATAGCCCGCAACCGCAGCTGCCCAGGAGGATTCGGATCATGACATTTGTCGTCGGCGACAACTGCATCAAGTGCAAATACACCGATTGTGTCGAGGTCTGCCCGGTGGATTGCTTCCACGAGGGACCCAACTTTCTGGTCATCGACCCGGACGAGTGCATCGACTGCACGCTGTGCGAACCCGAATGCCCAGCCGAGGCGATCTTCGCCGAGGACGACGTACCGGCGGATCAACAGCAATTCATCGCGCTCAACGCCGAACTCTCGCGCGAGTGGCCGGTGATCACCCAGAAAAAGGACGCCCTGCCGGATGCCGCCGATTGGGACGGCACGCCGAACAAGCTGCCGTACCTCGAACGCTGAGTCGACTGCCCACCCTTGACTGAAACGCCCATCGCTGCCCGCGCGATCCAATGGCTTGCGCCGGGCGACCCGCCGCTGGCCGCGCTCGCGCGGCGGGTGGCGCTCGACGCGCGCGACCAGCTGCCCGACTTGAGTCGGGTCGCGGTTCTCGTCCCTGATCTCGCGATCGCGCCCAATCTGCGACGACGCCTCCTCGGCCACTGCGAAACCGGCGCGCTGCTCGGCCCCACCCTCACCACGCTGCGGCATTGGATCGAATCGCGCACGCTCGCGCGCTCGCCATTGCTCAACACCCACGGCCGCGAGCTCATGCTGGTCGAAGTGCTCGAAGCCAATCGCGCCCTGTTCGGAGACGGCAACCCGTGGCATATCGCGGATGAACTACTAACCTTGTTCGACCAGCTCACGCTCGGCGAGCATGCGCTGACGCGACTGCGCGAGTGGCAGACCGAGCCCGGCCGCGACTATCTGGGCGCGTTCGCCGCCCAGGCCGAGATCGTGCGGACACTGTGGCAGGCGTGGCAAGCGCAGCTCGAGGACGAGCAACTGGGCGACCGCACCGCGTGGTACGCGGATGGATTGGCCACGGCCGATATTCCCGCGGACGAACGCCTGTATCTCGCGGGGTATGACTGGCTCACGCCGGTCGAACTGAGTTGGGTCGTGCGGCAACTCGACGCCGGCCGGCTGCATCTCTTGCTAAGCCCGGACGATCCGCTCGCGAGCCAACTGCACCAGGCCAGCGTGGTCAATCGCCTGCCGGAGACGCCAACGCCGCCCGCGCCGGTCGCGGTCTTGCGCGCCGCCTTTGCGCGCGACACGCTCATGGCCGATCGAGCTCGACGATGGCGGGGGTCGGCGAGCCCGCTCCGCGACCACGTACGCGTATTCTCCTCGCAATCCCCCGAACAAGAGGCCCAGGCGATTGATATCCAGACCCGCGCCTGGCTGCTCGACGGCTGCGACACGGTTGCCATCGTCACCGAGGATCGACGCCTCGCGCGCCGCGTGAGTGCGCTGTTGCGCCGCGCCGGCATCGACGCCCACGACGACGCCGGCTGGCCCCTGTCGACCACGGCTGCCGCCGGTGCGCTGGAGCGCTGGCTGGAGGCCGTCGAGACAGATTTCGGCCAGCGCGCCTTGCTCGACGTCTTGAAATCGAGTTTCCTGCGCCATGCCGCGGTCACGCCCAAGGCGGTGCTCGCGCTACAACGCGATCTGGTCGAGCGCGAAGGCGCCACCCGGTCGCTGGCCGCCTACCGTCGCGCCGTACTGGCGCGCGCCGAGACCCTCGGCGGAACCTCCGCACACTACGCGAACCGGCTGACCCAGCTGCTCGACCATCTCGAGACCGCCGCCGCGCCACTGCTGCCGCTGCGCGCCGGCGGCGCGTTTCAACCGCTAAGATTCCTGGACGCGCTCGCCGAGAGTCTGCGACGCCTCGGGCTCTGGGACGGCTACACACTCGACCCGGCCGGACAGCGCATCCAGCAGGAACTCGATGAAATGCGCGCCGGGTTGACGGGCCGGACATTGCGGATGGACTGGAGTGCTTGCCGGACCTGGCTCGGACGCGCGCTCGAAACGCACAACTTCCGCCCCGCGCGCGGCGCCAGCCCGGTCCGGATTCTCAACCTGCAACAAAGCCGGCTCAGCGACTGCGACGGCGTGATCATCGCCGGTGCCGACGCACGCCATTTGCCAGGCGCCGCGCCGCGCCTCGCGTTCTTCAATCAGGGCGTGCGCGAGGCGCTCGGACTCAAGACCTGGGCCGTGCAACGCCAGCAACGTTTCAACCAGTTCCTCGCCCTGCTCGAAACCACGCCGCGCGCGCTGCTGACTCATGCCGAGGAAAGCGAGGGCCGCCCGCTGCAGCCCTCGCCCTGGCTCGCGTTGCTGCGCACCTTCCATGACCTCGCCTTTGGCGACGACCTGAACCACCCCTCCCTGCGCGACTGGGTTCGCGACCCGCGAGCGCAGGTCCGCTGCCCTCGGCCCGCACCCCTGCCAACGCCACCGCGACCACCCGCGCCCACATTGCCAGCAACACTGTTACCGCGAGAGATCTCGGCCAACGCACACCAACTGCTGCTCGATTGCCCGTACCGCTTTTTCGCCGCGCGCGGTCTCGGACTCAAGGCGCGGGAACCGGTCGCGGAGATGCTCGATAAACGCGGCTACGGTCAGTTGATACACCGCGCCCTGGAGGCCTTCCATATCGGCGTGGCCGACCTGCCCGGTCCATTCACCGAACCGCTCGATGGCGCCACTCGCGACGCGGCAATCGCGCTGTTGGAACACATCAGCGCGCAGGTATTCAACCCCGCGCTTGCAAGTGCGTTTCAACATCGCGCCTGGTGGCAAGGCTGGCGCGGCGTGATACCGCTCTATATCGACTGGCAGATCGGGCGCGCGGCGCAGTGGCGCGTCACCGCTGGTGAGCAAAAAATCGCCCGCGACCTCGGCAATGGATTCTCCATCAGCGGACGGTTCGACCGCCTGGATTCGGGCGACGCGGGCCGGTCACTGATTGACTATAAAACCGGTGGCATGCCGGAACGCAAGGACATGCTCGCCGCCGAGGCGGTACAACTGTTGACCTATGCGCTGATCGTGGTGGATGTCACCGAGGTGCTATACCTGCCGCTCAAGGTCAGCGACGAATCGCTCAAATCCATTGCGCTCGGCGCGACCGAACTCGACGCCCTGTTACCCGCGGTGAAACAACGCCTGATCCGAATGCTCGACGCGATCGCCCAGGGTCACGGCCTGCCTGCCAACGGCGTCGACCGGGTCTGCGCCTATTGCGACATGGACGGTTTGTGCCGCCGCGAGGCCTGGCTGGGCGATGCAGCGGCGATTCCTGCGTCCACGCCGGGTTAATCCGACGCCGCCCGGCGAAATCGCGTAGATTGCGCGGCACCTCAATCCCGACCCGGAATCACCATGACGCAACCGTTGGATCCAGCCGCGCTGCGGCAACTGTTTCTCGACGCCCGCACCCACAACGCCTGGCTCGACCAACCCGTCACCGAAGCCCAGCTCCGCGCGCTCTATGATCTGCTCAAATTCGGCCCCACCAGCGCCAATTGCAGCCCCGCGCGCTTCGTGTTCGTCAGCACGCCCGCGGGCAAGGCGCGCCTCAAGCCGGCGCTTGCCGAAGGCAACCTCGCCAAGACCCTCGCCGCGCCAGTCACGGTGATCATCGCGCAGGACTACGCGTTTTACGATCACCTACCCAAACTGTTTCCGCACACCGATGCCCGGGCCTGGTTTGCCGGCAAGCCGGACGTGATCAACGACACCGCGTTCCGCAACGCCACCCTGCAAGGCGCCTACCTGATGCTCGCGGCACGCGCGCTCGGGCTCGACTGCGGGCCGATGTCCGGTTTCGACAAGGAAAAAGTGAACGCTGAGTTTTTCGCCGGCACCGAGATCAAGGCCAACTTCCTCTGCAATCTTGGCCAGGGTGACCCCGCCGGGTTGTTCCCGCGCAGCCCGCGCTTCGAATTCGACGAAGCCTGCCAGATCGTCTGATCCGGCGTCGCGACCGCGTTTCGCCGCGGGCGGCACTCAAGCGTCCGCGCGTCTCGCGATCGCGCGGACGCCATCACGCAAGTACCGGCACCGAAAGCGTGCACACATGGCGTCGAGGCACGGATTCGGCGACGGCCTGCACGGTTTAGCCAAAATTCACGCATTTATGGGGATGCCGATCACAAATCGCGAAACCGCGCCCACCCCCCCGGGCACCGCTATGGCACAATTCCGACCCATACTTTGAATCGTCGTGTGACGCGCCGACGCCCGCAAATGGCAACCAACGCCAAAGCGACCGATTAACAACACCTTACACTCAACTTGAATCCAACTGTATGAAACTGGCGAAGCTCCTACTCGGCACTTTGGCACTTCTAACGATGCTCGCGGGATGCGGCGGTGGCGGCGGTAGTAGCGGCGGCAGCGACCCGCCGATCGACAATAACATCTCGCCCGTCGCGCGCTTCGTCTGGACCAGCAATCCCGCCGGCGGCGCGAATAGTTATAGCTTCGACGCCACCACGTCCACCGACGCCGACGGCCGCATCGCCAGCTATAGCTGGGAGTTTGGCGATGGCGGCACCGGCACCGGCGCCACCGCGACACATACCTACGCGGCCAGTGGTCAATTCCTCGTGACCCTGCGCGTCACCGACAACAGCGGTGGCCGCGCGACGGCGACCAGCACCGTCGACGCCTCCACCAAGCCGCCCGTCGCGCGTTTCACGATTGCTCCCGCGTTTGCAAACTCGCGGACGATCACGCTCGACGCCAGCACCTCCACCGATCCGAACAACGACATCGCGACCTATACCTGGAAATTTGGCGATGGCGCCACCGGCAGCGGCAAGACCGTCACACGCGACTACCGGAATCCCGGCGGCCAATTCAATGTCGAACTGACGGTCACCGATAGCCAGGGACAATCGTCGGTCACGACGCAAACGGTCACGATCACGCCGATCCGTATCCTGCCGCTGGGCGATTCGATCACGCAGGGCCAGGACACCGCCTCCGCCAGCGGGTTCGCCTATCGCTACGCGTTGTGGAAGAAACTGCTCGATGCCAAGGTGGCGTTCGAGTTCGTCGGTAGCCTGAGTACCAACTTCTCGAGCTCAACCGACGGCGGCACCCACACGGTCGGCAGCGAGGTGCCCTATTCGTTTAGCGCGATATTACACGAAGGCCACTGGGGCTGGACCGCGAATCAGGTGCTCGCCGACATCAATACCTGGTGGTCGGGGTACGCGATCAAACCGGATGTTGTGCTGATGTTCCTGGGCACAAACGACCTACTAAACGATGGCAACGACGCCGGCACCGCGGCGACGGACGTCATGGCGGTCGTCACACAACTCGTCGCCAAGTCCCCGCGTCCGCGCATACTCGTGGCCAATATCATCCCGATCGACCCCAATTTTTCGCCCGCCGCGACCACCGCAAGTCCGAAGATCAGTGATTTCAATTCAAGTCTCAACGGGCTAATCATAGGTTTGGGCCTGGCTACCGTGCAAAGTGTCGATCAGCACTCCAACTTCAACGCAGCCACTGGCGTGGACACCTACGACGGCATCCACCCGAATTTCGCGGGCGAGGATAAAATCGCCACGAAGTGGTTCAACGCGCTGAAGGCGATCTACGGTTTCTAGGGCGACACGGGTGGATACGCATCCTCGCCCGTCGGGCAAGGATGTTGGGGTGTATGGCACTGACTTCGCCGGCCGTGCACGCCTGGCGGTTGTTCGTTGGGGCGAATAAGGTTCCACGACAAATCCGCCTGGCTGGATCGATGGTTGGGGTTCGCAGGCTCACCCACAACCTACAGGGCGGCGGGGGGAGACGTTACGTTCGCAGGCTGGGGTGACGTCGTCGCCCCAACCTACGCGCATTCGCATTGCGGGTTCAACGGGCTAAAGTTAGGTGCCATTCGGGGCCGACAATGCCCGCCCCACCGCCGTGGATCAGGCAACAGTCCCGGGGCACACATTCCGCGAGAGATCGCGCACTCGCACGCCGCGACTGGGTTCGCGCCAACTCGAAATTAGGGAGACATCAATGAGGGGTATTGGACTGTTTCGGGTGATCCTCGCGCTGTTGGTGGTGGATCAGCACTTCAATATCGCCCAGCATCACCTGCAACGTATCGCCTCCGAGTACCTGGGCGCCGAGAATCTGGCTTTCCTCGGGATCGGCCACATCGCCGTCTATGGCTTTTTCGTCGTCACCGGCTATCTGATCGCGTTCGTCTGGAACACCAACTACAAGCTTCACCCCCAGGGTACCAGCGCGTTCCTGGTCAGCCGCATGCTGCGAATCTACCCGTTGCACTGGATCATTCTGACGATCTTCGTGATCGCGCTGTTCCTCGCCGAGGCGCCGGAGCTGCCCTCGCCGCAACGGCTGTTTCTGGATTACACCCTGATTCCGCAAGGCATTCTCGGCTTCTTCGGCGATT
Source organism: Thiotrichales bacterium (assembly GCA_050329935.1). GTDB lineage: Bacteria > Pseudomonadota > Gammaproteobacteria > UWMA-0217 > UWMA-0217 > CAYSFW01. The sequence goes on along the minus strand of JBHJOI010000033.1, from coordinate 10,687 downwards.
TCGGCGGGCTCGCCTACAACATGACCAATATCCCGACCTGGACGCTGACCTACGATTTGTTGTTCTACCTGTTCGCACCGTTCCTGATGGGCCACACGCGCCGGCTGTGGACCGTGCTCGGTGTCGAGCTGGCATACGCCGTTTACTGCGCGTTCACGCTCGACAACACCTACGAGGCCTGGCACCTGCGCTATTTCCTCTCCGGCCACGGCCTGCTCGCGGCCTATTGCATCGGCGCGCTGGTTTATCACTACCGCGACCACCTGCGCGGACCCTATCACTTCTGGATCGGACTCGCCGGGTTGTTGCTAATCGCGCTGGTGCCCTACCAACTCGGCAACTATGTCATCGGCAGCCTGATCGTAATGGTGCTGTTCGCCGTCATGGTCGCCAACACCCGCTTCCTGACCGGCCGCGACGTGCTGATCGGCGATCTGACCTACCCGATCTACCTGCTGCACTTTCCGTTCCTGGAACTGCTGGCGCACCAGAAATTGATGCCCCAATACCCCTACATCACCGCACTTGTGCTGACACTGGTGGTATCGGTCGCGGTGTTGTTCCTGATGGAGGAGCCGCTCAAGAAGCTGCGCAAAAGGATCACGCGAGCGGTGGCCGACCGTCCGGCCGGCTTCGCCCTGCCGCGCTTCATGTCCCACGCTCACGCGCACTACTACGCGCTACTCGCGGTGTTGGCGGTCGCAATGACCTATAACGCCTACGCGTTTTTCGTCACGCCCGTGGCGGCCGCGGCGGTGGTCGCTGGCCCCTGAAACAACGGGGCGTTAACGCCCCGGGCCAACAGGGCCTCGCGGTCGGCTACCGCGCGCTCAGCGACCGCGACGACCGCTGCGCCCCGGCGCCGCCGCTCCATTCGTCGCGGGCCGACGCGCGGTCACGGCCGGTCTGGGTGCGACATTGCCGTTGACATCCCCGCGGCCATTGCCATCGCCCCGGCCATGCGGTTTTGGCGGCGCCTTTGGTGCGGCGTTGCGCGGACGACCGGCGTCCCGGCGCGGCGGCCGCGCGTCCTGCGCGGGGGCTCGCGGCGACACTGGCGGAGGCACGAAGTCCTCGACGGTGACGCGCGGAATACTGCGTTTGAGCAACCGTTCTATGTCCTTGAGATAGCCGATCTCCTCCTGATCGACCAGCGACACCGCGGCGCCGACACTGCCGGCGCGGCCGGTCCGGCCAATGCGGTGAACATAGTCCTCCGGTACGTTGGGCAGCTCGAAATTCACGACCTGTGGCAACTGGTCGATGTCGATGCCGCGCGCGGCGATGTCGGTCGCGACCAATACCTGAACCGTGTTGTCCTTGAAATCCGCCAACGCCCGCGTGCGCGCGCCCTGGCTCTTGTTGCCGTGGATCGCCGCTGAGGGGATACCATCCTTGGCCAGCTTTTCGGCGAGCTTGTTCGCGCCGTGTTTGGTGCGCGTGAACACCAGCACCTGATGCCAGTCGTTGCGCCGAATCAGGTGCGAGAGCAGGTCTTTCTTATGGACTTGCGGGACGAGGTGCACGCTTTGCTCGACCAGCTCCGAGGCGGTGTTGCGCCGTGCCGCTTCGACCAGACCGGGCTTGTGCAGCAAGCCGTTCGCCAGGGTCTTGATCTCGTCGGAAAACGTGGCCGAGAACAACAGGTTCTGACGGTGTTTCGGCAACAGTGCGAGGATCCTGCGGATATCGCGGATGAAGCCCATGTCGAGCATCCGGTCGGCTTCGTCGAGCACCAGGATCTCGACCCCCGACAAATCCACCGTGCGTTGACCGACGTGGTCGAGCAAACGCCCGGGCGTTGCCACCAGGATGTCGACCCGCGATTGCAGGGCCTTGAACTGGGGATTGATATTCACCCCGCCAAACATCACCAGCGACACCAGCGGCAGATGCTTGCCATAGGTGCGCACCGAGTTTTCGACCTGCGCCGCCAGTTCGCGAGTAGGCACCAGGATCAGGCAGCGCGGACGGCCCGGCTTGTGCCCGGTGATCGCATGCGCGGCCAACCGGTGCAGAATTGGCAGTGTGAAACCAGCGGTCTTGCCGGTGCCAGTCTGCGCCGCGGCCAGCAAGTCGCCTCCCTTCAACACCAGCGGAATTGCTTGCGACTGAATGGGCGTAGGCACGGTATAACCGGCTTCGGCGATCGCGCGCAGCAGCGGAACGGACAAGCCCAGATCGGCGAATGCCGGGGCGGATAAATTCGAGGACATAATTCGGAAAACTCCTGCGACGGCCTATCGCGCGGGGCGACACCAATCGAGGCAGACGTGTGGGGATCGAAACGATCGAGGGTTATTGGGAATTCCGCGCGCTGATTGGTGGGGCGTGCGGCAGCGCGGAGTATACGCGGTCGAGTCCGGAAAGCCAGCGTTCACGCAGGAATCGGGTCGAAATCCGATCGGCGATACAGCGGCAGCACCGATGGCGTTCGACGGCTGGCCTGCTTTATCGCGAACATCGCTGACCTCCGACAAGGCCCGATCGCAGCCCGAAAAAATCCCCCTCCTCACCCTGGCAGCGATTGCCGGATTCAGAGTCCACGGAGGGCGTCGGCTTCCCGCATTCCCGTGAACGCCCGTTCAGCCGAGCAGCCCCTCGAACATCTGCACCTCGATGGTATCGCCCGCGGCGACATGCCCCGTATCCTCGGGCAACACCATGAAGCAGTTCGCCTCCGCCATGGAACTCAGCACGCCGGAGCCCTGTTTTCCGGCCGGTCGCACCCACCATTCGCCCGCCTGCTCGAACAGTACGCCGCGCGGGAACTCGCGCCGCCGGGTGCTTTTCTTGAGCGACTCGGTGCAGCGCGCGCTCACCGTCGGCCGCGCCGGGAGCGGGTCCACCCCCATCAACTTCAACAATGGCTCAAGCGCGAGCTGATAGAAGCTCACCATCACCGCGACCGGGTTGCCCGGCAGACCGAAAAACCAGGCCGAGCCAATACGACCGAACGCCATCGGCCGACCCGGCTTGATCTCCAGTTTCCAGAACTTGACCTCGCCCAGGCGGGCGACCAAGGCCTTGACATAGTCCGCCTCCCCGACCGAGACCCCGCCCGTGGTCAAAATCACGTCAGCGTTCGCCGCCGCCAGCGTGAACGCGGCCTCGATGTCGTCCGGGTTGTCGCGCACCACCCCCATGTCCAACACTTCGACGCCCAGCCGGGTCAATGCGCCGAACAGGGTGTAGCGATTGCTGTCGTAGACCTCGCCGGCACCGAGCGTTTGCCCAATCGACGCCAGCTCGTCGCCGGTGGAGAAAAACGCCACGCGCAGACGCCGGCGGACCCGCACCTCGGCGATGCCGAGCGAAGCCGCAAGCCCCAGCTCGGCGGGACCGACACGTTTGCCCGCCCTGAGCGCCGGTTTGCCGACGGCGAGATCCTCCCCCAATCGGCGCACATTCTGCCCGGTCCGCTGCCCGCCTGGCACCACGACCTGCTCGCCGTCAACCTCGCAGACCTCTTGAACCACGACCGTGTCGCTACCAGCCGGCATGACCGCCCCGGTCATGATCCGCACCGCCTGACCGGGTCCAATCAATCCGGAAAAGGCCTTGCCCGCCAGCGCCGTGCCGACCACCTTGAGCCGAACGGTTGCCGTCGAAAGGGTGTCCGCGCCGCGCACCGCGTAACCGTCCATCGCCGAATTATCGTGCGCCGGAACATTGAACGGCGCGATCACATCGTCGGCCAGAACTCGATCCAACGCGTGGCGCAACGCGACGCATTCCCAACCGCGCACGGGCTGCAATAGATCAAGCATTCGCGACCGCGCCTCGGCCACGCGCAAGGCCCCGCCGACCACCGCTCCACAACCATCATTCGTCGTATTCAACAGGAAAATCTCCCGGGTTTCGCTGGCTTCCGTTTGGTTCACTATCTATATATAACAGTCAGTCATTCACACACCAACAATCGTTCACCCCCACCCGTTTCAAAGGAGATCGAGGATGCAAAAATCTTTGAACATCGACCCCGGCAAGTGTACCGGCTGTCTGCAATGCGAGATGGCTTGTTCGTACGAGAATCATGGGGTTTTCAATATCGCCAAGTCGCGGATCAAGATCTTCAATTTCGAGGAGGCCGGGCGTAAGGTGCCTTACACCTGCACCCAGTGCGCCGAGGCTTGGTGTCTGCATGCCTGCCCGGTCGAAGCGATCGTGATCGACCGTGCGACCGGCGCGAAAATGGTTCTCGAGGACACCTGCGTCGGCTGCAAGGTCTGCACCATCGCCTGCCCGTTTGGCACCATCAACTACGTGCACGACCTCGGCAAAGTACAGAAATGCGACCTATGCGAGGGTAATCCCGCCTGCGCCGAGGCCTGCCCCACCGGCGCCATCACCTACGTCGACGCGGACTGGACCGGGCTCGACAGGATGCGTGCCTGGGCCGGACGCACCGACACCCAACCACGCGCCAACGCTTGAGGAGTATCCAATCATGGCATGGGCAAGAAAGATTCTGCGGGTCAACCTCGGCACCGGCACCTGCACCACCGAACCACTCAACATGGAGTGGGCGCAACAGTATCTGGGGCAGCGCGGCCTCGCGACCAAGTACTTCGTCGAGGAAGTCGACGCCACCGTTGATCCATTGGCACCGGAAAATAAACTGATTTTCTGCACCGGCCCGCTGACCGGGACGATGGCCTCGACCGGCGGCCGCTACTCGGTTGTCACCAAGGGCCCGCTGACCGGCGCCATCGCCTGTTCGAACTCGGGCGGCTACGTCGGCGCCGAGATGAAAATGGCGGGTTGGGACATGGTGATCTGCGAGGGCAGATCGTCGAAGCCCGTTTATCTCTGGATTCAGGACGATACCGCCGAGTTGCGCGACGCCTCGCACCTTTGGGGCACCACCACCTGGCACACCGAGGAGCAGATCAAGAAAGACCATCACGATCCGCAGATCCGCGTTTCGTCGATCGGCCGCGCCGGTGAGAACGGTGTGTTGTACGCCTGTATCGTCAACGACCTGCATCGTGCCGCCGGCCGCTCCGGCGTCGGCGCGGTCATGGGTTCCAAGAACCTGAAGGCGCTCGCGATTCGCGGCACGAAAGGCGTTGGCGGCATCAAGGACTTCCGCCAATTCATGAAGGTAACGACCGAGAAGAAAAAGATCCTCGCCGACAACGCGGTCACCGGTCAGGGCCTGCCCACCTACGGCACCCAGGTACTGATGAACGTGATCAACGAAATCGGCGCGCTACCGACCCGCAATTCGCGCGACGTGCAGTTCGAAGGCGCGCGCAACATCTCGGGCGAGGCGATGCACGAAAAGCGGCCAAGCGACGGCAAGTCGAACCTCGTCACCAACGCCGCCTGCTTCGGTTGCACCATCGCCTGCGGCCGGATTTCCCAGGTCGACAAGAACCACTGGAGCGTCGAAAACAACCCGAAATACTGGGGCGCGACCGGCGGTCTCGAATATGAGAACGCCTGGTCGCTCGGTGCCGCCAACGGTGTTGACGACCTCGAGGCGTTGACCGTCGCCAACATGATCTGCAACGAGGACGGGATGGACCCGATCTCGTTCGGTGCCACCATCGGCGCGGTGATGGAGCTGTACACGATGGGCGTCCTGAGCGCGGAGCAACTCGGCACCGACGCCCCGTTCGGCTCGGCCCGTGCATTGATCGATTTCGCCCACCAGACGGCCGAGGGACGCGGGTTCGGCCCCGAGATCGGCCTCGGGTCGGCGCGACTATGCGAAAAGTATGGCCATCCCGAACTGTCGATGACGGTGAAGAAGCAGGAGTTTCCGGCTTACGATCCGCGCGGCATTCAGGGCATGGGCCTGACCTACGCCACCTCGAACCGCGGCGCCTGCCACCTGCGTTCGTACACCGTCGCCTCCGAGGTGCTGGGCATTCCGGTCAAGACCGATCCGCTGACCACCGATGGCAAGGCTGATCTCGTCAAGGCGTTTCAGGACGCGACCGCGGTGTTCGACTCCTCCGGCCTGTGCCTGTTCACCTCGTTCGCGTGGACCGTGGCCGACATCCAACCGCAGATCGACGCCGCCTGCGAGGGCGACTGGACGATGGACAAACTGATGGCCGCCGGCGAGCGGATCTGGAACATGGAGCGGCAATTCAACCTGGCCGCGGGCCTCACCGCCAAGGACGACGACCTGCCGATCCGGCTCAAGACCGAGGTCGCCAAGACCGGCCCCGCCAAGGGTCTGGTCTCCGGCATCGACAAGATGAAGCCCGAGTACTACCAGGTACGTGGCTGGGACACCAACGGCGTGCCCACCGGCGAGACCTTGTCACGGCTCGGTCTCTGATTCGCCATCGACTCGACGCCGGCGCGTTCGCGCCGGCGTCGCCCTGTTCAAGCCGAGGTAACCCATGCATCACATCATTATCGGCAATGGCCCGACCGGCGTGGTCGCCGCCGAGACCCTGCGCAAGGCGCGGCCCGATGACGCGATCACCCTCATCGGTGACGAGCCTGAACCGCCCTACTCGCGGATGGCGATTCCCTACCTGTTGATGGGCAACATCGACGAACGCGGCACCCATCTGCGCAAGCGCGACGACCATTACGCCGCCTTGAATATCGGACTCGTGGTCGCCCGCGTTGAGCAGGTGATACCCGAGCAACACGCGGTTCGCCTCGACAACGGCGAGACCCTGACTTACGACCGACTGCTGATCGCGACCGGCTCGCACCCAATCCAACCGCCCATCGAGGGCATCGACCTACCCGGCGTGCATACCTGCTGGACCCTGGCCGACGCGCGCGCGATCGTCGCCCGGGCACAACCGGGTTCACGCGTGCTGCAACTCGGCGCCGGCTTCATCGGCTGCATCATCATGGAGGCACTGGCCGCGCGCGGCGTCGAACTCACCGTCGTCGAAATGTACGACCGGATGGTGCCGCGCATGATGACCGCGAATGCCGGCGCGATGATCAAGCGCTGGGTCGAACACAAGGGCGTGCGAGTGCATGTCAATGCCCGTGTCGACCAGATCGAGGCGACCGACGGCGCGCTGCGGGCGCGACTGGACAACGGCACCACGATCGAGACCGATCTCGTGATCTGTGCCGCCGGGGTCCGCCCCAACGTGATTTTCCTCAAGGGTTCCGGGGTGTACTACGAACGCGGCGTGTTCGTCGACGCGTTCATGCGCACCAGCCTGCCGGACATCTACGCGGCGGGCGATGTGACCGAAAGTGAGGACTTCCATACCCACACCCGCGAACTGAACGCCATTCAGCCGAACGCCGCCGATCAGGCCCGGATCGCCGCGACCAACATGGCCGGCGGAAGCACACGCTCGCCCGGCAGCCTCGCGATCAACGTGCTGGACACGCTTGGACTGATTTCAACCTCGTTCGGTCATTGGCACGGCGTTTCACCCGAGTCGGGCGGCTGCGGCGTGGAAATGGTCGACGAGGAAAACTACCGCTACTTGAGCCTGCAATTCAGTGACGACGTGCTGATCGGCGCCACGGCGATCGGCTGGACCGAGCACATTGGCGTGTTACGCGGACTGATTCAAGGCAGGGTCAAACTCGGCGCGCGGCGCGACGCCCTGATCGAGAATCCGACCGGTTTTATGCAGGCTTACCTCGGCGCGGCACAGGCGGCGGCATGAGGGTATTGTTCAAACTGTTCGCGAACCTGTCGGATTACCTGCCGGCCGAGGCGCGCAGGACCAACACGATGGAACTCGACGTCACCCCCGAGACCACCGTCGCGGCCTTGATCGAGCGTTACAAGATCCCCGAGAAAAGTGCCCATCTGGTGTTGATCAACGGCGTGTTCGTGCCCCCCGAGCAACGCGCGACTCGAACCTTGACCGAGCACGACGAGCTTTCGGTCTGGCCACCGGTCGCGGGGGGTTGATGGCGGCGGAGGCGGCACGGCCGAATCCGTTGGTGATCGAACGTGAGGTCGCGGCCAGCGTGAACGAATTCACGCACGGCCTTCGGCTCGCCGCACCCGGGGCGGTCACGCAAACCGCCGCCGATCGCTTCGAGGTCGCGAGCGACGACGCGGATCTGGTGATCCGCGTCCGCCCGTTTGGCGAACGCCGCCTCGGCGCGCTCGTGCTGCCACTGCAATGGGTCAGCTACGAATGCGTGCGCGGCGACGCGAGCGCGTTCAAACGCTTGCTCGCGCGGCTCGATTTCGCGATGCAACGCGGCGGAGGTTGACATCGACCGACACCGGCATGTTCGCCATCCCGCGCTCAACCCACCGTCATGATCGGCTTTTCCGACACCCTGCGCGAAGCGATCGCGCTGCTCGCGACACTCGACGCGCGGGTACTGGAAATCGTGTGGCTATCGCTCCAAGTCAGCGGCTCGGCGGTGGTGCTGGGGGCGTTGATCGGCCTGCCGCTCGGCGCGGCGCTCGCGGTTGGCGATTTTCCGGGGCGGCAGGTCAGCGTCGTGCTGTTGAACACCTTGATGGGATTACCGTCGGTGGTGGTCGGCGTGGTTGTCTATCTGCTGCTGTCGCGCTCCGGCCCGTTCGGCGACTGGGGTCTGCTCTACTCGCCGCCAGCCATGATCATCGCGCAACTGATTCTGGTGGTGCCGCTGATCGCCGCCATTACCCGTCAGGTCGTGCTCGACGCCTGGCAACGCTACGCCGATGAACTGCGGTTGCTGCGTTTCAGTTGGTGGCAAAGCGTGACCACGCTATTGCACGATTGCCGCCATTCGCTGCTGATCGCGGTGCTGGCTGGACTCGCGCGCGCGATCACCGAGGTCGGCGCGGTGATGATCGTCGGCGGCAATATCGAAGGCGCGACCCGGGTCATGACCACCGCGATCGCGCTCGAAACCGGCAAGGGCGACCTGCCGCTCGCGATCGCGCTCGGCCTCGTGCTGCTCGGCGTGATCCTGATGCTCAACACCGGGACCCACCTGTTCCATGCGTGGGCCGAGCGTAGATTTGGTTGAACCCGCCATGTTCCCGATTCGAATCGAACAACTCGAGTTTCGGCCCAACGGGCGCAAGGTGCTCGACGGCCTGCAACTGAGTCTGAACGGCGAAGGCATTTCGGTGATCCTCGGGCCGAACGGTGCCGGCAAGAGCGTGCTGCTGCGACTGTTGTGCGGACTGCTCAGCCCCCACGCTGGCAGGATCGATTGGGCGGGTGGCGAAATGCCGCGCTTCGGCGTCAACATGGTCTTTCAGCAGCCGATGGTGTTGCGAACCTCCCTGCTCGCGAATGTCGAGATCGCATTGAAACCCATGGGTGTCGCCCGGCGCGAGCGCCGCGCCCGGGCGGAAGCGGTGCTGGCCAAAGTCGGCCTCGGCGAACGCGGGCCGGAACCCGCCAAGCATCTGTCGGGCGGCGAACGTCAGCGTCTCGCCCTGGCGCGCGCCTGGGTCACCGAACCGCGATTGTTGTTGCTCGACGAACCGACCGCGGCGCTCGATCCCTCGGGCGCGGAAGCGGTCGAACGCATCATCCGCCAGATTCGCACCGACGGCGCCAAGATCCTGATGACCACGCACAATCTCGCGCAGGCCAACCGCCTCGCCGACGACGTAATCTTCATCGCCCGCGGCCAGGTTCGCGAACATTCACCGGTACAACGATTCTTTTCCCATCCCGCATCGCCAGACGCACAACACTTCATCAAAGGAGAACTGCCATGGTCCATCGCGTTCTAGGTGCCGCACTCGTATTGGGCGCACTACTGGGCTTCGGTTCGCTCGCGACCGCCTCCGAAACGATCACGCTCGCCTCGACGACCTCGACCGATAATTCAGGCTTGTTTGGACACATCCTACCGCTGTTCGAGCAGGCCAGCGGCATCAAGGTCAAGGTGGTCGCGCTCGGCACCGGGCAGGCGCTCGACGTTGGCAAACGCGGCGACGCCGACGCGCTGCTGGTCCACGATCGCGCCAAGGAAGACGCCTTCGTCGCGGACGGCCACGGCGCCTACCGCAAGGTCGTGATGTACAACGACTTCGTGTTGATCGGCCCGACACCGGACCCCGCCGGCGTGAAGCAAGCCGGCGCCACCGCGACCGCGTTCAAACAAATCGCCGACAAAGCCGCCCCATTCGTCTCACGCGGCGACAACAGCGGCACCCACGCGGCCGAACTGCGCTTCTGGAAGGACGCCAGCGTCGAGCCCAAGGGCAAGCCGTGGTACAAGGAAGCCGGCGCGGGTATGGGCCAGACCTTGAACATCGCCGCCGGAATCGGCGCCTACACGCTCGCCGACCGCGGCACCTGGGCCTCGTTCAAGAATCGTCAGGACCTCACCATCGTGCTGGCGGGCGACGAGCGACTGTACAACCCCTACGGCGTCCTGCTCGTCAATCCGGCGAAACACCCGCACGTAAAAAAAGACGCCGCGGAGAAATTCATCGCCTGGATCACCTCCGACGCCGGCCGCGACGCGATCAGCTCATTCAAGCTGAACGGCGAACAGCTATTTTTTCCGTTACCGGCCAAATGACGCGATCGCGTCTCGCGGCTACGGCCAAACTGAAACGAGCGTGGGCGCGCAGCATCGCCTTATCCCAACCGGAGGTGTCGAGCGTCTGCCCGCTTTGCTTGGCCTCGCAGACGAACGCACCGCGCGCGACAGTTTGACGTCATCACCACGCGCCGCGCGGGGGGCGTTCACCGAAACGACAGCCAGCGCGTGGGATGCACGTCCATGATGTTGTCGACCCAGCCTTGGACGCGCGGGC
>JBHJOI010000032.1:0-189208 GCA_050329935.1 Thiotrichales bacterium | reverse complement strand
TTCAGGTTTTCCTTGTTCGGTTCCACGCTCATTGTCATCCGCTCCGATTTTTTGCAACCGGGTAGAAGCTGGGGTTGCGCGCGCGAGTTTCAAGCCCCACACGCGTCTTTCTTTTGTTCTAAGACGATCCGACGTCGGCCGCGCGTCCGGTCGCGACGCTTATCGCCGATCGTTTGGCTCCGCCGCGGGGTATCAATCTGATTCCGCTTTTCCGTGGCATGCCTGCGCGCGCGAATCGGCGCCCACGGCGCCGCTGGCGAACTAGCGGCTCGCGCTCAAGTCGATGATGTTGCGCTAGCGGTAAGTCGGAACCGCAGAGACTCCTGGGCGCGCGATCCCGATATGGTTGGAACGGCACCCTTTCGCTATCAATTGAGGTACTTGCACGGTAGGCAGGATGGATCCCGCAGACCACGGCCTACCCGATAGGGGTCGATAATGCTTTCAGGTGCCCGACATCGCCGTTTCCGGTCGGGATACGCTACCCCTCGCCGGGTGCGGTCTCACCGATGTCGCGTCGCGACATGTCTGGGCTTCGTGCGCGAGCAACCACGTCTTGATCCGACCCCAGCCACCGCGCGCGTCACCCGCGTAACCGCCTTGGCCATTGACCGCGACGACCCGGTGGCAGGGGACAAAAATCGGGATTGGATTCGCGCGACAGGCCCCGCCGACCGCTCGCGCGCCCGTGCCAAGCCTGGCCGCCAACTCGCCATAGCTGACCGTGGCGCCCACCGGTAACTCAAGTAACGCCTCCCAGACGCGTTGCTGGAACGGCGTGCCCCGCAACGCAAGCTCCACGACAAGACTGGCGCGCGGATCTCCGAGATAGCGATCGAGCGCGGTCGCGATGCGTTTGGTAAATGAATCAACGGGCCGCAGGAGGGCTGCCTCGCCAGGCAAGAAGTCGACTCGGGTCAGCACACCGTGGTCGGTTCGCACACCCACGACACCAAATGGTGCCTCGATGATCGCTGAGTACACCTGCTCCCTTACACTCCGATAACGCTCAGACTCTTCAAGCATAGTCGAAAAATGCAGCCCGAGGGCCACAAACATGCGGTGACCGAATCGATCGCTCAGGACGAGCAGACACGACAGACGAGGCGCCATCCTGCGATGGCGCCTCGTCTGGAGATGAGTGTGCGGAATTACAACGGCGGGAAGGCGCGAAGGCCGACCGGCCGCGAACTGCGCTAGACTTTTTCAGTGATCCGTGCGGCTTTGCCGGTCAGGCCGCGCAGGAAGTACAGCTTGGCGCGACGGACACGCCCGCGACGCTTGACCTTGATGCTGGCGATCGCCGGGCTGTGGGTCTGGAACACCCGCTCAACGCCTTCGCCATGGGAAATCTTGCGCACTGTAAACGCGGAATTCAGGCCGCGCTCGCGCTTGGCGATCACGATGCCCTCATAGGCCTGCAAGCGCTCACGGTTACCTTCCTTCACCTTGACCTCGACGACCACGGTATCGCCGGGTCCGAAGTCGGGGATATCGGAACGCAGTTGTTCCGCTTCGAGTTGTTGGATGATGTTCATCATTGCCACCTGTTCTTGAATCAATCCTGTATCGGCGAATTCGCGGCGCGAATCGCCCGTTCAATCGTTTCCTGGTCCTGTTTGCCGAGCGCGAGACGTTCGATCAGCTCCGGTCGCCGCCGCAGGGTCCGCTCCAGGGCGCGATCACGCCGCCAGCGCGCAATTCGTTCATGGTTGCCGCCCAACAGCACTTCCGGCGCGGCCCGACCATCGATCCGCTCGGGTCGCGTATAATGCGGACAATCCAACACGCCGTCCATGAATGAGTCCTGCCGTGCCGAGTCCTGGTGTCCGAGCGCACCCGGCAACTGCCGCGCGATTGCATCTATCAACACCATCGCGGGCAATTCGCCACCGCTCAACACGTAATCGCCGATCGACCATTCCTCATCGACGAACGCCTCGATGAACCGCTCGTCGATGCCTTCATAGCGACCCGCGATCAAGATCAGTCGGTCAGACCGCGCGAACGCATTGACTGCCGTCTGGTCCAGCAACCGCCCTTGGGGACTCAAATACACGACCCGTGCCGGCCGCGGATCGTCGCTCCTTGCCGCCCGCAACGCGTCCGTCAGCGGTTGGTACAACATCACCATTCCCGGGCCGCCGCCATAGGGACGGTCGTCGACCGTGCGATGCACGTCCTGGGTGAAATCGCGTGGATTCCACAACTTCAGCTCCAACAACCCGCCCCGGTGCGCCCGCTCAGTGATCCCGCACGCGACGACCTGCCGAACCAGACCGGGAAAAATGCTTACGACGTCGATGCGCATCGCCATGCGGGCAACCTCCTCAACGTCAGAATTCCGGATCCCAGTCCACCACCATGTGTTTGCCGGCGAGATCGATTCGCTTCACATACAGCGGATTCACATACGGAACCAACCGCTCGCGCCCGCCTTGCTCGACCACCAACACGTCGTTCGCTCCGGTTTCCATCAGACCGGTAACGATTCCAAGCTCGATCCCTTCGAGATTGCTGACGTTCAGACCAATCAGGTCGGCCCAGTAATACTCGCCTGCGGTCAACTCGCCGAGCTGGGCACGCTCAACCGCGATTTCGGCGCCCAACAATTTCTCTGCTTGATCGCGATCGTCGCACCCCGCGAGCTTCGCCAGCACGCCCTTGCCATGGGCTTGACCCTGCTCGACCGCGAAAATCCGCCACTCGCCGCCAAGCATGATTAGCCAGGGGCGATAGCTCAGAATGTTTTCGCGTGGCTGGGTGTGGGAAAACACCTTGAACCAGCCGCGAACGCCGTAGAGCCCCGCCAGTCGCCCAATCGTGACCGGCGCCGACCCCGACAAGGCTATGCCGCGGCCGGCTGAGTCTTGTTGGCTTGCTTCCACAGTACCGCGACGCGGTCGGTGAACTTGGCGCCTTGCTTGAGCCAATGCTCGATGCGCTCCTTATCCATCTGCAACTCCGTGGCTTGGCCACGCGCCACCGGATTGAAGTAGCCCAGGCGTTCCTTGTAACCGCTGTCGCGGCATTTGCGCGAGTCGGTGACGACGATATGGTAGAACGGCGCCTTTTTCGCGCCGCCCCGCGCCAGTCGAATTGTGATCATTGCGTACCTTGCTTCAAGACATTGATTATTCGCGCCAAGCTTAACCAAGCCGGCGAAAAAGGCGGCAATAGTACGCCCAATCGGCCGCTTAGTGAAGGGGCTCGCCCCACGGAGGTGCGCCAAACCGGCCGCACTGGTGCGTGAGCACACCGACTTCACCGCGAAGCGCCGTGTCGGCGCTCCCGACCTGCCTCGTAAGATTTCATGTAACTTATTCATTTGACTAGATTTGTACCGACGGTATCGTGCCGACCGAGATTATTCGCTGGGCCTGGAACCAATCTTGCGTGACACTTGCGATAATCCGGGTCGGGTCAAAGGCTCGTACCCGCCGCAGGCATCGGATGCCCTCACGCCAATGCCCATTGCATGTGGGCGCGCACTGCCGAGGAGAAGAATAACCATGACCGCGACCAGAACCCTGGGCCTCGACGCCACGGGCACCCATGTAACCGAAGTATCGAACAAGCTCCACTCCTACATCAATCTCGTGCTTGCCGCGTCAGGCCAACCGACGGTCCAGGTGGCGGACCAGGCCACCTTCATGGACACCGTCGATGACCTGCTTAAGGCGTACCGCGAAAAAGGGCGCTTGCTCGCGGCCCATCACTGCCCGGCCGACCAGCGGATACAACAGTTTCTCCAGCGCTACCTCAGTGACCTGGACCTTGACCACGTTCCGACGTTGCCGACTCAGACCTTCATCCTCGACCGGCATGGCATCGCGCGCGAGCTATCGTTGCCGATCGGCGAAGATGTATTTCGTTCCGAGATCATCGCGAGTTATCGCGTCGCCCAGGGGGTACTGCATAATCCAGCGAAGGACCGGCGCACGACCCACGGTTCGTTTCACATCGCCGAGGGCGGTCTGCCAATTCCAAGCGACAAGCGGGCGGTACCGAAGCGGGTATTCGCGCGCATGCTGGGCCGCGCGCTGACGCCGCCGGACGCGCTTCAGGTCATCCCGTTTACCGCGAACCAACCGAACCCGGCGCGAATATTCGTCAGTTTGCTGCTGCGCCCGATCGTTTGCCCGGAGATTCCCGGTTTCGACGCGGAGAAAACGATGGAAATCCGCTTCTTCGCGCCTGGCAATCTGGTCAGTAATCTGGATTTCGTCGAGAGCATCTTCGGCAACGCGGGCAACCCGCAACTGGTCGAAAACGACGCCGCGCTCGACATCGATCATTGGACCGGCCACACCGGCTGCGTCATTCTCGCCCCGCACCTGATCCGCCTGACCAAACGCGAACTGGGCCTGCCGCACCGCGACCATGCGACCCAGCGCCAGTTGCGCGACGGCATGTGCTGGGAGGCCGAGGACGAACTGTACAACGATGGCGAGGCATTCAAGCTCACCGCGCGCGACGACTCGGGTGTCATCGTCACCCTGCTTGCCGACAACTATTTCGGGTACTGCAAGAAAGAGGTCAAGACTCAAATCAGCTATGCGGCCAACTTGTTCGGTCTTGCCGAAGAGGAACACGCCGGCGGCGCGCTTGCGTTCGAGCGCCGCAACCACGGCGAGGAGTATGGCGCGGACCAGAACTCGCGCCAACCCGGCTTCGATTTCGCGGATGTCATCGCGAACTACGGCGAAATCATGACACTGCAACCGCAAGGCTATGGGATCGACAAACGCTTTCCCGAGGTGATCTACGTCCCGCGGGATGTGCGCATGGATCTCAACGCGCAAACCATCACCTGGGAACTCGACGGCGCACCGCAAAAAATTCGACTGCAGCCGGGCCGAATCTATATTCAGCCGGACGGTTACAAAATCGAGATGTGTAAGCACCCGGGCGCACCGTCGTGGCGCCTGATCGGCACGGCGGCCGAAGGTACGTTCTGCCATAAACCGAGCACGGTTTCGGGCGGCGGCAAGTCCGAGATCTCCAAGTCCTTGGAAGACGCCGTGATCTATGGACCGTTGTTTGTCGACAACCTGACGCACGATCTCGACCGCGTCCAGGAAATCTTCGAGCGCGATTACTCCAGTCGCTTCAAAGCCGGCTGCGAGCACGAAGATGGCGACCCTCGGCGCGGGCCACTGAGTCCGAACCGCAGTCTCGGCTCGTTTATCAAGATGCTGACGCCGTCACCCAACTACACCGAGGCATTCAACACCTGGCTAAACTCACTCCCGCCGCGCATTCAAGCCCTGGCGTTCCTGATCAAGCGCTTCTATCGACCCGATTGGGGTCGTGACTGGCGCCGCCATCTATCGGTCGACGAGGTGGATGGTCACCCGGCACACGAGCTGAAATTGCACGGGCGCCGGATCGTCGCGTCCTACCTGCGGGTCGGATACGACGAACAGAAAAAGTGGCGTACATTCAAGGTGCGCCAGGATTTCATCGCCGCGGAAAAGGTGCAGATGGAGGACGACATCAGCGTATCCGTGGCGGTGCCGTTCGGTCGCGTCGGATTCTGTAGTCCGCGGCGCCCCGACACCGGCAGCCTCAAGCTCGTCAAGAACTGCGAGTATCGGCTATTCCAGCGTCCGGACGACGCCGTGATTCCGGGTTACGACAAGCAGACCGAGGCAGAATTGGCGCAACCAGGCAACTTCATCGCCAACTTCGAACCGCTGAAAGGCGAGTCGCTCGATCAGGTGGTCGAAGACGTATTGACGCTGTGCGATCTGACCGCGCCGATGCGCGGCTTGCTCGCCGACGCGCACGCGCGTGGCGATCGGTATGTCGTCTCCTCCGCCCACCCGCGCCTGGTCGATGGCAAGCCGTCGAAAAACCCGCGTTACCTGCAAACCCGACCGGACATCGTGCAGCCGTTACGCAAATACGCCGCCGAAATCGGCGCGCGCCTGCACCGCAAGCTGCCACTGGATTCGCCCCTTTGCCACCCGGTCGACGCGGTACTATCAGGGCGACGCAACAATCCGCCCGAGCCGGGAATACCTCCGCTGGCGGTCTACAATCCCATTCACTATCAGGAACTACCCGAGCTGTTCATGGACTACGTCTGCTCCTTGACCGGCAAGTCGCCGAGCACGACCGGAGCGGGCAGTGAAGGCGCGCTGACCAAGGGGCCGTTCAACGCGCTGCGTCCGACCGCCGACCTGAACAACACGCTGGTTTCGTTCATTCTGACCGGCCATGCCGGTTACTCGACGCCGGCTGGCCATATCGGACCGAGGGTTCGCGTCGATCATGACATTAGTTTGCTGATCCCGGAGATCTGGTCGAGACTCACCCGCCAGCAGCGCGATCCGAATTATTTAATCGCCCATGGATACCTAGAACGGATCGAGGACTTCGACCACGGCGGTGAGCGCGTGCTGGGTAGCCGGCTCGGCTACCGCGTGACCGACCGCTTCGTGCGTGATTTCATGGGCAAGATATTTGATAACCCGCGGGCGGTGTTCACCGCGCCAATCCTGCAACCGGAACTGCAGGATCGCGCGGCCTATATCGACGGCATCCGCAACATCGTCGAATCGCAGCGTCAGGTCGCGCAACGTTATATCGACGACGGCACGATCGAGGATGCCTGCCCGCCGCTACGAGCCTTGTTGTTCATCATGGCCGAGGGCCATTTCGACGGTCGGGACGCGCATGATCCCGCCATCCGCAAACTGTTCACACGCGAGTATCTGCTGGGATCCGACTGGTATCAGGAGCGCCTTGAGGTCAAGCAAAAGCGCGACATCGCACTGTGGAAGCGTCATGTGCGCAGCCTCGAAGAGTTTTTACGGCTGCGCCACTACGCCTCGGTCGCGGAAACGCTGCGGGTACGTGAATTGCTGACGCTCGCCCAGACGCGCCTCGCCGCGGCGCAAGACCCTGCCTATCTGGAAGGTCTCAAAGGGACAATCGGCGCCGATCCGCTCCGGCCGCCGCGAGAAGCGATGCTACGCGACGAGATGGCGCGTTGGCGCGCGTTCAAGGATGGCGAGGCAACGCGGTCACGGGCAGCGTTGACGGCTTGATCGCCACGTTTCCGCACGCGGCGCTCAAGCAGCACGCGTGCGGTTTAGCCCATCTCCTTCTCCAATCGGCGCCGCACCGCGCCTGGCGAACCGGTTCGACGCGCCAACAGGTGATAGGCCACGGGCACCACGAACAACGTGAACAGCGTCGCCGCCAGCGCACCGTATAGAACGACGCTACCAATCACAGTTCGCGTTTCGGCACCGGCGCCCGCCGATAAAACCAATGGAATCGCGCCGGCCGCAGTGGTGATCCCGGTCATGACGATCGGGCGCAGGCGCGTTTCGGCCGCTTCCCGCAACGCCGATTCGAATGACTGCCCGGCGTCACGTAACTGATTCGCGAATTCGACGATCAGGATGCCATTTTTCGCTGCGAGCCCGACCAGCATGATCAACCCGATTTGACTGTAAAGGTTGAGACTGAGGCCGCTCAAATGCAGCCCGAGCAGCGCGCCCGCCATCGCCAACGGCACGGTGAGCATGATCACGAACGGGTGAACAAAACTCTCGAACTGCGCCGCCAGCACCAGAAAGACGACGCCCAATCCCAGCGCGAACACAAACACGATCGATTGCCCGGCGAGCTTGTAGTCCTGCGATTGCCCCTTGAAGTCGATGACGACCTGCGGCGGCAGGTGTTCCCGTACCAGGCTCTCCAGATGCGCGAGCGCCTCGCCGAGCACCAGACCGTCCGCCAGGTTGGCTTCCAGCGTGATCGAACGCAACCGGTTGTAGCGGTTGAGCCGATTCGAATCGGCGAACTCCTCCAGCCGCACGAGGTTCGCCATCGGTATGAGCTGACCACTGCCCTCCGAGCGAACGTATATCTGCTCCAGACTCGCCGGCGTGCGCTGGGTATCGCGCTCGCCCTCCAGGATCACGTCGTACTCCTCGCCCGCATCGATGTAGCTCGTGACGACGCGGGAACCCAACATCGTTTCGAGCGTGCGGCCAATATTGCCCACGCTGACCCCGAGATCGGCGGCGCGATCGTAGTCGATGAGCACCCGCAACTGTGGTTTAGTTTCCTTGAAGTCCCAATCGATACCCGTCAACCCGGGGTTGCGCTCATTGATTCTGGCTAGCAGGATGTCGCGCCACTCGACCAGCTCGTCGTAGGTGCCGCCGCCCAGCACGAACTGCACCGGCTTCTGAATCGCGCTGCCGAACCCCTGGCGCATGACGGTGAAGGCGCGCACGCCCGACAAATCCGCCAATCGCTTATTGACGTCCTCCATGATGGCCCATCCCGAGCGGCGCTGACCCCAGTCCTGCAACACCAGGATCGCGATGCCGGTGTTGAACACGCCATAGTTGGTGAACGCCCGCGGCGAGCGCACCAGCAGGCGGGTTGCCTCGCCGGACTCGACCAACGGCATCAGCCGCGCCTCGATTTCGTCCATGTAGTCGCGCATATACCCATGCGACGCGCCTTCGGGGCCGGTGACCAGCACGAAGAACGCACCGCGATCCTCGCGCGGCGCGTACTCGGAGGGCAACTCGCGCAACAGCCACGCCGCTCCCGCCAGGATGACCACAAACACCACACCCACCACCCAGGCGTGATGCAGCGCGCCGGCCAGCAGTCGGCCATAACCGCGCCGCAGTGCACCGAATACGCGGTCCACCAGGCGTGCAAAGCGGCCATTGGTTTCGTTGGCATGCAGAATCTTCGACGCCAGCATCGGCGACAAACTCAGCGCCACAAAGCTCGAGAAGCCCACGGCCGCCGCCATCGTCAACGCGAATTCAGAGAACAGACGACCGACATCCCCTTCGAGGAACGCCATCGGGACGAATACCGAGATCAGGACAACCGTGGTCGCGATCACGGCGAAACCGACCTGACGCGTGCCTCGGTAGGCCGCGACCAACGCGGTCTCACCATACTCGGTCATTCGGCGATGGATGTTCTCGAGCACGACGATGGCGTCATCGACCACCAGACCGATCGCCAGCACCAACGCCAGCAGGGTAAACATATTCAGCGAAAAGCCGAACGCGTATAGCGCGATGAATGTCCCGATCAAAGACACCGGCACCGTCACCGCCGGAATTAGCATCGCCCGCAGGCTGCCCAGAAACAGGTAGATGACCAACACCACCAGACCGAGCGCGATCGCCAGCGTTTTATAAACCTCGCGCACCGCGCCTTCGACGAACACCGAGGTATCGTAGCTCTGCCGCAGCGCCATGCCGTCCGGCAGGTTCTCATTCAGCCGCGCCATTTCGGCCTTGGCCGCGCGCGCCACCTCGAGTGTATTCGCGGTGGATTGCTTGATCACACCGATCCCGACCATCGGCACGCCGTTGCCCCGGAAAAACGTTCGATCCTCCTCTGATCCGCGCTCAACGCGCGCGACATCGCCAAGACGAACAAGGTACCCTTCATCGCCGCGCGCCAGCACCAGACTGGCGAAGTCCTCGGCGGTGCGAAAGCTGCGCTCGACCCGCACGGTGAACTGGCGGTCGCGAGACTCAATACTACCCGCGGGCAGCTCGATGTTGTCGGCGCGCAGCGCACGCTCGACATCCGCCACGGAGAGATTGCGCGCCGCGAGTTCGGCACGATCCAGCCACACCCGCATCGCGTAGGTTTGGCTCCCGCCGAGACGCACCCGCGCGACACCGTCCAGCACCGAGAACCGGTCCACCAGATAGCGCTCCGCGTAGTCCGTCAACTGCGGCACGGACATTTGATCGCTCGCCAGATTCAGCCACATGATCACATCTTCGTTGCTGTTGACCTTCTGGATCTCGGGCGGATCGGCTTCAGTGGGCAGCTGGCGCAGAATGGTCGAGACGCGGTCGCGGATATCGTTGGCCGCGCCATCGATATCGCGCCCGACGTTGAACTCCACCGTGATCGCCGAGCGCCCATCCTCGCTGGACGACTCGATGTAACCGATGCCCTCCACCCCCGCGATGCGGTCCTCGATGATCTTGGTGATACGCGTTTCGACCACCGCGGCGGCGGCGCCCGGATAGTTGGTTTCAATCGAAACCACCGGCGGGTCGATGTCCGGATACTCGCGTAACGGCAAACGATCAAACGCAACGATGCCAAACACAATCAGCAGCAAGGAAAAAACCGACGCCAGGACGGGTCTGGTGACGGAAACGTCGGATAGCATCATGGCGTATTCACGACGTCCACGCTGAGCATGTCGCGCAACGCACGCTCGCCGTCGTCCACCGCGCGTACCTCGATCAAATCACCGTCGCGCAAACGCAAGGTGCCGTGAATGACCACTTTCGCTCCAGATTCCACCCCGTGCGCGATCTCGACTTCGCCGGTCCGGCGGCTACCGATCCGCACTTCGCGCCGAGCGACCCGATCGCCCGGCGCCTCGACCACGAACACAAAGTTACCGCGCCCCAATGGCACCAGCGCGGTTTCGGGGACCACGACCGCATCACGCGGCGCCTTGCGCAGTTCCACGCTCATCAACATGCCAGGGCGCAGCGCCCGGTCTGGATTCGGCACCCGCGCCCGAACCACCACCGACCGGGTCACCGGGTCCACTCGACTGTCGATACTACTGACCACGCCTTCGAAGGTCTTGGCGCCAAACGCGCGCGCACGGGCCGAGATCGGCAAATCGGGCCGCAATGTCTCCAGATAAGTGCTTGGCACCGAGAACTCGAGCTTCATGACCGAATCATCGTCCAGGGTCGTGATCAGGTCGCCCGGCCGCACCAAGGCCCCAACACTGATGTTTCGCAGACCGACCACGCCAGCGAACGGCGCACGGATCTGCCGCTCGGCCAGCCGCGACTCAATCGCCACCAGGCGAGCACGCGCGGTATCCCACTCTCGGCGACGCTCGTCGAGCAACGACTGCGCGGCGGTACCCTGCGCGGCCAGCGGACGCACCCGCTCGAATTGAGCACGGGCCTCGTCCACCGTGGCCTTGGCCTCAGCCAACAACGCCCGCTGCTCGGAGCTGTTCAACTCAACCAGCACATCGCCGGCGGCAACGCGCTCACCATCATCGAAACGAATCGCGGCCACCGTTTCGGTGACATTCGCCGTCAACGCGACCATCTCGTTCGCGCGCAAGGTGCCCAGGGCCTCGACCCGATCGTCGAAATTCACGACGCGCGCTTCGGCAACGATGACCGGAGTCGCAGCAAAGGCCGACCCCGCAATCATCGCCATCAGAAAAAGTATGGGTAACCGATTCTGCAACATCTCTAAACCTCCTGGAGCATCGCGGCAGGCCCCTGAGTATAACGAACTGAATTCGCCTGGCTGCGGACAGGAATCCGCGGCACGTCTCGTCGCGCACTCTAGCAGGCGCCGCCGCGATTGCCCGCAAAAACGCGCCTGCGGGCGGGTTGGCGCGATCTCCGCGAAAATAAATGTCGATATCGATGGCCGCGCCCAGTTAGCGCCGAATCCCGAGGAAGTTGAAAAAAATGGCACAACGGCGATCCAAGCTTCCTGCGGCTCGGGCCCACGGATCGAGCGGAAGGTTGGCGCGGGAGAGTTCATGGCGAAAATTGCTGTGCGGTCAATCGTGAGACCATTTGCGCGGGGCATAGACATGGCGTCCGCCAATCGAAATTAGCGGAAGCCTACTTATGACAATTAATTTCATGATCGTGACGATCAATCGCGTTTGACGCCGATACCGATCACCGGGTTAGCGCGCGCAGACGTGTCGGTGTCGGCTTCAACTTCATTGCTCGCCCGGATAACGACATGGAACCCCCTCCGAGAATTGACCGCAGGGCGCAAAGAAATTGGGTGCCAATGCCTGTACCCGGGAACAGGTCGCTCTAGGTTGACACTGGTGTTCCGTTTTATATGCGAATAGCGGCTATATCTCTGATTTTTCGTGACACTAAGGACACGCGTAGAGATGGATTTTGGGAGCTAGGCATAGAATGGTGCCCAGGGGCGGAATCGAACCACCGACACGGGGATTTTCAGTCCCCTGCTCTACCGACTGAGCTACCTGGGCTTCGAGAAACGATTTGCGGATTCGCGCGTGTACGGCGCGAAGGCGGGAATTTAACCGCCTTGAATCTCTGGCGTCAAGCCTGGTTAGCTTTTCGGTGCCGACCAGTTGTCGATTCTGGTTGCACCGGTGCCGAAGAAGAACTTGTCCATCTCCTCTTCAAGAAACTTGCGCGCCTTGGGATCGACGGGAGTGAGGCGATACTCGTTGAGCAACATCGTTTGGTGGCGAACCCACTTTTGCCAGGCTTCCTTTGAGACGTTCTCGAAAATGCGCTTACCCAGGTCGCCGGGATAGGTCGGGCGGTCAAGGCCCTCGGCTTCTTTCTTGAGCAGCACGCAATTCACCATGCGGGTCATCGTCTTTCCTCTTAACTGGTCGTTATCGGTGTGGCGCCGGAAGCGAGCGCACGTAACAGGCGTTCGATCGGCGCCGGGCAACCCCCGGGCATCGCCGAGCCGGGTTTATACCAAAGTCGTTCTTCGCTCGCCATTTCCTGCACGCGAGAGGTGGCGAAAACCACGTCCGCGACGATCGGCCGTAGCTCGAGCTCGAAGTGAGTGAACGCGTGTCGGCGCGGGGGCCAGGGCTCGTGCGCAGTTGCTTCGAGTCCGTAGCGCTCGTGCAGGTGGGTCCTCCAGTCCTGCGCTGACGCGTGACTTGGCAGGCTCCATAAGCCACCCCAGATGCCCACAGGCGCTTGTCGTTCCAGCAACACCTGTCCCGTTGCGTTCCGGAGTAAAAAAAAGTGCCGAACCTGCAACGGGCGTTCGCGCCGTGGACGAGGTGCCGGATAGCGAGACGGATCGCCCGCGCGCCAGGCGCGGCAGTCCGTCTGCAACGGACACCGCTCGCAGCCGGGTCGCGACCGGGTGCAGAGCGTGGCGCCTAGGTCCATGATCGCCTGCGTATATTCGCCGACACGTGCACTGGGGGTATGCTGTTCGGCTAGCGCCCAGAGTAGTCGTGACACCACCAGCGCGCCGGGCCAGCCGGGTTCCGCGTGATAGCGCGCGAGCACACGCTTGACGTTGCCATCGAGGATCGGCGCGCGGATACCATATCCCATCGCAAGTATCGCCCCGGCGGTGGAACGGCCGATGCCGGGCAGCGCCAGGAGGTCGGCGAGTGTGCTTGGCAGCGTGCCGCCGTGTTCGCGCAGAACGAGGGTGGCAGCGCGATGCAGGTTGCGGCCGCGTGCGTAATAGCCCAGGCCGGACCAATGCGCGAGCACTTCGTCGAGGGTGGCGGCCGCGAGCGTCGGCAACTCGGGGAAGCGAGCGATGAATCGGCGGTAGTACGGAATCACGCTGGCGACCTGAGTCTGCTGCAACATGACCTCGGAGATCCACACCCGGTAGGGCGTTGCCTCGACCTGCCATGGCAGATCCTTGCGTCCGTGCCGGTCGAACCACGCCAGCAACCGCGGTGCGAGCGCGTCAGTCACGCAACGCGACTCCTCCGCGCAACCGCGCCGCGCTGTCGGTCAGTTGCTCGCGCAATACCTGGCGCACCATCCACGGGCCGAGCCAGGGCAGCAACTTACGTTTGGGCTCGAACGTCGCATCGTATCGGACCCGGGTACCCATCGCGGTCGCCTCGATTCGCCAAATGGCGTGGCCACGGCGAAAGTCACTGTACTCGGGCACGATTTCGCTCTCAATGGTGCCACGCGCCGGTTCGCGTATGTGCTCAAGCCGGATCAGCTCACTGCAAAACACCAGCACGCACCCCTCGATTCGCGTGTACACCTGTAGCGCGTCGGCGCTCGGCGCAGCCACGATCCGGCTTTCGCGAATATGCGGATTGAGTCGGTTCAAACGGTTGTAGTCAGTGATCAGGTGATAGACGGCCGCATAGGGCAACTCGGTTTCCAGCTCGAAGCGAATCGCATAACGGCCATCCGCGGCGTCGACCTCGATCAACGGCGCAGGCAACGGCTCCGCGACGGCGGGCGACGGCATCAGGTGCGTCCCAGCGCCGGCAAGCAGGCTAACGCAGCAGGCCGCGTAACGTGTCACCGAGCTTGTCCTCGAGCTTTTGCTTGAGTTCGTCGCCTTTGTCCTCCAGTTGCCGTTGCAGCGCCTCGCGTTGTTGTTGCCCTTGCTGTTCGAGCCGCTGCTCGATTATCTGCCGTTGCTGATCGAGCTCCTCGCGCAGCGCCTGTTCATGCTGATCGAGTGCCTCCTGAGCCCGCGCCTTGAGTGCGTCTTCCAGTTTCAGGCTGAACCGCGGCTCCGCGAATGACCCCGAGATACCGAGCGGGATAAATCCGCCTTGTTTGTCGTCGCGTTCGGGTTGCGCGAATGCGAGGGTGTAATCGAGACGGCGGCCTGGAAGATCAACGCTGCCCTCGCCCCGGGCTTGAAATCGCGGCGCGCGCAACTGTAGGTCACGATTGTCGAGGACCCCTTGCACGAGCGTGCCGCTGGCCGTGAGCGATGTAAAACGGATGCGATCGCCCAACGGGTCGCGCAACGCGCCTTGTCCGCCCAATTCATGCCAGAACGCTCGGATCTCGTCGATCTTGCGCGCGATGCGCGGCCCCTGGATCGTGCCCTCGCCGAGGCGTGCCTCGATGACCCCACCCAGGCTCCGTGCCAGCGCTTCGCCGCCAGTTCCGCTGGCATTGAGTCGGGCCTTGACGTCGGCCGTGCTGGCAACGAGGGGTTCACCGATCAAAACCGTGAGCATCTCCTCCGTCCGAACGCCGTTCAATTCCAGTTCACCCACATACTCGGGCCGGGGCCCGCGCGCGTCACGCGTGACCGCGAGCCGCACCCGCCCCTGGTAGGCCCGCGCGGTGAAGGGCTCGATGCGTAACACACCGTCCCTAACGCGGGCCGTGAGCGCGACGTCGCTGAGACCGAGACCGTGCGCCCGTACTTCAGCGAACGTCAGATCACCCGCCAGATCCAGCCGCGGCTCCGGGTGCGCGGATGCCGGTCCCGCGCTGGCGGAGTCGGCCGGCACAGCGGTGGTGCCGGTGCTTGGCGGCGACAGGTAGCGATCCAGATCCAGCCGCTCACCCGCCAATTCGAAGCGCACCAAGGGCCGACCCAGCTCCGGTAAGCGCAAACTGCCATGCAGTCGATGGCCGTCGAGACGCAGACTCAGCGGCGCAAAGCTCAAGGCGCGGCGGTCGCCGCTCAATTCGAATCCAAACTCGGTGCGACCCAACGTGGTCGGGTCGCGACGGGCAGGCACGTCGACACCAATCTCGAGCAGCGCCGTCCTGAGGTCGAAGGTGTTGCTATTGAAAACCCCGCTGAGCTCTAGCTCGTCGGACCACCGCGCAATACGCAGTTGGCCCGCGAGCGACAGCTTGCCGACCGCGGTATTGAGGGCGGTGGCGTCAAGCGTCTGACGCTTGAGATCGAGATTGAAGTCGCCCCGTTGCGTGACCTTGACGCCGTCGCCGCGCAGCCCGGGCGTCTTGAGCCGGTTGTCGGCGACGACGTTGGAGAATTGTATCTGGCCGTCGCGCGGCACGCCGCTGATTCGCGCCGTCAGATTCGAGCTGAGTTCAAGACCCTGCCGTCGCAACCCAACCTCGGCGGACAGCCGCCCGCCAACGACGATCCGTTGCAAGCGTGGGTTATGGGTCATGTCGCCGTCGAACCACACCCGCGCACTCGACTCACCCGCGCGCAGCGTGAGCTCCGCCGTCGCCGGACGGGTCTCGCGGTACCCGACGGAACCTGCTCGCACGCGCAGCGAATCTGCCTCGACGCGCACGCCATTCGAGTGATCCACGAAAGCGACCCTGCCGTCACGCAAGTCGACATCGCGCAGTCGCAGCATGAACCCGGCCGAGGCAGGTGCCCCGTCCGACCCGCTTCGAGGTGCCGTCGGCGAGGCCGCACGCAGCAGGTCGCTCCAGTTGTCATGCCCGTCGGCGCGCCGCTCGAGGTGGATCGCGATCTCGTCCAACACCAGCCGGTCGATCCGAATCTCGCGTCGCAATAGCGGCAGCCAGGCAAGATCGAATCGCGCCGCGGCAAGTTCGGCAAATGGCCCCGCATCGAAACCGGACGGATTGCCAAGCCGTGAAGTGCCGACGCTCAAGCCCGGCCGTGGCCACAGACGCCAGTCGACTGGCCCTTCGAGCGTCAGTTCACGCCCGGTCAGGTCGCGAACGTGCTCGACCAGCCTCGGTTTGAACGCATCGAGGTCCAGCGTCGCGACAACGAATACCGCGGTCGCGAAAAGTGACGCCAGCAGCAGCGCGACCGCCACCGCACCCCACTTCAATATTCGCATCGCGAGCGGCATTTTTTGAGCGTGCTCCGTTAGTCGCGGCGCCATTCGCCGGATTTGCCGCCCGCTTTATGAAGCAGCCGAATCGACTCCATCGTCATGCCGCGATCGACCGCCTTGCACATGTCGTACACGGTCAATAGCGCGATCTGGACCGCAGTGAGCGCTTCCATTTCCACGCCAGTCTGTCCCCGGGTCTCGACTCGGGCGACACAATGCACGCGGTCATCGTCGGGTTCGGGCAGCAGGTCCAGCGTGACGCGGGTCAACGCCAACGGGTGGCACAGCGGGATCAAGTCTGACGTCTTCTTCGCCGCCATGATCCCGGCGATTCGCGCCACGCCGAGTACGTCGCCCTTTTTATGCCCGCCGCCAATGATCATCGCCAAGGTCTCGGCGCGCATCGTGATCCAGCCCTCGGCCTCCGCTATCCGGTGGCTTTCGGCCTTGGCGCCCACGTCGACCATATGCGCCTCGCCTCGGGCGTTGAAGTGGGTCAGTTCGCTCATAGCGCGCTCGCGGGTGTTAAACTTGAAACAAGGTGTATCGACACGAGGGTATCACAGCGTGATAACGGTCAAATATTTCGCCAGCCTGAAAGAGCGCATTGGCATCGCTGAAGAGCACGTCGAAGCGCATGGGGTTCGCACGGTCGCGGACGTCTGGGCGCTCGCCCGCAACGCGGAGCTGCCACCGAACACACTGGTCGCGGTGAACCAGAATTATGCCGGTCTCGACTCGGCGGTTGTGAACGGCGACGAAGTCGCGTTTTTCCCCCCGGTGACCGGTGGTTGATGGACAACATTCAAATCAAATCCGAGCCGTTTGACCCCTGGGCCATCCTGCAAGAGTTTCAGCGCCAAGCGATCACCGAACCGGCGCGCAGCGGCGCGAACGCGGTCTTTCTTGGCACGATGCGCGACCTGAACGAAGGCGTGGGTGTCGCGACCATGACGCTGGAGCACTATCCGGGCATGACCGAACAGCACTTGCGTCAGATCGTCGCCGAGGCCAAGACCCAGTGGGACGTTCAGGAGTGCCTGATCGTGCACCGGGTGGGACCGATGCATCCGACCGATACGATCATGCTGACCGCGGTCTGGTCGGCGCACCGAAAAGAGGCCTTCGACGCCTGCCGTTATCTGGTCGAGGCACTCAAGCATCGCGCTCCGTTCTGGAAACACGAAATGCTCGATTCGGGCGACACCCGCTGGGTCGAGAGCAATACCCCCGGTTAGTCGCGTCTCAGAGCGTCCCGACGCAGACGCGCGTTTACCCAAAATCCAGACTTGGCTCAACGACGACCTAAGTGTAGTCACCTATGCTGAGTCGCGAATTATGGAGTAAGGGTCTGGCTCGCGCTCGCGCCTTGAGGAAGATGTTCGGACCCTACCTTCCACCCCCCGGCGTCTCACGCAACGGAAGGCAACAACAATGAACGAAGAAACGGGTCTTTCCATTCGACACTTGCTCTTGGGCCAAACACTGCTATCAGCCCTGCTCGTCCTGGCGTTCGGCTTCCTGCCCGACGCCTGGGACACGGCATCACCGGGATCCGGCGCCGCGAACACCACGGCCGTGGCGGCGGGCATTGGCGCGGCGATGATCGCGATCATCGGTATTTTCGCGGCACGCCACGTCCACGACGAGTTCACCCGGTTCGATGACGCGCTCACGGCCTTGGATAGCGACACGTCGATCCCGTACACCCATGGACAGGTCGGACAAACGCGGGAGTTCGCGCGCCTGGCGCGACACCTGGAGCCGCTCGGTTCACGACTGGACTCTCTTCGCTACGAAGTCGAAGCGAATCAGTCGGATACGGGCTCGGCGAGCGTCGAGCGGCCGGCAAAAAGCGATTGCGAACTGGAGCGGCGCTCGCTGATACACTCGCTGCTCGAACACCTGGAAGCGCTGCGCGGATTCTCGCGCAGCACAGCCGACAATACCTCGCGCGCCCGCCAGATCGCACACGAAGCACAAGACCACGCCTGCCACGGTCGCCAGGTGCTATCCGACGCGACCACTGCAATGTCAGCCATCAGTCAATCGAGCGTCCAAATCGCCGAAATCACCAAGATGATTGACTCGATCGCACTCGAGACCAATCTGCTGGCCTTGAACGCGTCGATCGAGGCCGCGCGAGCAGGGAGTCAGGGCAAGGGCTTCGCGGTGGTCGCCGCGGAGGTCCGCAACCTGGCCCAACGTAGCGCGGGATTCGCCAAGGAAATCCGCGAACTCATCGAGTCCAGCACGCAACGCGTGCATGCCGGTGAGCGCTTGGTGTACGACTCCAGCTCGACCCTGGTCAGCATCGTTTCGGCGAACGAGCTAGTAACGCGTCTCATCGAAGACGTCGCGGCGACGAGTCAACGCCAAATCACCTGCGTGGACACGATCCAGCAGGCGCTATCGACACTGGATGCGCCTCCGGCGACGCCGCGCGGTTCGCCCGCGCGAAACAACGCCCCGCGCGTCGCCACCCCTACACGCCGAGCCGCCTGATCCACCCTCGCTCGGCACGACGCACCCCGCCAGCGACACGAGCACGCAGCGGGGGCCGCAAGCCCAAGAGGCTTGCCGACGCTTGGCGATTGATTCTGATCCGGTTCGCGTAATCTCGACCGCTAACCAATACCACCTCACGCGCGGACCCGCGCGCGGCACGGTGGACAAGCTACGATTTGCTGTAATACTCCTATACTTGCGCGGCGCAACAAGCACTGAGCCGCGGGCGTTGTCCCGCGATTCAACCGGGTCAACACCGCACCACGTCAGCCGTTACCTCACGTCAGCCGTTACCTTAAGAGACCGTTCACCCATGTCCGAAAGCCTGAAGCAGTCAGCGCTCAACTACCACCGCTACCCACGTCCGGGCAAGCTCGAAATCCGTCCGACCAAGCCGCTCGCGAACCAACGTGATCTCGCGCTGGCCTACTCACCGGGGGTTGCCGCGGCTTGCCTCGAAATCGAAGCCGACCCGCTGACGGCGGCGGAATACACGACGCGCGCGAACCTCGTCGGGGTGATCACGAATGGGACGGCGGTACTCGGCCTCGGCGCGATTGGTGCCCTCGCCGGGAAGCCAGTGATGGAAGGCAAGGCAGTATTGTTCAAGCAGTTCGCTGGAATCGACGTATTCGATATCGAAATCGATGAACGTGATCCGCAGGCATTCATCGAGACTGTCGCTCGGCTTGAACCGACCTTTGGCGGCATCAACCTCGAGGATATCAAAGCACCCGAGTGCTTCATCATCGAGGAAGGACTGAAGGCACGGATGAAGATTCCGGTGTTCCACGACGATCAGCACGGCACGGCCATCGTGGTCGCCGCGGCGGTCCTCAACGCGTTGCGCGTGATCGGCAAGGACATCGCAACCGCGCGGCTGGTGACGGCCGGCGCCGGCGCGGCGGCGCTCGCCTGCCTCAACCTGCTCTGCACGCTGGGATTGCGCAAGGAAAACATCATCGTCACCGATATTGTCGGCGTGGTGTATCAGGGGCGAGCCGAGGAAATGGACCGGTACAAATCGGTCTACGCGGTCGCGACCGACCTGCGCACGCTGGCCGAGGCGCTCAACGGCAGCGATATTTTTCTTGGCCTGTCGGCCGCTGGTGTGCTCAAGCCTGAGTGGCTAGCGCGAATGGCGGAGCGGCCCTTGATCCTCGCCTTGGCGAACCCAAACCCCGAAATCATGCCCGACGCGGCCCTCGCGGTTCGCCCGGATGCGATCATCGCCACCGGACGCTCGGACTTTCCGAATCAGGTCAACAACGTCCTGTGTTTTCCATTTCTCTTTCGCGGCGCACTTGATGTCGGCGCCACCGAAATCAACGAGGCGATGAAACGCGCGGCGGCGGCCGCGATCGCCGCGCTCGCGCACGCCGAGACCTCAGACATCGTCGCCTCGGCCTATGGTGGGCAGGAGCTGCATTTCGGGCCGCAGTACCTGATCCCCAAGCCGTTCGATCCGCGCCTGATGGAATACGTGGCGCCGGCGGTTGCCCAGGCGGCGATGGAGAGTGGCGTCGCGCAACGTCCGCTGGCGGATCTCGAGAGCTATCGCGAAAGCCTGCGTAACCGGGTCTTTCGCACCGGCATGACAATGAAGCCGGTATTCGACCGCGCGCGCCTGGCCCGGCGACGCGTGATCTATGCCGAGGGTGAGGAAATCAAGATCCTGCAAGTGACGCAACAGGTGCTGGATCAACACGTCGCGGCCCCGATTCTGCTCGGACGCCGCGCCGTGATCGAAAAGAAGATCATGGACCTGGGCCTGGATATGCGGCCCGATCGGGATTTCACCATTATCGAGCCCCTGGACAATCCGCATTACCAGGCCTGCCTGGATGTGTTGCAGCAGCGGTTGGAGCGCCGCGGTTACTCACCGCGCGAAATCGCCACGGCGGTGCGGACCAATGCGACGATGCTCGGCGCGACCCTGCTCCAGCTCGGCATCGGAGATGCGATGCTGTGCGGCGTGGTCGGCCGTTATCAGGCGCATCTGGATGTGATCGCGGAGATCGTCGGCTGCGCCGCTGGGGTGAATCGGCTCACGTCGATGAATGGGGTCGTGCTGCCGGCCGGCGCGTTGTTTCTGGCCGATACTTACGTTCAGGTCGATCCCGATGCGGCCGATCTCGCCGAGATTACACGCCTGTGCGCCGCCGAAGTCCGCTGGTTTGGCCTCGAGCCAAAGGTGGCGCTGATTTCGCATTCCAATTTCGGCAGTCACGATGGCCCCTCCGCGGCGAAGATGCGCGCTGCGCTGCAACAGGTGCGAACACTGCTGCCGGAACTCGAGATCGAGGGTGAAATGCACGCGAACATGGCGCTCGATGCCTCAGTACGGGCCGAGCGCTTTCCGAACTCACGGTTGCAGGGCGTCGCCAACTTGCTGATTCTGCCGAATCAGGACGCCGCCAACGTCGCCTTCAACCTGCTACGGACCTTGGGTGAAGGGATTGCAATCGGGCCGATTCTGGTCGGCGCGGCAAAATCCGCGCATGTCGTCACATCCACGATCACGGTGCGCGGCCTGTTGAACATGACCGCGCTGGCCGCCGTAAGGGCACCCGCGCCGACGCCGTGAAGGCGGTTCGGGCGCGGGCTCACGGTTAATGAACCTTCAACAACTCGACATCGAAGATCAAGGTCTCCTGCGGCCCGATCGCACCGCCGGCGCCGGTTTGACCATAGGCCAGATCGGGCGGAATGAACAATTGATACTTCGCGCCTTCGGTCATGAGCTGCACGCCTTCGGTCCAGCCGGCGATCACTCGGTTCAACGGGAAGTCGATCGGTTGATTGCGCTTGTATGAGCTATCGAAAACCTCGCCGTTGAGGTGGCGACCTTCATAGTTCACCGTGACCTTGCTGGTCGGGCCAGGCCGCTTGCCGTCCGCGGAGCCGGCGGTAATGACCTTGTATTGCAGACCACTCGAGGTGGTGACTACGCCCTCGGCCTTGGCGTTCTGCTCCAGAAACGCCTTGCCCTCGCGCGCATTTTTCTCCATCAGACTTTCAGCTTGTGCCATCGTTGAACTCATCCCGATTGCGATTAAAAAAACCAGACACGCCTTATAAACGTTAAACATCGAACTCGACTCCACGTAGATTGAGAATCATCATTACCCGAACAGCACCAATACCCACACGACGATCGCGAGGATCAGTGCGAGCAACACGGCGGCGGATCCTTGGTCCTTGGCCTGCCCGGCAAGCACATGCTTTTCGAGTCCGACTCGGTCGACCACCGATTCGACCGCCGTATTGATCATTTCGACGATCAGCACCAGCAACAGCGAACCCACCAGTAACGCGCGTTCGACGCCGGTTACGCCCAGCCACAAGCCGAGCGGTGCCAGAACCAGAAAAGCCCAGACCTCCTGACGAAACGCGGCTTCGCCTCGAAACGCGGACGCCAGCCCCTTGCCGGAATAGCCCGCAGCCAGGGCGATGCGACGAAACCCGGTGTTCTTCTTGGGCGGTAGCGAGCCTTCCATATCCTAGGTGTCAACCGACGCTTGGTAACGGAGGTCGAGTTCCTTCGCAGCCTTGACCTCGTCGAAACGACGGTTTGGCAACGTCCATGGCGCGCCTTGCAGTTTCGCGGGATCCTCCGCGGCCTCGGCAAGCAACTCGACCATCGCGGCCACGAACCCGTCGAGCGCGGACAGGTCTTCGGTCTCGGTCGGTTCGATCAGCAGACACTCGGGTACCAGGAGCGGGAAGTACGTGGTCGGCGCATGGAACCCATGATCAAGCAGACGCTTGGCGAAATCGCGCGCCGTGACATTGAGTTCCTTGGCCTGACGCTTCAGCGTGACGATAAACTCATGCGAGGCGCGGCGACGAGGAAATGCGAGGTCGAAGCCGGCGGCCTGCAATCGCGCCATCAGGTAGTTCGCGTTCAGCACCGCGAACTCGGCGACACGCGGCATGCCTTCCCGACCCAGCAAGCGCATGTAAACATACGCACGCAATAGAACGCCGGCGTTGCCCGCCCACGCCGACAGACGACCGATGCTCTGCGGCAGGTCGCGTTCAGTCAACCAGCGATACCCTTCCGCCGCACGCCCCACGACCGGCACCGGCATGAACGGCAGCAGCCGCGCCCCGACCCCGACCGCGCCCGCACCCGGCCCGCCGCCTCCATGCGGGGTCGAGAACGTCTTGTGCAGATTCATGTGAATCACATCGAAACCCATGTCGCCCGGCCGAACCTTGCCGAGGATCGCATTCAGATTGGCGCCATCGTAGTACAGCAGGCCGCCCGCCTCGTGCACCAGCCTTGCGATTTCGCCAATCCGGCGCTCAAACACCCCGAGCGTCGACGGATTGGTGAGCATGATGCCCGCCGTTCGCGGTCCGAGCGCCGCTTTCAGCGCCTCGAGATCGACATCCCCCTCGGCGTCGGTCGGGATCTCCCGAACCTGATAGCCGCACATCACCGCGGTCGCGGGGTTAGTGCCATGCGCCGCGTCCGGTACCAGCATTTCGGTGCGGGCATGATCGCCGCGTGCATCGTGGTAGGAGCGAATCATCGCAACACCGGCGAACTCGCCTTGTGCGCCGGCCATCGGCGTCAGCGAGACCCCGGCCATGCCGGTGACCTCCTGCAACATCTCCTGCAACTCGAACATCGTTTCGAGGAACCCTTGGCTAACCGAGTCGGGCGCATGGGGGTGGCGATTCAACAGCCCCGGCAGCATCGCCAGGCTGTTGCAGGCGCGCGGGTTGTATTTCATCGTGCAGGACCCGAGCGGGTAGAACTGCGTGTCGATCGAGAAGTTGCGTTGCGACAAGCGGGTGTAGTGGCGCACGACTTGTAGCTCCGACACCTCGGGCAGGCCGGTCGCACGGGTGCGCCGGAAGCGCTCCGGGAGTTCGGTCGGCGCTTCGGCGGCGGGCGTCTGACGGTTCACCGTCCGGTTCGGTCGAGAATGGTCAAATATCAGCTTCATGGATGGAGACACACCGAGGGTGGGGGCTATCGACTCGGAAAGGCCCGCTGCGCTGGGCGCCTTTCGCTCGCTGACGGGGCTGCCCGGCCAGACTTTCGTCACGAACCGGGCCAATCCCACCGCTCGAATCAACCCAGCGCGGCGAGCGCGGCGTCGTAGTTCGGTTCTTGCACGATTTCGGGCACCAGCTCGGTGTAGGTGACTTTATTGTCGGCATCGAGCACCACGACCGCACGCGCGGTAATGCCCGCCAGTGGTCCATCGGTGATCAGGACGCCGTAGTCCTTCGCGAAGTTGCGCGAACGCATCAGCGACAGGGTTTGCACCGTATCGATGCCCTCGGCGCCGCAAAAGCGCCCTTGCGCGAATGGCAGATCGGCCGAAATCGTCAGAAACACGGTATCCGCGCGCGATTTCGCGGCATCGTTGAACTTCTTGGCCGACGTCGCGCACACACCGGTATCGAGGCTAGGGACAATATTGAGCAATTTCTTCTTGCCTGCGTAGGTCGCCAGTCCGACGTCGGCAAGATCCTTGGTTTGCAGATTGAAGTCGGGGGCAACGCTGCCGAGCGCGGGCAATTCTCCGTTGGTATTGATCGGGTTACCTTGCAGGGTGATGCTAGCCATCGGGACTCTCCAGAGATCTATTGGGGTTGAAGACTTGCGGATAAGTGATCCGCGTAAACGCTCAAATCGTCAGCGGTCTTGGTTTCGGTGGCGCACACCAGCACCGCGTCGCTGAGTTCGGGATAATCATTGCCGAGCGGGTATCCGCCGAGTATGCCGTTTTCGGCCAGGCGCTTGAGCACCTCCGGCGCAGAGTGTGGCAGCGCCAGCGCGACTTCGTGAAAATACTCGCCGGCGAAGCGTGGTTTTACCCCTGCCACGGCCAAGCGCTCGACCAGCGCATGGGTATTTTCATGGCACTTGGCGGCGACACGCCGCAATCCGCCGGGCCCGAGCAAGGCCATGTGGATGGTCGATGCCGTGACCATCAAGCCCTGATTGGTGCAGATGTTGGAGGTCGCCTTTGAGCGCCGGATGTGTTGTTCGCGCGCCTGGAGCGTCAACACGTAGCCGGTCTTGCCATCGGCATCGGTGGTGCGTCCGACGATGCGCCCGGGCATCTGGCGCACGTGGCTCTGCTTGCTGCATAGAAACCCGTAATACGGCCCGCCCGAGGATAAGGGCACTCCGAGCGGCTGCCCATCGCCACAGGCGATATCGGCCCCGTTCATGCCCCACTCGCCAGGCGGCTTGAGCAACGCGAGCGTCAGCGGATTGACCACGGCGATCACCAGCACACCGTGCCGCTCGGCCCATTCGGTCAACGCGTCGGCCTCCTCGAGGACACCGAAAAAGTTCGGCTGCGGAATCACCAACGCCGTGATGTCGGCGGCGGCGAATGGCGCGAGCGTCGCCGGATCGATCCGGCCATCGGTGCCGAACGGCAGGTCGATGAGCTCGATCCCCTGATACCGCACGATATCGCGTGTCGCCTTGCGATACGCCGGGTGGACCGTCGACGGCATCAGAATCCTTTTCGAGCGCGAGGTCTTGCTGGCTCGCACCGCCATCAACACCGCCTCCGCGAGCGCCGAACCCCCTTCATACAACGACGCATTCGAGACCTGCATGGCGGTCAAGCCCGTCATCATGGTCTGGTATTCGTAGATGAGTTGGAGCGTGCCCTGGCTCGCCTCAGCCTGATACGGCGTGTAAGCCGAATAGAACTCGCCCCGCGTGGTGATCTGCCACACGGCAGCCGGAATATGGTGCTCGTAGGCGCCAGCGCCGATAAAGTTCAGCGTCACCTCGTCGCGCCGCGCGCGTGCCTGCAGGATGCGCGTGATCTCCAGCTCCGACACGCCGGGCGGAATGCCTTGGAGTTCGCCACAACGCAGTTGTGGCGGGATCTCGTCGAACAGCGCCTCGATGTCGGCGGCGCCGACGGCATCGAGCATGTGTGCGATCTCGTCGAGCGTATGGGGGATAAATGGCATCGTTGAAATCCGTCAGGCGTCGGCGATTTCGGCCGCGTATCCGGCCGCGTCGAGCAAGCCGCCGAGCTCGCCCGACACCTGCAGCTGGAACAACCATCCGGTGTCGTAGGGGTCGCGGTTGATCTGCTCCGGCTCATCGCTTAGCGTGGCGTTGACGGCCATCACCGTGCCACTGACCGGCGCATAAACGTCCGACGCGGCCTTGACCGATTCAACCACCGCGCAAGACGTGCCGGCTTCGAGCTCACGCCCGATCGCCGGCAGCTCGACGTAGACCAGATCGCCAAGCAACGCCTGGGCATGATCGGAAATGCCTATCGTGACGCTACCGTCGCCGTTGTCGCGCACCCATTCGTGGGACTTGGTGTATTTCAGTTCGACTGGAATCTGGCTCATGGCTAGTTTCGGACTCGGTGGAGGGTTCAGGATTCAATCAGTGATTTGCCGTGACGCACGAACACGGGCTTGACGATGCGCGCCGGCAGCTGACGGCCACGAATCTCGACGGTGCACCGTTCGCCCGGATCGGCGGGTACACGCGCCAACGCGATGGCGCGTTGCAGGGTCGGTGAGAACGTGCCGCTGGTCGTCTCGCCGCGACGACCATCGTCAAGGATGACCGTTTGATGACCGCGCAACACACCGCGCTCTTCCAAAATCAGGCCGACGAACGCGCGCAACCCGCCGCGCGCGCGTTGCGCGCTCAAGGCCTCGCGACCGATGAAGTCGCGCGTTTCGGGTTGCCAGACGACGGTCCAGCCCAGGCCGGATTCGAGCGGGGTGACCGTTTCGTCCATGTCGGTGCCATATAGGTTCATGCCGGCCTCCAGCCGCAGCGTATCGCGCGCGCCCAGGCCACAGGGCTTGACCCCGGCGCTTAGCAGCGCGTCCCAGAACGGGGCGGCCTCGGTGTTCGGCAGCATGACCTCGAAGCCGTCCTCGCCGGTGTAGCCTGTCCGCGCGACGAACCAATCGCCGAGATGAATGCCGAAGAACGCGTCCAGATGCGCGGCCAGACCGCGGCGCTCGCTATCGAGCAGATCGAGCACGCGCTGCCGGGCATTGGGGCCCTGGACCGCAAGCATGGACAGATCGGTGCGCGCGATCACCTCGACCTCGAACGCGGCGGCGTGGCGTCGCAGCCACGCCAAATCCTTGTCCCGCGTGGCGGCGTTGACCACCACGCGGTAGTAATCATCCGTGAGGTAATAGGTGATCAGATCGTCAATGACTCCGCCCTGCTCGTTCAACATGCAGCCATAGAGCGCCTTGCAAGGCGTGCGCAGCTTGGCGACGTCGTTCGCCAGCAGCTGGCGCAAGAAATCGCGCACACGCCCGCCGCGCAGGTCGACAACCGTCATGTGCGAGACATCGAACACCCCGGCGTCTCGACGCACCTGATGGTGCTCCTCGATCTGCGAGCCGTAGTTGAGCGGCATCTCCCAACCCGCGAAATCGACCATTCGGCCGTCGCGCTCGAGATGCTTGGTATAAAGGGCTGTGCGCTGTGTCATGCGTCGTGTCCAAAAACAATTGAGGCGGCGGACCGCATATACGCGCTCCGCCGCCCCTCTGTCCTGCAACCTGAGAGATTGACCCCCTTCGGTGGACGTCCATGACGTCGCTCTCCAGAGCCCGAGATGGTGACCGCGGTCCATTTGCCTGAGCGTTTCCGGGCGGGATTGCGCCTTCGGCGAGCCACGCCTGGGCGCGGCCACTCTCCCACGGTGTCATCGGGAAGCGTAACTATAGACGAGATTCCGCGTTCTCAAAACCCCGCCGCGACGTTTCGTCGCAGGTCGTTCGAACGCGGATTAGTTAGAATCCCACTTTCAGACTCTTACCGGTACCACCCGCATGCTAAAACCAACCATCTTGCTATCACTCGGACTGCTGCTCGCCGCGCCGGCATTCGCCGATCCGCTCAAGCCACTGGAACCCTGGGTGCGCGAAGCACCACCCGGCATGATGATGCTCGGAGGCTACGTCAGGCTACACAACCCTGGCGCTAAGGAGATTCGCATACTGGGCGCGGAGAGTTCGGCGTTCGGAGCAATCGAACTGCACAAGACCGAGATCGTGGCCGGCACGGCAAAAATGATCCAACAAGACGCGCTGGCAATCCCGCCCGGCGCGGAGATCTCGCTCGCGCCCGGCGGATATCACCTGATGCTGATGCAGCCAAAAAAGCCGCTGAAGGCCGGCGACTCGGTCGATATCACACTCAAGCTCGACGGCGACGCCACGCAAGCCGTGCGCTTCGAAGTCCGCAAGGTCACCGGTTCGACGCCGGAAGATCATTCGCACCACCACCATCACTAACGCGGGTGTAGAGCGGCTACCGCGGAGCCGCTCTACCGCTACTCTGGCGATGAGCACCGCGGATTCGCACCTCATGCCACAGCGCGCGACGCGTCGCTGATCGGCGTGGCGACCCAACCTTGGCCGAAGGGCATCCTCCACCGGTAGCGACGCCGGTCCCGCCACTGGCTCGTGATCCACCGCGAAGACCGCCGGCGCCGTCGATCCGCTTGCACCCCCTGACCTGATCGTGCAGGTATCGGGTCATGCGCATCGGGAACGCACGGCGCGGCGACGGTCGCGGCGCGGACAAGCGGCCGGCGCCGCGCGAAACGCCGTATACTGGGCACCAAATTCAGCCCGCGATGCCACCGTGACCGATCCCGACCAAGCCGAACCCTATTCATTATTCGCCGCTGCGCCGCTGGGTGTCGTGTCATTATTGGCCGATGAACTGAAGGCACTCGGCATCTCGGCCTTGCGGGAACGGCGCGCGGGTGTGGAGTTCGAAGGCGACCTCGAATGTGCCTTGCGGGTACTGCTGTGGTCGCGCACCGCAAGCCGGCTCGTGCTGCGCCTCGCAGCGCTCTCGGCGACGGATCCTGACGACTTGTACCGCAGTGCATTGGCATATGACTGGCCGACGCTGTTCGAGTTGCGGCACAGCTTCGCCATCGACGTCACGGCCAGTGCGCACTGCGCTGTGCAACATACCCAATTCGCGGGGCTACGGCTCAAGGATGCGGTCGTTGACCGCTTTCGCGCCGACTGCGGCGACCGCCCCTCGATTGACACGCAAGCACCCGAGGTACTGCTGCACCTGCATCTGCAAGGCAATGAGGCTTTATTGAGCCTCGACATCGGCGGTGGCGGCCTGCATCAGCGCGGCTATCGCGCGCGGGGCGCGCCGGCGCCGTTGAAGGAAAATCTGGCGGCAGCCTTGTTGCTACGCGCCGGATGGCCCGCGATCGCGGCGTCGGGCGGCGCCTTTGTAGATCCAATGTGCGGCTCGGGCACACTGTTGATCGAGGCCGCCCTGATGGCCGCCGATATTGCCCCGGGTTTGCTGCGTCAGCGCTGCGGGTTGATCGGCTGGCGCGATTTCAACGCCGCGCTCTGGCAGGAAATGCTCGCATCGGCCGAAGCGCGGCGCGATCTGGGCGTACCACGGTTACCGCCGATATTCGGCAGCGACCGGGATGATGCCGCCTTGCGGCTCGCCGAGGCGAGTATAGACAGCGCGAACCTGCACGATCACATACAGCTTGCGCATGCACCGATCGAGCGCCTACAGCTTCCGGCCGAAATCGCGGCGCGGCCCGGGCTGCTCGTGTCCAATCCGCCGTATGGACAGCGGCTCGGTGATGACGATGACCTGATCGGCACCTATCGCGCCCTGGGTGAACTATTGCAGCGCGAGTGTAACGAATGGCAGGCCGCCGTCTTCACGGGCAACCCGGGCCTGGCTCGGCATATCGGGCTGCGCGGTTTCCGCAGTCACCACTTTTTCAACGGCGCGATCGAATGCCAGCTGCTGCGCTTTCGAGTCACGGCCGAGACGCGCATGGCGCGCGCGCCGCGCGGCGAGGACGAGGTGCTCACCGCCGCCCGCTTCATGAACGACGCGGAAACCGCCGGCGATGTGGTGGGACTCGCGAACCGGATCAAGAAAAACCTCAAGCATCTGCAACGTTGGCGCGCGCGCGATAACGTGACTTGTCTGCGCTGCTACGATGCCGATCTACCTGAGTTCGCGCTGGCCATCGATCTGTATCAGGACGACTCGAATGGGGCATTCTGGGCCCACGTACAGGAGTACGCGGCACCCGACACCATCCCCGCACCGTTGGCGCGGGCCCGGCTACGCGGCGCGATGCGCACGCTGCCGGCAACGCTGGAAATACCGCCAGAACGGATCGTGTTAAAGATCCGCGCGCCGCAAAAGGGTAACGCGCAATACCAGCGCCAAGGTTCGCGCGAGTCGTTCTTCCCGGTAACCGAGGGCGGGTGCCGATTCTGGGTGAATCTCACCGACTATCTCGACACCGGTCTCTTTCTCGATCATCGGCCGGTCCGCACGATGGTGCAGGAAATGGCGCGAGGCAAGTCATTCCTCAACCTGTTTTGCTACACGGCGACAGCCACGGTACACGCGGCACGCGGTGGCGCGACCTCCAGTACCTCGGTTGACATGTCATCGACCTACC
Source organism: Thiotrichales bacterium (assembly GCA_050329935.1). Lineage (GTDB taxonomy): Bacteria > Pseudomonadota > Gammaproteobacteria > UWMA-0217 > UWMA-0217 > CAYSFW01. The sequence continues at coordinate 158,938 of JBHJOI010000032.1, read as the reverse complement.
TCGAATGGGCCCAACGCAATTTCGAGTTGAACGAGATCGATCCCGAACTCCACACCCTGATTCAAGGCGACTGTCTGCAGTGGCTGCGTCAACCTTCCGTTTGGCGCGAGCGTTTCGACCTGGTACTGCTGGATCCACCGACCTTTTCGAACTCCAAACGCATGCTCGGCACGCTCGATATTCAGCGCGACCATGGCGACCTCATCAACCTCGCGATGACTCGTCTAGCACCTGGCGGAACCCTAATTTTTTCTAATAACTTCAGAAAGTTCCGTATCGACGAGGCAGTTACGCGGCAGTATGTGTGCGAGGACATCACGCGCCGATCGATCCCACCGGATTACGCCCGCGACGCACGGATTCACCATTGCTACCTGATCCGCGCGCGCTGAAAGCGCGGCGGGCGGACGCCCGCACTAGATTTTGCGCCGAATGTGCTCTCGCCCGTACCCGTAAATGCTCTAAACTCTAAATGAATAAAGGGCATGTCGAAGCGCGCGGGTCGAGCGATCGGGTTGTCCACGCAATAATGACTCGAACCAAGAGAGGTACTCATGGCTGGTTTTTTTCGTAAGTTTGCGCTTTGGTACGCAATCGCGATGTTCGGTATCTGGGGCCTGATCCTGATTATTCAGCCCGAACTTGTGCATGCCTATTTCACCGAGGGCGCTCTAAATCCTGCTTATGTTTCGCTGATGGGCGCCGGTTTCGTCGGGCTGGCCCTGATTTCGCTCGTCGTGCAAACCAAGATCATGACCGATGAGCGCGCCTTGGGTATCGCGACGGGCATCGTGGTCGCCACCGCGATTTACGGCATGTTTTTCTCGCAGACGATCCTGGTAAGCCCGCTCACCTCGATCAGTCTCGTGGTCGGTGCGGCCATCACGTTTTTCCTGTTGTTCTAGCGCGCGACGGCGCCGTCGGTTCGTTCAACTGCCGGCACCACGCGCGGCTCGGGCTCGAGACGCACACCAAATCGCGCCTCGACACTCACGATGATCCGTTGCGCCAAGCGCCAGAGCTCGGCGCCCTTGGCGGCGCCGTGATTGACCAGCACCAGCGCATGTTGACTTGAGACGCCCGCGTCGCCCGAGCGATGACCTTTCCAACCACATTGTTCGATCAGCCACGCGGCGGAGAGCTTAAAACCGCCATCGGGCTGAGGGTAACCCGCGAGCGCGGGCGTTCGCGCTTGTAACGTGCGGAAGCGCTCGCCGGAAACGACAGGATTCTGGAAGAAGCTCCCCGCATTTCCTAGCACGGCCGGGTCTGGCAACTTCGAGCGTCGCAGATCGCACACAGCGTCGCTGATACGACGCGCCGTCAGTGGTTCGCCGGCCGCGCCACCGAGCACATCACGCAATCCCGCGTAGTCGATGCGCCAGTCTGGCATTTTTGGCAGACGCAGGGTCACCGACGTAATCATCCAGCGATCGCGCTCGGCTCGCTTGAAAACGCTGTCGCGGTAGCCGAATTCACACTCTGCGTGGCCAAACCGGCGCGTCTCGCCAGTGAAGAGATCGAATGCATCAAGATGGTCGAAACGGGCCTCGAGCTCCAGGCCATAGGCGCCGATATTCTGGATAGGTGCTGCGCCGACCGTTCCGGGAATCAGGGATAGATTTTCGAGTCCCGCGTAACCCCGGGCAATCGTCTCCCGCACCAACGCGTGCCAGGACTGACCCGCACCCGCGTCGATCAACCAATGCGTCGCCGTTTCACCGCTCACGCGCCAGCCAGACCAGCCGGGCTGAACGACCACGCCATCAAAGTCATCGCGCAAGAGGATGTTGCTGCCACCCCCAAGAATCAACCTCGGGAGGTCTCGAAATCGAGGATCGCACTGAAAGTCCGCGAGGCTCGCCGGGCGAGGCAATACCACGCGGTAACGGGCAATGGCGGCGATGCCGAAGGTGTTGAGCGAACCCATCGGCGCATGGCAGTCGACCTGCATGGGAGATTCAGGCTGTGGCAAGGGCGTGTATTATGAACCAATCAATGGGTGAACGCGGAGTTCGATCAATTGTCCAAACCGCTCGCATCTCGCGGCGTTTTTATCACGGGCACCGATACCGGCGTTGGCAAGACCTACGTCGGCAGCCGGCTCGCGCGCCGACTCCATGATCGCGGTATTGACGTGGAGCCACGCAAGCCCGTCGAAACAGGCTGTGCTAGGCAAGGCGGCGAATTCGTGCCCGCGGATGCCTACCTCTATTGGCAGGCCGTCGACGAGCGGGTGCCGCTGGAGACGATTTGCCCCTTTCGGTTGGCAACGCCAGCGTCGCCGGAGCGCGCCGCCGAGATCGAAGGGGTGGATCTAGCGCTGGACCAGCTCGCCTCGGCCGCGTCGGCCGGTGGCAACGGCTATCGCCTGATCGAAGGCGCCGGAGGATTTTATTCGCCAATCGCGCCCAATGCGCTCAACGCTGACCTCGCTGCCCGCCTCAACCTGCCAGTGCTGTTGGTCGTGGGTGATCGGTTGGGGTGCGTCAATCACGCGTTGCTGACGATCGAGGCCATCGCGCGGCGCGGCTTGGCGCTGTGCGCGGTCGTGATGAACGCACCCGATGCCGACGAACCCGACGCCTTACGTAACGATCTCGCGCTCGCGCGGAGACTTAGTCAACCACTGGTGCGGGTGCGAGGCCAAGCGGAGCGCGCCTGGCTTGATGAATTGATTGCGTACCTCCCAGGCATCGCCTGACGTCGCGCTCAACTGCTGAAACGGCGCCAATAGCTCGGCCGCCAGTAATACATGACGGTTGGATCGCGCTCGGGGTAGGAATCGGCGTAGTTGGTACCTCGTCGCGGCTCTTCCGGATTGTCGAGATCGGGATCGAGCAGTCTCCAACCTGATTCGCGGACTTCATCGGTAAAGGGTGCGCGCGTATCGTTCGCGTGCCGGCGCTCGGCGGCACCGAACTCACCAAAATTCCGCTGGCCTTCAAGCAGCGACACGTGGTTCGCCGCCCCCGCCATCAGCGGAAAGCGCAATTGCACCAGGTTGTCCTCCCAATAACAGATCGGGCAGACCTGATGACTACCCGGCTCGCGCTCGAAAACCAGGTAACCGCAACACGGACAGGGAAAACGGCTATACATCAGCGGTCTGCATGGATGCGCCCCCTTTCGAGTAGACGGGAAACAGCGACGCTCACGATCGCGATGCAAAAAAGCACAAAGGCACGTGAACCCGAGAATTCCCCGTTCGGGGTCGCATCGTAAACGTCTCAACGAACAACGAAATGCTGACTCGAGCGAACGTTTGAACCAATGGCCTAGCGAAAAAGGGCGGCATGCGCCGCCCTTTTTCAAGCGCCATTCGGCGCGTCGATTAAACGACTTTCGGCGCCAACTCGCCCTTGGCGTATCGCGTGGTCATCGCTTCGAGACTCAACGCGCGGATCTTCGAGGCGTTTCCGGCGGTACCGAATGCCACATAGCGATCCTTGCAGATCTGATTCATGCCCTTGGTTGCGGCCGCGAGGAACTTGCGCGGATCGAACTCTTTGGGATGCTCGGCAAGGAACTTGCGAATCGCGCCGGTGGAGGCCATCCGTAGGTCGGTATCAATATTGACCTTGCGCACACCGTGCTTGATACCTTCGACGATCTCCTCGACCGGCACGCCATAGGTTTCGCCCATTGCGCCACCGTAGTCATTGATCATCTTCAACCAGTCTTGCGGCACCGACGAGGAACCGTGCATCACCAAGTGCGTGTTCGGGATTCTGGCGTGGATTTCCTTGACTCGCTCGATCGCCAGGATGTCACCTGTCGGTGGACGGGTGAACTTGTAGGCGCCATGCGAGGTCCCGATGGCGATGGCCAGCGCGTCGACGCCGGTCTTCTTCACGAAGTCGGCGGCTTCTTCGGGGTCGGTCAGGAGCTGGCTATGGTCCAACATGCCTTCCGCGCCAATACCGTCTTCTTCGCCAGCCATGCCGGTCTCGAGAGAGCCCAGGCAACCCAGTTCGCCTTCGACCGAAACGCCGCAGGCGTGCGCGATCTCGACGACACGACGGGTAACGTCGACGTTGTACTCGTAACTGGTCGGGGTCTTGCCATCCTCGCCGAGCGAGCCGTCCATCATCACCGACGAAAAGCCGAGCTGTATCGAGCGCTGGCAAACGGCGGGCGAAGTCCCGTGATCCTGGTGCATGCACACCGGAATGTGCGGGAATTCCTCGATCGCGGCAAGGATCAGGTGGCGCAGGAAAGGCGCGCCGGCGTACTTGCGCGCGCCCGCCGAGGCCTGCACGATGACCGGCGAGTCCGTCTCGTCGGCCGCTTCCATGATCGCTCGCATCTGCTCGAGGTTATTGACGTTGAACGCGGGCACGCCATAGCCATACTCGGCGGCGTGGTCCAATAATTGACGTAGTGAGATCAGAGCCATTTCGGGGTCTCCTTTTGGAATTGAGCAATTTATAGGAATCGTCTTCCCCGGCTGGGCCAGGGATCCAGCTGACGCCGCGCGATCATGACGCGTGGCGCTCAAAGATGCACGGATGTTACACCAGATTTCTTATCAGTTCAGTTCGCGAAAAAATGACCATCTCAATCCGGCGACGGCAGGTCGCCCACCTTGACGATCTTCAGCGCGTTGGTATGGCCACCAATCCCCATCAGATCCCCTTTGGTGATGGCGACGAAATCGCCGTGCGCCACAATTCCGTGACGCTCGAGGATCTCGACCGCCGCCTTGTTCGCCTTGGCGTGGGAGTCGAACTCCGATGTCGGGTAATGCACCGGGTAGACACCTCTGTAAAGCTTGACCTTGCGCCGGGTTTTTTCGTGTTGCGTCATCGCATAGATCGGAATCCCCGAGCTGATACGCGACATCCAACGCGGCGTTGAACCCGATTCGGTCATCGCGGCGATCGCCTTGACATCGAAATGGTTCGCGACATACATGGCCGCCATCGCGATCGCCTCGTCGACCTCCTCGAACCGGGTATTGATGCGGTGGTCGGAGCGCCTGACCGCGCGCTGCTTCTCGGCTTCGATACAGATCTCGCTCATCGCCTGAACTACCTTGACGGGGTAGGCGCCGACGGCGGTTTCGCCCGACAACATGACCGCATCGGTGCCGTCAAGCACGGCATTCGCGACGTCGAACGCCTCGGCGCGGGTCGGGATCGGGCTCTTGATCATCGTCTCCATCATCTGCGTGGCCGTAATCGAGATGATATTCAGACGACGGGACAACCGAATCAGGTTTTTCTGCACATCCGGCAGTTTGGCGTCGCCGATTTCAACCCCCAGGTCGCCGCGCGCGATCATGATCGCATCGGACGCCTGCATGATCGCCTCGATGGCATCCAGTGCCTCGGCACGTTCGATCTTGGCGATGATGCCGCAGTCGCCACCCGCCTCCTTCAACAATCGCCTTGCGAGCAAGATGTCGTCGGCATCGCGCGGAAAGGACACGGCGAGGTAGTCGACGCCAATCGCGACCGCGAGCTTGATATCGGTTAGATCCTTTTCCGTGAGCGCCGCCGCGGAGAGTCCGCCACCCAGGCGGTTGATCCCCTTGTTGTTGGACAGCACCCCGCCGGTCGTAACGACCGTGTGAACCTCCTCGCCCTGAACCGATGCCACGCGCAACACGATGCGTCCATCGTCGAGCACCAGAACGTCGTCGGGGCGTACCTCGCGCGGCAGGATCTTGTACGTGATGCCGACGCGCTCCCGGGTACCAGAGTTCTTATCGAGTGCGGCGTCCAGAATGAAGGGGTCGCCCTCGTTGAGCGTGACCGCCCCGTCAATAAACCGGTCGGTGCGGATTTTCGGCCCCTGCAGGTCGCCGAGCACCGCGACGTCGCAGCCCGTATGCCGCCCCGCCGCACGGATCAGCTCCATGCGACGCGCATGCTCTTCGGGCAATCCGTGCGAAAAGTTGATACGGAATACGTCCACACCGGCCGTGATCAAGCCGCACACACCCTCTAGCGTGTCGGTCGCCGGACCAATCGTGGCTATGATCTTGGTGCGCCGCAATTGACGCCGGCCCTTGTAACACTTCGGCTCGGCCAGATGCGACTCGATGCAGACGTCGTCCATGGTTTGTTACCTTGCGCGCTCTTCGAGCATTGCGACGGCAGGCAGCTTTTTCCCCTCGAGGAACTCGAGGAACGCACCGCCGCCGGTTGAGATGTAGGACACCTTATCCTCGATCTTGTACTTGTCCACCGCCGCCAGCGTGTCGCCACCCCCGGCGATTGAAAATGCGTCGCTCTCGGCGATGGCCATCGACAGGGCCCTGGTACCCTCGCCAAATTGATCGAACTCGAAGACGCCAACGGGTCCGTTCCAGACAATCGTCTTGGCGTTCTTAAGGATCTCGGCCAAGGTCTTCGAGGTGTCGGGGCCGATATCGAAGATCATGTCGTCATCCGTCACGTCGGCAACCGGCTTGAGCGTCGCTTCGGCGGTGGCCGAGAATTCTTTGCCGCACACCACGTCAGTCGGCACCGGAATCGAGCCGCCACGCGAGGTCGCGTCGGCGATCAATTTGTTGCAGGTCTCGATGAGATCCGGCTCGTACAGCGACTTGCCAACATTGTGACCCGCCGCCGCGATGAAGGTATTCGCGATACCGCCGCCAACGATCAACTGATCGACAACTTGCGAGAGCGACTCCAGCACCGTGAGCTTGGTCGACACCTTCGATCCACCGACGATTGCCACCAGCGGTCGCGCCGGATTCTCGAGCGCCTTGCCGAGCGCGTCCAACTCGCCGGCGAGCAGCGGACCAGCGCAGGCGACCGGAGCGAACATGCCTGCGCCATGGGTCGAGGCCTCGGCGCGATGCGCGGTGCCGAACGCGTCCATCACATAGATGTCGCAGAGCGCACCGTAACGCTTCGCAAGCTCCTCGGTGTTCTTCTTTTCGCCCTTGTTAAAGCGAACGTTCTCGAACAGCACGACTTCGCCATTGGCGATATCGAAATTGCCATCCAGATAATCGCGCAGCAGCCGGACCGGCTTGCCGAGTAGCTCCGCGAGGTGATCGGCGACCGGTTGCATGGAGTTCTCGGCCGAGAACTCGCCTTCGGTCGGCCGCCCGAGGTGCGACATCAGCATGACCTTGGCGCCGGCCTTCATCGCGTGTTCGATGGTGGGAAGCGACGCGCGGATACGGGCATCGGAGGTTACTTTTCCAGCCTTTACAGGCACATTGAGATCCTCCCGGATCAGCACGCGCTTGCCGGCGAGGTCGAGGTCGGTCATACGTTTGAAGGCCATGGTTTGATCCTCCGCTGTGAGTCGATGTGGAAAATGGTTGGGTAACGCCGGACGTTACCGAACGATTCTCAAGTCTGAAATCTGGCAAGGCGCGGTTGGCGGCGAGCCGCCAACCGCGAACGAACGTCCGAGGTCTTAGGCCGCGACGTGCTCGACCATGCGCAGCATGTTGCAGGTATAGCCGTACTCGTTGTCGTACCAGGCAACAATCTTGACGAAGGTCGGATCGAGCGCGATGCCGGCCTCGGCGTCGAAGATCGACGGCGTGCCACGACCGCGGAAGTCAGTGGATACGACTTTCTCTTCGGTGTAGGCCAAAACCCCAGCCAGATCACCCGACTCCGAGGCCGCTTTCATCGCGGCGCAGATATCCGCGTATTTGGCCTCCTTGCTGAGTTCGACGGTCAGATCGACGACCGACACATCGGAGGTCGGCACGCGGAACGCCATGCCGGTCAGCTTGCCGTTCAGATCCGGCAGCACCTTGCCCACGGCCTTCGCGGCGCCGGTGGACGACGGAATGATGTTTTCCAGGATACCGCGGCCGCCGCGCCAGTCCTTGCTGGATGGGCCATCGACGGTTTTCTGGGTGGCGGTGGCCGCATGCACGGTGGTCATCAGTCCACGCTTGATGCCCCAGTTGTCGTGCAGGACCTTCGCGACGGGCGCAAGGCAGTTGGTGGTGCATGAAGCCGCCGAAATAATCGCTTGGCCAGCGTAGGTGTGGTGGTTGACACCGTACACGAACATCGGCGTGCTGTCCTTCGAGGGTGCGCTTTGCACGACCTTCTTCGCACCCGCCTCGATGTGCTTCTGGCAGGTGTCTTCGGTCAGGAAGAAGCCGGTGCACTCGATGATCAGATCGGCGCCGATGTCGCCCCACTTCAGATTCGCGGGATCGCGCTCGGCGGTCAGGCGAATGTTCTTGCCATTCACGATCATGGTGTTGCCATCGACCGAAATGGTGCCGGGGAAGTTGCCGTGTACCGAATCGTACTTAAGCATGTAGGCAAGGTATTCGGGATCAAGCAGGTCGTTGATGCCCACGACCTCGATATTCGGGAATTCTTTCGCGATCGCGCGAAATGCCATCCGGCCAATGCGACCGAAACCATTGATGCCAACTTTAATCGTCATATCTAGCTCCTGGATTTTCTGAAGTACAAGGATCTCTAAAGACCGCGCCTAGATCACACCCGCGATGGCCTTCTGCACATTCTCGACGGTGAAGCCGAAGTGCTTGAACAACGCACCCGCGGGCGCCGATTCGCCAAAGGAGTCAATGCCAACCACGGCGCCATCGAGGCCGACGTATTTACGCCAATAGCCGGTTACGCCAGCTTCGACCGCCACGCGCGCCTTGACCGACGCCGGCAGCACCGACTCGCGATAGGCCGCGTCCTGAGCGTCGAACACTTCGGCGCAAGGCATTGAAACGACGCGCACATTCTTGTCGCTCATGCCTTCGGCGGCCTTGACCGCCAATTCGACCTCGGAACCCGTCGCGATCACGATCGCGTCCGGAGTGCCGTCGCAGTCGCGCAGCACGTAGCCACCACGCGCGATCGCCGCGACCTGCTCGGCGGAACGTGGCATGTGCGCCAGGTTCTGCCGCGAAAAGATCAACGCGCTCGGACCGTCCCGCTTTTCGATCGCGGCTTTCCAAGCGACTGCCGATTCAACAGTGTCGCAAGGGCGCCACAGCGACATGCGCGGAATCATCCGCAGCGTCGCCACCTGCTCCACCGGCTGGTGGGTCGGGCCATCCTCGCCGAGTCCGATCGAATCGTGGGTATATACGAGAATGTTCTGCACCTTCATCAGGGCCGCCATACGCACCGCGTTACGCGCGTACTCCGAGAACATCAGGAAGGTACCGCCATACGGAATAAATCCGCCATGCAGGGTGATGCCGTTCATGATCGCGGTCATGCCGAACTCGCGTACACCGTAGTAGACATAGTTTCCGTCGGACACGGTGTCGGACAGGGGAACCGAGCCTTTCCACATGGTCAGGTTGGAACCGGCGAGGTCAGCTGAACCACCGAGGAGCTCTGGCAAAATGGGCGCGAATGCACCGATCGCGTTCTGCGAAGCCTTACGCGTGGCGATGGTTTCGCCCTTTTCCTGTAGCGCGGCAATATACGACGCCGATTGCTCAGACCAGTTGGCAGGCAGTTGCCCGGCCAATCGCCGCTCGAACTCGGCCGCAAGCTCGGGATAGGCAGCTTTGTAAGCCGCAAATTTTTCGTTCCAATGCGCCTCGGCAGCACCGCCTTTTTCCGTCGCATCCCAACCGGCATAGACCTCATCCGGGATTTCGAATGGCGCGTGCGGCCAGCCCAGGTTCTCGCGGGTCGCCTTAATTTCGTCCTCGCCCAGTGGCGCGCCGTGACAGTCATGGCTGCCGCACAGGTTGGGCGCGCCGTAGCCGATCACGGTCTTGCAGCAGATCAACGAAGGCTTATCGTTGACCGAACGCGCCTCAAGTACCGCTTTACGGATGGACTCGGCGTCGTGCCCATCGACGTCGCGCACGACGTGCCAACCATAGGCTTCGAACCGCTTGGGCGTATCGTCGGTGAACCAGCCGTGGACATGGCCGTCGATCGAGATCCCATTATCGTCCCAGAACGCGACCAGCTTGCCGAGCTTCAAGGTACCAGCGAGCGAACACGCTTCGTGCGAGATGCCCTCCATCAAGCAACCGTCACCCAGGAAAACGTAGGTGTAATGGTCGAGGATATGGTGACCGTCGCGATTGAAGGTGCCGGCCAGCACTTTTTCGGCGATCGCCATGCCAACCCCATTGGTGATGCCCTGACCCAGGGGACCGGTGGTGGTTTCAATGCCCGGCGTGTAGCCATACTCCGGGTGGCCCGGCGTCTTCGAGTGTAATTGCCGAAAGTTCTTGAGCTCATCGATCGGCAGGTCGTAACCCGTCAGGTGGAGCAATGCGTAGGGCAGCATCGAGCCGTGACCGTTGGACATGATGAAGCGGTCCCGATCGGCCCACTTCGGGTTCTTCGGGTTGTGGCGCATGAAGTCGTTCCACAACACCTCGGCAATATCAGCCATGCCCATCGGGGCGCCCGGGTGTCCGGACTTGGCTTTCTGGACGGAATCCATCGCCAAGGCGCGGATTGCATTGGCTAGTTCTCTACGAGCAGGCATCGGCAATACTCCCACAAAGATTGCAAAAAATCTGATCCCCTCCACCTCGCACCGGAACGTTCGTTTTGAGGGACGATGGTTACCGGGTCCGAGCAGACCGCCGGCATATGTCCACCCTCGTCCAAATTAATTGGGTGCGAAAGACACTCACGCCGTGAGCGAGCGCGCTATTTTCCAGAAGTCAAGCAGCTTCAGCAAGCGAAAAAAGCAACCTCCGCCAAACTAGCGCGCTTGTCGCACCGCACAAAAACAAGCACATAGCGTTTCGCCGCGCCGGCGACTCCGCGTCAGTGACGTGATCTTCGTCACCTTTACGACCTGAGGATTACTGCTTTTCGCTTGGCGATTCGCTAAACTTCCGCCCCGAATTTCATTGGACTCACCGCGAGCATCACGCCATGGCCAGGACTTACCAATTTACCTCCGAGTCGGTTTCCGAAGGGCATCCCGATAAAGTCTGCGACACGATTTCGGATAGCATCCTGGATGCGTGTCTCGCGCAGGATCCGCGTAGCCGCGTGGCGTGCGAGACCTTCGTCAAAGACAACGTGGTCGTGGTCGGCGGCGAGATCACCACCCCGCCGGGTCTGCATTACGAAGCGATTGTGCGCGAGGCGATACGCGGCATCGGGTACTCGAGCGGACTGCACGCCGAGCGCGCGGCCGAGGCCGGGAACCGTGGCCGCTTGGACTACACCTGCAAGTTCGACGCCGACCATTTCTTTTTCATGAACTGCCTCGGCCTGCAGTCGAAGGACATCGCCCAAGGGGTCGACGAATCGGCGGCCGATCATAAAGAAACCGCGGAGCAGGGCGCCGGCGATCAAGGCATCATGTTCGGTTACGCATGCAATGAAACGCCGCAGCTGATGCCGGTTCCGATTGCCTACGCCCACATGCTCGGGCGCGAAATCACCCGCATGCGCAAGGAGGAATGGCGGCAGTATCCCTGGTTGCGTCCGGACGCGAAGACCCAGGTATCGGTCGAGTACGTTGGCGGCAAGCCCACCCGCGTCACGGCGGTGGTGATCTCGACCATGCACAGCGCCGAGATCGATACACCCGAGATTCGCGAGGTATTGCAGCGCGATCTCGTTCGGCGCGTCATTCCCGAGACCTATCTGAGCGATGACACCAAGTATTTGATCAACCCGACCGGGCGCTTTGTCGTCGGCGGCCCCGAGGGTGACTCCGGCCTGACGGGGCGTAAAATCATCGTCGACACCTACGGCGGCATGGGGCGACATGGCGGCGGCGGGTTTTCCGGCAAGGATCCGTCGAAAGTCGACCGTTCGGCCGCCTACATGTGTCGCTATGTCGCGAAGAACATTGTCGCCGCGGGTCTTGCGGACCGTTGTGAGCTACAGGTCGCCTATGCGATCGGCTATCCACACCCCGTGAGTATCCATGTCGAAACCTTTGGCACCAATCAGGTGGATGAAACGCGTATCATCAACGCTATTTCCGACGTGTTCTCGTTCAAACCCGCCGATATCGTGCGCGAACTCGACCTTTTGCGTCCGATCTATCGCGAAACCACGAACTACGGCCATTTCGGACGCGAGGATAATCTCGACGCACTGCCTTGGGAGCGCACGGATAAAGCCGATGCGCTGCGGCGCGTGGTGGGTATCTAGTTCCTTACCTTGCCGCCGGGTCAAGGCGGTGCCGGACGGACCGAGGAGCGTTGCAACGGCCAGACCCACCGGGTCTTGGGTCGCCAGGCTCGGCACCGACGGCGGTTAGTCAACGGCGCTCGGTCATCCTTGTCGATCACGACCAGAGATCACCGAGATCGACAATGGGTGCGTAACGATGGAAATACGCCCATGAATGCTGTTGTTAAATCCGAAAGCTTTTCCGACTTCGTCGTAGCCGACCTCGCGCTCGCCGCTTGGGGCCGCAAGGAAATCCGCATCGCCGAGACCGAGATGCCGGGCTTGATGGCGATACGCGAGGAATACGCCGCGTCGCAACCCCTTAAGGGCGCGCGCATCACCGGTTCGCTCCACATGACGATTCAGACCGCGGTGCTGATCGAGACGCTGACCGCGCTCGGCGCCGAGGTGCGTTGGGCCTCGTGCAACATCTTTTCCACCCAGGATCACGCCGCGGCCGCGATCGCGGCGGACGGCACGCCGGTGTTCGCGGTCAAGGGCGAGTCACTCCGGGACTACTGGGATTACACGCACCGCATCTTCGAGTGGGCCGATGGCGGCTATTCGAACATGATTCTCGACGACGGCGGTGATGCAACGCTGCTGCTGCACCTTGGCACCCGAGCGGAAACGGATCCGTCGGTGCTGGACAAGCCAGGCTCCGAGGAAGAGGTCATCCTTTACGCGGCGATCAGGAACAAGCTTGCCACGGATTCAAGCTGGTACTCGACCCGACTGGCCCAGATCAAGGGCGTCACCGAGGAAACCACGACCGGCGTGCACCGCCTCTATCAGATGCACGAGCGCGGTGAACTTAGGATCCCGGCGATCAACGTCAACGATTCCGTAACGAAATCGAAGTTCGACAACCTCTACGGCTGCCGCGAATCGTTGGTCGATGGCATCAAGCGCGCGACCGACGTCATGATTGCCGGCAAGATCGCATTGGTTTGCGGGTACGGCGACGTCGGCAAGGGGTCCGCTCAGGCACTGCGGGCCCTGTCAGCGCAAGTGTGGGTAACCGAGATCGATCCGATCTGCGCCTTGCAAGCCGCGATGGAAGGTTACAAAGTTGTGACCATGGACTGGGCCGCGGACAAGGCCGACATTTTCGTCACGGCGACCGGCAACTACCAGGTGATCAACCATGACCACATGGCCCGCATGAAGGATCAGGCGATCGTCTGCAATATCGGGCATTTCGACAACGAAATCGATGTGGCTTCGCTCGAGCAATACGAGTGGGAGGAAATCAAGCCCCAGGTCGACCACATCATTTTCCCCGATGGCAAACGCATCATCCTGCTGGCCAAGGGTCGGCTCGTGAATCTTGGTTGCGCCACTGGACATCCCAGCTACGTGATGAGTTCGAGCTTCGCCAACCAGACCATCGCTCAGATCGAGCTGTTCACCCAAACCGAGGCGTATCCGGTGGGCGTCTACACGCTGCCCAAGCATCTCGACGAAAAGGTCGCGCGCCTGCAGCTGAGAAAGCTCGACGCACAACTGACCACACTCACGCCGGAGCAAGCCGCCTATATCGGTGTGCCGGTCGATGGGCCCTATAAATCCGAGCATTACCGCTACTAAGGCAAGTCGGCACGGTCGCCGGTTTCGCAACCGGTGACCGTGCGCCACTACGGAGACAAGACCATGGCGACAAGCACCGAGCTGGCGTTCAGCTTCGAGTTTTTCCCACCCAAGACCGACGAGGGCGCGGCTAATTTGCGCGGAGCGCGCGAACGACTCGCGCGTCTCGCGCCGGCGTTTTTCTCGGTGACCTTCGGGGCCGGCGGCTCCACGCGAGAGCGCACCTTCGAGACCGTGATGGAAATACGGGAGGCCGGCCTCGACGTCGCGCCGCATCTGTCCTGCGTCGGTTCCACCCGCGCTGGAATTCGCGAGATCCTGGAACAATACCGCGCGCGCGGGATTCGCCGGATCGTCGCGTTGCGCGGCGACCTGCCATCGGGTACCGCCGACCACGGCGAGTTCCGTTATGCCAACGAGCTGGTCGCATTCATTCGCGCCGAGACAGGCACCCATTTTCATATCGAAGTGGCGGCGTACCCGGAGTTCCACCCGCAAGCGCCGAACGCGTTCAAAGACCTTGAGAACTTCAAACGCAAGGTGCTTGCCGGTGCCGACAGTGCAATCACGCAGTACTTCTATAATCCAGACAGTTACTTCAACTTCGTGGACAGTTGCCGATCGATGAGCGTGGAGCTACCCATCGTGCCGGGGATCATGCCGATCACCAATCACTCGCAGCTCGCTCGCTTTTCGGATGCCTGTGGCGCGGAGATACCACGTTGGGTTCGTAAGCGCCTGGAGGGCTACGGCGACGATCTCGCGTCGATCCGGGCCTTTGGCGAAGACGTCGTGACCGCGGTATGCGCGCGTCTGCTCGAGCAGGGCGTGCCAGGGTTACACTTCTACACGATGAACAAGTCCGAGCCGACCCTCGCGATTTGGCGCAATCTCGGGCTGCCAGAGCCGGGTATTCAGCGCTGATCCGCGCCGATGAGCGCTCGACCCTGTCGCCACGATTCGGTCCATACCAGGCCGTTGCGACCGGCCGATGTCATTCGCCAGCGCGCACCGCGATGAGTGTGCCGAGGCTCATGCTCGATGAAGCGCTAAACCCTGGCGACGAGTATCACCTGCCGGACGCGGCCCGCCATCACCTAATCAATGTGTTGCGACTGCGGATCGGCGATCACGTGGCCGCCTTCAATGGCCGCGATGGCCGCGAGGCAATGCTCGAGGTCCTGGACATTGATCGGCGTAATGCCCGTGTCCGAGTGCTGCGGGTCGAGCCGGTCGCGCGCGAGTCAGCGTTGCGAACCACGCTGGTGCAAGCGGTCTGCGGTAGCGACCGAATGGACTACGCGCTACAAAAGGCCGTCGAGTTGGGGGTATCGGCGATTCAACCGATCTACACACAACGCGGACACCCGCCGTTCAGCGGAAATCGCCTTGCGAAACGGTGTCAGCACTGGGCCAGCGTCGCAATCGGCGCTTGCGAACAGAGCGGACGGGTTATTGTGCCAACGCTCGCTGAACCGATCGCTTTTTTGGATTATCTGGCACTTCCCAGCGTGGACACGCGCATCATGCTCGACCCGGCGGCCACCCAGGGCATCAAGTCGATACAATTAGACGCACACGGTGTATCGCTGTGGGTGGGTCCCGAGGGTGGCTGGACGCGCGATGAGCTCGACGCCGCGGGCACTCACGGCGTAACGCCGGTGCGTTTCGGGCCGCGCGTTCTGCGCTGCGAAACGGCAGGGCCGGCGTTGCTGGCGTGGTGCCAAAGTCAGGCGGGCGATCTCGTCGAGTAAGCGCCGCTATCCCTTTCTCGGCATTTTACCTAGGACAATGCCGCAAGCGCCGTCTCCACGCGTCGCTCAAGCACTTCGTGGCGGAGCATGAAGCACTTGACTCCAGCCGCTTGGACGAACTGATCGATCAGATCGCAGGTTGAGCCGCCTAGCGTCGAACGAATATCGCTATCGCCCAGTCGCACCGGGTGTGGAATCCCTTGAATCTCGACGCCAAAACTCTCTAGCCCCTTCAAGCCCAGCAAGCCTTGGATGATCGCGACCCGGCGACTGCGCAGATGGCTCTCGCCGGGTAACAGTTCACAATACCGTTCGAGCGACACCAAAGGCAGGTCGCGTTCGCGCCACCCGAGGAGGCCCGTAATCCAGGGCGCCACGCCCGGCAGTTGTTTGACATCAGGCATCGACAACACCTCGACCAGAGCACTTTGCGGCAATAGCAGATTGTACTGGCGCAGCGGTACGATCAGGGATTGGATTTTCGGGTTAGTGGCTGGTGCTTCCATGGGTCTGCCGCTGGGTTGCCGTCAACATCGATTGTATGGTCTCGATCAGAATCTGATCCTGATACGGTTTGCCAAGGAAATGGTCGATTCCGAGCTCCTGCGCGCGGTCACGATGCTTCTTTCCCGTACGCGACGTAATCATGATGATGGGAATGTCCTTGATCGCGGGGTTGCCGCGAATGTGGCTGGCGAGCTCGAACCCATCCATGCGCGGCATCTCGATATCGAGCAAGATCACGTCAGGCCGGCGCTCCTGCAACTGCGCCATCGCATCTACCCCGTCCTTCGCCGTGAAGACGTCGTAGTTGTGCCGCTCAAGCATACGCACCGTGACCTTGCGAATCGTGATCGAGTCGTCAACCACCATCACGGTGGGCCGGGTGACTTGTGGCGCGGCGACGATATCGACCGACCGCGTCGTCCAATGCTCCTCACCGGTGACCGCGCGCAGCAGGGCGGCCATATCGAGAATCAGTACCACGCGGCCGTCGCCGAGTATCGTGGCGCCCGATATACCCTTTACGCCGCTCAATAGCGGTCCGGGCGACTTCACGACGATTTCGCGGTTGCCGAGCAACTGGTCGACCATGAAGCCCACGGCGCGCTCGCGAGTCCGCGTCAACAGCACGGACTGCGAATGCTCAAAATGCGATTCCGTTGATTCGGGCCGGCGCTCCAGCACGCTCGCCAGCGAGCGCAGCCGATACGCCGTTCCGGCATAGTTGACTTCCGGTTCCACCCGAGCGAACTGTTCATTCAGCGCCTTGGCGGACATTTGAATAACGCCTTCGATTAGATTCAACGGCACCGCATAGCTTTCCGATCCGGCATTCACCAGCAGCGCCTGATTAATGGCGAGTGTGAATGGCAGATGCACCCGAAAGCGCGTGCCGAGGCCGGCCTGGGTAAAAATATCCAGCACCCCATTCATGCGCCGAATCTGGTTCTGGACCACATCCATCCCTACCCCGCGACCGGCAAGCTGACTGACCTTGGCGGCGGTGGTGAAGCCGGGTTTCAAGATCAGGGCAACGACCTCGGCATCGGTATTCGGTTCAGCCGGGTCGAGCAAGCCATGTTCGATTCCCTTGCGCCGTATCGCTTCCACGTCGATCCCGGCCCCATCATCATTGATCGTGATCACAACCTCGGGGCCTTCCCGAGCAATGCCGACCCTAATGACGCCGGTGGAAGGCTTACCTTGCGCGGCACGCGTCGCCGGGGACTCGATTCCGTGCGCGACCGCGTTACGCAACATATGCTCAAGCGGTACCACGATACCTTCCAGCATCTTGCGGTCCAGCAGTTGCTGCTCACCTGCAACCACGAGATCGACTTCCTTGTCCAGCTCAAGTGCGGCGCGGCGGACGACTCGGCGTAAGCGCGGCACCATGACCTTGAATTGCTGCATGCGCGTCTGCATCAATCCATCCTGCAAGTCACCGCTGATTCGCGCCTGTTGCCGCAACACCGTCTCGAGATTGCGAATCTGATCGACCAACAAATGGTGGATACTCAGCAGATCGCTTGAACTCTCGCTCAAACCCCGCGCCAGTTGCTGCATCGTTGAATAACGATCCAGTTCCAGCGGATCAAATTTATCGTTGATGGCGCTGTCGTCGGGATCGATTCTTGCGTCATACCGGTGCACGATTTGCGCCTCGGTCTCGACCTCGAGACGCCGTAGCTGCCCGCCGAGGCGTTTGATCGTTTGATCGAGTTCCTGCAAGTTGAACGAGAAACCGCTGATCTGCTGCTCGAGTCTTGCCTGGAAGGCATTGACCTCGCCCACGTTGTCGATCATGCGATCAAGCAAATCAGCACGAATCTTGACCAATTCCGACAAATGAGTCGCGTCGGTCGGCTGCGATATGACGCTACCCGACTGATCGGCATCGCCCGACACGCGGCTCTTGGCCGGTTGTTCACGCGCGGCGGTCCACGTCGGCGCGACGGTCTCTTGCTGCAGCAACAGCTCCTGTAATTCGACGCGGTCGCTCGACGTCAGATCCTCGCCATTGCGAGCCCGCAGGAGCTGCGTGAGCAACGGCTGAATATTCAGCAACGGCTGATGATCGCGCACTTGCGCCGCCATCTGATGAATGTGATCGAGGCTGGTGTTGATCAGTGCGAATAAGTCGCGATCGGCGATGAGCCGTCCTTCAACCGTGTCGATCAACACGTTTTCGAGTGCGTGACTCAAGTCGCCGAGATCCTGCAACCCGGCCATTCGCGCGCCGCCCTTCAAGGTGTGCAACTCACGCCGCAACTCACCCAATGGGGCGGATTGGGTTGGATCCTGCTGCCAACGCGCCATGATTTCATCGCAACTATCGAGGATCTCGCCACACTCTTCGAGGTAGACGTCGATGAGATCCGAGGAGTGTTCTCCGCCGAGATCGGTTGGCCAGGCCTCGCTTCCGACGCCTTCGTCCAACAAATCCATCTCGTCGCCAGCAACGCCGAGCTCCGTGCCCGACTGCACGGGTGCGGCACGCGTTTCGGCCGCGGCGGGAACGCTTTCCGAGGTCTCGGCCGCTAGCTCAGCGTCGAGATCGGTAGGGGTCGGCGCCGAGGTCTCGCGGTTCGGTTTAGAATCGTCGAAACTGCGGATCGTATCCACATTGATCGTCGTAGCCACCGGTTGCGGCTCCGATGCCTCCAACAGACCACGTACGGCTTCAAATTCGACGTCTTCCTCGAACACATCGCTGATCAGCAGCGGCGCGTCGTAATCTCCGCCCACCTGATCGGATTGGGCTGGCGCCTCGTCGAGCACCCCATCGTCCTCGAAAGGCTGATCGGTCGCGATCGCATCCGCCGGCGGTTGCTCGACAATGCTATCGACATCAACCATCGGCAGGTATAGATCGCGCACGCCGTGCTGGTCGAGCGCGTCGACCGCGGCGCGGATCTCGGCCGCGAGCGGTAATGGCTCGTCCGACAGCTCTCCTGCACGTAGCGCCAAAAGGGACACCTCCACCGCGTCCGCGAATCGCGCCAACAACTCAAGCTCGCCGCGGTCCAGCTTGAGGCCGTGCTGCCGCTTGACCTTTAGCAAACGCTCCATTTCGAGCGCGGTGCTATAAATGCGCGGTGCCGCCGCCGTATGCGCCGCACCGTTCAAGGTATGCACCGCGCGCAGCAAAGGTTCCACGACCGGCAACTCAGCGTCGGTGGCCCGCTTCATCACGTCGCGCACGAGCTGGAGATGCTCTTCGGCTTCCTGCGCGAAAATGTCGATCAGTACCGTATCCTGGTAGGACGTATCGTCGGCCGCGACCCGAACCGTCGAATCGAGCACTGGCTCGATGTCCCCCGCCTCGGCCGGTTCGATATCGCTGTCGCCACCCGCCGGATGAGGCGCGCTCTCGGCCGATGCTCGCTCTTGCGCCGAAATATCCAGCGGCGCCACCTCGAACCCCGCGCCCTGATCCGTTAACGCCTGGGATTCGTCATCGGCCTCATCGAGTACCTCGGCAAGCTGGGCCAGCTCCGAATCGAATGATTCGGCATCCCACGCCACGGATGCATCCGCGACGTCAGTGTCCAGCGGTGGTGCGGTCGAGTCCTCGAATTCGGAAAGCGTAAGCTCCGGCGGCATCGCCACGTCCACATCATCCTGCGTGTGCCATGCAAGCCCGGAGCCAAGCACCATCTCCTGCGCCGGAGATAGTTCTTCTGTCGTCAAATCGAGTGCTTCGACCGCGAGGTCTGGCGCCTGTTGAGCGTCTTCCGCGGCGACGTCATCCGCCAGTTCGATCCCATTGACTAGAATCATGTGGCGCGCAATGTCCGGCGTGGGTCGTGTTCGATGCTCGAACTGCGTCAGCAACGTCGGAAGTATGGCAATGCCATCGCTGATGTATCGAACGATCGGTTCGCGGGGTGTGCCTCGACCTTCCAGCAGACGGTTCAATAGCTCTTCGTGGGCCCAAGCGAACTCGCCGATGACCTGCGCGCCGATCAGGCGCGAACTCCCCTTGAGGGTGTGAAACGCGCGCCGTATTGGTGTAAGTAGCTGTAAATCGTCCGGACTGGAGGCCCATGCCGGATATAGTAGTTGTAACCGTTCGATTTCCTCGTTGAGCTCCTCGACGAAAACCTCGAGGATCTCCGGATCCTCATCGCTCGCCAGCACCGCGAGACCCGCGAAGGGGTCGACCGTGAGCGGCGCCACCGCGGATTCCGCAGCCTCGGCCCACTCGACGTCAGCGGTGTCCGCGTACGCCGCGGCAGCAGGTGCAAGATTGATCTCGAGGAGTTCTGCGTCCCGATCGATCGGCGTGTCCAATTCGGCGACTTCGGGCTCCAGTCCATCGTCAAGACGGAGGGCCTCCATCAGCGACGTATCCCAAAGATCCGCCTCCAACGCGTCATCCTCCAGTTGCGCAGGCGCCTCCGGGGTACCGAATTCCGCATCGAGGTCGGCCAAGGCCGTATCCGCCTCGTTCGATGTCGCGATTTCGTCGAGATCCAGTATTTCGGTCCCCGCGACGAGTGTATCGTCGGGTTCAAGTTCCGCGTCTAGGCGCGCGTACCCATCAAATTCGTCGTCTTGTGTTTGCTCGATGGCGGCGTCACCGGGACGCGCCGATAACTCCGTCAGCCGCTGCGTAAGGTCCCTTAGCGCCCGCGCGCCCGCATCCAGGTAAGGTTGATGGTCGGTTCCGCTCGACTCGATTGATTCCAGGTAGAGCTCGACACTCGCGACCACATCGGCAAGGCGCTCCATGGCCGGATCGGTGACCGGCACAGCCAATTCGGCGACCTTGCCGAGGTGTGGTGCGACGGCGTGTAACAGAGCGGCCGCGGCGGGTAGCTCCAACGACTCAAGCGTCCGGCTCAATTGGACCAGCCACTGCGGCACCGGCGCCAATGGTGCGACGTCCCGAGCCTGGGCGTTGATGTACTGCTGAATCGCATGTTTGCAGCGTTCAAGCTCGATCAGTGCCTCGCGCACGGCGGCCGCGCGCACCCGTGCGAATTCGAGTTCACCCAAAGCGACCTGCTGCGTCCGGTCTGGCGAGACCGCACCCAACTCGTGGGAGACCATGATGTCCCGCGCAACGATGCCAAACGAGGCCATCGCGTTCTCGATCTCTAGCAATACTTGCGCCAGATCAGCGACTTGCGCGTCAGTCGGCGATTCCCGTCGATCCAGACGCGGCTCCAGGGACTGATGTTGCGCGAACACCGCATGACGCAGTTCGCCGAGTCCGAGCATACCAAGGGTTTCGGCCAATCGCGCCAGCGCGGGCAACAAAAACAACCCGGCGTGCGCCGCCCGCTCGCTCGAACCATGCGCCGTCTCCAGAAAATCCTTAATGTCCTGGACGTCTTCGGTCACCGCCTTCGCGACGGAACGAAACAGCTCATTGGTCTGGCCGCTGACGCTGATACGCGCCGCCGACATGGCCTCGGCACTTGGCAGATCACTGCCCAGGAAATAGGCATCGCGGACCGCATCCACAGTCGGATTTCCAGGCTGCGCCGTCGCGACGTACTGCAACAGATTCTTAACCAGATCTAAGGGGATCGTCGGCGCGAACCTCTGCTCACCGACTTCGAACAGCAGGCGGATCTGCCGATCGAGTTTGCCAAGCAGCAATTTGACCGCGGCGGAGGGCTGCAATGCCCGACTGTGCAAAGCCTCCAGCATCGCTTCCGCGACCCACCACAAGCGTTTGCTAGCGCGAAACTGCGACGCCAACCGCAAGCGTTGGCACACCAACGACATCCTTTTCAGGTTCGCGGAGACGTTCTTGTTGCGGTACCAACCTAGCAAACCTAGCTGGAACACGTGCCGGGTTAAATGCGCGATCGACTGCAATTCCTCACCGGAACTCGGTTGCCGATCGAGCATCTCGTCGTCGTTCTCGAGGCGGGAAATCGAAATCAACTCATCGCTGACCAGCGGCTCGTCCCGCATCGCACGCAAGTCGTTGACGATCGAGACCAACACGATCGGCATGTCGTCGCGTCCCGATTGCAGATACTCGAGGTAGTCGGGAAGCTGCAACAAAGCGCGGACGACCAGCTTGGCCGCCTCATCGGGACGCCGCACCGCCTGCTGCGCCATCCGATCGACAAGCGCCAAAATTTCCTGCGCCAGCATCGCCGCGCCGGCCAGATCGGCAACCTCCAGCGTGCCCAACACGTCCTTGATCACTGGTAACGCTTCGCGCAATACCGCTGGTTGATCAGGTTCGTCGAGGTAACGCAGCACCACCGTACGCGCGGTCTCCAGCGAACGGTCGATTTCCCGCTTGACCCAGGCGAGCGAGTTGAAACGTGATCTATCTTTCGATTCCATGGGCTCCCTCGAGCGTTCTTCTAGCGTGACATCCGTGTCTACGTGTTAGTTCAATAGCGGGCGATCACGTCTTCGGGCGACGCCTGATGCGGCATCTCCGTTACGCTCGCGACGCTGAACGCCTCGTCTTGCCCGGGCAGCTTGAAACCCTCGACCGACTTGCTCAACTCAGCCGCTTGCCCGACCAGGTCGGCCAGCGCCACCGCAGTTTCGTTGGTCGAGTTCACGGTTTGCTTCGTGATTTCCTGAATCGAGCCCATTGCCTCGGCGACGACACCGGAAACGATTGCCTGCTCGCGAGCCTCTTCGGAAATATCCTTGATCAGACCCGCAAGCTTATGAGTAACTTTTTCGATCTCACCAAGCGCCTTGCCCGCTTCCTCGGCCTGATTCGCGCCGACGACCACGTTGGCCGTGCTCTTCTCCATGGACCCGATCGCCTCGTGAGTATCGGACTGAATGGTCTTGACGAGCATCTCGATCTGCTTGCTCGCGTTACCCGCGCGCTCGGCAAGTCGCTGCACCTCATCCGCGACGACCGCAAAGCCGCGCCCGCCTTCGCCCGCCGATGACGCCTGAATCGCGGCATTGAGGGCCAGGATGTTGGTTTGCTCCGCGATGTCGGTGATCAGGCCGACGATATCGCCAATTTCCTGCGAGCTTTCGCCGAGACGCTTGATCCGTTTTGAGGTGTCCTGAATGTGCTCGCGAATACGATCCATGCCGTCGATCGTTCGGTGCACGGTATCCACGCCGCGCTGGGCGATCACCAAGGATTGCTCGGCGACTTTCGCGGAGATATCGGCGTTGTTGGAGACCCGCGCGATTGAGTGCGTGAGGTCGTTGATGGAATCAGTGGCCGACGCGATCTTGCGCGCTTGCTTTTTGCTGGCCTCGGCCAACTGGATCGAACTCTTGCGGCTTGTTTCGGCACGCTGCGACACTTTACCAGCCGATGCGTTGATCGTATCCACCAGGGTTCGCAGGGCATCGACGGCATAGTTAACCGAATCGGCGATGGCGCCAGTAATGTCCTCGGTCACGGTTGCCGAGACGGTGAGATCGCCGTCGGCGAGCGTGGCCATCTCGTCCAGCAGCGTAAGAATGGCTTGTTGATTGCGATCGTTTACGTTTTTGGTTTGCTGAAGCTGGCGATTGGTCGCGCGCAGTACACCGTAGACCAGCATCAGAAAGCTCGCGATCGCGAGCAGTGCAAACATGAATCCGGCGGTTGTCCAAAGCGCGTTACTGCGATTGTATTCATGGATCGCTCGTTCTATCCGCGATACGCCGTCGAAGAGGGAGCGCCCATCCGCTTCGACGGCGGTTGCCGCCTGCTTGACCGCGAGCAGCCGAGGCGCGAGCTCGACCAGACGCCCCGCGCTGTCCGCGACGTCACCAAACGCCAGCACGATCTCATCGAGTTGCTTTTGACCGGCCGCTGCGCTGACGCGCTCGAGTCCAAGCGCGGCGTTTCCAACGCGCATGCCATCGACTACCTGGCTGAAGGTCGCGACGTCGCGGTTGAGCGCGTCGACCGCCTCGATCGCATCGCGGTTGCCGGAGAGCAACCCATTCAGGTTGCTCGCGATCCGCTCGACCAGCACCAATTGTCGAGTCGCCAGAAAGACCTGGTTCGGGTTGGTGCGCGCTTCTCGCAGGATTTCGACGACTTTGGTCGACGCCTCGACCAACTGCGGGAGCCGCAGTTTTACCGAATCGGCGGCGCCTTGGGTGCCGCCGACGATTTCGCGACTCGCGAGAATACCGGCGAGTTGCCGATCGAAGCGATCCCACAACGCGATATTCTGCTCCAGTTCCGGCTTCAACTCGTTCGGCAACGGTGGCAGTCCGGTGGCCCCGTCACCATGAAGTAACATGTTGAGATCCGACTGAAACTCGCCGCGCAACTGCTTGAGCATCAGGAACGCCTGCTCCGCGCCCTGCGCCGCCGACAGGGACTGGGTCGTCATGCGTTGCGAAAGCAGCCGCAGATTCCCCGAGGCATCCAAGTAACGTCGCCCCTGCTCATCGAATACCGACCCCTGGTAGAACGCGATCCCCATCAACACGATGAAGGCCACGAACAGACTTCCCCAGATCCATAGCGTACGGCCGATCGCGGTCTTCTGCGAACCGCGTGACTGAGTGGGGTTGAATGCTTTCATGATCCTGATACTCGATAGAGGTGCTGAGATTCGATTCGAATGCCGTTGTTCACAGTGACGCCTGGGTAAACGAGGGGTGCGCGAGCAATCGCGGCAGGTCAAGTACGGCGTAATGCTCGCCGTAGCGGCGATAGGCCTTGCTAACGAACTCCGCAACGCCCGACAGCAGAGCAGGTCGATCCTCGCTTTCATCACCCGCCCAGTAGTGCTTCATGCCGAACACCTCGTTGACCAGAAGCCCAAATCGTTGGTTGCCATCGGTCACGACGAGCAGGCGCTGCCCGACGTCGGCTCGGCTTATCGGCGCTCCACCTAGAAATGCGGGCAGGTCCACGATCGGAATCAGCGCGCCATGCAGGTTCGCCAGTCCCAATACCCAGCGCTTTACGCCCGGAACCCGAACAAAATTCGGCAACGGCACGATCTCCGACAGACTAGGCATTGCCGCGAGTATGCGATCGCCGCCGACGCGAAATAGCACGCCCGTCCACTCGTGCTGACCCTGCCCCGCGCCTTGGCCGCCCTCGCGCAGCACGCGGAAGCGCCGATCGAGGTCTCCCAGCGTACTGAACGGATCGGATGCCACCTGGGTTTCCATTTAATCGCTCGTTCCTAGAATGTCTCGTATACAACCGAGCAGCTGCTTTTCGTTCGCCGGCTTGACCAGGTAGGCCTTGGCCCCTTGCCGTTTCGCCCACAACATATCGGACTCACCGTCCTTGGTCGTGACCATGACCACCGGGATGCGCTGGGTGTCCGACCCCTTGCTGAGTTCACGGGTCGCCTGAAAGCCGTTGAGCTCAGGCATCACGACATCCATCAGAATCAGATCGGGGCCCAAACGCCGCGCGAGTTGCAGTCCTTCGGACCCATTGTTGGCAATGCTAACGGTATGGCCGTTTTTCTCCAGCATCCGCTTGAATACATGCCGATCGGTCGCTGAATCATCGACCACCAATATATGCGCCATCACTGCTCTCCAGTACCGCTAAGCGTTTGGCCGACCCTCACTGGACGTACTCACGGATCGCACCGAGCAAGTCCTCGCGCGTGAACGGCTTGGTCAGGTACTGCTCGGAACCGACGATGCGTCCTTTCGCCTTGTCGAAGATACCATCCTTGCTCGACAGCATGATGACCGGTGTCTGCCGGAAGCGCTTGTTGTGCTTGATCAACGCGCAGGTTTGATAGCCGTCGAGACGTGGCATCAGGATATCGACGAAAATGATACTGGGTTCGTGCTCGGCAATTTTCGCCAGGGCATCGTAGCCATCAACCGCGGTGATCACGTCGAATCCGTGATTGCGCAGCAGCGCCTCTGCCGTCTTGCGGATGGTCTTGCTGTCATCGATGACCATCACTCTCAATGGACGTACTCCGTCGTCGTGTTCCCGAATCGCAGACATGCAAGATCTCCCTTGATTACGCTGCCAGCCAATAGTCATTGCCTTCTGAATTTAACGTGACGCAAAAATTCCAGGCAACCGTGAATGTCCGAATCTTCCAATCAGTTATCGTTTTGTAAGGTGTTTGCAAGATAACCGCGGTTCATCCACGATGCGCACTCATTCCGACGACAATTGACCGGGTCTATTCTGCATGGACATCGATATTGGATTTGTGATGGACCCCATGGAATCCATCAACCCCAAAAAGGATAGTACGCTCGCGATGATGCTCGCGGCACAACGACGCGGCTGGCGGGTATGGTATCTCCGCCCGGAGGACATGTATGTCCGTGCCGGCGAGTTACGAGCGCGGCGTTTCGCCGTCACGGTCAGAGACGCGCCGCAACACTGGTTCGACGTGATCGAGACAGTCACCAGCCCGGTTCGCGAATTGAATCTGTTGTTGATGCGCAAGGACCCGCCATTCGACATGGAATACGTCTACGCGACCTATCTGCTCGAACAGGCCGAGCGCGAGGGCGTCCGGGTCTATAACCGTCCCGGATCGCTCCGTGACTGCAACGAAAAGTTCGCGACCACCTGGTTTCCGCAATGTGCGCCACCGACCCTGGTTGGACGCGATGCCGATCAATTTCGCGATTTTCTCCATGAGCAAGGCAGCATCGTCGTTAAACCGCTCGACGGCATGGGCGGCGCGTCCATTTTCCGAATCGACCGCGGTGATCCGAACACCAATGTCATCCTCGAAACCCTGCTGCGACACGGCCGAACGACGGCCATCGCCCAACGCTTCCTCCCCGAGTACGCCCAGGGCGACAAGCGAATTTTATTGATCGACGGGGAGCCGGTGGCATTCGCGCTCGCGCGAATTCCGGCGCCAGGTGAATCGCGGGCCAATCTCGCGGCCGGTGGCAAGGGTGTGGCACAGCCGCTGTCGGAGCGGGACCGCTGGATCTGCGCCGAGATCGCGCCGGAACTCAAACGTCGTGGCCTGATGTTCGTTGGCATTGACGTGATCGGCGACTACCTGACCGAGGTGAATGTCACGAGTCCGACGGGTATACGCGAGCTGGATGCACAGTGCGATCTCGATATCGGTGGCCGCTTGCTGGACGCGCTGATCGCGGCATGACGCGTGACGCAACGATCCTCGCCACGACTCGTTTGTTAACACGTTCATGGCCTTGAGCAAAAAACCGTTTAAAATGGCGCGTTCGCACGCACACCCGACCGCTTGAATGTCCGCAATACTGGCTCATCCACACGTCCGCGACGCCGATCGCTTTGGTCTCACGCTGTTCCTCGCGAGCGTGTTGCACGGTATCGTCATCCTCGGGCTTTCGTTCGGCTTCGAACTGACTCGCGGCAAGAACTTGAATGCTCCGTTGGACGTCGTACTGGTCAACACCGTCAGTCACGAAGCACCGATCGACGCGGAACGCATTGCGCAGTTCAACCAACAACAAAGCGGCAGCAGCGACCTCGAAGGACGTCCGGCCGAGGAGCTCATCTCGCCCGTCCCCAGCATTCAGGAAGGTGCGGCCGACGCGCCGCAAGAACTACGCACCCAGGAGGTACGGAAAGTCCGGCAGGAGCAGTATCTCGCCAGCGAGCGCTCCACCATCAAGATCGCCACGGACCAGGAATCGGAGCAAGACAAACCAGCGGAACAGCTGAGCGAGCGCGAGGTGATTCAGCGCGATGTCGAGATCGCCCGGCTGGCCGCCGAGGTCGAGATCGCCCATCAAAACTACGCCAAGCGGCCACGCATCCACTTCATCGACGCGCTTTCGGCAAAGAGTGCGGTCGAGGCGAAATACATCGACTATTGGGTCAAGCGGGTCGAAAGTATCGGCAATCTCAACTATCCCGCCGACGCACGCCGGGACGGCGTGAGCGGCAAACTGATCCTGAACGTGTTGCTCGACAACAACGGCGCGGTGCTAAAAGTCCAGGTCGCCCAATCCTCGGGCAGCAAGATCCTCGACGAAGCCGCCGTCAGCATCGTCAAGATTTCATCGCCCTTTCCATCGTTCCCGCGCGAGATGCGCGGGCAATACGACCAGCTCATGATTACCCGCACCTGGGTCTTCCACAGCGAGGGCACCTGATCTCGTCGATCGCGGGTATTGCAGTTTCCGCGCGCAAGCGGTACACCTTTCGCATGACTCTGCAGCTCGGCAACCAGTTCCTGATCGCCATGCCCGGCATGGAAGATCCCAATTTTTCGCAAACCCTCACGTTGATCTGCGAACACAACGAGAGCGGCGCGATTGGCTTCGTCGTCAATCGTCCGACGACGGTCAAGCTCAGTACGCTCGTCGCGGAGTACACCAGCGAAACCGATTACGCGACCGAACTCGACAAGCATTTTCTGTTTGAGGGCGGCCCGGTCGAGACCGAGCGCGGGTTTATCATGCATAGCGCGGAACAAACCTGGAAAACCACGTTACGCGTCAGCGACGAGTTGAGCATTACGGCATCTAGCGACATCATCGACGCGATCGCGGGTGGCCGCGGACCCGAAAAGTACATTTTTCTGGTCGGCTACGCGGGCTGGGGGCCGGGGCAACTCGAACAAGAGATCATTGATAATGCATGGCTCACCGGCCCAGCGGACCCGCGCATCGTATTCGATCTGCCGCCGGAAGCACGATGGCGCGCCGCTGCGCTGGGGCTTGGCGTCGATCTGGGGTTGCTTCCCGCCCAGGCCGGGCATGCCTGAGGCACAGGCACAAACAGCGCTGGCGATCGACTATGGACGCAAACGCATCGGCATTGCGCTCGGTATTCGCTTCAGCCAAACCGCGGTGCCGCTCGCGACGCTGGATAATCGTTCCGAAGCACAGGTATTTTTGAAGTTGGACTTGCTGATCGGCGAATGGCGTCCCGAGGCGCTCGTGCTGGGGGAACCCTCCAACCCCGATGGAAGACCTCATCCGATGGCGCAAACGATCGAGCGATTCGCCGACGCATTGCGCGCGCGGTACGCCTTGCCGCTGATCATGATCGACGAGGCGTTCACGTCGTTCGAGGCCAACGAGCGACTCAAACAACAACGACAGCACGGACGTCGACGCAAGGTGGTCAAACACGAGATCGATCAACAGGCGGCTGCGATCCTGGCCGAAAGCTGGCTCAATCAATATGTATGAAACAATTCCCGCCGAACCCTTGATTGAAGGGATCGCACGTCAGACGCAAGCGCTCATCCAAGCGCGGCAACTCGATGCACCGGTCATGGTCGGCGTGCAGACCGGCGGTGTCTGGGTGGCGCGACGGCTACATCAGCTGCTGGGGCTGACGCTACCGCTAGGTACGCTGGACATCAGCTTCTATCGCGACGACTTCACACGCAAGGGACTCAATCCGCTGGTGAAGCCATCCAACCTGCCGTTCGATATCGATGACCGAAACATTCTGCTCGTCGATGACGTGCTGCATACCGGCCGCACGATACGCGCCGCGATGAATGAACTGTTCGACTATGGTCGACCCGCAAGTATCTACTTGATCGTGCTCGCGGATCGGCCGGGGCGCGAATTGCCTATCGAGCCCGCGATCCGCGGCCGGCATTTCGATCTCGCCGCGAATCAGCATATCAAGTTGTCTGGCCCAGACGCATTGCACCTGGAAGTGCTCGATCAATGAATAAGCCCTATATGCCGCTGCCGGGGCCGCTACCGGCGTCCCTGCAACTGAACCCCGAGGGGCGCCTCCGGCATTTCCTCACCATCGAGGGGCTTGGCGCGGGCCTGCTCGAGGAGATCCTGAACGTTTCCGAGTCCTTCACCTCGGTGACCGCACAACCCGTCAAAAAGGTGCCGCTGCTGCGGGGAAAAACCATCTTCAACCTGTTTTTCGAACCCAGCACCCGAACGCGTACGACATTTGAACTGGCGGCCAAGCGACTCTCCGCGGACGTGATGAATATGAGCATCAGCACCTCCGCCACCACCAAGGGTGAGAGCCTGCTGGATACGCTCCGAAATCTCGAAGCCATGCACAGTGACATGTTTATCGTGCGCCATGGCGAAAGCGGGGCGGCGCAACTAATTGCGCGGCATGTCGCACCCCACATCAGCGTGATCAACGCCGGCGACGGCCGTCACGCGCACCCGACCCAAGCGATGCTGGACGTATTCACGATCCGCCGTCGCAAGGGTGCACTGAACCGCTTAACGGTCGCGATCGTCGGCGACATCCTGCATTCGCGGGTCGCTCGCTCCCAGATCCACGCGCTCAACGTGCTGGGGGTCGGAGAGCTCCGCGTCATCGCTCCGAAAACCCTGTTACCCGCGGAAGTCGAGCGCCTTGGCGTCAAGGTTTACCATTCATTACAGGCGGGATTACGTGACTTCGATGTCGTTATCATGCTGCGCTTGCAGAAAGAACGGATGAGCGGCGCATTGCTGCCCTCCGAGAACGAGTACTACCGCCTCTATGGTCTGACGGTCGAGCGGTTGGCCTACGCCAAACCCGATGCGATCGTCATGCACCCTGGCCCTGCGAACCGTGGCGTGGAGATTGCCTCCGAAGTCGCCGACGGATCGCAATCCGTTATCCTGGAGCAGGTCAGTAACGGCCTTGCCGTACGGATGGCGGTCATGTCCATGTGCCTCGGCGCACAACCGGCAATGACCCGATGAAGATAGCGATCGAAAACGGGCACCTCGTCGATCCAGCCAATCAGGTTGATCGCGTGTGCTCACTCTATATCGACAACGGCCGCATTGTCGGCGTGGGTACGGCGCCACCGGGATTCATCGCGAATCGAATCGTCGACGCCCGTGATCGCTTGGTCATACCGGGGATCGTCGATCTATCGGCGCGTCTCGGCGAACCCGGGTTTGAATACAAGGCGGACATCGATAGCGAAAGCGAAGCGGCCGTCAGCGCCGGGATTACCACGCTATGTTGCCCCCCGGACACTGATCCGGTCATCGATACACCCGCTGGCATCGAGTTCATCGAACGCCGTCGCGAGAGTGTCGATCGTACCCGGATCTATGTCTACGCCGCGCTCACCCAAGGGCTGGCAGGCGAGCAACTGACCGAAATGGCAAATCTCAAGGCCGCCGGCTGTATCGCGGTGACCAACCTCGGCCAACCCTTCCGCAGTGCGCGAGTCGCGCGCCAGGCACTGGAATACGCCGCCAGTCACGATTTGACCGTGCTCATTTACCCCGAAGACACCGAGCTTGCCGCAGGCGGTTGCGCCCACGAAGGTGCCGTCGCCACCCGCCTCGGTCTGCCGTTCGTCCCGGAGGCGGCCGAGACCTCGGCGATTGGCTTCTTTCTGCCACTGATCGAGAAAGCGGATGTCAGGGCGCATTTCTGCCGACTCTCGACGATGAAGGGCATGAACATGATTCGCCGTGCCAAACACGACGGGTTGAGGGTGACCGCCGATGTCGCCGCGCATCAGCTGTTTCTCACCGAGATGGATCTCGCCGACTTCAACTCGCTCTGTCACACTCGCCCACCGCTGCGGAGTCAACGCGATCGCGACGGCCTGCGGCAGGGATTGACGCGCAATGGAATCGACGCGATCTGCTCCGACCATCAACCGCACGAACTTGACGCCAAACTTGCGCCGTTCCGCGAAACCGAGCCGGGCATCTCCGCGCTGGAAACGCTCTTGCCATTGACCTTGCGCCTGGTCGACGAAGGGGTGCTCGCGCTGTCCGAGGCAATCGCGCTCGTTACCCTCCGTCCTGCCAATATCCTCGGCCTGCCACTCGGGCGCCTGGGAATCGGCGATCTGGCCGACGTGGTCGTCATTGACACCGCATCGGAATGGGAATGTGCGCCGCAAGGTTTCTATAGCAAGGGAAAGAATTCACCGCTCGGGGGCTGGATCCTCCACGGTCGCGTGACCCACACCCTGGTGGAGGGTCGCTTCGTCTGGGAACTGTAGTAGCAGTCAACCGTCGGTGCGACGGGCATTGGCGCGCGTATTTAAGAATTCGTCGAAGTCATGCAGGGTCGAGGTTCCTCTCCCGCCCAGGGCGGGTGCCGGGGTTCGGTCCGCCGCGGGTGAGGGTGAGCGCGGCGCCTGCGTGCCACGTGCCGTGCCCACCGCGGTTTCGGTGGTTTTTGGTTTATTGCCGGTCGACGCGCCTTCAACACCTCCGCCAAAGTTGATTTTCCACTCGAGGTCGTTGCGGGAATCGGCATTGGCGAGGGCTTCCTCGCGACTGATTTCGCCCGCTTCGTAAAGCTGCAACAACGACTGATCGAAGGTCTGCATGCCGGTCGAGCGCGTTTTGCCCATGATCTCCTTGATCTCGCCAACCTTTCCGTCCCGAATCAGCTCCGCGATAAATGGCGTGTTCAACATGACCTCGACCGCGGGGATGCGCGGCGTCTTGAGACCTCGCAACAAACGCTGCGACACGATCGCGCGTAGATTCAGCGAGAGATCCATCAGGATGCGGTTACGCGATTGCGCCGGAAACAAGTTGACGACGCGATCCAACGCCTGATTTGCGTTGACAGCGTGCAATGTCGACAACACCAAATGGCCGGTATCCGCGAACCGCAGCGCGGCCTGCATCGTCAGCTCGTCGCGAATCTCGCCCACCATGATCACATCCGGAGACTCACGCATCGCCTCGCGCAACGCGTTCTCGTAACTCAGGGTATCGATGCCGACTTCGCGCTGACCAACGATCGACTGGTTATGCGAAAAAGTAAACTCGATCGGATCCTCGATCGTAAGGATATGTCCGGTCATGGTCGCGTTGCGATGGTTGATCATCGACGCGAGCGTCGTCGACTTACCCATTCCAGTCGAGCCCACGACCAGCACCAGCCCCATTCTGGCCGTCACAAGTTCCTTGACCACTGCCGGCAGTCGCAGGGTCTCAAGCTCCGGAATCCGATGGCTTATGAATCGAATGACCATCGAGACCTCGCCACGCTGCACATAGACGTTGACCCGGAAGCGTCCCACCTTGGAAACAGCGGTGCCGAAGTTCAATTCGAGGTTGCGCTCGAACTCGGCCTGCTGTTTGGGCGTCATGATTTCGTAGGCCAACCGTCGCACCAAACCCGGCGCGAGCGGCTTATCGGTCAGTCGTCGCACTTCGCCCTGCGCCTTGACCGACGGCGGCGCGCCGGTGGTCAGAAAGATATCCGAAGCGCCTTGCGCCGCCATGTAGCGCAAGTAACTCTCCAGTGCGGGCCGTTTGTCCAGCGAACCCGTCGCGCTCAAATCATCCTGCATTCAGCAACACCCCCTGACAACGCACCGCAAAGGGTGTCGCCGCCTATTCGTCGCGTTGTTTTCATTAATTTTCCTGACCAATCCGCAATGGAGGTCGCTGCTACTTGCCGATCAGCTATCGCAATGTGCCCAGATCCGACGGCGGCGGCCGAACCATCAACGCTTCGGTCCCTGCCAATAACTCCTTGCTTTGCGCGCGTTTGCTTTCAAGTTTGATCCGCAGACGTAGATTGTTCACCGAGTCTGCATGGCGCAAGGCCTCCTGATAAGTGATCAAGCCCGATTCGTGCAAATCGAATAACGCTTGATCGAAGGTCTTCATACCTTGCTCGCGCGAGTTCTGCACCAACTCCTTCATATCCTGAATCCGCCCTTTCAGGATAAGGTCTGCCATCAACGGCGTATTCAATAGCACTTCCACCGCAGGTACGCGGCCCTCGCCGTCGGCCCGACGCACCAACCGCTGCGACAACACGGCGCGCAGGTTGAGTGACAGATCCATTTGCACTTGCGCGCGACGGTCGTCGGGGAAGAAATTCAGCACCCGCTCCATGGCTTGATTGGCGCTGTTGGCATGAACCGTGGACATGCAAAGGTGGCCGGTCTCGGCGAAGGTGATGGCATAATCCATTGCGGCACGGTCGCGAATTTCGCCAAGGACAATCACGTCGGGCGCCTGACGCAACGCATTCTTGAGCGCCGCTTCATAGGATTCCGTATCGATACCGATTTCGCGCTGAGTCACGATGCACTGATCGTGTTCGTGCACGAACTCGACCGGATCCTCGATCGTAATGATATGTCCGCGACTGGTGCGATTGCGAAAACCCAACAGCGCCGCCAGCGTGCTTGATTTGCCGGATCCGGTCGCCCCAACCACGAGCACGAGTCCACGCCGCATCATCGCGACTTCCCGCAGCGACGAGGGTAGATTCAACTCTTCGAAGGTAGGAATCTGATCGTTGATGCGCCGCAACACCATCCCATAAAAACCCCGCTGCATGAACGCACTGACCCTGAACCGCGAAACGCCGGTCACCGCTATGCTGAATCCGGTTTCCTGGTGCTTTTCGAACTCGCCCAACTGGCGGTCGTTCATCAATGCACGCGCCAACATTTGCGTGTGGGTCGGCGTGAGTTTGTGCTGCGTGATCGGCTGCAGGAGGCCGTTCACCTTCATGCTCGGCGGCGCTCCGGCCGTGATGAACAAGTCCGAGCCCTGTTGCTCCACCATCGTGCGTAGCAACTCATGTACGAATTCAATGGCCTTGGCGCGATCCATCGTGGATTTCCTGTCAGATCTGGGGTTGCGGGCGATCCGAATCTACAGCGAATCGGGCGAGACGGCTCGAAGCCGAGCCTCTTCGCGCGTCACGATGCCTTTAGCCAACAGATTTTTAAGACCTTGATCCAGCGTGATCATGCCCTCGCGTTGCCCAGTCTGGATCGCGGAATACATTTGCGCAATCTTTCCTTCGCGGATCAGGTTGCGGATCGCAGGCGTGCCGATCATGATTTCGTGCGCTGCGACGCGTCCGCCGCCGACTTTCTTGAGCAGGGTCTGCGAGATGACCGCGCGCAACGACTCCGAGAGCATGGCTCGGACCATGTCCTTTTCCTCGGCGGGAAACACGTCGACGATCCGGTCGATCGTTTTAGCCGCCGAGGTCGTATGCAGCGTTCCGAACACTAGGTGGCCCGTCTCGGCCGCGGTCAGGGCAAGCCGGATGGTCTCCAGATCGCGCATCTCGCCCACTAGAATCGTGTCAGGATCCTCGCGTAGCGCCGAACGTAGCGCGGCATTGAAACTGTGCGTATCGCGGTGCACCTCGCGCTGATTGACCAAGCACTTTTTAGATTCGTGGACGAACTCGATCGGATCCTCGATGGTCAGTATATGGCCGAATTCGCTGTCGTTCTTGTGGTTGATCATCGCCGCCAAGGTGGTCGATTTGCCCGAACCGGTGGGGCCGGTCACCAACACCAGGCCGCGTGGCAGGCCGGAGATCTTCTTGAAGACTTCCGGCGCGTCCAGGTCCTCAAGCGACAGCACGCGCGAGGGAATGGTCCGGAATACCGCGCCGGCGCCGCGATCGTGGGTAAAGGCATTGACCCGGAAACGCGCCAGCTCCTTGACCTCGAACGAGAAATCCGTTTCGAGAAATTCCTCGTAGTCCTTCCGTTGCTTGTCGGACATGATGTCGTAGACCATCGCGTGGACGTCTTTATGTGACAACGGCGCGGCATTGAGGCGTCGTATATCACCGTCGATCCGCACCATCGGCGGTAAGCCCGCGGAGAGATGCAAATCCGATGCGCCGTTTTTGACACCAAACGCGAGAAGCTGCGTAATATCCATATCGACCTGACCTGAGCTAGGGGGATGCGTGACCACACCGGTTCCACGTCGTCACAGTTTCAGTTTGTACAACACCGACATGCCTCGTGTACACGAATCGAGTCACATGCCTTACGATGCTTTGTGTCAACACTTGCAACAATTACGACAAGAAATCCAGCGATGTGTCGCGGAGAGCGGTCGTTCCGACGATTCGGTACGCCTGATCGCCGTCAGCAAAACTCATTCGGTGGACCGAATTAGAGCGGCCTATGCATGCGGTCAACGCGCCTTTGGCGAAAACTACGCGCAGGAACTGACCGACAAGGCCCGACAGCTCGCCGATCTTGCGATCGAATGGCATTTCGTCGGCCCGATTCAAAGTAACAAGACGCGCTTGATCGCCGCACATGCGGCCTGGGTACACAGCGTCGATCGGATTCAAATCGCCGAGCGACTGGTCGCGCACCGACCGCTGGAACGGCCGGCGCTTCAAGTCTGCTTGCAGGTCAATATCGATAAGGAGACGAGTAAATCAGGGGTTGCCGTGGACGAGCTGCCCGCGCTCGCTCGCCAGGTAGCGGCGCTCGACCCCGCGCGTTTACGATTGCGCGGCTTGATGTGCATCCCCCGCCCAGACGCCGAGACGTCCGACCAACGCACGCCTTTCCGACGGCT
The DNA here is from genome assembly GCA_050329935.1 of Thiotrichales bacterium. Classification (GTDB taxonomy): domain Bacteria; phylum Pseudomonadota; class Gammaproteobacteria; order UWMA-0217; family UWMA-0217; genus CAYSFW01. The sequence continues at coordinate 122,865 of JBHJOI010000032.1, read as the reverse complement.
ACACGGCGCGCTTATGGAACTGCGCGACGCGGGACTGGCCCTCGACACCCTGTCGATGGGCATGTCCGGCGACTACCGGGCCGCGATCGCGGAAGGCGCGACGTTGATTCGCATCGGCACCGCGATTTTTGGCGCACGGCACTGAAACTCAACCTCGCCTTGCGTACAATACCGGCCCGTCACACTCATACGGCAGATCGATGCAAACGCTACGCTTAGGCTTCATTGGTGGCGGCAATATGTCGCGCAGCCTCGTTGGCGGGCTTCTCACGAACGCCTGGCCCGCCAGCACGCTCCACATCGCGGATCCGGACCCGGCACAACGCGACCGTGTCCAGGCATTGAACCCGGCGCTACACGTCCACCCCGACGGGCAACAGATCGCGGCGAACGTCGACGTGGTGGTGCTCGCGGTCAAACCGCAAGTCCTGCAGCAAGTCGCGCGTTCGATTCGCGGCGGCGTGCAAACGCACCGGCCGCTGATTGTTTCGATCGCCGCCGGGGTCCGCAGCGCGGATATCGAACGCTGGTTGGGGGGCGACCTCCCCATCGTACGTTGCATGCCGAATACACCCGCGCTGGTCATGAGCGGCGCAACAGGATTGTTCGCCAATCCGAGCGTTTCGCATGAGCAACGCGAGATCGCCGAGCGTCTGATGCGCTCCGTCGGCATCACGATTTGGGTGAGCGAGGAGCGACAGCTTGACGCGGTGACCGCGCTATCGGGGAGTGGACCTGCCTATGTCTTCCTGGTCCTGGAAGCGCTCCAGCATGGCGCGGAAGGCCTGGGTTTGACGCCAGAGGCAGCACGTCTCCTGGCACTGCAAACCGTCGCTGGCGCGGCCAAGCTGGCCCTCGAAAGTAACGAGACTCCCGCCGAGCTGCGCGAGCGTGTGACCTCCAAGGGTGGCACAACCGAACGTGCGCTCGCGGAGTTCAACGCGGGCGATCTGGTTGGGCTGTTTGCTCGCGCGATGCACGCCGCCGCGGCGCGGGCGGATGAACTGGCCGAACAGCTTGGAGTCGATATCGTATGAACGTTCTGACCGAAATCGCGTTTTTTCTGATCGACACGCTTTTCACGCTTTTTATCGCGCTGTTCATGATCCGCATGTTGCTCGGTTTATCGCGGGCGGATTTCTACAATCCGTTCTCGCAGTTCATCGTGACTGCGACCAACCCCCTGCTGAAACCGCTGCGACGCGTCGTGCCGCCGGTGGGGCGGATCGATACGGCGGCGGTCGTCATCATGGTCGCCCTGAAGCTGCTCCAGCTCACGCTATTGCTAGTGGTCCAGGGTAAAACGCCGGAACTGATGTGGTTGGCGGGGACAACTATCGTCCAACTGCTCTCGATGCTGATCTACGTTTACATGTTCTCGATCATCATCGAGGCGGTGTTGACCTGGATCAATCCCACCGCGTTCTACGACCGCCAAAACCCGCTAGCGTCGATTCTGCATAGCATCAATACGCCGTTGCTGCATCCGCTCTCGCGCATCGTGCCGCGCATCGGCATGATCGACATCACGCCGCTGGTCGCGATCCTGATCTTGAATATACTATTGATCGTGATTCGCGCCTTCGGCTGATCGCGCGGATTCACGATGCCAGGCAAACAATCGTTACAGTGCCGGCGTGTTTCACCCTGCGTGGAATCCACCCTCGCGCGGGGCGTATGGCGTGGGTGACTGGTATCGTTGGGATGGCAACTGCCTGATCCTCAATATTCGCGTCCACCCCAGGGCCACAAACGATGGGTTCGGCGAGGTTCTGAGTGGACGCATCAGGCTAAGGATCACGGCGCCTCCCGTCAACGGCAAGGCCAACGCCCATATCACGAAACTGTTCAGCAAGCTGTTTGGTGTGCCCCTGCGGCAGATCGAACTGGTGAGCGGCGCGACGGCACGCGACAAAACGCTGCGGATCGATTCGCCGGCGCGACTCCCAGCGACCATCGTCGATCCGCGCTAGGATTGCCCAACGCCCAATCGGATCAACCACTTTCTCATAAACAAAAATTATCTGGATAAATTCTAGTTATCCTTGAATAAGCAGAAAGTATTTCCGCCCGACACCGCAACGGGAGTACCTTAGGCTTTATCGCTACTTACTAATGTACTAATCCGCCTCATGAACGCCCAGCCGGAATCCGTTCAAGCCCCGAGCCGCGAAGTCAAAACCACCACATGTTATATGTGCGCGTGCCGTTGCGGCATCAGGGTAACGCTGGAGAACGGCGAGGTCCGCTATATCGAGGGGAACCCGAATCATCCTCTGAACCAAGGCGTTATTTGCGCGAAGGGCGCTTCCGGGATCATGAAGCAGTATTCGCCGGCACGCCTGACGCGGCCGTTACGGCGTAAACCCGGCGCGGAGCGTGGCAGTGGCGAATTTGAGGCCGTGAGCTGGGACGAGGCGTTTTCGCTGTTGGCGGAACGACTCGGCAAGATTCGCGCAACGGATCCGAAGCGCTTCGCGCTTTTCACGGGCCGCGATCAGATGCAGGCGTTGACCGGGCTATTCGCGCGCCAGTTCGGGACGCCGAACTATGCGGCGCATGGCGGATTCTGCTCGGTCAACATGGCCGCGGGTCTCATCTACACGATCGGCGGTTCGTTCTGGGAATTCGGCGGCCCGGATCTCGAACGCGCCAAGTTGTTATTGATGTTCGGCACCGCCGAGGACCATCACTCGAATCCGCTCAAGGTGCAAATCTCAAAATTCAAACGCCAGGGCGGACGGTTCATCTCGATCAACCCGGTGCGAACCGGCTATTCGGCGATCGCCGATGAATGGGTGCCGATAAAGCCGGGCACCGACGGCGCGCTGTTGCTGGCGATGATTCACGAGATCATCAAGCAGGGCCTTTACGATCGCGACTACCTGGTGCGTTACACCAACGCCCCCGAGTTGGTGAATCTCGACCCCAAGAGTAGCGAGTTCGGCATGTTCTTGCGCTTCGAGATCCCCCCCGAGGAGGGTTGCTTCGACCCGCAGAACAAGTTGTGGTGGGACCGCGAGCTGAACCGTCCCATTTCGACCCACACCGAGGGTGCCGACCCCTATCTGCTCGGCGAATTCCGTTGGGATGACGGCACACCGGTCAAACCGTCGTTCCAACTGCTGAAGGAGCGTGTTGAGCAATACACGCCCGAGTGGGCGGCGGGAATCACCGGAATTCCGGCCGAAACGATTCGACGCTTGGCGCACGAAATGGGCGTGACCGCAAGAGATCAGCAGATCGAGCTGCCGATTGCGTGGACCGATGCCTGGGGCAAGGAACACAACTCGGTGATCGGCAATCCGGTCGCGTTTCACGCGATGCGCGGGTTGGCCGCACACTCCAATGGCTTTCACACGATCCGGGCACTCGGCATCCTGATGACCCTGCTTGGCACGATCGATCGGCCGGGCGGTTTTCGCCACAAGGCACCGTTTCCGCGCCCGATTCCGCCCTGCCCGAAGCCGCCAAGGAGCGAAGCGGACGTAGTCCCCGGTGAGATTTTGAATGGGATGCCACTGGGCTGGCCGGCGGATCCGGATGACCTGTTCGTCAGTGAGGACGGCGAACCGTTGCGGATCGACAAGGCGTTTTCGTGGGAATACCCGCTGTCGGTGCACGGCCTGATGCACAATGCGATCACCAACGCATGGCGCGGCGATCCCTATCGGATCGACACCTTGCTGTTGTTCATGGCCAATATGGCCTGGAACTCTTCGATGAACACCGCGCGCGTGCGCGAGATGTTGACCGACAAGGATGAGGCCGGCGAATACCGGATTCCGTTTCTCGTGGTATGCGACACCTTCCAGTCGGAGACGGTCGCGTTCGCCGATCTGGTGTTGCCCGACACGACCTATCTCGAACGCCACGATGTCATGTCGATGCTCGATCGCCCGATCTCAGAGTACGACGGGCCGGTCGATTCGGTGCGAATCCCTGTCGTCCCGCCGAAGGGTGAGTGCAAACCGTTTCAGGAGGTAATGATCGAACTCGGTACGCGACTGCAACTGCCGGCGTTTACCCAAGCCGACGGCTCGCGAAAGTTTCGGGATTATCGCGACTTCATTATCAACTACGAGAGTGCGCCAGGATCCGGAATTGGTTTTCTGGCCGGGTGGCGCGGCAAGGGCGGCGAGAAATTCCTGCGCGGGGAGCCCAATCCGCGCCAGTGGGAAATGTATGCCAATAACAACTGCGTATTCCATTACGAGTTGCCGCGATCGTTCCAATACATGCGCAACTGGAACCAGGGCTACCTGCAATGGGCTCAGGACCACGGCATGACTCGCTATGCCGAGCCCATCAACATCCACATCTACTCCGAGGTGTTGCAGAAGTTTCGACTCGCGGCCGAGGGCAAATCGGATGGACGCCAGCCGCCGCAACGCCTGCGCGAGCGTGTGCGCACCTATTTCGATCCGCTGCCCTTTTATCACGAGCCACTCGAGTCGCAGCGCATCGATACGCAGAAGTACCCGCTCAATGCGATCACCCAGCGCCCAATGGCGATGTATCACTCGTGGGATTCGCAGAACGCATGGCTGCGGCAGATCCATACCCATAACTACCTTTACCTGAATCCGCTGCTCGGCAAGGCCAATGGCTTCAAGGAAAGCGACTGGGTCTGGGTTGAATCGCCCTGGGGCAAAGTCCGCTGCATGTGCATGTTCAGCGAAGCGGTCGAACCCGGCACGGTGTGGACCTGGAATGCGATCGGCAAGGCGTCCGGGGCATGGGCATTACATCCGAAAGCCAATGAGTCGCAAAAGGGATTTCTGTTGAACCACATCATTACCGAGGAGCTGCCCACGGGCGTCGAAGGCATGACGATCTCGAACTCCGATCCGGTGACGGGTCAAGCGGGCTGGTACGACGTACGCGTGCGCGTTTACAAAGCCGAGGCGGACGAACCCAAGCAAAGCTGGCCTCAGTTCAATCCGCTGCCATCCTTTCCGGGGATGGAGCGGCGGCGCGGGAAGTGGCAAGCCTACATCGCCGGCAAGTTCGGTAAGAAATCGGGAGCGTAGAACACCATGACCCAGCTCGCGTTAGTCATCGACTTGAATGTGTGTGTCGGTTGCCATGCCTGTGTCACCAGCTGCAAGGAATGGAACACCTCCGGTAGCGCGGGACCGATGACCGACTTCAATCCCTACGCCGCCGATCCGACCGGCACGTTTTTCAACCGCGTACAAACATTCGAAGTCGGAGAGTTTCCGAAGACTGAAACGGTTCACTTTCCGAAAAGCTGCCTCCACTGCGAGGATCCGCCCTGCGTCCCCGTATGCCCGACCGGCGCGAGCTACAAGCGCCCGGAGGACGGTATCGTGCTGGTTGATTACGACAAATGCATCGGCTGCAAATACTGCTCCTGGGCCTGCCCGTACGGCGTACGCGAACTCGATGAAAAACAAAAGGTGATGAAAAAATGCACCTTGTGCGTCGACCGCCTGTACGACACGGCGCTGCCCGAGAGTGAACGCAAGCCGGCCTGCGTGCTCGCGTGCCCAACCAGCGCGCGCTTGTACGGTGATGTCCATGACCCAGACTCCGCGGTATCACTCGCGATACGCGACAATGGCGGCTATCAGCTTATGCCGGAGTGGGGCACCAATCCTGCCAATCATTATTTGCCGCGCCGCAAAACGCAGATCCGCATCCACGCCGACGAACTCGTACGCGCCGATAACCCCCTCAAGAAAGAAGACCTGCGCAAATCGAGCGTCAGCGACAGACCTACGCTGGACGACGTGGCCTGGTAAAGCGTTCCTTCGGAGACACCATGCATCCTGCTCTTTCAGTGATCCTGCTTACAACCCTCATCGGCGCAGGCCAGGGGTTGTACCTCGCGTTATTCACGGCACAGATTTACGCGTGGGATGGTCTATTGCCCACCCAAAGCGGCCCGGATTTCTATGGACCCGGAAGTCTGGTGGCATTGCTACTGCTCGTCGCCGGTCTGATCGCGTCGTTTTTCCACCTCGGCCGCCCAGAGCGAGCCTGGCGGAGTGCGACGCAATGGCGCACATCATGGCTCTCGCGCGAGGTTATTGTGTTGCCGATCGCGATGTTTCTGATTTTCATTTTCGGCGCCTCGCACTATCTTGAACTCGAGCGGCCCCTATTTACCCTACCGGGCGGCAAACCGGTCGATCTGACGTTGATCGTCGGTGTCCTCGCGATGCTTGCGGTGTTCGCACTCTACCTCTGTACGGCGATGATTTACGCCAGCCTGAGGTTTCTCCAGGAGTGGCATAGCGCGCTGACCCTCATCAACTATCTGTTGTTGGGCGGCGCCTCGGGTTTCACCCTGGCCGCCGCGCTCACCGACGTAACCGGCAACGAAATTGCCGGATTCTTTACCGGCTGGGCCATCGTGCTCACTGTGCTCGCGATGATCGCACGCGTCACGTCACTGATTCGCAACCGCGGGTTGCGCCCCAAGTCCACGCTGCGCACCGCGATCGGTGTTCGCCACCCGCGCATTCGACAGAAGTCTCAAGGGTTTATGAGCGGATCATTCAACACGCGCGAGTTCTTTCACGGCAAGCGTCCGATGTTCGTCAAGGGCGTCAAATGGGGCTTCATGGTCCTGGCCTTCGTGTTGCCGGTGACGCTACTAATCGCGGCTTACTCGGAAGTCGGGATACATTATCTGCCGCTGATCGCGTTTGTCGTGCAGTATGTCGGCCTGCTGGCCGAGCGCTGGTATTTTTTCGCCGAAGCCAATCATCCGCAGAATCTGTACTATCAGGCAATCGCCTAGTTAGCAGCCGCCCCATTAGCGCCCGGAGCGAGCGCGTGACGCGCGACGGTGCGGGGGTGGGTTGCCCGCGCCCGCGGAGAGTGGTTTCGGATCGGCTCACGCGGGCGTTAAATGGACCATTTTCCAATCGCCCTGCCCGACTTATGATTCGCTTCACAGCGATCGGGCGCCAAGCCGGCTATGCTTCTGGTTTGAGAACGCGGGCATGATGCTCACGCCGGAAAACAACGAATAACTCCCAATGCGAACAAGCTTCTTCAAGCATCTCGTCCTCGTGATCGCGATGTTATTCGCGGTAAGCCCTCAGTCACCCAGGGCGGCGCCCGCGTCGCCGCTGGAGAGTATCACGGGACTCAAACACTCGAGTCTTCTCGTGCTCGACCACCTGGGCAACGAAAAGATCTCGGTACGCCCGGACGAATTCATGGTACCGGCGTCGACGCTCAAGATTATGACCGCACTCCTGGCGCTGGAACACTGGGGCCGGGACTTTCGATTTCATACCGATTTCTACATCGACAAGAAAAAGTTTCTCTGGATCAAGGGCTACGGGGATCCCTACCTGATCTCCGAGGAACTGTCGCGAATCGCCACACGGTTGAAGAAAGCGGGAGTCAAGCGAGTATCAGGTATCGGAATCGACGGCACTTACTTTTCGAAAAATATCTCGATCGATGGCGGCGACAGGAGCCTGAGCCCCTATGACGCACCCGTCGGTGCTGTTTCCGCCAATTTCAACACAGTTTATTTTATTAACGACCCTGAAACGGGGCTAAGTAGCGCCGAACCACAAACGCCGTTGACGCCGATCGTTCACGAGCTTGCGCAAGCGTTTGCCGAACCCGGCGAGCAACGACTGAACCTCGGCGATCCGCGTCGCGCACCGCAATATTTCGCCGAGTTGATGCGCGCGAAATTGGTCGGCATCGGCGTCGCGGTTGGCGAACCGGTCAAACTCGGTGTGGTTCCCAAGGGTAGCAAACGTGTGTATCGCCATTTCAATAGCCATAACCTGCAAGAAGTCGTTCGCGGCATGTTGAAGTCGTCCAATAATTTCATCGCGAATCAACTTTTTTTGATGCTGGGTGCACAGACCTATGGCGGACCGGCAACGCTGGAAAAGTCTCAACGTTATGCCCAGGAACGGATTCGCGCGATCTTTGATTGGGAAGAGTTCGATATGGTGGAAGGGTCCGGCCTGTCGCGCCGTAACCGATTCACCGCCCGTCAGCTCGTCACTTTATTGCAATATTTCAAACCCTACCGCGACCTGATGCCATCGAACCAACGCTCGATCCTGGCCAAAACCGGCACCCTGACCAATGTCAGCTGCTACGCAGGCTACGTTGAGTCGGGAAAAGACTGGGCGCCGTTTGCGCTGCTGATCAACCAGCCCGTTGAGCGTGGGTTGCGCTATCGCGTCGCGCGTTACCTGGTCGATTGATCGAAACGTCAGTCGACTGACTGTTGCCGCGACACGCAGGTGACACGGCTCAGCGCCCATCAAAGCGATTCTCGACGGCCCTTGACGATCGACATTGACCAACAATCATCGATCCCGCTACTCTGCGCATCGCCAGCAGGTGCCGTACCGGATTGTCCGGTTTATGGTTAAACGGGAAGCCGGTGCGCGTTCGTACGCAATCCCGGCACTGCCCCCGCAACGGTAAGCGAGTTTGACTTCGGCCTTACGCCACTGTGCCCCAAGGCATGGGAAGGCGCCGAAGTGGAGTCTAGACTCACTCGCGAGTCCGGAGACCGGCCTGTGGCAGGCCGCCGTCGGCACGACCGATGGCGTTGTACGATCCAGGTTGTGCGGTGGGCACAACCCACCGGAGTCACACCTATGTCCGCTCGCTTACCGGGCCCCGCCCGAATCATGTCCGTGCTTGGCACGGCAACACTACTCATTTCGCTACCCTCGGTCGCTGCGGCGGCCACACCACTACCACGGGTTCAGGTCACCGCGAACCGAATCGCCCAACCCCTCGAGGAACTCCTGGCCCCCGCCCTGGTTCTGACGCGCGACGATATCGAGCGTTCGACGGCACTTGATGTGCCAGGACTGTTGCGTGGCCTGCCGGGGTTGCACGTCGCAACCACGGGCGGCGTTGGCAAGCAAACCTCGGTCTTCATGCGCGGCACGAACTCGAATCATGTATTGGTGCTCGTCGATGGGATGCGTTTCGGCTCATCGACCGCCGGAACGATTTCCTGGGAACACCTGCCGCTGGCAGTGATTGAACGCGTCGAGATCGTGCGCGGTCCGCGCTCAAGCGTATACGGGTCAGAGGCGATTGGCGGCGTGATACAAATCTTCACTCGCGCCGGTGATGGCAGGGAGGATCTGGCAGATGGCAATGTCGAGGCAGGCTCCAATAGGACCGTTCAGCTCAGCGCGGGCCTCACCGACCGCATGGGCAACCGCGAGGGTCAATATTCAATCCGCGCCGCGACGCTACGTAGCGCCGGGATCGATGCGTTCGAGGGAGTGGAGCCCGATCGCGATGGCTATCGCAATGATGCCGTGAATGCGGGATTTCAGTACACGCTCACGCCTGATAGTCGGCTGAACGTGTCGTTGCTCCATGCCGAGGGGCGCTCCGAATTCGACGACACTTTCGGAGCCGACGCCGATTCCAGGACCCAGTTTGTCGAACACTCGGCTCAGGTGACCTGGGACCAAACCCTGACCTCTCTCTGGTCGGTTCAAGCCCGCGTTGGACGCAGCCGCGACGAGCTCGACACCGAGGCGAACGGGACCGCGACCTATCGGAGTCACAGCCAGGTCAGCGAACTCGGACTGCAAGCGCGGTACACGACCGGGACGGGCTCGGTGCTGGTGACCGGCGCCGACCTACGCAACGACCGCGTCGAGTATCGCGACGCATTTGGTGGCGACTCGACCGCCTTCGCGCGTCGATCGCGCGATAATACCGGGATCTTTGTTACCGGTGGCACGCCCTTCGCGGGCGATGGTCAGGTTCAGGCCAGCCTGCGCTTTGATGACAATGAGGCATATGGTCGTCATACGAGCGGAAATCTCGAGCTGGGTTGGCGCCTGAGTTCGACGACGCTACTTTTAGCTCGCGTCGGGGAGGCGTTCAAGGCGCCCACTTTCCTGGACCTGTACTATCCGGGCTTCGGCAATCCCGACCTCAAATCCGAACAATCGCGAACGCTCGAACTTGGCCTCAGGCAGCAAGCCCAATGGGGCAATATCGAGCTTCAGGCCTACCGCACGCGAGTCACTGACCTGATCCAGCGCGTTCAAAACATAGGGGAAGCCGAGATCGACGGCGTCGAACTTGGGCTCGAACGCTTATGGGGCGCGTGGATTACCGGGCTGCGTTATACCTACTCCCATCCCGCGGATGGCACCACTGGCGAGCGCTTGCCGCGCCGCCCCGAAAGCGTGCTAGGTCTTAATCTAAGCCGAAGTTGGAACACGCTCCAGCTGGATCTTGACGCGACCTACACCAGCACGAGCAAGGACCAGGACTATGGCTCGTTCCCGGCAATCCCCGTGACACTGTCAAGCTTCGTGCTCGCGAACCTACAGTTGCGCCAGGCGTTCAGCCCGCGGTTCAGTGCTCATATCAAGCTCGGCAATCTATTAGACGAGGATTACCAGACGATATTTGGTTACCGCAATGCGGGGCGAACGCTTAGCGTCGGCGCGTCGCTGCAATTCTGATCGCAGACTTCGCGGCTGCGCCTCATGCGGCGGGTGCGATGCGCTCCGCCGCTGGTCGCGATGCGGATCAAGCCAAAGATTACAATCGGCATCACCAATCGTCGTTTCCGAACAAATTGGAACCGAGCACATCGCGAAAGTCCGCGATTTCAACGGTGGGCTCAAACAGCTCGTCGACCGAGACGATGCCGAGTTCCTGCGTCAGGCTGGATCGATCCAACGCGACTTTACGTCGGACAACGCCCACATCCACCGACTCCGTTTCGATCTCGTCGCGCTCAGCCTTCCCTTCGTCGATCGCATCGACCTCGTTGTCCCAAGCCTTGAGTTGCTTGTAGGCATTCCATTGAGACGGCTTTTGAGTATCGTTCATAAGGACGGACCTCCTTGTCTGGTTAGGTATTCAATGATCAGGCGGCGGTCGTGAGACATGTCGCCAGTGGAACGCCGACTTCCATGCCGACGGGTAAGTGATCGGAGTGGCGCACGCCGTAGGCCTCAGACTCTGCCACGCGAATGTCCGGCGTCACGAAGATGTGATCGAAGCCCAGACGTGGCCGCCAACTCGGATAGGTGCGAGACATTTGAGTTGGCCTGATCAAGTCCGTTGTCTCGAACAGCTCAACCATCTCCGTGTTACTGATCTCGGCATTAAAATCACCCATCAAAGCAACCTGCCGTCGCCCCTTTATGACCTGAGCAATGTATTGCAGCTGCCGCCGTCTAGCGCGCGCGGACAGCGAAAGATGAGCCAGCACGACGACCAGCGGATCCATCGGGTCGCCGAAATGGACCTCCAGCGCACCGCGTCCCGGGATAGTGCTCGGTAGCCGATGTTCAGCGACCGCGATCGGCTCAATCCGACTCATGATGGCCAAACTGTGCTGCGCCAAGAGCCCGAGGTCGCGATTGACTCGGTGGTAGCAATAAGGAAATCCAGCCTTTAGCGCAAGATACTCAGGCTGATGAACGAATTCGCTGCGGATGCTGCCGGCATCAAGTTCCTGCAGCCCCACGATATCGAAATCGGTGATGAAGTCCGCGATCCGGTCGAGGTTCGACTGGCGCTGCGGAAACGGCAAAACGTGTTTCCAGCTATGCGTAAGATAGTGACGATACTTATTTGTGGGTATGCCAACCTGGATGTTGTAACTGAGGAGCTTGAGCCGTTGCCGGTAAAGATTATCCATTGTCGCCGTGGTCTTTTCGTTGGAGGCAGTCCGACGTTCCTTTGCCGCTAGGCTACATTCTAACGCGCTTGCGTGTCGCTATCACGTTCACAAAATTCGCGCTGAAGCGAGGTCCAAACTCATCCGGCAGGTTTAGTCGCCTGGCGCTCCCGCTCCAATAAATAGTCGACGATCTGAAACATCTCCTGATAATTGGCGGCGCCGGCGTTCAGTACGCGGTATTTGCCTGCGACGATCAGCGCGGGCACGCCGGAAAGCTGCAAATCGTTCCCCAGCTCAATCGATCGGCGCACTTTGGACTCGACCCCCATCGACCGCATTGCCTCGCGAAACGCCACGCCATCGACACCCACCGCGTTCACGACCTGAAGCACAGCATCCTCACTCCCGAGCCGCCGCCCCTGATCGTGAATGACCTGGAAAAAGGGCTCGTGCACCTTGTCGAGCACGCCAAGCGATTCGGCGGCGTAATAGGCACGCGCCAAGAGACTCCAGTTCGCGTTTAGCACCCCCGGCATGCGCACGACGCGCACGTCTGGCCCAACCGACGCCTGCCATTGCTTGACATACGGTTCGATGCGGTAACAGTGGGGGCACCCGTACCAGAAAAACTCGATCACCTCGAGTTTACCGTCGGAAGACGCAACCGGATTGGGTAGCGTTTCGAAATGCGAACCCTCCTGAAACGCGCGCGCTTTAGCCGGAAGCTCCGCCCCCGCCCATAGTGGCACAAACATCAAGAAGGTCAGCCACGTCGCTCTAGTCCAACTCATCAACATCAACCAGGATCTCCGCGTCGTTCATACGGTTAGGGACCGATTGGCGCTCGTCGCCACGTGTTAGCGGCATCGCCTCGGGTGAGCTTAGTCTAGCGGAGTTTATATCGAAGTGAGGCGCCGCGCTCAAGCGGCGCCGAATCCGGTGAGGATATCGTTGATCAAGGCTGTGCGTGTCGGGCGCATTCGGCCCCCGAACCGCACTGATTCGAGCAATTCGGCGGCGTTGTTACTTAAGGCCGCTTACGTATTGCGAAACAGCGTCGACCTCGGCATCGGTCAACCGCTGTGCAACCATGCGCATCATTTTTCCGGCGTCATTGGCGCGCAAGCCACTGCGGAACGTCTTTAGCTGACTGGCAGTGTAGGTCGCATGCTGACCAGACAGTCGCGGGAATTTCGCGGCAGGATTGCCGACGCCGTTCGGCGCATGACACCCGATGCAGGCCGGAATGCCGGTCGCGCTATTGCCGCCTCGGTACACGGACTCACCCAGCGCAATTACCGCTTCCTCCGCCGCGCCAGCCGAAATGGCTTGTGCCGCGTAAAAAGCGCCGAGATCCGCCATGTCCTGATCGGATAGTGCCGCAGCCTGTGGATACATAACGGCGTTGTCTCGGGCCTTGGACTTGAAATCCTGGAGCTGCTTGACAATGTAGGCTTCGCTCTGACCCGCCAGTTTAGGCCACTCCGGATTGGCACTATTACCGTCGAGCCCATGACATCCGGCACAAACCGCCGCTTTCTCTTTTCCTGCCGCCTTGTCACCTTGAGCCACCGCGGGCACACTCACCGCAAGTGCCAATACCGCCAAGCAGACCGAAACCAGCCTTAACATAAATTCAACCTCTCCTCAGGGTCTTGCCAAACCACGCGCGCCGCGCCGAAACCTGCGGGTTTATATCACAGACCCCCTCTCACCAGCAAAAGCCTCGGAACCCATCACCCGTAACAATTGATCATGCAGAACTACAACGCAGCCACATTTGTTTTGAGTTGCGCGCATTCGCGCCAATTCCCCGCCGCCACCGGACCCGAGGTCGCCGTGGCCGGACGCTCGAATTCCGGCAAATCGAGCACCCTCAATCGCCTCTGCCAGCGGCGCCAACTTGCACGGGTCAGCAAAACGCCCGGCCGCACGCAACAAATCAATTATTTCTCGCTGCCCTCCGGTGCGTTCTTAGTGGATCTGCCTGGCTACGGCTTCGCCAAGGTGCCAGAAGAAGTCAGGCTGAAATGGGAACGATTGATGGAAGAGTACCTCACTCGCAGGGAATCACTCCGTGGCCTGCTTTTGATCATGGACGTGCGCCACCCGCTCACCGCGCTGGATCAGCAAATGCTCGCCTGGTGCGACGCGCGCGCCTTGCCCGTGCATGTCTTACTGAACAAAGCCGACAAGCTGGGACGCGGCGCACAGCAGGCGACACTACTCGAGGTTCGGCGGAAGCTGGCGGACATGAGACTAAACGCAACTGTGCAAGTGTTTTCCGCCAGCAATGGCGCCGGGCTGGACGAGGTGATCGCGAAACTGAATGGCTGGCTGGATTCGGAAGAAAAGTCCCCGGCCTAAGGCGGCCGGGGTAATTTTGCGGCCCGACTTGGGGATTCGGGCCATCCCGCTCAGGGAGGATAGCGGGAAGCGCTGGGCTTAAGCGCTTATTGCGTTAGAGAGAATACCACAACTTTGGTTCCATTTGAAGTTCAAAATTGAACACAAGGAACCAGCTCACAAAATTTTCGCTGCCGTTGGTCGCCAGATTCAATGTGTTTGTCGGAATCGAATTCGCGTCGTGGTTCCACGGACATGTTCGCGGCTCGGCTTGAGAGTGCCCAAGTAACGCGGCGACCTGTTCTTTCGAAATCGCGACACGGCCGCGGTCCACGCGCCGCACGATTGCTTAACCATCCGCCTATGAACCCGAAGGAGCAATAATCAAACGGGGGTAGCCCGACAGACGTCCGGAGCACCGCGCTGCGCGTTATGGCGCGTAGTCCGCGCGGTCACTTGATTGGCGACTGCCCTACCCTAATGCGCCTCGTCCCAGTTCGCACCGACTCCCGCCTCGACCACCAGCGGTACGCGTAACTCGACCACGTCCTGCATGAGGGCACGGACTTTGCGCGTCACTTGCTCCACCGCATCGGTCGCAGCCTCGAGCACCAGTTCGTCATGTACCTGCATGATCATCGCCGCGGGCGCCGCGGACGATTGCAGCCAGGCATCGGTCTCGATCATCGCGCGCTTGATGATGTCGGCGGCGCTTCCCTGCATCGGTGCGTTGATCGCGGTGCGTTCGGCGTACTGGCGGCGCTGATTGTTGCGCGAGCGGATCTCGGGCACGAACAAACGGCGTCCGAACAGGGTTTCCACGTAACCTTGCTCTCGAGCGAGAGTACGCGTGTCCTCCATATATCGCTTCACCCCCGGATACCGCGAAAAGTATAGATCGATGTATTGCTGCGCCTCGTTACGCCCGACCCCGAGCTGGCGCGCCAAGCCAAACGCGGACATGCCATAAATCAAACCAAAGTTGATCGCCTTGGCGGCACGGCGACGCTCCGCGTCGACCTCATCGGGGGCGACTCCGAAAACCTCCGCGGCTGTCGCGCGATGGATGTCGCGACCCTCGGCAAACGCGCGCAGCAGTCCCTCGTCGGCGGATAGATGGGCCATGATACGTAACTCGATCTGCGAGTAGTCGAGCGCGATCATTCGAAAGCCCTCCGGCGCGACAAACGCTCGCCGGATTCGCCGCCCCTCCTCGGTACGAATCGGAATGTTCTGTAGATTTGGATCGGACGACGACAGCCTACCGGTCGATGCCACGGCCTGATGGTAGGACGTGTGCACCCGCCCGGTGCTTGGGTTGATCTGTTGCGGCAAGCGATCGGTATAGGTCGACTTGAGTTTGCTGCAGCCACGGTGTTCCAACACCAGGCGCGGGAGGGCATAGTCCGCCGCCAGCTCCTGCAACACGTCTTCGGCCGTCGAGGGTTGTCCGGTTGGGGTCTTGCTCACGATCGGCAACTGTAATTTTTCGAACAAGATTTCCTGGAGCTGTTTCGGCGATCCAAGATTGAACTCGGCACCGGCTTCACTGTAGGCCTCGCGCTCAAGTTCGACCATTCGGCGCGCCAGTTCGACGCTTTGCCGCGCCAACGCACCGGCGTCGACACACACGCCTTTGCGCTCGATCCGCGATAGCACACCGATCAAGGGGATCTCTATTCGCTCATACAAGGATCGCAGGCGATCTACCTCGGTCAATCGCGGCCAGAAATGCTGGTGCAAACGCAGCGTGACGTCGGCGTCCTCGGCGGCGTACGGCGTCGCCGCTTCCAGCGGAACTTGATTAAAGGTCTTCTGTTTACTCCCTTTGCCCGCAACGTCCTCAAACCGGATCGTCGTGTGTTGCAAGTGCTTTTCACTCAACGTGTCCATATCGTGCCGACTCGCGGTCGAATTCAACACGTAGGATTCGAGCATCGTGTCGTGATGAATGCCCGCCAACTCGACGCCATGATTGGCCAATACGCTCTGATCGTATTTCAGGTTGTGCCCGACCTTGCCGCGTGCGGGATCCTCCAGCAGTGGCCTCAGCCGCTCGAGGGTTGCATCACGGTCGAGCTGCGCCGGCACGCCGAGATAGTCGTGCGCCAACGGCAGATAGGCCGCGTCGCCCGGAACCAGCGCGAACGACAGCCCGACGATACGAGCGTCGATGTATGACAGCGACGTGGTTTCGGTGTCGATTGCGAACAATTGCGCCTGCTCCAGGCGTGCGATCCAGTCTTCGAGCGCATCCGCGGTGAGAATCGTCGGATAGGGACCATAATCGGTACCGTCGCCGCGTCGGAGCGCGGAATCAGCTGGATCGCCGGACTCAACCTCCGCTTCAAGCTCCTTCTGCCAGGTTCGAAACTCGAGCCGTTGATATAAGGCACGCAGGCGGCCGACATCGGGCGGTTGCAACACGAGCTCCGCCGGCGACCGTGCGAGTTCGAGATCCAGCGCGACAGTCACCAATTGGCGAGACAACGGCAGTTGCGCAAGCGCCGCTCGGAGATTATCACCGATCTTGCCTTTGAATTCGCTCGCGTGGGCCACGATCGCATCCAGCGAACCGTAGGTTTCCAGCCACTTGGCCGCGGTCTTGGGACCCACCCCATCCACGCCAGGCACGTTGTCGACCTTGTCGCCAATCAGCGCCAGATAGTCGACGATTTGCTCGGGCGCGACCCCGAACTTGTCAATTACGCCTTGGCGATCGAGCATCGCGTCCGTCATCGTATTGATCAATCGCACGTTGCCATCGACCAACTGGGCGAGATCCTTGTCGCCGGTGGAAATCAGTACCGATACGCCCTGCGCGCTGGCCTCGCACGCCAGCGTCGCGATGACATCGTCGGCCTCGACGCCCGACTCCAGCAGCACAGGCACACCCAACGCGGCGATCAGCTCATGCAGCGGTTCGACCTGGCACACGAGCTCATCGGGCATCGGCGGCCGGGTTGCCTTGTACTGCGGAAACATCGCATCGCGAAAAGTCTTCCCCTTGGCATCGAAGACCACCGCCATATGGGTGGGCCGGTACTCGCGAATCAGCTTCTTCACCATGTTGACCACGCCGTACACCGCACCGGTTGGCTGCCCGTCGGCGGTCGCTAGCGATGGCAACGCATGAAAGGCACGGTATAGGTAGGACGAACCGTCGACCAGAATCAGTGGGGGGACTTCAGTCATTGCTTACCTCGTGCCAGCCGTTACACAACCAGAACGCAGCGGCGATCCGGCGGTCTCGATCCGGCGTGTTTTCCCGGATGCGGGGCTTATGGTACAACGGGCGACCTTCGAGACAGGAACTGTACCGATGAATTTGCACACACGTGGTTCGCACCCGGTCATGCTGCCGGTGGATGAACAACAGCTCACCCGCGAGAGCTGGAAGATCTTTCAGATCATGGGCGAATTCGTCGAAGGATTCGAGCGACTGGCCCGCATCAAACCGTCGGTGAGCATATTTGGTTCGGCACGCACGCCAGCCGACGATCCCATCTATCAGCTTGCGGAGGAAATCGCCTACCAGCTATCGGAGGCCGGCTTCGCGGTGGTCAGCGGTGGCGGACCTGGCATCATGGAGGCGGCGAACAAAGGCGCCAAGCGCGGTCGCTCACCCAGCGTCGGCCTGAATATCCAGCTGCCGCACGAGCAAGTCGGCAATGACTATCAGGACATCGCGCTCAGCTTCAGGCATTTCTTTTCGCGCAAGGTGATGTTTGTGAAGTATGCCTCCGCCTATGTCGTGCTCCCCGGCGGTTTTGGGACGCTCGATGAACTCGCCGAGATCCTGACGCTCGTGCAAACCGGCAAATCGCGTCGCATCCCCATCATTTTGGTGCATCGCCCGTTCTGGAGCGGATTACTGGACTGGTTTGAGCAAACGCTCGCGAGCGAAGGTAAGATCTCTGCGGAGGACCTACGGCTGTTCAAGGTCATCGACGAACCGCGGGAGGTCGTCGACGCCATCTTCGACTATTACGAAAAGCGCGGGTTCGAACCAACCGCGACCGAACGCGCCAAACTGATGGAACTCTAACCGCGGTAAAGTGATCGGCATGGGCGTTGTAACGCGTGGCAACTCGCGCCTAGACGAGGCGTCAGGCGCTGTAGAAGTTCGGCTTTTGTTCGACCCATTCTGGTGAGCCACCATGCAGCCCCGGCACGCCGTGGCCGTGGCGCCATGCCCTCGCAGGACGTCGACAGCTTCAAGCAGTCCAACCCGCCCACGCTTGCCGAACCGCCCTACGCTCGGGCAAGATGCGATGATCGAAAACGTAATCATTGACCGTGCAGAAGTCGCAGGAAAATGGATACCCCCTGGTGAGATGGCTCGGTCGCACCGTATCGGTGCATCGCCCGCCAGAGCCGCACTACGTTAGTGCATGGATCGCGAATTCCGCCCCGCATGCCTACGGAGCGCCCTAGATTGGCTGGGTGGCATGGATAGTGCTTTACAATTTCCCGTAATTTGTTAACCCGACCACCTAAGTGGGTGCATCGCATCTGCCCGCGTGGCGACTCTGTTTGTTCAATCCCGGAGGAAACCATGTCACCGAGTGACGTATTGAAGATGATGCAGGAAAAGCAGGTGAAGTACGTCGACCTGCGCTTTACCGATACGCGCGGCAAAGAGCAGCACGTCACGCTGCCAGCCCACCAGATCGATGATTCGTTCTTCGAAGACGGCAAGATGTTCGACGGATCGTCGATCGGCGGCTGGAAGGGCATCAACGAATCCGACATGATCCTGATGCCCGACTCGGGCACCGCTGTCATGGATCCGTTCTTCCAGGATGCCACGCTGATCGTACGCTGCGATATCATCGAGCCAACCACGATGCAAGGCTACGAGCGCGACCCACGTTCCGTCGCGAAACGCGCCGAGGAATACCTCAAGTCCACCGGCATCGCAGATACCGCATACTTCGGGCCTGAACCCGAGTTTTTCGTGTTCGATGACGTGCGCTGGGGCGCAACGATGAAGGGCTCGTTCTGCGAAATCGACTCCGACGAGGCCGGCTGGAACTCCGAAAAAGTCTTCGAAGGCGGAAACATTGGCCACCGTCCGACGACCAAGGGCGGATATTTCCCGGTTCCGCCCGTGGATTCGTTGCAGGATCTTCGCTCCGCGATGTGCGATACCCTTGAAGAAATGGGCGTGCCCGTCGAGGTTCATCACCACGAAGTCGCCACCGCCGGTCAATGTGAAATCGGCACCCGCTTTTCGACGCTGGTAGAGCGCGCGGACTGGACCCAGGTTCAAAAATACGTCATTCAGAACGTTGCGCACCAGTGGGGCAAAACGGTCACCTTCATGCCGAAGCCCTTGGTCGGCGACAACGGCAGCGGCATGCACGTTCACCAATCACTCGCGAAAGGTGGCCAGAATCTGTTCGCCGGTGACCTCTATGGGGGTCTGTCTGAAACCGCGCTGTTCTACATCGGCGGTATCATCAAGCATGCCAAGGCATTGAATGCGTTCTGTAACGCGTCGACCAATAGTTACAAACGCCTTGTACCTGGCTTTGAGGCGCCCGTCATGTTGGCGTACTCGGCGCGCAACCGCTCGGCGTCGATTCGGATTCCCTGGGTCTCGAGCCCCAAGGGCCGCCGGATCGAAGTGCGCTTCCCCGACAGCACCGCCAATCCCTACCTGGCGTTCGCGGCGATGATGATGGCGGGAATCGATGGCATCTTGAACAAGGTTCATCCGGGCGAGGCGATGGACAAGGATCTCTACGATCTTCCGCCAGAAGAAGAAAAGAGAATCCCACAGGTCTGCCACTCACTCGACATGGCCCTCGATAATCTGGACCGCGACCGCGACTTCCTCAAGGCGGGCGGGGTGTTCACCGATGACATGATCGACGCCTACATCGCGCTCAAGATGGAAGACGTCACTCGGATCCGGATGACGACCCACCCGGTCGAGTTCGACATGTATTACAGCCTCTGATCCGGTCTTAGATACCCTTTGTTGAGCCTGTCTAACCCCCGCCACCGGCGGGGGTTTTCTATTTTGCGCAGGGCGACGGATTTCGGTAAATTGCTGGGTATGCGAAATCTTTTGGTCGTCGCCTTACTGCTGCTATCCTGCGCAAGTCACGCGGAGATCTATCGCTGGACGGATAAAAATGGGAACGTGATGTTCTCCGACCAGCCGCCGCCCGGACATAAAGTCGAGAAGCTACAGATTACCTCACCCAACCTATCATCGCGCACCGAATCGCCGGCGAAGCCGCAGGCAGAGGCTGGGGCGGACGAATCGCCAGCCGAGTCTCCGGACGGCGGCGGCTATGAAACCCTCCAGATCCTCAGCCCGAAAGCCGACGAATCGATACGCTCCAATACCGGCGCGATCGACGTCAGCATTTCTCTGTCCCCAACGCTTCAGGTGGAACTCGGGCACCGATTTCGGATCTTGTTCAACGGCAATCCGGTCAAGGAAGGCCTGAGCCCCTTTGTGGTGCTCGATAACGTTGATCGCGGCACTCATACCGTGCAAGCGCTGGTGATCACGCGCGAAGGCGACACGCTCAAGGAATCACCGTCGGTCCAGTTCCATGTCCTGCGTTTCACGCAGATTAAGCCCTGAATTCCGGCTCGGTTAGACTTTTTCCACGCGCGCATTGAGCCTCTCGGCAGACTTCGACGCGCAGAATTACCCTGGTTTGCAAGACAGCGGTCGCGAAGCGCACTATTTTGGTGCATCATGTATTTGGCTGAACTTTGCGCCTCGGTCGCAGACCATTTGATTCTACTCGTTTACGGCCCCTGGCCTGTCTTGGCATCCATATTGCATGCGGATACGGCATGGTTGATCACAACTCCGAGACCCATCTGATTCTCGAGCATATGGATACAGCGGTGCTACTGCTGGATCAGCGTCTCGGCGTGGTATTTCTGAACCCTGCAGGCGAAATGCTGTTCGAAAAGAGCCTGAAGCGAATCCGAAATCGGAAATTGACGGCGATCTGCCCGACTCAGCGTGGACTGATCGAACTAATTCAGTCCGCGATCCGCGACGGTGCGCCGATCAGTCGCCGGGAACTGTCGCTACGCCTACCCTCGGGCCGCGAGATCATTGTCAATCTGACCTGCACACCGATCGGTGAAGGCGGGGCACTGATCGAGGTGCAACAGATCGCCCGCTTGTTGAATATCACGCAGGACGAGGTACGACAGAAAGAGTACAGCGCGCTACGTCAGCTTGCGCGCGGTTTGGCGCATGAGGTGAAAAACCCGCTGGGCGGCATTCGTGGCGCCGCGCAACTCCTTCAGGCGGAACTCGAGAATCCGGAGCTACACGAATATACGCAAGTCATCATTAGCGAGACCGATCGCTTGCAGGTCTTGATCGACAGAATCCTGGGGCCGCGCCGCCCACCCAACAAGCAATCGCTCAGTATTCACGAGGTCACCGAGCATGTGCGGCGTTTACTTCAAGCCGAGGCCAATCGCAACGTTCGCATCGACCGCGACTACGATCCCAGCATACCCGAGCTCCGGGCAGATCGTGATCAATTGGTCCAGGCCGTGCTCAACATTGCACGCAACGCGCTTGAGGCACTTTCAAAGAGTGGGGGCCGGATCGTGCTTCGAACACGGGTGTCGCGCCATTATACGATCGACGGCACCTGCCACCCGCTCGTGATTCGCTTGCAGATCGAAGACGACGGCCCTGGCGTCCCCGAAACGCTACAACCGCAGATCTTCTTTCCCATGGTGACGAACAAAGCCAACGGGTCCGGTCTCGGCCTTTCCATCGCGGAATCCCTGATCAGCGGCCACGGGGGTCTGATCAAGTTTCACTCGGAGCCCGGAAAGACGATTTTCGAAATTCTGCTACCCTACGAGAATACCCATGAATGAACGCGTTTGGGTTGTAGACGACGACCAGGCCATTCGCTGGGTACTCGAAAAGGCACTGCAAAAAGCCAAGCTCGCCGTGCGCACGTTCTCAAACGCGAACGCGGTGCTCAAGGCACTGGAGCGCGACGAGCCCGATGCATTAGTCACCGACATTCGCATGCCCGAAATGGACGGCCTCACCTTGCTCGAACAGCTACGCCGACAACACACGAGCCTGCCCGTGATCGTGATGACCGCACATTCCGACCTCGATAGCGCGGTATCGGCGTATCAGGGCGGGGCATTCGAGTACCTGCCGAAGCCATTCGATATCGATGATGCCGTTACCCTGGTACGTCGAGCGTGCGCAACACGCAACGAAAACCAACCGAAGGTCCGCGACGCACCGGAACTCGCATCCGACATCATTGGCGAATCCCCGGCGATGCAGGACGTGTTTCGCGCGATCGGGCGCCTCAGTCATTCCAACATCAATGTCCTCATCACGGGTGAGTCGGGCACCGGCAAGGAATTGGTCGCTCAGGCGCTACATAAACATAGCCCACGCGCCAGTGCGCCTTTCATCGCATTGAATATGGCTGCCATCCCGCGCGATCTGCTCGAATCGGAGCTGTTTGGTCATGAGAAGGGTTCGTTCACCGGCGCTCACGCGGGACGCAAGGGCCGTTTCGAACAGGCCAATCACGGCACACTCTTCCTCGACGAGATCGGGGATATGCCCGCGGAAATGCAGACCCGGTTACTACGGGTACTCTCGGACGGCGTGTTCTACAAGGTGGGTGGCCACGAACCGATTCAAGTCGATGTGCGCATCGTCGCGGCGACCCACCAACACCTTGAACGACTGGTTCAACAAGGGCTGTTTCGCGAGGACCTCTATCATCGACTCAATGTCATCAAGATACAGCTCCCGCCGGTTCGTTCACGGCGCGAAGACATTCCGCTGCTAACCCGGTACTTCCTGAAGCGTGCGGCCCAGGAACTCAAGGTCGAAGCCAAGGCCATCCGGCCGGATGTCCTCGAACACCTGGCGCGGCTGGAGTGGCCGGGAAACGTGCGACAGCTGCAGAACACGTGCCGTTGGCTGACGGTCATGGCCGCCGGGCGCGAGATCTTGTTTGAAGACCTGCCGCCGGACTTGATACCGCTGACCCAACCGGAAGGCGTACCCGCCGATACCGACTGGACGGCGCAGCTCGTCACCTGGGCAAATCGACGCATCGAGCTTGGCGCGACCACCCTTTTGGATGAAGCAACACCGCTGTTCGAGGAGACGATGATCAGACTCGCCTTGCGTCACACCCATGGGCGGCGCCAGGACGCCGCGCGGTTACTCGGTTGGGGACGCAACACGCTGACCAGAAAAATCAAGGAACTTGCGCTGAATGACCTGGAAGGTGGCGATGAATAGTCGGCAACGCTCGTTCGTGTCCGACCTTCGCCTCGCACCGATTTTCTGACGAACCGCTATTCCTCGGTCTTCGCTGCCTTGATAATGGGCGTCAGCGGCGGCGCAACCTGCCGGTGCGCCGGCATCTTGAGTCCAGACGCCGGCGGCTTGTTCAATTCCGCGAACTCGCTCGCGCTGATGGATCGCAAGACACCCACCGTCGCTACCAGTAGGATGACCGCCAATATCAGAAAATGAAGGGTCCCCAATCGGATCTCGTGCAACTTTTTCCACTTTACCATGGTTATTATTCCTACATTTGACGCGTTGCCTACGTCTAAAATTAGTACAGTCGAACCGCCGGCGAAACGCGTCGAGCACGGAATCCGATCAACGGCTCATCTCGTGGATTGAATGCTGAATATTGTCCTCTACCAGCCAGAAATTCCGCCCAACACCGGCAACATCATGCGCCTAGCGGTCAACTGCGACGCGCGGCTGCACCTGATTCACCCACTTGGATTTACCCTGAGCGATCGCTATCTCCGCCGTGCAGGTCTCGATTACCGCGAACTGACGAACTGCCGTGAACATGCGAACTTCAGCGCATTTGTCGAGGCGGAGCGACCCGGCAGACTGTTTGCGTACTCGACAAGCGGCGCGCGCTACTATACGGACCAAACCTATGCCGACGATGACTATCTGGTTTTTGGCCCAGAAACGCGCGGTTTGCCCGCGTCGGTGTTAGCCGCTGGAACAACGACCGCCGTGTTACGGATTCCCATGCAACCGGGAAGCCGTAGCCTCAATTTATCCAACAGTGTTGCAATTGCCGTATACGAGGCTTGGCGTCAACTCGGGTTCACTTCACTTCGATTGCCGAGGGAGCGGTGATGCTTGACGACTGGCGGTTGATCGTTACGGCTCGACGGAGAAGGGCGCGATTGCTCACAAGAGAAATTGCATTCGCGAGTTGGCTCAGACTGGGTTAGAACTCGGAGCGCAGGCGCCGGCCCAGCAGGTCATTCACAGCCGTTGCGGGTGAGAGTCCCTCGTAAAGGATACGGAATACCTCCTTGGCGATCGGCATCTCCACGGTTACACGTTGCGCGATCTGATTCAGCATCCGCGCGGTGACCGCGCCTTCGACGACCTGGCCGATCTCGATCCGCGCCTGCTCGGCGGTTTTGCCCTGACCCAACGCCAGCCCGAAACGCCGGTTTCGCGATTTATCATCGGTACACGTCAGCACCAAGTCGCCGAGGCCGGCGAGTCCCATCATGGTTTCGGTTCGCGCGCCTAAACAGACACCGAGCCGCATCATTTCGGCAAGGCCGCGGGTGATGAGCGCCGCGCGCGCGTTCGCGCCAAAGCCAAGCCCGTCGGAAATACCCGCCGCGATCGCAAGTACGTTCTTGACCGCGCCGCCGAGTTGCACGCCGATAACATCGGTGCTGCTATATACCCGCAAGTGCTCGCCATGAAAAACGCGTACAAGATCCGCGGCAAGGTGCTCGTCCCGAACCGCGAGGGTCATGGCTGTCGGCAGGTTACGCGCCACTTCGACCGCGAACGTCGGACCGGACACAATACCAAATGTTACTGATTCCCCAAGCGCGGTCTCGGCAACTTGATGTAGGAATTGACCGCTGTCCTTATCAAAACCCTTGGTCGCCGAGACGACTTGCGTGGTTGGCGCGAGAAACGGTCTGAGTGCGTTCAGGACGTCTCGAAACCCTTCGCTAGGCACCACGATCACCCAAAACGCGGCGAATCGCGCTGCCGCTTCCAGATCCGAAGTGAATTGGAGTTCCGGCGGGAGCACGACGCCTGGCAGATAATGCGGGTTGGCCCGAGTCGCTCTCATCGCATCAATCTGGGCGCGATCGCGCCCCCAGAGCATGACCTCAAAGCCGTTGCGTTGTATCTGCAACGCCAGCGCAGTGCCCCACGCGCCAGCACCAAATACCGCTACGGGCTTAACGTCCACTGCGAATGCCCGTCTTTTCCTGCCTTGTTCGCGCTAATGAGCAGCGGCCGCAGCCTCGGCCGCTTTCTGTCGATCCATCAGATGCTGTTGGTATAACGCGTCGAAATTGATCGGCGCCAGTAACATCTGCGGGAAGCCGCCTTTGACGACCAGGTCGCTGATCGCTTCCCGCGCGAACGGATACAAGATGTTGGGGCAGTAACTGCCGAGCAGCTGCGCCAATTGGTCGTCGGGATAGCCCACGATGCTGAATATCCCGGATTGCTTGATCTCGACCAAGTATGCCGTTTCTTCTTCGGATTTGACGGTCACGGTGAGATTGATATCGACCTCGTATACATTTTCGGCGAGGCGCTTGAACGCTGAATTCAAATCGACATTCGTTGCCGGCTTGAAAGGTTTGGTGAATATAGTAGGGGCGTTTGGCGCTTCCCAGGACACATCCTTCAGGTATACGCGCTGGATCTCGAAAACGATTTGGGGCTGCTGATCTTGTGCGGCGTCGGCCATGGTAAGTTCCTTGATATCGCTGGTGTATTTCAATCTAGATGTTGACGCAGCCAAGCCTTGAGCTGCGTCAGGTTCATTGCCCCTGAGACACGCGCGCGTTCGGCGCCGTCACGAAACAGCACCACACATGGGATGCTGCGTATGGCAAAGATTTGGGCGACCGCCGGATGCGCTTCGGTGTCGAGTTTCGCGAAACGCAATGCCGGTTCGAGCTCCCGAGCCGCCTGCTCGAACACCGGGATCATAATCTTACAGGGGCCGCACCACGGTGCCCAGAAGTCTACGACGAGTGGAACCTGGTCGCGCTCTATGTGCCGCGGCAGCGATCGGTCGTCCAGGTTGATCGAGCGGCCGGCGAATAGCGGCTGGTGGCAAGCGCCGCAGCGCGCGTTTTCTGCGAGCCGTTGCCGGGGTAGGCGGTTGACCTTGCGGCACTCCGGACAGATGAGCTCCAGCGTGGCCTGCGTCACCACGGCTATCCTGCCAACAGCGGATCCAGTTTCCCCGCACGATCGAGCGCCGCCAAATCGTCGTAACCACCGACATGGAAATCGCCGATAAAGATCTGCGGCACCGTCACGCGACCGGAACGTTGAACCATTAGCTCGCCTTGTGCGGCATCTCGATCCACGCGCACTTCATCGAAGCTCGCGTTTTTGCGCTGCAATAGCTGCTTTGCCCAGATGCAGTAGGGGCAAAACGCGGATGTGTAGATCGTGATTTTGGCTGGCACGTTTACTTCTTCTTGAGCGGTAGATTATCCGATTGCCAAGCGAGAATGCCTCCCCGAAGATTATATACTTCTTCGAAGCCCTGTTTCTTCAACATACCGCAGGCGAGCTGCGATCTGTTGCCGGAGCGGCAAAACGCTACCGCCTTCTTGCCCTTGAGTTTATCTAGCTCGCCCAAACGCGCCTTGAGCGCACTCAATGGAATGTGCTTGGCGCCAACGATCGTGCCTTGACCGATTTCGCTGTCTTCGCGGACATCGAGCAAGAAAACCGCGTCGTCATTCATCAGCCTGACGGTTTCTTGCGGTGTTATGTCCTTGAAATTGCGCGTGAGACGTCGAATCTCTGTCCAAAGCGTCAGCGCCAGCAACGCAAAAAAACCCAGCACGAGAAACAGATGTCGCTCGGCGAACTGTAAATATTCCTGCATGGAAGAACCCTTGATCGCAACTTGAGGTCGCGATGCGCTCCGACTAGGAGCAGAACACCTCTTGCATCATGTCAATCAATCTCAAGGTGCGCGCATCGCCGACTCG
Source organism: Thiotrichales bacterium (assembly GCA_050329935.1). Lineage (GTDB taxonomy): Bacteria > Pseudomonadota > Gammaproteobacteria > UWMA-0217 > UWMA-0217 > CAYSFW01. Next base: position 95,837 of record JBHJOI010000032.1, on the reverse strand, counting down.
GTAGTATACCTTGTTTGCGTCCTTGCGAGCCGCGAGAATACCCTTGTCGCGCAGAATTGCGAGGTGTTGCGAGATGTTACTTTGCGAAGTACCGACACATTCGACGATATCCTGTACGCTGACTTCGCGATCGCCCAGCGTGCATAGAATTCGCAAACGCAACGGATGCGACATGGCCTTTAATGACCGCGAGGCACGCTCGATGTCTTCTTCCCGCTTCATGAGCTCGGAGGCCCTGAAACCGACGCAACCGGATTTTTGATCGATCAAGGCGAAACCCTCATTATGTATTTTACTATATAGTAATATTACAACCAATCCGCCGAGTTGAATAGACAAACACCTCTCTATCGAAAGCTGATTCACGTGCTTCCACCAAAAAAATGGAGATCCACCGCGCCAGTGCGTTCGCGAAAGAGGCGCCTGCTCGCGCGAGTCGCGGCCACCGCACTGCTTGCGGTAACGCCCGTGTTTGCCGCGGACGATGGCAAGATGACGAGCATCAAGAGGGAGCTCGATTCGATCGTGGAAAAACTGCGCTCGCTAAAGAGTCAACAGTTCGCGCAGCAAGCCGACTTGGGTAAAACGGAAGCGGCGGTCGTCGCGGTTGATCGCGAGATCGCAGAGACCGCGGCGCGCATGCGCGCGCTAACGCGGGAGGTCAACAAGTCTCAGGCCGAACTCAAGCGTTTGGAAACTCGGCGCAAGGATCACGTGGCGCACATCGAACAACACAAGGCGTTGCTCGGGCAGCATCTGGCGGCATTGTTTCGCTCGGGCCAGCTGGTGCAATGGCAAGCAGTACTGGAACCCCGACGGTTGAATGAGTTTCTGCGTACCCAGGCCAATCTGCATTACCTCCAGGGGGCGCGAGAGCGCAAGGTACGGCTTTTGCGCGAACAGACTGTGGAGCTGGATCGAATCACCGATGAGATTCAAACCACGCAAGAGACGCTCACGCGAGAGCAACAGGCCCATCGGGCGCAACAGCAGGCGTTCAAGGCGCAAAAAGCCAAACAGGCCGAGCTTGTCGCAAGTCTTAAGCGCGAGCTGGGCAACACGCAGAGCGGTATCAATCAGCTCAACGCTGACCGACAAGCATTGAACGACCTATTGAAGCAGCTGCGCGCGGACGCCCAGAAACGTCAAGCTGACGGCAAGGGCTTACCCTTTGACGGCGACTCACCGTTCGCGAAATTCAAAGGAAAGCTACCTTGGCCCGCCAAGGGCAAATTGGTTCAGTACGCGAGTGGTGTAAAGATCAAGACGGATGAAGGGGTCGATGTTCGAGCGATTGGTGAGGGACAGGTGGTATTCGCGGATTGGATGCGGGGGCTGGGATGGCTGGCGATCGTCAACCACGGCTCCGGTTATTTGTCTCTGTATGGTCACAATGAAGCGTTGCTTGTCAAACGTGGCGATCAGGTCAAAGCGGGCGCCGTCATCGCGACCGCCGGGCGTAGCGGCGGGCAATCCGAAGCGGGCGTTTATTTCGAAATTCGTGAAAACACCAAGGCGCTCGATCCGTTCGTTTGGTGCGTTCGGGGCTAGAGTTCGGTGGCGCTTCACACTTCAATTGGAACACTAGTGATACACTTTAACCTATGAACGTTTCGGCGATATCTGTCTTTCAAGGAGCTCATTGATGAAATCAAGGTCGCGCATCGGGTTGGGTTTGCTGTTGGGTGTCGCCCTTGGCCTGCCGCTGGGTACCGTTTACAACGTCGTCGCGGAAAAGCCTGTCGCGTTGCAGCCGTTGCCACTTGAGGAATTGCGGATTTTCTCCGATGTCTATGCGCGGATCAAAAACGATTACGTCGAAGACGTAGAGGACAAGACGCTGATCGAGTTTGCGATACGAGGCATGCTGACCGGCCTCGACCCACATTCGTCCTACCTCAACAAGGAGGAGTTCCGCGATCTTCAAATCGGTACCACGGGTGAATTCGGTGGTCTCGGGATCGAAGTTGGCATGGAGGATGGGTTCGTCAAGGTGATATCGCCGATTGACGATACGCCGGCGCAACGCGCGGGTATCAAGGCAGGTGATTTGATCATTCGCCTCGACGATACGCCGGTCAAGGGCATGACGCTGCAAGAAGCGGTCAATACGATGCGCGGTAAGAAAGGTACGCCGATTGTGTTGACGGTTGTACGCGAGGGTGAGGACAAACCACTCAAGATCACGATCGTCCGTGACATTATCCGCGTCGAGAGCGTCAAAACACGACCACTCGAAGCCGGTTACGCCTATATTCGCATCACAAACTTCCAGTCGAAGACCGTGGATTCACTTAATGAAATCGTTGAGAAGGTCAAGGCGGACGAGAAAGGGGCATTGAAGGGCCTGATTCTTGATCTGCGAAATAACCCCGGCGGCGTATTAAATGCCGCGGTCGGCGTCGCCGATGCGTTTCTCGACAGTGGGCTCGTGGTCTACACCGAAGGGCGAGTAGCCGATTCGAAAATGCGGTACGACGCCACGCCGGGCGACGTGTTGGAAGGCGCGCCGATCGTCGTTCTAGTCAACTCAGGCTCGGCGTCCGCGTCCGAAATCGTTGCTGGAGCGCTGCAAGATCATAAGCGGGCGGTAATCGTCGGCGTCTCCAAAACATTCGGCAAGGGATCGGTGCAAACAATCCTGCCGCTGAAGGAGGACAATGCGCTCAAACTGACCACTGCACGCTACTTTACCCCATCGGGTCGATCGATCCAGGCCGAGGGCATTGAACCTGATATCCAGCTCGAATCGCTCGAGCTCGCGAAGCGTACCGATTCTGGTGTCGATCCGATCAAGGAAGCCAATCTCAGCGGCCACTTGAAGAACGGCGGATCTGGCTCGGCCAAGGACGTCGCCAAGGAGGCAACCAAGGACGAGTCGGAGACGACGGCAAGCTCCACGACGCTCGCTCAGGAGGATTACGAACTGTACGAAGCGCTCAACTTGTTGAAGGGCTTGGCTATCATCTCAAAGAGATAAGCAATTCGAGCGGAGACGTTGTTCATGGCCAGGGTGCTGATACCGCTTGCAAGCGGATTCGAGGAACTCGAAGCGGTGACGATGATCGACTTGCTTCGGCGCGCGGGCGTTGATGTGGTCACCGCGTCATTGCTCGACGACGGGTCCGTTAGAGGTGCGCGCGGCACCGTTCTGGTACCGGATGCGACACTGGACCTTGTCCTGAACCAGGATTTCGACATGATCGCGCTGCCTGGAGGACTGCCCGGCGCGGATCATTTGCGCGATGATCCGCGTATTATCGACTTGCTGCAGCGATTTAGCGCGTCGGGGCGGTTCACCGCCGCCATCTGCGCGGCGCCCAAGGCGTTGGCGGCCGCTGGCGTTCTCAAAGACCGCACGGCCACCGCTTATCCGGGCGTATTGGAGCCTCTTGGCCTGGCTTCGACCACCTTGAGTCACGCGGCCGTTGAGATCGACGGAAACGTTATTACGTCTCGTGGCCCGGGAACGGCGATAGATTTTACGCTCGAGTTGATCAGACAACTGCGCGGACCGAGTGTCGCGGCGCAGGTAGAAGCATCTCTCAGCCGAACCTAAACCTCCGATCCGTCTGCTGTTCACACCTCCGCGCCACGGGAACTTTCGGCGCCGGAGGCAGCGCCTGTTCTTTCCAGTTGCCGGACGCGTAAACAAAAGGTCGGCTGCCAACCCGCTTGGCAGCCAGCGCGCGAACCGTCAGGTACCTTATCTCGATGGCACTGCCGAGCACTCCGACAAACTTATTGCTTTTGGTTGCGCCTGAAAGGCGCCGTCGCTCGCAGCGCGAGCGCGCCACGATCACCTAAAATCCGATATACCCTATCGCTTTTATCGGACTAGTCATGGAAGCAATGACCGTTGACCTCGACCCCGATGCCCTTTTATCAGTGGCTTCGTTTCGAGCAGCCTGCTGTATCGGCATTCCCTCGATGGAACTGATCGTACTCTTGCAGGCGTCGCAATCCACTTCACGATGCGCGGAATCAGCAAGCGGCGCCATTACCGACACCGCCTGCCGACTTCTATTGATCCGCATGAATCGGGCGCTGGACTGCGTTTTTGACGGTGATCTCAGCAGCGCGCGACACTGGTTCAATCACCTTGAGCCACGGCTCGAGGCTATACCCCGAGAGCTTGTCAAAACGCCCCAAGGCATCACTCGGATTGTGCAATACCTCGAGCACAAGAGCTCGACCCGCTAGCGGGTCGACTCATTCCCTCGGTATCGCGACGCGCCAAAAAATTCGACGCCTATACCTACTCGTTCGAAAGGATACGCGAATAGCGCTCTAAACCGGGGCAGTGACGCGTTTGCGACGAACGAGGTCTCGATTGGGAACGAACGAAGCGTTGCCTGCAGGCAAGCCGCCAATCGCGGCATTTACCCGCAGGCGCAGGTGGGTGCTTATTCTACGGTGACGCTTTTTGCCAGGTTGCGTGGCTGATCGACGTCGGTACCCTTAAGCACGGCGGTGTGGTACGCAAGAAGCTGCAAAAACACCACGTTTACGATGGGCGCAATGATATTGGGCACGTGCGGCGTCAGTACAACAGTTACGCCTTCACTGTCCACGAATCCCGATTGCGCCGGCGCGAATACATAGAGACGACCGCCACGCGCTCGAACCTCCTCAAGATTGGAACGCAACTTTTCCAACAGCTCGTTGTTCGGTGCGACCGTCACGACCGGCATGTTCTCATCGACGAGTGCGAGCGGACCATGCTTAAGTTCCCCTGCCGGATAAGCTTCGGCGTGAATATATGAAATCTCCTTGAGCTTGAGGGCGCCTTCCATCGCGATCGGAAACTCGACTCCACGCCCCAGGAACAGCGCGTGCTGCTTGTCTACGAATTGTTCGCACAAGCGCTCGATAACGGCATCGCTTTCAAGCGCGGCTTCGACAAAGCGCGGCAGTTGTTGTAACGCTGCTACCGAGTCCGCGATCGTCTCGCGTGCGACACCTTTTCGCTTGGCAATCGCGAGCACCATGATCAACAGCGCAACGAGCTGCGTAGTGAAAGCCTTCGTCGACGCAACGCCGATTTCCGGTCCCGCAAGCGTCATCAGACTGAGATCCGATTCTCGAACCAAGGAACTTTCCGGCACGTTGCAGATGGTGAGCGTACCGAGGTAGCCGCGCTGGCGCGCCTGCATCAATGCAGCCAAGGTGTCAGCCGTCTCCCCCGATTGCGAAATCGTGACAAACAGAGTGTCGGCGGGCACCAAGGTCTTACGATATCGAAACTCGCTGGCGACTTCGACTTGACAGGGAACCTCGGCGAGGGCCTCCATCCAATATTTGCCAACTAAACCGGCATGGTAGCTGGTACCGCAGGCAACAATCTGGACATTCTTGACCCGATCGAACAACTCGTTGCTCTTGACGCCGAAGACCTGCTCCATCACATCGTCGCCAGATATCCGGCCTTCGGCGGTCGCGCGGATCGCCTCGGGCTGCTCATGGATCTCCTTCAGCATGAAATGCTTGTAACCCGCACGATCGGTCGCACCAGCATTCAAGGTACTGGTTTTGACTTCACGGCGAACGGGCTGCATGTCGCGGTCGAACACCTCGACCGCGTGTCGAGTGATGCGCGCGATATCGCCATTTTCCAGGTAAATGAAGCGATGCGTGACGGGCAGCAATGCCTGGACGTCCGAGGCGATAAAGTTCTCGCCGATACCGAGACCAATCACCAGTGGACTGCCTTCCCGCGCGGCAATCAGCGTGTCGGGATGTTCCTGCGAAACCACGCCCAATGCATAGGCGCCTCGAAAGTCCTTGACCGCGAGTTGCACTGCGCTCAACAGGTCGCCGGTTTGGCGTACGTAGTGCATGACCTGATGTGCAACGACCTCGGTATCGGTCTCCGATGTGAAACGGAAACCGCGATCTCGCTGAACCTCACGCAGAAACTCATGGTTTTCGATGATGCCGTTATGGACCACGGCGATTGTGCGATCGCAGATATGCGGGTGTGCATTGCGCTCCGATGGCACGCCGTGGGTTGCCCATCGAGTATGAGCAATGCCGAGTCCCCCGGGCAGCGGATCGGCCTTCAGCGCCGCCTCGAGTTCGGCGACCTTACCCAGTCGGCGATAACGCGTGAGCGTACCGCTCTGTGGCACAACCGCGAGCCCCGACGAATCGTAGCCGCGATACTCAAGTCGCCGCAGCCCTTCGAGCAGTATCGGATAGACATCCCTTTGGGCGACACCGCCAACTATTCCACACATATCAGCTTTTCCTCTTTACCGGTCTTTCCCAGTGTTCAATGGTCGTCTGACGCCCGCGCGCCACCGTCAGCTTACTCGCCGGAGCATCCTTGGTGACGACCGAACCAGCCCCGATCGTAGCGCCTTGGCCGACGCGAACGGGCGCGACAAGCGCGGTGTTGGAGCCAACGAATACCGCATCCTCGATCACGGTACGGTGCTTATTAGCGCCATCGTAATTACAGGTAATCGTGCCGGCGCCGACGTTAACACCGGCGCCAATCGTCGCGTCACCGATGTAGCTGAGGTGATTGACCTTGCTACCGATCCCGACCTGGCTTTTCTTGATCTCGACGAAGTTGCCGACCTTGACCCCTTGCGCCAGCTCCGTACCCGGTCTGATGCGAGCGAAGGGTCCTACGGTGCAGTCATTGCCAATGACCGACGTCTCGATCAGGGTATTGGGAAGTACCTCGACCCCATCCCCCAAACGCGAATCCTTGATCACGCAATTCGGTCCGATGCGAACACCATCCCCTAATTGGACCTCGCCGACCAGTACGCAGTTGATGTCTATGAAGACGTCACGCCCAGTGGTTACCCGACCTCGGATATCGATCCGATGGCGATCGGCGAGTCCGACGGCTTGTTCAAGCAAGGCGTCCGCCTGGCTCAATTGGTAGGCGCGCTCAAGGGCCTCGAGGTGCTTCTTGGTATTCACGCCGCTCACTTCGAGTTCGCTCGCGGCTTTGATGGCTAGAATCTGTCCATCGTCCGCCACGCAATGCGCGACGCAATCCGTCAGGTAATACTCGCCCTGCGCGTTATTGTTGTCCAGCCGCGACAGCCAGCGCGCGAAATCAGCGCGATGCGCGCACATGACCCCGGTGTTTCCCTCCGTGATCTCCTTGATCTCGGGTGACGCGTCTTTTTCTTCAACGATGCCACGTACCCGCCCGGTTGGGTCGCGAACGATTCGACCATAGCCGCGTGGGTCTGTCAGATCCACAGTCAGCAGCGCGAGATCGCCAGGTTTGAGCGTTTCGAGCAGCGGACGCAGGGTATCGGCTCGGAGCAGAGGTACGTCGCCATACACCACCAAAATGCGCTCGGTGTTCAAGTGTGGCATGGCTTGCTGCAACGCGTGGCCGGTTCCCAGTTGCTGCGACTGCAGTACCCAATCGTAGTCGCCGCGAATCGCATCGCGCACAAGATCCGACCCATGGCCAACAACGATACAGATTTGCTCTGGCGCCAGTGCGCGACAGGTGTTGATGACGTGTTCTAGCAATGGGGCGCCCGCAAGTTCATGCAGAACCTTGGGCCGCTCGGAGCGCATGCGGGTACCTTGCCCGGCGGCGAGTATCACGATTCCCAGACTCATGACGGGGATTCCCTTACGATCGAAAGGCCGCCATTTTACATCGGGTGAAGATAAAAAAAGGCAGCGCGTGCTGCCTTTTGAACTCGCTTCACAGTTTACCGCGGCAAGACGAACTATTTGAGACGCTTTCGGAGTTTCGCGATCAACTGCAGCTGCGCCGCTGCTTCAATCAATTCCGCTTGAGCGCGCGCGTAGTCGATACCGGTCTGCCGGTTGCGTAACGCCTCTTCCGCGCGCTGCTTTGCCTCAAGGGCTTTGGCTTCGTCCAGATCCTCGGCGCGGATGCCGGTATCCGCCAACACCGTGACAACATGAGGTTGAATTTCAAGAATTCCACCGCTAACAAATACGTGGATGAAATCCTGATCGCCGGGCACCTTGATGCGTACCTCGCCCGGTTTTAGCCGAGTCACGAGCTGCGCGTGGCGGGGGAGGATGCCAATCTCTCCCATTTCTGCCGGCGCGATGACCTCCTCGGCCGTACCCGAATAGATCGCGGCTTCGGCGGAGACGATCTCGACATGCATGGTCATAGCCATAACGAATTCCGAGCCTGTTTCTAGTTCAGAGACTTGGCCTTTTCGACTGCTTCGTCAATTGTCCCAACCATGTAGAAGGCCTGTTCCGGCAAATGATCGTACTCGCCAGAAACGATGGCCTTGAATCCGGAAATCGTATCCTTGAGTGAAACGTATTTGCCAGGCGAACCCGTGAAGACTTCAGCCACGAAGAAAGGCTGCGACAAGTAGCGTTGGATCTTGCGCGCGCGGGATACCGTGCGCTTGTCCTCTTCGGACAACTCGTCCATGCCAAGGATCGCGATAATGTCCTTGAGTTCCTTGTAACGCTGTAGTGTCCCCTGTACTTGACGCGCGACGGTGTAATGCTCGATGCCGACCACCTGCGGATCAAGTTGCCGGCTGGTTGAATCAAGCGGGTCAACAGCTGGATAGATGCCCAGCTCGGCGATGTTACGCGACAGCACCAAGGTCGCGTCCAAGTGGGCGAATGTGGTCGCTGGCGACGGATCGGTCAGGTCGTCGGCAGGTACATAAACCGCCTGGATCGAGGTGATCGAGCCGGTCTTCGTCGATGTGATTCGCTCCTGCAGGACGCCCATCTCCTCGGCCAGAGTTGGCTGGTACCCCACCGCGGAAGGCATGCGCCCAAGCAGTGCGGAAACCTCGGTGCCGGCGAGCGTATAGCGGTAGATATTGTCGACGAAAAACAGCACGTCGCGCCCTTCATCGCGGAAAAACTCGGCCATAGTGAGCCCGGTCAACGCCACGCGCAAACGGTTGCCCGGTGGTTCGTTCATCTGACCATAGACCAACGCCACCTTGTCGAGAACGCCACCTTCCTTCATCTCGTGGTAGAAGTCGTTACCCTCTCGGGTACGCTCGCCAACGCCAGCGAACACCGAGAAGCCACTATGCTCGACGGCGATGTTGCGGATCAACTCCATCAGCGTGACGGTCTTGCCGACGCCCGCGCCGCCGAACAACCCCACTTTTCCGCCTTTGGCAAAGGGACAGATCAGGTCGATGACCTTGATCCCCGTTTCGAGAAGCTCGACGTTCGACGCCTGCTCGGCAAACGTGGGCGGTTTACGGTGAATCGGCCAATGATCCTCGCTCTGCACAGGATCGCCGCCATCGATCGTTCGACCCAAGACGTCCATTACCCGGCCGAGCGTCGGTTTGCCGACGGGAACCGAGATCGGCGCGCCGCGACTAATGACCGACATGCCGCGACGAACCCCATCGGTGGGTCCGAGCGCGATGGTACGAACAATTCCGTCGCCAAGTTGCTGTTGTACCTCGAGAGTCAGGTCGGCCTCCTCGACCATCAGCGCGTCGTAAACGTGTGGCACGTGCGCGCGCGGGAATTCTACGTCTACGACCGCGCCGATGATTTCGACGATGCTTCCACCACTCATTGATTCTGTTCCTCTTCGCAAACTGTAATCTGGGTCGGTTGGCTAGACGGCTGCGGCGCCGCCCACGATTTCGGAGATTTCCTGCGTGATCGCCGCCTGACGTGCCTTGTTGTACATCAGCTGTAGCTCATTAATAAGCTCACCGGCGTTGTCCGACGCGCTTTTCATCGCCACCATGCGAGCCGCCATTTCGCAGGCAACGTTTTCTACGACGGCCTGATAGACGACGGACTCCACATAGCGCGTTAGCAGACCATCGAGAACCTCTTTCGAATCAGGTTCGTAGATATAGTCCCAGTAATGCTTCAATTCGTCCTCGCCGGAGGCTTCGATAGGCACCAGCGTCGAAATTCTTGCCTGCTGAGTCATCGTATTGACGAACTCGTTCTCAACCAAGTAGATGCGATCGATGGCACCCGCCTCGTACGCGTCAAGCATGACCTTGATGGTACCGATCAGGTCATCGACATGAGGCACATCGCCGAGATGGGTTACCGTGGAGCGTATGTCGCCAAGGCGTTTGAAAAATCCCTGCGCCTTGGTTCCGATCAGGCAAAATTCGACCTCTTTGCCTTGCTCGCGCCACTCTTTCACCGCGATCACGGCCTTCTTGAAGAGGTTGATGTTCAGGCCGCCGCACAAACCCCTGTCCGTGGAGACCACGATGACCCCAATTCGCTTGACCTCGCGTTCAATCAGATAAGGGTGCTTGTATTCGGGATGGGCCATCGCCAAGTGACTGATGACGGTCCGAATCTTTTGCGCATACGGTTTGGACGCAGCCATTCGGTCCTGGGCTTTCCGCATTTTGGAGGCTGCAACCATCTCCATGGCCTTGGTGATCTTCTGAGTACTCTTAATACTCTTGATCTTGGTGCGAATCTCTTTGGCGCCTGCCATGATCGTTACCGCTTACCAGCTATGGGACTTCTTGAACGACTCTAGCGCGGCACGTATACCTTGCTCGATCTCGCTATTGTAGTCACCGGTCGCGTTGATATTGTCCAGCAACGCCCCGTGTTCGGAACGAATATAGCTCAACATGGCGCCTTCGAAATCGACGACCTTGTTGACTTCCACGTCATCCAGGAAGCCTTCGTTGATCGCGTAGAGCGAGAATGCCATTTCGGCCACCGAGAGTGGCGAGTACTGCGGCTGTTTCATCATCTCGGTCACGCGACGACCGCGCTCGAGTTGCTTGCGGGTCTGCTCATCGAGATCGGAAGCAAACTGCGAGAACGCCGCCAGTTCCCGAAACTGCGCAAGCGCGAGTCGCACGCCGCCGCCGAGTTTTTTAATGATTTTTGTCTGCGCCGAACCACCCACCCTCGAAACCGATAAACCGGCATTGATCGCGGGCCGAATGTTCGAGTTGAACAAGTCGGTCTCGAGGAAAATTTGTCCGTCGGTAATCGAGATCACGTTGGTAGGCACGAAAGCGGACACGTCACCCGCCTGGGTTTCGATAATAGGCAACGCCGTGAGGGATCCGGTCTTTCCTGTAACCGCGCCCTTGGTATACCGTTCGACAAACTCTTCGTTCACGCGCGCTGCGCGCTCCAACAATCGCGAGTGCAGATAAAACACGTCACCCGGGTAGGCCTCGCGTCCCGGCGGGCGACGCAGTAGCAAGGAAACCTGGCGATAAGCCCAGGCCTGTTTGGTCAGGTCATCGTATACGATCAGTGCGTCTTCGCCACGGTCACGGAAGTATTCGCCCATCGAGCATCCGGAATAAGGCGCGATGTATTGCATGGCCGCGGAGTCCGCGGCGGATGCTGCGACGACGATGGTATGCTCCATCGCGCCGTGTTCCTCAAGCTTTCGGACCACGTTTGCAACCGAGGATGCCTTTTGCCCAATCGCCACATAGATACATTTGATGCCGGTGCCGCGCTGATTGATGATTGCATCGATCGCGACGGCGGATTTCCCTGTCTGGCGGTCACCGATGATCAACTCGCGCTGGCCCCTGCCAATGGGCACCATTGCATCAATCGCTTTCAAACCGGTCTGAACCGGTTGCGAAACGGACTTTCTCTCGATAACGCCAGGCGCGATCTTTTCGATCGGCTCATACGCTTCCGCGTCAATAGGTCCGCGCCCGTCAATGGGATTACCCAATCCATCGACGACCCGCCCGAGCAATCCGCGTCCGACCGGCACCTGAAGGATTCTGCCGGTGCACTTTGCGGTATCACCTTCGGTGATATGCTTGTAATCACCGAGCACCACGGCGCCGACGGAATCGCGCTCAAGGTTGAGCGCGAGACCGAAGGTGTCACCCGGGAACTCGATCATTTCGCCCGCCATCACCTCGCCCAAGCCGTGGAGACGAACGATACCATCGGTGACGTTGACGACGGTGCCTTCGGTGCGCGCCTCGGATACGACTTCGAAATCGGCGATTCGCTTTTTGATTAATTCACTGATTTCAGTGGAATTTAATTGCATTTGAAATTCCTCGTTAGCGATTCATTACGCTGGTCAGTTTATCCAGGCGGCCTTTGATTGAACCGTCGATCACCATATCGCCGGCGCGGATAATCGCGCCGCCAATCAGGGTAGGGTCGACCCGGGTCGATACTTTGACCTCGCGCCCCAGGCGCTTCGCAAGGGCCTTAACGATAGCCGATTGTTGTTTAGCATCAACTGGCATCGCGGCAATGATCTCTGCTTCGACAATACCTTCCGCGTCGGCGCGTAAGCTCTCGTAGAGCTGCGATATCTCCGGTAGCACGGCGAGCCGACCATTATCGGCAAGCACCCTAACCAGTTTTTGGGCCGAGTCGTCGATCTGATCGCCGCAGCTCTTGATCAACAGGGTCGCCGCCGCGTCCCGCGTTAAGTCGGGGCGATGAAGAAGGGCCAGCAGCGTGGGTTCTTGAGCGAACGCGGCCAAGGTTTGTAGATTCTCTGACCATGACTCGAGCGTCCCGCTATCGCGTGCGGTTTCAAAAATAGCCCGGGCGTAGGGTCTGGCAACGGTATTCAAGTCAGACATGTTTAGGCCTTCAGATTCGCGCGATCAACTCATCAAGTACTTGGCGATGTACTTTGGGGTCCACTTCCTTGCCGATGATTTTTTTCGCCGCATCCAGTGCGACCGACGAGACTTCCTGCCGCAGCTGTTCGCGCGCCTGGTTGACCCCTTGTGCGATTTCCGCTTGAGCAGCGGCCTTAAGTCGCTCGCCTTCGTCGCGCGCGGCAGTCTTCGCCTCATCCACGATTTCACCTGCTCGGCGCTGGGCTTGAGCGATGATTTCGGACGCTTGTTGCTTCGCGGCACGCATCGCGTCGCCCGCTCGTTCCTCGGCAAGCTCCTGTTCATGGCGTCCGCGTTCTGCCGCGGCAAGGCCCTCGGCGATGCGCTTCTTGCGATCATCCAGCATCTTGATCATCGGATCCCAGAGCACGGCCCTGATGAACCATACCAAGATGGCAAATACCAGCATTTGCCCAATCAGAGTAGCGGTGATATTCACGACGACGCTCTCTCTTTGTGCTAGTTGTTAATGAATTTCATCTATGCGCGTTTTATATCAACCGCCGATGGCAGCCTTCGCGGCGCCGACAAACGGGTTGGCGAAGATGAACCACATCGAGATGCCCAGAACGATCATCGGAAACGCTTCCATCAAACCACCGGTGAACAACATCTGACCGGTCAGTTGTGGGCGCATTTCGGGCTGCCTTGCGATACCTTCCATAAATTTGGAACAGATCAAACCCCATCCTAGCGCGGAACCGAGCCCGGCGGCGGCGAGAATAATTCCCACGCCGAGTGCGGTGTAAGCGTAAATCATGGCTAGTTCAGCTGGACTCATGATCAAGATCTCCTAGATTAGACGTTGATTTTAAAAACTAATGATGCTCGTCGGATTGATGCGCCAAACCAAGATACACGATGGTGAGGAGCATGAAGATGAACGCCTGTAGACTGATCACCAGGATATGGAAAATCGCCCATAAAGTACCCAGGACGACGTGACCAAGACTCGCGTAAACGGAGAACGAGAGCAGGGCGATCAACAAGAACAGGAGCTCGCCGGCAAACATATTGCCAAACAGACGTAGCGCTAGACTGACGGGCTTGGCGATTTCCTCGATTGCCGTCATGACGATGTTGATAGGGATCGCGAATTTCCCGAACGGGTGAAACAAGAACTGCTTCGCGTACCCGATCGCGCCTTTGACCTTGATGTTGTAGTAGATGATCAGTGCGAATACCGAAAGCGCGAGCGCAAAAGTCGTGTCCAGGTTCGTTGTGGGCACGACTTTCATGTATACATGGTGTGGATCGGCACCAAACCATCCCGCGACAGTCGTGGTGATGGCTGGAATCAAGTCGACCGGCACCAGATCCATGGCATTCATCAAGAATACCCAAACGAAAATCGTCAGCGCCAACGGACCAATGATCGGGTTGGAACCTGGGAAGATATCCTTGATCTGCTGATTAACGAACTCGACGATCGCTTCGACTACGTTCTGGAATCCGGTCGGGTTATCCGCACTGAGATTCTTGCCAACGCGCCAGGCGAAAAATCCGAACAGACAAGCGAGCGCGACGCTCCAAAGAAATGTATCGACGAAAAATGCACCGAAATCGATGATGCTGGACGGCTTGTGAGTCTCCGGGTCGCATCCGATGCACCAGTTCGTCAAGTGGTGCTGGATATACTGCACCGGATATGAGGAGATCGGCTCTTCGACAGTACTCACGTCGTTCCTCTTGTTGTTAACTGCCGATGGCTGCCTTGCCCGATATGAGGTAGGCGAACTGCGCCACGGCAAAACTGGCGAGCAATGGTATCGCGTCCAGATGCAAAGCCCCAAGTCCTATGCCCAACATCACCAAGGCAAACACGAAGCGTTGCACGGCGCCGAAGTATATCGCGTAAACGCCCTGCTTGGGATCGTCTTTTGCGAGTTCACCCGCGGCGACGATCCGCCTATTCAGCCAAATTGTATTGATCAACGCAACCGCTCCACCAAAAAGTGCTGCGATTACGCCCCCAGCCTGATGGTGGTACGCGGATACCGCGATCACGATTGTGATCAGGATCATCTGCGTCAGGAACAGTCGCGTATGCATGCCTAGGAGGCGCTACGAACTGATCATATGCACGGTGGCGGGACGTCCACGGCCACCTTGGTACGCGGCACCGCGTGCGGCAGTATAGGGAGCATCCTTAAGCCGGTCAATAATGGAACGTGAAAGCATTGATTCATTTAATGTGGGCTAGGATGCCATCGAGTTCGTCGAGATCATTGTAGTTGATCACGAGCTTGCCCTTGCCTTGCTGGTTGTATTGTATCTCGACCTTTGCACCCAGTCGGTCGGCTAGGTCCGTTTCGAGGCGAATCAGGTCGGGTGAGCGAGGCCTGTTTTGCTTGGCTTCAACGTTACGTTCCGCTTTCAGAAAATTGACGTAACGCTCGGTCTCACGAACCGTAAGGCCCTTGGCCGCGACATGCTGGGCTGCCTGAATCTGCTGCGAGCCACTGAGGGCGAGCAAAGCGCGCGCATGACCCATTTCGAGTTTGCCGGTTTCAAGAAGCTGGCGGGTAGGTTCTTCGAGATCACGCAGACGCAGAAGGTTGGTCACCGCGACGCGTGAGCGACCGACGGATTCGGCGGCCTGCTGGTGGGTCATTCCAAACTCGTGAATGAGCCGTTGCAGGGCGTTCGCCTCTTCAAGCGGGTTTAGATTCTCGCGCTGAATGTTCTCGATCAATGCCATCGCCGCCGCGGCTTGATCCGGAATATCGCGGATAATCGCGGGAATCTCTTTCAATCCAGCCAGCTGGGCCGCGCGCCAGCGTCGCTCTCCGGCAACGAGTTCGTAGCCGTCCGCGATGGGGCGGACGACGATGGGCTGAACGACACCTTGAGCGCGGATTGATTCGGCCAACTCTTCGAGTGCGCCGGGGTCGATGTGCGTCCTCGGTTGGTATTGGCCACGGTGGATCTTCTCCACTGCCAGATCGCGTAGCATAGTGCCTTCCTTCGGTTGTTCGCGTAAACCGGATGCCGCGCTCAAGAGCGCATCCAGCCCGCGACCGAGCCCTGGTTTCTTTTGCACCATTCGGTTATCCCGTGACCCCAGTGACTGGGTTGCGACGCAGCATTTCTCCCGCCAGTGCGAGATACGCCAACGCGCCGCGCGATTCCCGATCGTAGTGCAGCACGGGTGTGCCATGCGACGGAGCTTCGGCAAGGCGAACGTTGCGGGGAATGATCGTGTTGTAGACGCGATCGCCGAAATGTGCCGTAAGTTGTTCCGAGACGTCGTTCGACAGATTGTTACGCGGATCGTACATGGTCCGTAGCAAGCCTTCGATTTGTAACTCCTCGTTCACGGAGCCGCGAATCTCTTCGATGGTCTTCACCAATGCGCTGAGCCCTTCCAGTGCGTAATACTCGCATTGCATGGGGATCAACACGCCCTTGGCCGCCACCATTGCGTTGACCGTGAGCATGTTTAGCGATGGTGGGCAGTCGATGATAACGAAATCGTAGCCTTTCAGGCTGGGTTCTATCGCCTTGCGGAGCCGAAATTCACGGCCGAACATGGTCATGAGTTTCACCTCGGCGACCGTCAGATCAGCGTTCGCCGGTAGCAGGTCGAAGCCCCACTGCGCGAGTTTCAAGGTCGCGTCGGCGACGGTTGCGTCGGCGAGCAACACGTCGCAACTGGAGCGGGCTAACGCATACTTGTCGACACCGCAGCCCATCGTGGCGTTGCCCTGTGGGTCGAGATCGATCAATAGCACGCGACGCTTGGTCGCGGCCAAGGAGGCCGCGAGGTTGACGCTGGTCGTCGTTTTGCCAACGCCACCTTTTTGGTTGGCGACCGCTAGAATCTTGGTCATCGATCAGTTCGCAATAATCACTAGATGTCGTTCCGCCTCAAGTCCGGGCACCTTCAAAGGTTCCACCCGAAAATCGCAATCAGGTCTGATCGCGCCGAGTTCGTCTTCCCGAAGCCTTGCCTTCATGGCCAGCAAGCGCCCGCCGGGATTGCACAGTCGACGCGCATCGTCCACGAACTGCCGCAGGCTTGCATAGGCGCGACTTACGATACAGTCGAACGCGGTTGTGGGCTGGTAGTCCGCCACGCGCGTGTGAACGATCGTGACGTTTGTGAGGCGCAACTCTATCACTGCCTGCCGGATAAAACGAATCTTCTTACCGTTGGAATCGAGGAGTGTGAAATCCGCGTCGGGCGCGTTGAGCGCCAATGGAATACCCGGGAGGCCCGCGCCGGTGCCGATATCGAGCGTCGCTGGACCCGTCACGAACGGTGCGATCGCGAGGCTGTCGAACAGGTGTTGCACCAACATCTGGCGAGGCTCGGTGATCGCGGTTAGATTGAAGGCCGCGTTCCATCGTTGCATGAGGTCCAGATAGCGAATCGCGGCGTCGATTTGCGCATCGCCCCAGGTTGACGCCAAGGCTTGCAGGCCCTCGCGCATGCGCGCGCGCCAAACGGGATCGCGCCAGGCCTCGACACGAGTTGCCGGCTCGGTCACGTTCACGCGCGGCGCTTCTTTAGATGAATCAACAACAGTGAGATCGCCGCTGGCGTGATGCCCGGGATCCGCGACGCCTGTCCGAGCGTCGCCGGACGATGCCGTCGTAGCTTTTGCAGGACTTCGTGCGACAAGCCGATGACGTTGTCGTAGTCGAGGTCGTCGGGCAAACAGGTTGTCTCCTGGGCACGCGTCCTGGCAACGTCTTCGAGCTGACGCTCGATGTAACCCTCGTACTTGACCTGCGTCTCGACTTGTTCAGCTACGTCGTCGCGTTGGACGCCCGGCCCAGCGGCTTCCAGCCGCATCAGCGTCGAATAGTCGAGCTCGGGACGCCGCAGCAGTTCCTCAAGTGTGTATTCGCGCGGTAGCGACGTGCCGAGTACGTCGCGTGCTTCGCGCTCGGAAACCCGACCGGGGTGAATCCAGGTATCGCGCAAACGTTCGCGTTCGCGCGCGATCGCGTCGCGTTTAATGGAAAACTCGCGCCACTGGGGTTCACCGACGACGCCCAATTGGTGGCCGATCTCGGTGAGTCGAAGGTCGGCGTTGTCTTCGCGCAGGAGTAGTCGATGCTCGGCGCGACTCGTGAACATCCGGTAGGGTTCCAGTGTGCCCTGAGTCAACAGATCGTCGACCAAAACCGCGAGATAGGCCTCGTGGCGCAGCGGGGTCCAGGCATCGTCGCCCCGAACGGCCAGCGCGGCGTTGATCCCAGCGAGCAGTCCTTGCGCCGCGGCTTCCTCGTAACCGGTGGTGCCGTTGATCTGACCGGCGAAAAACAGTCCTCTGATCGCGCGGGTCTCCAGCGAAGGCTTCAGGTCGCGCGGATCGAAATAGTCGTACTCGATCGCATACCCCGGGCGAGTGATATGGGCGTTCTCGAGCCCGCAAATGGACCGCACCAGTGCGAGTTGTATGTCGAAGGGGAGACTCGTGGAGATACCATTGGGGTAGATCTCGTGCGTATTCAGCCCTTCGGGTTCGAGGAATATTTGATGCCCGCTCTTGTCGGCAAAGCGCACCACCTTGTCTTCGATTGACGGACAGTAACGTGGACCTACGCCCTCGATTTGACCACTGTACAACGGCGAACGATGCAAACCGCCGCGAATGATCTCGTGGGTCGCCTCATTGCTGTGCGTGATATGGCACAGCACTTGATGCGGATGATCCGAGGCCTTGCCGCGGTAGGAGAAAACCGGAACGGGCGCATCACCGGGTTGTGGCTCCAGCTTGCTGAAGTCGATGCTACGGGCATCGAGTCGAGGCGGTGTGCCGGTCTTGAGGCGTGCGACCCGCAACGGCAACTCGCGGAGCTTCTCGGCTAGAGTAAGCGCGGCTTGATCGCCCGCGCGGCCGCCGCGATAGTGACTTTCGCCGATATGAATCTTACCGCCGAGAAACGTGCCTACCGTGAGTACGACGGTCGGAGCCCGGAATTCAAGGCCCATCTGCGTACGCACACCCACCACGCGCTCACCGTCCAACAACAGGTCATCCACCGCCTGCTGAAACAAGGTTAGGTTCGGCTGATTTTCAAGCATCCCTCGGATCGCGGCCTTGTAGAGCTGGCGATCCGCCTGGGCGCGCGTTGCGCGTACGGCCGGTCCCTTGCGTCGGTTTAGAATGCGGAACTGGATGCCGGCCTGGTCCGCCGCCAAGGCCATGGCGCCGCCCAGCGCGTCGATCTCCTTGACGAGGTGACCCTTGCCGATGCCGCCTATCGCCGGGTTGCAGCTCATCTGACCCAGAGTTTCTATGTTGTGCGTTAGCAACAACGTTTTGATACCCATGCGGGCGGCCGCCAAGGCCGCTTCGGTTCCCGCGTGGCCGCCGCCAATCACTAGTAATTCGAAGGTTTCTGGGTAGCGCATGACACGCGTCTCGGATGGTCAATTGGGTCGAGTTCGGCAGTGTAGGGTGTGACGCTCGTTCGGCCAAGAAAACGTTTGACTGAAAACGTTTGAACCGCTACTTGCCGATGCAGAAGCTGCTGAATACGCGCTCCAACAGATCATCGGTCGTAAATCGACCCGTGATGCTGCCCAAGGCATCGAGCGCGAGCCGAAGCTCCTCGGCGACCAGTTCACCCGCGCGGGTCGTCACGAGCAATTCCTGTGCCTTGAGTACCGCGGCGCGGGCTTGTTCAAGCGCGTCCAGATGACGACGTCGCGCCATGAAACTATCTTCAACCTCGACATGGTATCCAACCTTCGCGAGCAAGGCCTCGCGCAAAGCTTCGATCCCGAGACCCTCGCGTACCGCGATGTGGATTCGATTCCCGTCGACACCCGGTGGATCTCCCGTCAGGTCGATCTTGTTGTACACCTCGAGTACCGCGACGCGAGGCGGTAGACGGCGTCGAATGTCCGCGTCCTCCGGCGTGAACCCGCGCGTCGCGTCGATGAGATGGAGGACGAGGTCGGCACGCTCGATCTCGTGCCACGCGCGTTCGATGCCGATGCGCTCGATGGGATCGCTACTATCGCGCAAGCCGGCGGTATCGATCACATGAACCGGAATGCCACGCACCTGAATCCGCTCGCGGAGCACGTCGCGCGTCGTGCCGGCTAGTTCGGTCACGATCGCCGTTTCGGTCCCCGACAACGCGTTCAGCAGGCTCGATTTACCCGCGTTAGGCAATCCCGCGATCACGAGATGCAGGCCTTCGCGCAACAGACTACCCTGTTGTGCTCTGAGCGCGACCTGATCGACTCGCTGAACGACCTGCGCCACACGATCGCGCAGTTCAACATCCGCCAGAAAGTCGATCTCTTCGTCAGGAAAATCGAGCGCCGCCTCGACGTACACCCGAAGATCTATCAACTGGCCCTGTAGCGTCTCCACCGCCTCGGAGAATGCGCCGCGAAGCGAACGCAACGCGCTCCGTGCCGCTTGCGCGGTGGTGCTCTCGATCAAGTCAGCGATGGCTTCTGCTTGGGTGAGATCGAGCTTGTCGTTGAGAAAGGCGCGTTCGCTGAATTCACCTGGTCGCGCCAAGCGCGCGCCACATTCCAGGCAGCGTTGCAGCAACAAATCGAGCACGACCGGCCCGCCATGAGCCTGGAGTTCGAGAACGTCTTCGCCAGTAAACGAATTTGGCGCGACAAAGTACAGCGCGATGCCTTGGTCCAAAGGCGTGCCGTCGCCGTCACGAAAAGGTACGTAGCAGGCATGGCGAGCACGCGGCAGGTTTCCGATTACCGCTTCGGCAATCTTCGCGGCGAGCGGGCCTGAAACCCGTACCACGCCGATGCCGCCGCGACCAGGAGGCGTCGCGAGCGCGGCGATCGTATCGCTAGGCGCGCGTTGTCCGGGACTCAGGCTTTGGTGGTCGATTTCTCGATCTGTGATGTGATCCACCCCTGCTGCGCAATTGAGAGCAGATTATTGACAAACCAGTAGAGCACCAGTCCTGCGGGGAAAAAGGCAAAGAACACGGTAAACACGAACGGCAACGCCATCATGATCTTGGCCTGAATCGGATCAGGCGGGGCTGGATTGAGCTTTTGCTGGATAAACATCGTGATGCCCATCAACACCGGCAAGATGAAATAGGGATCGCGAAGAGACAAGTCCTTGATCCACAACATCCAGGGCGCCTGCCGCAACTCCACGGTTTCAAGCAGTACCCAGTAGAGCGCGATGAATACGGGGATCTGAATCAGGATAGGAAGGCAACCACCAAGAGGATTGATTTTTTCCTTCTTGTACAACTCCATCAATGCTTGCTGCTGGCGTTGCTTATCATCGCCATAGCGCTCCTTGATTTGCTGTAGTTTCGGCGCGACCGCACGCATCTTGGCCATCGAGCGGTAACTCATCTCCGATGGCTTATAAAATACGAGCTTAATCAGGAACGTTAGCGCGATGATCGCCCAACCCCAGTTGTGCAGCCAACTATGTAGCCAATTCAACAACCAAAACAGCGGCTTGGCAATGAACGCGAAGATTCCGTAGTCTGCCGTGAGGTCAAGACCAGGTGCCAGTGCTTCAAGGTCCTTTTGCAGCTTTGGTCCTGCGTAGACCTGAGCGAGAATTCGAGTTTGTTCGCCGGGCGCTATGCTGATATTCGGCGACAGCAAACCAATCATATACTCGTCAACGCTACCTGTGCGCGCGACTTTCGTATACAACTGGTTGATTTCATTTTGACTGCTCGGCAACAGCGCACTGAGGAAATAGTGCTGGGTCATCGCGGCCCAACCGCCCGTCAGATCAAACGAGACCGGCTTTTTCGCGAGATCGTCGAATGGCAACTTTTCGTATTTGTCGGTGTAGTAGGCGGCACCAGTATAGGTATAGAGCAGCTTGTTATCGCCCGAGGTATCGACTGGGCCATGTCGCAACTGGCGGTAATGGCGTCCCTGCCATGCCGCGTTGGAGTTGTTTCTAATCTCGTAGCTGATATCGATTAGGAAGCTACCGCGGCGAAACGTATAGATCTTATCGACTTCGAGTCCGTCCGCGGAACGCCAACGCAGCGGAACGCGCAGTTCGCTTTCGCTCGGGGCTAATTCGTAACGCGGTGCGAGCGGTTCGAATTCCGAATGGTGGCTAGGTGCGCGCTCGGCGCTCGAATCCGCTGCTTCGGCGATCAAACCCGATTGAAGCAGATAGCGAAATGGCTGTGTTCGATACAGTACCAACGGCTTGTCGGGCTGCGCGAGACTAACAGGGTACGTGGGCAGTTTAAGTTCGACGATATCGCCACCGCGAGTGCTGATACCGATTTGGAAAACATCCGTCACGACCGAAACAATACTTGCGGATGATGTACCGGTAGTCTCGTGAGGTTGCGGCACTGCTGAGGCGTCAGGTGCGGTGCTTGGCGTCGGCGTATCAACCGGGACATCGACCGGATCAACGAGGGCAGTCGCACTCGGCGCCGAGGAGGGTGTGCTTTGAATGGGCGGAAGATTACGTTGGGCCTGATCGCTACTCCATGCCTGCCACAGCAAGAATCCAACGAACAGCAGGGATAGGTAGAGAAATGTGCGCTGATTTTCCATACTGACTACTGCCTGTGTTCAGGATTCAGGTGAGGCTCGCGATGGTACGATCGCCTCGGCGTGGTTTGCGGCGCGACTCAGCTTAGCCCATTCACGCGACAATCGTTGAACGAAATCATCATTTTTCATGGTGTTGGCGGCGGTCTGTATCAGGATAACGATATCCCAATCCGGCAGTTGAGCTACGTTCACCCGGAACGACTCCCGTACAAGGCGTTTGAGTCGATTCCGGTCCACGGCGCGCCGTACTTTTCGCTTAGCTACCACTATTCCCAGACGCGCGTGAGTCTGCTCGCCGGGCGTGCTAAGTATGGTCCAGCCGCGGTTTCTCGAAACGTACGGGGGTTCGGAGAATACGCGACGATACGCGCCTGCTGTGGTTAAGCGCGTCGAGCGCGGATATTTCAAATCGATGAATCGATTTTCCGTCTCAGCGATACAACCGTTAAGGGGTAAGACGGGCGCGCCCTTTGGCTCGACGAGCACTGATAACCTTGCGGCCACCAACGGTACGCATACGTGCGCGGAACCCATGGGTGCGGGCGCGGTGCAGGTTGCTCGGTTGAAAGGTGCGTTTCATCTGCGTGTTCCTCGATTCGGGATGTTCTTGAGACTGACTCAAAAGGCTCGCGAAGTTAACGCCACGATCGACGTTTGTCAATCGGCTAGTATGAGTTCAAGCCGTGATTGTCTCCCGTCGCGAGGTCGCAACTTGTTGTGTATAGTGACGGATTCTGAAGCCTTGTCGCAATCCAAACGAAATCTATGAGTACACTCTGGCAGCATTGTGCACGGCTGCTCGAAAGCGAGTTGAGTGACCAGGAAATCAATACTTGGATTCGTCCCTTGCAGCCGATCATCGATAAGCGCTTGATTCGGCTATTCGCGCCGAACCGGTTTGTACTCGATTGGGTAAGAGAGCACTACCTACACAGGATAGGGGAGCTGCTGCTCGAAATCACTGGAGACGCAGCTTACCGTGCGGTTTTGGAGATCGGTTCCCCGCCTGCGACGAGCACAACAACCAGTAATCCGCCAAAGCTCACATATGACCAGCGCGAGGCGAGTGCTAGCGGACGGATAGAAAGCGCGCCCATGAGTAGCGGTTTTTCGAACAATCTCAACGCGGCGTTCCATTTCTCCAATTTCGTCCAGGGGAAATCGAACCAACTCGCGCGCGCAGCGGCTCAACAAGTCGCGGACTCGGTTGGAAAGGCTTACAACCCCCTGTTCATCTATGGTGGCGTGGGTCTCGGGAAAACGCACTTGATGCACGCGGTAGGTAACCAAATACTCGAGAGAAACCCGCAAGCCAAGGTGGTTTACCTCCATTCCGAACGGTTCGTCCAAGATATGATCAAGGCACTTCAACACAATGCGATCGATCGCTTCAAGCGTCACTATCGATCACTAAATGCACTGTTGATCGACGACATCCAGTTCTTCGCCGGCAAGGAACGTTCGCAGGAGGAGTTTTTTCACACGTTTAACGCGCTACTCGAAGGTCAACAACAGGTCATACTTACCTCGGATCGCTATCCCAAGGAGGTCGATGGATTGGAGGAGCGCCTAAAGTCGCGTTTTGGTTGGGGTCTTACGGTTGCGATAGAGCCTCCTGAGCTCGAGACGAGAGTAGCAATTCTTCAAAAGAAAGCAGATGAGAATCAGTTCGATTTGCCCTCAGAGGTTGCTTTTTTCATCGCCAAGCGAATCCGTTCAAACGTACGAGAACTCGAGGGCGCGCTTCGGCGCGTTGTCGCGAATGCTCGTTTGACCGGACAGTCAATTGATCTCGAGTTCGCGAAAGAAGCGCTGCGGGACGTGTTGGCATTGCAAGAGCGGCTAGTGAGCGTCGAGAACATCCAGCGTACGGTCGCGGAGTACTACAAAATTCGGTTGAGCGATTTGCTCTCGAATCGGCGAAGCCGTTCGCTTGCACGGCCGCGACAGATTGCGATGGCGTTGTCGAAGGAGTTCACCAATCATAGCTTGCCAGAGATTGGTCAGTTTTTTGGTGGCCGCGACCACACCACGGTACTTCATGCTTGCAAGAAAGTGGTTCAACTACGCGAGGAAGATCCGCGGATCGAGGAAGACTACCGCATTCTCCAGCGTACGCTCTCGCACTGATGATTTTCCTGTGGATAAGGTATGGGCAAGAAAGGGATAATCGCGTCGCGTGAGATGATCCGTGACTTATCCACATACTGTACAACGGTTCGAAATGCGTTACGAACAAGAGATCGACGCACTTTTGCGAGTTGTAACTGAATGAAAAATAGAGGTTTAAATGGCTTATACCCAGCGCGGCAACGACCTTATTAATATAGTAATTAGATATATAAAGTAGCTTTATATAATTGGTTCGGTTAGCAGGAATAATGCGATGAAAGTGAAAGTCGACCGAAGTCAGTTGCTTGACGGGTTGCAGAAGATTATGGGTGCGGTCGAGAAGCGGAACACTATGCCAGCACTCGCGCATGTATTGTTTGAGGTATCGGACAATGGCATCACACTGACCGGAACCGATCTTGAGATCATGTTACGATCCCATGTTCCGTACCTTGAAGGTGATCGATTCAACGCGCTGTTACCGGGACGAAAGTTGTTGGACATTTGCAAGTCGTTACCGGAAGGGAGTGGCATAACGATTTCGTTTACCGAGGGTAAGGCTTCTCTTGCCGCGGGCCGTAGTCGGTTTTCGTTGGCTTGCTTGGCGGCAAACGACTTTCCGATCTTAGAAAGTTCGCACGATTCAACCGCGATTCGCCTGAGTACACATGATTTTCTGATGCTGTTGGCACGGACAGCATTCGCAATGGCAAACCAGGATGTTCGCTATTACCTAAACGGATTGCTGATTAAAGTCGAACGACAGCGACTGACCGTCGTTGCGACAGACGGACATCGGCTTTCGATAAATCAATTTGACGGACAGTTCGATGTCGTAGAGACGCAGCAAGTTATAGTGCCGCGCAAAGGTGTCCTAGAGATTCAGCGCTTGGCGTCTGATTTCGGCGCAGAAGTGACACTAGAACTTACCGCTCAACATATAAGAATTTGTACCCCGACGATAGAGTTCACGTCGAAACTCATTGACGCGAGGTTTCCAGACTATGAACGCGTCATTCCTACGGATCTCCCACACCGGCTTACTACCGAGAAGAGGGCGCTCAAGGACGCGTTGCAACGCGTATCCATTTTGTCGAACGAGAGATACCGCGGAGTTCGATTACATCTGTCAGACGGACTTGCGAAACTTGAAGCGCATAACGCGGAACAAGAACAAGCCGAGGAAACGTTCGAAGTTGACTACGACGGTGAAGCGATGGAAGTTGGATTTAATGTTCAATATCTTCTAGATGTACTAAACGTTATCGAGTCAGAACGAGTGACAATAGATTTAAAAGATCCGAACAGCAGTATGCTAGTTTCCGATCCGACGTCTGGCGGTTCTCGTTTCGTGATCATGCCGATGCGGCTCTGATCGTCAAGAGCAATGTACGTGGTCCGGACCCGGATCGAGAACCTTCGACGTATAGTTTTAGGGGAATTGGATTTATGCCCCGGACTTAACTACCTGAGCGGTGCGAATGCCTCTGGGAAAACAACGATTCTGGAAGCTATCGAGATCCTTGGGCGGGCTCGATCCTTTCGTACGCATCAACAACGGGAGCTTATCCGGTTTGGTTGTAAGTCGATGTCGGTTTTTGGCGAAGTTGACCGGGATGGTGTGCGTGACAAGATTGGCGTTGAGAGGTCTGTAACGAAAATCTCTGCGAAGCACAACCACGAACCTGTTCGAAAGCTATCGCTTCTGTCCCGACTACTTCCGACCCTTCTATTCGATCCTAGCTCGTTAGGGCTAGTTTCCGGTCCGCCGGAAGTCCGAAGGAAACATCTCGATTGGGGTTGCTTTTATTTTAAGCCGGAGTTCTTCTCCTATTGGGGAGAGTATAAGCGGGGTCTTAGTCAAAGGAACGCGCTGCTGCGCAACGGAGGTTCGGATCGTGAGATTTCGGTATGGTCGTCGGTACTCGCGAACTCGGCAAAGGAGATTACGCGAATCCGGAGAGAGTACATCCGGCAGCTTGGGGCGTTGATGTCGGAGGTTATTGATAAAATGAGCGTTCGGGAATCTTCGGCTTTAGAGATTATGCAGGGCTGGTCGGTCGATAGAGACCTAGGGGTGCTTCTTGATGCTGAGATCGAAGGCGATCGAAAAATTGGATTCACGCGGTTTGGGCCTCACCGAGCGGATTTAATAATAAAGCAGGACGGCCTACCCGCTACTACGAATTCTAGAGGGCAGCAGAGGCAATTGGTCGTTGTTTGGCTATTAGCACAGGCGAAGTTATTTGCGTACGATCAAGGTTACTGGCCGGTATTACTTCTTGATGATATTGAGTCGGAGTTTGACAGCGAGCGCTTTAAACAGGTTATGAGCTATTTGGCTTCTTTCCCGGCGCAGATTCTGTTAACAAGTACAAGAGAGCGAAGCGAGTGGCTCGATGAGTTCCGCAACGTCAAGATGTTCCACGTGGAACAAGGTCGCGTCAGCGAGGTGATATACTAGGCCGGTTAACCTAATCATCAGCGACTAATGAGTGCACAAGCGAATTCATACGACTCCAAAAGCATTAAGGTTCTAAAGGGTCTTGATGCCGTTCGAAAGCGTCCCGGTATGTATATCGGCGACACTGACGATGGAACGGGCCTGCACCATATGGTTTTCGAGGTCGTGGATAACGCGATCGACGAGTCGCTGGCCGGTTACTGCAGCGAGATTGTCGTGAAAATCCACTCCGACAATTCCGTCAGCGTCCTTGATAACGGCCGCGGAATCCCTGTCGACATCCACACTGAAGAAGGTCGATCCGCCGCGGAGGTTATCATGACGATATTGCATGCGGGGGGTAAGTTTGACGACAACTCTTACAAAGTCTCCGGCGGGCTCCACGGAGTCGGCGTTTCTGTCGTCAACGCGCTATCTGAATTCTTAAATCTTACAATCTACCGCGAAGGAAAGGTCTACAAACAAACCTACCACCTCGGCGTACCGGAAGCGCCACTACAGAGCGTCGGAGAGACTGCGCGACGTGGAACAAGAGTTCACTTTAAACCATCGATCGAAATATTCGCCGACACTGAATACCATTACGACATACTGTCCAAGCGTTTACGTGAATTATCGTTTCTTAACTCAGGCGTTCGGATCGTACTTCAGGACGAGCGAACTAATCGCGAGGATCTGTTCGAATATCAAGGTGGGATCATCGCGTTCGTCCAATATCTCAACCAAAACAAGACACCGGTTC
Organism: Thiotrichales bacterium; assembly: GCA_050329935.1. Taxonomy (GTDB): domain Bacteria; phylum Pseudomonadota; class Gammaproteobacteria; order UWMA-0217; family UWMA-0217; genus CAYSFW01. Next base: position 68,424 of record JBHJOI010000032.1, on the reverse strand, counting down.
ACCCTAATGTTTTGTACGTGAACACGGAACGGGACGGAATCGTCGTCGAGGCGGCATTGCAGTGGAATGATACCTACCAAGAAAACATCTTCTGCTTTACCAATAACATTCCGCAGCGCGACGGTGGAACGCATTTGGCTGGCTTTCGTGCCGCATTGACACGGACGCTTAATCAGTATTTGGAGCAAGAAGGGATTGCAAAAAAGCAAAAAATCACAACGAGTGGCGACGATACGCGCGAAGGACTGACGGCGGTTCTATCCGTCAAAGTACCCGATCCTAAATTTTCGTCCCAAACAAAGGATAAGTTGGTCTCGTCCGAAGTCAAGGGAATCGTCGAGGCAGCATTTTCAGAGCGGCTTCAAGAGTTCTTACTCGAGAATCCCCAGGAAGCCCGCGCAATAACACAGAAAATAATCGAAGCCGCACGCGCGCGCGAGGCCGCACGCAAGGCGCGCGAAATGACTCGACGTAAGGGTGTCCTCGATATCGCCGGGTTGCCGGGCAAGCTCGCGGACTGTCAGGAAAAAGACCCTAGAAATTCCGAAGTCTATCTCGTCGAGGGCGATTCCGCGGGTGGTTCGGCAAAACAGGGGCGGGATCGTCGTACCCAGGCGATACTTCCACTTAAAGGCAAGATCTTAAATGTCGAGCGCGCGCGCTTTGATAAAATGCTATCGTCTGCTGAAGTAGGTACTTTGATTACGGCGCTAGGTTGTGGAATCGGAAAAGACGAATTTGACCCCGACAAATTACGGTACCACCGCGTCATCATCATGACAGACGCCGACGTCGACGGCTCGCATATCAGAACCTTGCTGTTGACGTTCTTCTATCGTCAAATGCCGATTCTTATCGAGCGTGGCCACATCTATATTGCGCAACCACCGCTCTTTAAGCTGAAAAAAGGAAAAACTGAGATATATGTCAAGGACGAGTCCGAACTCAACGACTACCTGACAGACGTTGCGCTGGAGAACGCGCAACTTTATCGTGGCGGAAATCATCCGCCACTGCTGGGCGACGAATTACGCAAACTATCGACCCAATACAACCAGTTAACGCGCAGTCTGCAGCGCTACGTACATAAGTATCCTCTCGAGTTATTACTAGAAATGCGCTTCTTGCCGGCGCCCACCGGCGACGCTATCAACGACCCTGAGGCGGTTAGACTTTGGCTTCAAAAGCTGATCGATCGAGTCGCGGAGTCGATGGGAGGCCATGTTCGCTACGATTGCACAACCGCTAAGGCCGAGGAGGGTGGCGTAAGCGTACACATTCATCGTTGGGAGCACGGTACTGAATCCCGGTTTCTTTTTAGTGAAGAGTTTTTCTCCAATGCGGACTTCATTCATATTCAAGCACTTGCGGTCCGCCTTGATGGATTACTCAATGCCGACGCCTATATTCAGCGCGGTGAACGTAAAGCGATGGTGGCGCATTTCGGCGAGGTAATCGACTGGCTCGACGCCGAAGTCCGACGAGGTATGAATGTACAACGCTACAAAGGTCTAGGCGAAATGAACCCGGACCAGCTTTGGGATACCACGATGAATCCAGAAACACGTCGACTTCTCCAGGTGAAAATCGAGGATGCTGTTTCAGCGGACCAGATTTTCACTACTTTGATGGGGGATCAAGTCGAACCACGTCGTGACTTTATCGAGTCGAACGCGCTTGCCGTAAGCAATCTCGATATTTAAGTTATGACGGAACACGTCGTTCATTCAGCAAAAAGCGAATCGTACCGTCCCGTGGGTAGAAACCAACACACTAGTTCTCGCGTGACACTAGATGATGCTAAACGACGAGTGACTGATGGTATGCAGACCTTATACGTGATATTCGCTTTATCTGAGTCGCGGACAGTATGAGAGGATTGGTCGAGCGGTGAATACCACAAATCCGTTGTTGTTCGATGATTGTTTGCCACGATTCAACTCGATCGAATCGTCCCACGTCGAGCCCGCCATCGACCACGTACTTTCCGAGAACCGAGATCGGGTGCGTGTATTACTGGAACAAGATGACTATACGTGGTCAAGCTTGATTGACCCTATTGAACGTATGGAGCATCGATTGGCGAAGGTGTGGTCAACCATTCGCCATTTGAACGCCGTGAAAAACAGCGATGCCTGGCGGGAGGCATTTAATCGCTGTACGCCGAAGTTAAGCGAATATGCGACCGAAATGGCTCAAAATCGCGCACTATACAACGCGTACTGCAAGCTCGCCGATTCGGAAGAAATGACGACAGCGTCGCCCCCACGCGTGAAGCTCATCACAAACGCAATACGCGACTTCCATCTGGCGGGCGTTGATCTACCCGATCACGCGCAACACAGATTAAAACAAATAGCCAAGCGTCTGTCGGAACTCTCCGCTCTTTTCGCCGACAACGTACTCGACGCCACGCAATCCTGGACGCTCTCAGTCACTCTGGACGCGCTACGCGGATTGCCCGATTCAGCAATTGCGCAAATAGCCGCCGCCGCGAAACTTCGGGGTTTGAGCGGATATGTCATAACGCTCGATTTTCCGATCTATATCGCCGTCCTCACCTACGCAGAATCGCGGAGCTTGAGGGAGTCCGTTTATCAAGCCTACACCACGCGCGCATCCGACCAGTACGCGAACCGAAGTTGGGATAATAGACCGCTAATCGAAGAAATACTTGCACTGCGCCATGAACAGGCAACCATTCTTGAATATGAAAACTTCGCAGAATATTCCTTGGTCACCAAAATGGCCGAGAAATATTCACACCTATATGATTTTATTGATAATTTTATATCAAAGGCACGACCCAGGGCGATCTTGGAAATAGCGGACCTCGAGCACTTTGCTCACGAAACGCTTGAATTTCATTTTAGTCTCGAACCCTGGGATGTACTCTTCGTTACCGAACGGTTCAAACAACTAAAGTTGGAAATATCGCAGGAAGCACTCAGGCAATACTTCCCGCTGGAACGCGTCATCTCCGGCCTGTTCACGTTGATTCAGCGACTATTCGGCGTGACCATCAAAGAACGAAACCAAATCGAGGTCTGGCATCCAGACGTGCGATTCTTTTCAATGACTGATAGCAAGGGGACGCTTCGGGGACAGTTCTATCTAGATATGTACACGCGCCCAAGCAAACGCTCTGGTGCCTGGATGGACGTGTGCGTTGGCAGGATGCATATCGGCGACGAGACAATCACACCCGTTGCTTACCTCACGTGTAACGCAGCCCCGCCCTTGGCCGGGAAACCCGCGATGCTGAGTCATGAAGAGGTCATAACACTATTTCACGAGTTTGGTCACGGCTTGCATCATTTAATGACGCGGGTTGATTATCCCAGCATCGCAGGAATCAACGGTGTCGAGTGGGATGCCGTTGAATTGCCTAGCCAATGGATGGAGAACTGGTGTTGGCACCGAGCCGGGTTGGATCTGATCTCCAGTCATGTCGAGCGTGGCGAAAGCATGCCTGATACCCTGTTGGATCGAATTCGTAGCCTGAAACGATTTCAAACCGGACTGCAGTTCATGCGGCAGCTCGAATTCGCGTTGTTTGATCTCCGACTACATGCCGAATACGATCCGGCGACCGGTTCACGCCTCGAAGAAATCCTCGCGTCCGTACGCTCGAAAACCGCCGTGATTCCACCACCCGCTTATAATCGCTTCGCCAACTCATTTACGCATATATTCAGCGGCGGATACGCCTGCGCATATTATTCCTACAAATGGGCCGAGGTCCTTTCCGCCGACGCGTTCTCCTTTTTCGCAACCAACGGCTATGTTAGTTCGGACGTAGGTCAGCGCTTCGCAACCGAGATTCTAGAAACGGGCGCTTCTCGCGCGGCGATGGCGAATTTCGTGGCGTTTGCAGGTCGTCCACCCTCGGAAACAGCACTCCTGACCGACACTGGTATCCAATAGCCCACTTAAATAAACCATGAAAATTGCTACTTGGAACGTCAATTCACTTAAGGTGCGCCTGCCTCAGGTACTCAACTGGCTTGAAACGGCGAGACCCGATGTTTTGGCGTTGCAAGAGACCAAGCTGCCAGACGAAGCATTTCCACTCGCCGAGATCAATGCGGCGGGTTACCACTGCGTTTATTCCGGCCAAAAGACGTACAACGGGGTTGCCTTGCTCACCCGTTCGGAACCCTCGGAGGTATTGACCGAAATTCCGGCCTTGGGTGATCCACAGCGGCGCATACTCGCCGCGACCGTTATGGGTGTGCGCATCCTCAATCTATACGTCGTCAATGGACAGGAAGTCACCTCCGACAAATATCAATACAAGCTAGCGTGGATGGACGCGGTTACACGCTACATTGCCCAGGATATGCAACGCCATCCGCGGTATGTGGTACTCGGCGATTTCAACATCGCGCCCGACGACCGCGACGTCTACGATCCGGTGTCATGGGCGGGTCGCGTGCTGTGTTCGCAACCTGAGCGTGACGCGCTACAACGGATTCTGGACCTCGGCTTAAGCGACACATTCCGCTTGTTCGAGCAACCGCAAGCAATTTACTCCTGGTGGGATTATCGCGCCGCGGGTTTTCGGCGGAACGCGGGCCTGAGAATTGATCTAATACTCGCCGACGCGCAACTGGCCACGAATTGCCTCTCGAGTGGCGTCGACCGCGAGCCGCGCAAATGGGAGCGACCATCTGACCACGCACCCGTGGTCGCGGAGTTTCGCGTTGATGTACCGTGATCTCCGCGGTTTCATCGCCGCGCTGGACGCCGAAGGCGAACTGAAGCGAATCCGCGTCGAGGTCGACCCCTACCTCGAGATGACCGAGCTTAGTGACCGTGTGCTGCGCAGTGCCGGGCCGGCGTTGTTGTTCGAACGACCCACGGGATACTCGATGCCGGTGTTGACAAACCTATTCGGCACGCCTCGCCGCGTGGCACTCGGCATGGGCGCGCGGGACGTGGAAGCACTGCGCGAAATCGGTCGTTTGCTCGCCTTTCTCAAGGAACCCGATCCACCCAAAGGCCTGAGGGAGGCGTGGAAATCGCTTCCGATCTTTAAAAAGGTGCTTGATATGGCACCCAAGAAGGTCTCCGATGCCCCTTGTCAGGCGATCGAAATCCCGACCGCGGACGTCGATCTCCGCCAATACCCAATCCAAACCTGCTGGCCGGACGACGCGGGACCCTTGATCACCTGGGGTTTGGTCATCACCCAGGGACCGCACAAACCGCGCCAAAACATGGGCATCTATCGCCAACAAGTGATCGGGCGCAATCGTGTGATCATGCGTTGGCTCGCGCATCGAGGCGGAGCGCTCGATTACCGCGAATGGTGTGAACATCGCCCTGGCGAGCCGTTTCCGGTCGCGGTGGCGCTTGGTGCGGATCCGGCGACCACGTTGGCTGCCGTCACGCCCGTACCCGATTCCCTGTCCGAGCATGCTTTTGCTGGTCTATTACGGGGTGCTAAAACGGAGCTTACCCAGGCACGCACGAGCGAACTCCTCGTACCAGCGACCGCGGAGATGATTCTGGAAGGCTTTATATACCCTAACGACACGGCACCGGAGGGCCCGTTCGGAGACCATACCGGGTATTACAACGAGGTAGACGAATTTCCGGTGCTTACCATCGAGCGCATCACACATCGTCGAGATCCGATCTACCATACGACGTACACCGGTCGACCGCCCGACGAGCCCGCGATCCTGGGCGTCGCGCTGAATGAGCTATTTATTCCGTTGTTACAGAAGCAGTATCCCGAGATCACGGATTTTTATCTGCCGCCGGAAGGCTGTTCGTACCGGCTCGCCGTGGTCGCGATGAAAAAACAGTATCCCGGGCACGCCAAGCGCGTAATGATGGGTGTATGGAGCTTCTTGCGCCAGTTCATGTATACCAAGTACGTCATCGTCGTGGACGACGATATCTGCATTCGCGACTGGAAAGACGTCATTTGGGCGATTACAACGCGAATGGATCCCGTGCGCGATACGCTACTCGTCGAAAACACGCCGATTGATTACCTCGATTTTGCATCGCCGGTTTCAGGTTTGGGTTCAAAAATGGGCCTGGACGCCACCAATAAATGGTCAGGAGAAACGCAGCGGGAATGGGGCCGCGCCATTGTGATGCGTGACGACGTAAAGCGTCGGATCGATCAGTTATGGACGGAACTTAATCTCTAGATTAATAAAGCCGAACCAACTAAACCCGCGACATGGACTCGATCGAGCTATTATGGGAGATCGTCAATCCGTGGGTGTATTGGTTGGCCACACTCTCCGTGGTCACGTTCCTCGCCTCCATCATACTGATTCCGTGGTTGGTCATCAGTCTACCGGAGGACTATTTCGTCGATCGCCAACGGCATTTGAGTCGCATGCATCAACGGCACCCGGTGCGCTACCACGTGATTCGAGTCGCCAAGAACTCGCTCGCCGTCGTGCTGATTGCCGCGGGGGTGTTGATGTTGGTACTCCCCGGACAAGGCTTGCTAACGATACTGATTGGGTTGTCGATATCGGATTTTCCAGGCAAGTATCCACTCGAGCGTCGCCTCGTTCGCCAGCCTGGCATCTATCGGGCACTCAACTGGATTCGTGACCGTTACCACAAACCGCCATTGTGGTATCCTAATGACCCATGAAGCTTTACCTTCCAACCATCGGAATTATAGCGCTTTTTATCGTGATTACGAGCAGCGGTTGCGCCCGCGCGCCTGTTCGCATCGACACCACGCCGGCACCCATCCATTGGCGTGGAGGTCTTAATGTCAACTCCGCGTTGCTCGAACACTTTACCCGTTGGCAAGGCGTGCCGCATCGCCTAGGAGGCACCGATCAAAGTGGCATCGATTGCTCGGCGTATGTACAGCGTACCTATCAGGAACTGTTCAACGTCGCGCTTCCGCGAACCGCACGTGAGCAGCGCACCGTCGGTCAGGCGATTAAAATGAGCTACTTGCGCGCCGGAGATCTGCTCTTTTTCGAAGGCGTCTTCGCGCCGCACCATGTTGGTATCTATGTCGGTGACGGCACTTTCATTCACGTCTCATCGACCAAGGGCGTTGTCAGAACATCGGTCGAAGATCGCTACTGGCGTCGCTATATCAAAGGCGCGCGCCGCGTAATCTAGTGCGGTGCCCGCGAGGTGGACGTTCGACGCTACACACGTTCCTTCAACTCCGACGATCTATACTGGAACGCAGATCCGGATGGCGCCCTGTGGTGTTAGCGGAGTTGGCGATGGCCGCCCACCGCGAATCGCTCGCTCGCTTGAACAACCCGGAATGGCTACTTGCGTTCCCCAGTCGCGTCCAAAGAGCGATTCACACCGCGCGATAGAAATTGAAAGCCTTCCTTGTACATCGATACCGCGGCCTCGTGTTCCCCGAGCCGCTCGTGTAACTGCGCCAAGGCCGCATAGGTGGAAGGCGTGGGACTGGCTTGTAGGCTTTCACGTAGCAAACTGCGCGCCTTGCCCCAGAGCGCGGCCTGCGCATTGATACGGCCTGCGGCCGCGAGCAACTCGGGCGTGCGTGGCTTCTGGCGCATCCAGTTGTCGACGTAACGGAGTGACTCATGTGGTAGCGGGTGTTCAAGTTCGCCATAGACCAGCAATAGTTCTTCGTTCCATTGTTGCTCGAGCGCCTGCCGAAGAACCTTTTCCGCTTCTGTATTTTCCTCCATTTGCGCAAGCGCGAGCGCATATTGCTTGATCAGCATAGGGTTACGGCGTTGCGCGCGACTCAAATGCTTCCAGAGTCGTCGGATCTCCGCCTTGTCGCCTTTTTCGCGATGTTTGGTGATTAGCGCCGATAGCGCCTCCACTTCCATCTTGGCGAGTTCGGAAGGCTCGAGGAGTGCTTGCTTACGTAGCTCGGGAAGCAGTTGCCCCAGGCTGTCCCAATCCTTCAAGCGATAGAACACGCGCGCGAGCTGCTTTCTTATCAAGGGATGTTTGCGATCAAGCTCTCTAAGATGGTGCAATGTCGCCAGCGCCTCTTCGTATTGCCCTTGCCGCGTCTGCAACTCGGCCTGCGCGAGACCTACCGCGACACGAGCCTTTGGATCTGCTTCACTGGCGGCGCGTAGATACTCGTCGCGTCGATCGGGCGCATGTTGTCGCTGGGCGACGTGGGCCGCGGCCAGATAGTTGAGTACCGGCACGTCGCTATCCGGTGCCGACCCGACCAACAATTTCTCCGCGCGCGCCCAACGCCCTTCCGCCATTTCGATCAGGCCCTTGAGAAAGGTTTTCCGCGCTTTTGAACACCGTCTCCGCTCGGTAAGTGCGCGGACGTCGTGCGGTGAATGCAGAACCTTCCCGACCAACCGTGTCAGCGTATAAAGCACCGCGAGACCTATCAAGCTCAGTACCACGAAATCCACGAGCGGGAGTTCGATACTGGTTCGACCATAGCTGAACAGTAAGTAGCCCGGCTGGCTGACCGCGATGCTAGCGACCAGTGCCGAGACCAGCAGCACAGCAACCACCATCAGAAGCACCTTCATCGTGCGTCACCGCCTGCTGGATCGATGTTGGCGCCGGATTCGCCACCCTCTGTTGAAGACGCCGGACCCAGCACCTCCTCTAACTGGGCAATAGTGCCTTGCAAGGACGGCAAGGGCGGAAACGGATCACTCTCGCGTAGCCCCCGAAGTACTTCCAGAATCGGCTGAGCCGTGCGAGCCTCGAGTAGCCCGCCGACCCATTGGATCATCGCTTCCAGCTCGCGCTGGAAACCCGCCGCATCGTCGGCGAGCAAGGTCAAACGCAGCGACTCCAGCCGCAACTGAAGAAGTTGATAGGCCTGTTGGTCGACTGTGTCGTGCGCGAGCGCATTGAGCGCCGAATCATGGTGAATGACTCGAACGCGCGAAGTGACCATCGCCGAGACGCGCTCGTACCATGTGCTCGCTTCGTCAACCGCATCCGATTCGCTCACGGGTTCAGGCGACGGCGGGGCTTCACTCACGCTGCGAGCCGCCGCGCCGGGTAACGGTTTGAGGGTGCGAATCTGAGCTTCGACCGGGCCGAGCAATGTTGCCGGATCCGGTTTGCGGTATTGCGACAGAATCCTGATATCGCGCTGAAGCTGTTGCCGCAGCGGCATCAGGGCCGGGTCGGCGATCTGATCCAAGCGCGTCAGCGCGCTACGCGCGGCGTTCTGCGCCGTGCCGGCATCACGCATGAAACGCAAGCGCGCCTCACCGACTTGAAGTAGGTGCACGATCTCGGCGAGCACCCATTCACGCTGAGTCCAATGGGCTTGTCCACGGAGCTGATCGAGTCGCGACTCGTAGCCCGTGAATCGGCTTTCCGCATCGACTATTTGAGCATTGGCTTGCGCCAGTTCGCTGCCGAGGCTATCCAGTCGCTGCTTGAAGTCCTCGATACTCGCTTGAAAAGCCTGGTCCGAGAGTGCCTGCACCCCGAGCAATTCCGCCCGAACCCCCTGGAGCGGTTGAATCAGATACCGGTAGCCATACGCACCGGCGGCAGCGAGCGCGATAGCGAGCAACAGCGCCAGCGTCGCAAGCAGCGCGGCGAAGCGTCCGCCGCGCGGACGTTGCGTAGAGTCCCGTGCAGCGACCTCACTCGTAGCGGCCTCATCCGTTTGAGACTGTATCGAAGCATCATTCATCAATTTCTTCTCTTGGTAGCCGCCCATTGGATTAATGCGCCAAACATCGAATCGTCGCTAGGGTTATCAGCGACGAACGCCGGGATTTTAAACCCTAATTCAAGACAGGTCTCGACCATCCGCGCACTACCGACCAATACCGGTGTCGCCAACAACGCGGAGCGCGCGAATTCAGGCGTCATCGCGAAGAGGTTGCGCAGACCCTCCGCGCTGGTAATCGTGAGCAGGTCGATGCGTCCCGCCGCCAGGGCCTCCGAGACGGTCGCGTCCAGGGTTTCTGGGCGCATCCGACGATAGACATCCAATAACGTCACCACGGCACCGCGACGCGCGAACGTTTCGGCGAGCAAATCGCGACCCTGACCGCCGCGCAGGATCAGTATGTGTCGCCCCGCGAGCGATCGAAACGCGGGTAGCGCGAGAAGCGCCTCACTGTTGTAAGGGCTGGGCGGACTCAGGTGAACCGGCAGACCCAGCTCAGTGAGTCGGTGCGCGGTTCTGGTACCGATCGCGGCGATGCGGAGACCCCTAGGCATCTCGCGCCTCACATCGTTTAGGTAACGCACGAATGACTCGGCCGCATTCGCGCTCACGAAAACCGCGTCGTCAAACTGTGCCAGTTGGTCAAGCGCACGCGCGACCGCGTCCGCGTCCGAGACCGGGGCGATCTCGATGGTGGGTTGCTGGATTGCCAACCCACCGCATGCTCGAATGCGGGCGGCGAACGCATCACCCTGGTCACGCGGTCGGGTGACCAGCACGATCAGTGATTGTAACGGTTGCGTCTCGGTTGTATCGGCTTGGCGCTGCACCGAATCAATGTTCCCGCCGTGGCTCGAGACCGAGTGCCTGCAAAATCTCACCTGCACCCTGCGCAAGCAACGCCTCGGCGGCACGTAATCCGATCGCCTCGCCCTCGCCTTGCGGCCCCTTTTCCTCGACGCGAAATAGCCTGCGGCCGTCAGGAGCGCCCACCAAACCGCGTAACACCAACAGACCGTCCTCAAGCACCGCGTACCCGGCAATGGGCACCTGACAGCCGCCGTTCAGTCTATGGTTCATGGCTCGTTCACACTGAACCCTGAGGGCGGTGTCCCGATCGTGAAGCGGGGCGACCAACGCATCGACGCGTGCATCATCGGTGCGCGTTTCAATCCCGATCGCGCCTTGACCAATCGCCGGAAGACTGTCGCTCGGGTCGATCAAGTCGGCGATCCGCGCTACCAATCCAAGCCGCTTCAAGCCGGCCGCGGCGAGCAGAATCGCGTCATACTCGCCCGCATCGAGCTTGGCGAGACGCGTGTTGACATTGCCACGCAGACTCAGTACCTCGAGCCGCGGAAACCGCCCCAACAGCTGGCAAGCGCGACGCAGGCTCGACGTACCCACGCGGGCGTTCTCGGGTAGATCACGCAGTGTCCCAAATCGACTCGATACGAACGCGTCGCGTGGATCCTCGCGTTCCATTATCACCGGCAGATGCAAGCCGTTCGGAAACTCCATCGGTACATCCTTCATGCTGTGTACCGCGATATCCGCCGTGCCGTCGAGCAAACCCTGCTCCAACTCCTTGACGAACAGCCCCTTACCCCCGATTTTCGACAATGGACTGTCGAGCACCTTATCGCCGCGCGTTACCATCGGCACCAGTTCGACCGCAAGACCCGCGTGGATCGCGCGCAGCCGTGATGCCACATGTTCGGCCTGCCATAACGCGAGTGGACTTTGTCGAGTAGCAATACGCAGCGGGAGATTCGGCATCGGTGACCCTCGAGTGTCCACGTTATAAAATTGCCGGGTGGGCGTTTCGCGATGTGGACACCGCCCACCCTAAAACCCGATAGTATTGAATATTCGAAATGAGAGACAAGCACTCATGGTGCGGAGATGCGTTTTTCAAACGATTGGGCAAGCCGCGCTGAGCAGCATCCTGTTGGTCTTGGCGTTGCATGCGGGACCACAAAGCGCATTGGCGCGCCCGAGTGCTACCCCCTTGCTGCCGGAGTTGCACGATCTGGAGGCCGTTGCACGCGAGGTGCGGGAAAGTGGATTGCCGCTGTTGCTCGCCTTCTCATCCAGCCACTGTCGCTATTGCGTCGTGGTCGAAGAGAGCTTCTTGATCCCGATGCAGCGCAGCGGCGACTATCACGACAAGGTCATCATGCGTCGGATTCATATCGATGGCAGCGGCAGTCTCCGCGACCGCGATGGTGCGCCCACGACCGCTCGCTCGCTGATGCAGGGCTACGGCGTGAAGGTAACGCCAACCTTGGTGTTTCTGGATGCCGACGGCAACCGCCTCACGGACGATCTGGTCGGCATCAGCAACGAATACTTCTACGGCGGCCAGCTTGACGATGCGATCAATCAAGCCTTGGGCGCGATCAAGCCAAAATTCTAAGCCGCCGCGGCACGATTGGTCTCGTCGCGGCGGGGGTAAGTCGCGCTTGCCGTAATCACTGCTGCTTCAGAAATCGCCGTACTTCAGAGACATGGCGGCGACTGATTTCCAGGCTATCCTTGATCTCGTTCATCACCAGCAGGAAACGCCCCTCGGTGGTTTTGTTCATCCCCGCGATCCGTGATTTCGAGACCAATGCATTACGGTGGATACGCATGAATTCTGCCGTGAACTCGTCCTCGAGTTGCTTCAAGGGTTCCTCGATCAACACCTCGCCGCGCGAATGGCGCACGGTGACATACTTTTGGTCCGCCTGAAAATAGTAAATGTCGGTCAGTGGGATCAGCTCCAGGTTGCCGCGAACCCGCGCACAGATATGCGAACGCGACTTCTGGTCGGGTCCATTGAGATACTGAAGCTGGGCCCGATTCAGTTTGGTCGCTTTCTCCAATGCTTCGCGCAACTTCTCCTGCCGAATCGGCTTGAGCAAGTAGGCGACGGCCTGGGTATCGAAGGCTTCCAGCGCGTGTTCGTGAAACGCCGTGGCGAAGATCACCGCGGGCGGTTCTTCCATCTCCGACATGTGCCGAGCTGCTTCCAGTCCATCCATCTCGGGCATCCGAATGTCCATCAGCGCGATGTCCGGCTTGAACTGTTCCGCTGCCCGAACCGCCTCGATGCCATTGGCCGCGACCGCGCACACACGGTAGTCCGGCGTCTCAAGGACCATGCTGACCATTCGGTCACGTGCGGGTTTTTCATCATCCACGATCAAAACGTTCATGTCCCTTTACCTCGGTATCCTGGGAATCTTGAAAGAAACGGTATAACGCTCCTGGGTCGCCTCGATGTTGAGTTGACCGGCGTCGCCATACGCGAGTTGCAGGCGTTGGCGAATATTTTCCTGTGCGATTCGATTGCCTTTGTGGTGGCGCTGATTACCTTTCGCGCTGGTCGGATTCGATACCTTCACCTCGATCGCATCCGGCTGATTGACCACGCTGATCGTGACTGTTCCGCCGCCGGCGAGGGGCTCGATGCCGTGATACAACGCGTTTTCGACCAAAGGCTGGAGCGATAATGCCGGAACCTCCACCGCGTAGTTTATGTCGTCGTCGATCTGCCAGTCGAGCTTGAGACGATCACCAAGACGGTGTTGCTCGATACTGAGATAACCGCGGGTTACATTGATTTCCTCGCGCAGACTCAAGAAATTGCGCTCCGCCAGCGAAACCCGAAACAAGTCCGCGAGATCCTCGACCGCGCGCTCGGCTTGGTGGGGATCGCTGCGCGTCAGACTGGCGATGGTGTTCATGCTGTTGAACAGAAAATGGGGCCGGATCCTGGCCTGCAAGGCTTGAACCCGCGACCGCGCCTCAGCCTCGGTATTCGATTTCCACTGATGCTGGACGTAGAAGTAACGCAGCATCACCGCCGCGACGACCGCACTAATCAGGACGCTGCGCAATGTGAAGTGCGAAGTCAGCGTGGTTTCCTGGCCGGTCAAATACAGTCGCTGCACGATCCATGCCGAAACGAGCGAAAACGTGAACGTCACCGCGAGGATCACCCCGTATGCGAGATATGCGGACGTCAGGGACCGCAAGCGGCTAAAGCCTTCGCGAACCACGCAAAGGACGCCAACCGATCCGAGCGCGATCCACTGGATGAAAACCGAGATCAACGCGAATCGCATGAGAAAGCCTTCGTCGCCAAGGCCTTGTCCGAGGGTCAATATCAACGCCAACAATTCCGCGGTCATCACGACCAGGAACACATTATGCGCATTACAAAAATCGGGCAGGAAACCATCCACTGGTCGCGCTTTCCGATAGCTTGATTCCATTTGCACCTTTAGTACGTCCTGTTCATCGCGTTGTCTGGAACCAATCATCTTCGCCTGCTGCGGATTGCTCAAGGGCCAGTGTTATACTCCGGTCACAGTTTGTCGGACCTTGTTTTGATTTCTTTGAACCAAGTCTATGAAAAAAACAAGCACTAATTTGTGGGGCGGGCGGTTTTCCGAGCCCACGGACGAGTTTGTGCAGGCGTTTACCGCGTCGGTTGGCTTCGACCAGCGGATGTACGGTCAGGATATCCGAGGCTCCCAGGCGCACGCGCGGATGTTGGGCAAGGTCGGCGTGCTGAGCGCCGACGAAGTCACTCGGATCGTTGATGGACTTGATCAGATTCGCGGCGAAATCGAGCGCGGCGAATTCGACTGGTCCGTGGCCCTGGAGGATGTTCACATGAACATCGAGTCACGCTTGACCGACTTGATCGGCGCGGTCGGCAAGAAGCTGCACACGGGTCGTTCGCGCAACGATCAGGTCGCGACCGATATTCGTCTATACCTGCGCGACGCGATCGATGCGATCTCCGAGCAGATCCACCGGCTGCAATCCGGTCTGCTGGACCTCGCCGAGCGCGAGGCCGAGACCATCATGCCAGGATTCACGCATCTCCAGATCGCGCAACCGATCACCTTCGGCCATCACATGCTGGCGTGGTTTGAAATGCTGGCGCGCGATCAGCAACGGCTCGCCGACTGTCGGCGCCGCGTCAACGTTATGCCACTGGGTAGCGCGGCGCTCGCGGGCACCTCGTATCCGATCGATCGCTACTACACGGCAAGTCTGCTTGGGTTCGACGCGCCTTGCCGTAACTCCCTCGATGGCGTCAGCGACCGCGACTTCGCGATCGAGTTTTGCGCGACGGCGGCGCTCATCATGGTGCACTTCTCGCGGATGTCGGAAGAGCTGATCCTTTGGGCGTCGACGCCATTCGGGTTTGTCGATCTGCCGGACCGGTTCTGCACGGGATCGTCGATCATGCCGCAGAAGAAGAATCCGGACGTACCGGAACTGGTCCGAGGCAAGACCGGTCGTGTCACCGGAAACCTGTTGGCCTTGCTGATGTTGATGAAAGGTCAGCCACTTGCGTACAACAAGGACAATCAGGAGGACAAGGAACCACTGTTCGATACGGTGGACACCGTGCTTCAGTGTACTCGCGCGTTCGCCGAAATGGTTCCCGCGCTGACGGTCAAATCCGAGCGCACGCGCGACGCGGCGAAACTCGGGTTTGCGACCGCCACCGATCTCGCCGACTATCTCGTTCGCCGGGGATTGCCGTTTCGCGACGCGCACGAAGTCGTTGGAAAGGCCGTCAAGCATGCCAGCGTACGTGGTGTCGACCTCGCCGATCTGGGATTGTCCGAGTTACAGCAGTTTTCCGACCAAATCGCGGCCGATGCATTCGAGGTGTTGACCTTGGACGGTTCCGTTGCCAGCCGTGCCCACTTCGGCGGCACGGCCCCCGCTCAAGTGCGTGAGCAGGTGGCCGCGCTGCGCGGATTGCTCGACCCATCCAATTCGTCGCACGCAAGCTAGCGTGCGCGAAAACGCCGAGTTCGAGTCTTGTGTCAGGCCCGATTTTGAACGCGCAATATCAGAATATAATAATTATTAAAACGTAATGTTTAATGCTATAAACATCAACGTGTTGTGCCGAGCAGGTGTGACACGCGCAAAAACGCGTTACTAATTCTAGACAACCACGGGTTATTGGAGGAATGCATGAGAAGCAAGGTGCTACTCGGCACGATTGCCGTATTTGTTTCGTTGGGGGTACAGCCCGCGTTCGCGGATATGTCCACTACCAAAGTCATCGCCGCGAATTGCGTCGTCTGTCATGGACCTGACGCTGGCGCGAAGGCGATACCGTCCATGATCGGCATGCCGGCCGCGGACATCGAAAAGTCAATGCTGGAGTTCAAGACGGACAAGCGTGAAGCCACGATCATGAACCGCATTGCCAAGGGGTACGACGACGCGCAAATCAAGGCGCTCGCCGAACACTTCTCCAAGCTTAAGAAATAAGGAGAAACTGACGATGTCGAACTTCAAGAGACGGGAATTCCTGAAAGCCATCGGCGGCGCGGGCGCGCTCGGTGGATTGTCGCTCGCGGGCTGCGCGACGGCGGAATCGGTCGCGAGCACTGCAAAGAAAGCGGTGGGCGGCGGCGGCAAGAACGTGGTCGTTGTCGGCGGTGGCTTCGCCGGCGCGACCGCAGCCAAGTACATCAAGATATTTGATCCGAGCATCAACGTAACCTTGGTCGAATACAACAAGAAGTACCACACCTGCCCCGGCGGCAACTGGTATCTGGGCGGCTTGCGCGATATGGATTCGCTGACGTACTCGTACGATACCCTCGCCAGCAAGCATGGCGTCAAGGTGGTACACGACTGGGTCACGCTGGTGGATTCTGGCGCCAAGACGGTCAAAACCAATGGCGGCGCGACGCTAAGTTATGATCGACTCGTGCTCGCCCCTGGAATCGACTTTAAATTCGGCGGCGTCGAGGGTTACACGGAAGCGGACGAAGCGACCATCCCGCACGCCTGGAAAGGTGGCACGCAGTACGAAATCCTGCGTCGACAGCTGATGGACATGAAGGATGGTGGCGTTTTCGTCATGGTTGCGCCGCCCAACCCGTATCGCTGCCCGCCCGGACCGTATGAGCGCATCTCGATGGTCGCGCATTATCTGAAAGAGCACAAACCGAAGTCGAAGATCATTTTGCTTGATCCAAAGGACAAGTTCTCCAAGGAGGGCCTGTTCAAGGCCGGTTGGACCAAGCTTTATGGATTGGGTACCGACAAGAGCATGCTCGAAGTCGTTCAGGGTCCCAACGCCAAGGTGACCAAGGTTGATGTAAAGAACCGCACCGTCTTCGCGGGCGAGCTTGGCGAAGAAGTCAAGGCCGACGTGCTCAATTTCATTCCGGCACAGAAGGCTGGCCGACTCGCTGAGGCTTCGGGGCTGACCAATGAAGCCGGATGGTGCGATGTCAACCAAAAGACTTGGGAATCGAAGGTCGCGCCGGGCGTGCACATTATCGGTGATGCCGCTGTCGCTGGCGCGCTGCCCAAGTCTGGCTACGCGGCCAACTCGGAGGCGAAAGTCTGCGCGGCGGCTGTGGTATCGCTCTTGAACGGCAAGGAGCCGGTTGCGCCGAGTTGGGTCAACACCTGCTACAGTCTCGTCGGGCCGAGTTACGGCATCTCGGTCGCGGGCGTCTACACGCTGGACGAGAAAGGCGTCGTTGCCGATGTCAAGGGCGCGGGTGGCGTGACTCCTGCCACGGCCAATAACTTCGAAACCGAGGCTTTCTACGCCGGTAGTTGGTACACCAACATCGTCGAAGATACGTTCGGTTAAGCAAGTATCGGGTTTGACCCGTGAAAGCCGCCGTGACGTAAGTCACGGCGGCTTTTTTCTGCAAGCTTCGCGCGATCAGACGCCGTCGAGTCGCGAACTCACGAGTAGCGCTTCAGGAACGACAGCCTGGACCGCGGCCGCGATCTCCGTGCACCGGCCCTGCGACGGGCGGAATGATACCCACAATACATTGAGCCGCAGGTTGACGTCCGCGAATGCCACCGCGTGGCGATACTGACTCAAGGCGCCGCCCAGTAACCGAAGTTTCTCTTGTTGCTGGAGAGGATCTAGTCGGTTCAAACGCGGGATTAACATCATGAAATCCGCCAAGAGCTTGCCTTCGGCACAACGCGTCGGCACCCGTTGCCAGAGTGGCTGCGCCGGTCCCCAGTCGGCGGAGCGCACCAGCGCGAGCGGTTCATTGTCGGAGGTAGTCGCCATCACGAGAGCCTAGACCGAAATTCGCCGAAGCGCTATTGACCCGGATTCGCACGACAGGACTTTCATGGCCAGGATGTTGCTGCGGAAGATGAAAGCGCCGCTTCGGGCTGGGTAGGCAGGAGGCGCCGTGAACCCATCCCTGGACGCTCGAGCGCCGCGTCCCTGCGGCCGACGCGCCCGCCTACCCAACCCAAAGCGGCACCGCCGGTGAATCGAGCATTTCGCGTTGGAGCCACTCGTTCAGGCGAAATCGTGTCGCTTAAGCCAGGTTCGGATTTCGTCGATTTCGTCCATACAGACCTCGTGACCCATCTCGAATGCACGCCAACGATGATCGTGGCCTGCGTTGACGAGAAAGCGAGCGGTGTCCTCCCCGACCGTAAGCGGAATCACCGCATCCTGTCGGCCATGGCATTGCAGTATCGGCAGGCAACGAACCGCCGCGATATCGCGAAATGAGCGCGGGAGATAGGTCGACAGTGCGATAACGCCCGCCAGTGTGCGGCGACTGCGTAACGCCGCGGCGAGCGCGACCACGCCCCCTTGCGAAAACCCGGCCAGGACGATCCGCGCGGGCTGCAAGCCGGCGTCGACCTGTTCGTCGACTAGGGTCTCTATCAGGCCAATCGACTCGATGATATGCCGATCGTTCTCGCCCTTTGAAAAGTCGAGCGATGTGAAGTCATACCATGCGCGCATGGGCGCGCCACCGTTGATCGTGACGGCACGTACGGGCGCGTTCGGAAAGATGACTCGGGTTGAAGTGAGACCGAGATACGGCAGCATGGGCACGAAATCGTGGGCGTCCGCGCCGAGACCATGCAACCAGATGATCGCACCGCGAGGGTCGCAAACGTCGTGAATCAAGCGTTCAGACATCGGCCGGCTCCGCTTAAAAAAAAGGCGCTTCGAAAAGCGCCTCAAAGCCAAAGGATGTGATCGTAGTTTCGGTCAGCTCACCTGAACGTCGGCTGAATCCGTCCCACCCTTGTTGTCACTCCACGAAACCTTCAGGGAATCGCCCTTCGCGGCGCCCTTGAAGCGGAATGACAGGTAGGGGTTGGTGGAGATACTTCCGCTCCAAACCGCGGTAAATACCTTGTTGCCCTTGTGTTCGGCGACGACTTCCTGAATGAAATGAGCCGGAATCACTTCGCCAGTTGCCTTGTCCTTGCGCAAACCGGTTTCCATGGGATGGGTGATGAGGGCCTTTACGGTCGTAACGCCGCCGCTCTCTTCAGCACGTAATTTCAAAGATGCCATGTGTATTTCTCCTTTCCGGTTAGCCGCCGCAGCCGCCGATGGTGACCTTGACTTCTTTCTTGGCCGACATGACCTTGCCGCCGGCCTTCACGACCGCGATGACGTCAGAGGTCTTGGCCAGTTTTACCCGAGTCGATACAAACGCATCTGCGCCGGCGCCTAGCATGTACTGCGAGGTCAGCGGCGAACCGTTGGCCGAGGCGAGAATGGCGATGGATTCCACGCCGCCGACGCTGGTTTCAACCGTGACCGGAACGACCGCGCCGTTTTCCGCGATGTCCGGCGCCTTGATGCTGATATCGGCACTATCGGCCGCGCCGCCGGCGCCAATCGCGGACAGCGCACCAGCGACGTCCTTGGCAGTGAACGCCGCTTCCGGCCAAGCCGCAAGCACACGTTGCGGGGTCAGTAGTCCTGCACTTACCGCTACACCAGCCGCACCCGCGGCGAGTGTGCCCTTCAAAAATGATCTACGTAACATTCTTCTCCGCTCCTAACGATGATGGATTGAGCGGCAGTAACTTTGCAAATTGCGTACCACATCGATCGGCATTGAACTATCAGATACTTACATCATTCGTCCGAGTTACGAGGCTGTACCTAGATTGCAAAAAGCGGCGATCAGGTTTGCAATTTGCAATGATCATCCGCCGAATCCAGCTCATAGCTTTGCAATTTGCGCCAAAGCGTCGACTTATTGATGCCCAGCGCTTCCGCCGTGCGTTCACGATTGCCCTGGCACCGTGCCAGCGTGCGCAGAATATAGCGCCGCTCCAGGGTTGCCAGATCAGGGTCGTCGTGATCCAGGGCTCCGGAAGTCTGAACCTGGCCTATGGACTGATTTTCCAGCGGGGTCAATAGCTCGAGCACTGGCCCGTCCGCCAACGCGACATGCCTTTCAACAAGATTGCGGAGTTCACGCACGTTGCCCGGCCAGTCGTACGCGAGCAATGCGCGCATCGACCGTGGGCTGAACTCGCGGGTGTCGCGATGGAAGCGTTGATTGAAATAGTCGAGGTAGTGTTGCAGCAAGGTTGGGATGTCCTCCCGGCGTTCGCGCAAGGGTGGCACAGCCAAGGTCACGACGTTCAGGCGGTGGTATAGATCATGGCGAAACTCGCCGCGTTCGACCATCCGTGCCAAATCCCGATTGGTCGCGACGACGAACCGGACATCGATCGAAATCGCGCGATTGCCGCCAATACGCGTCAGTTGCTGCTCCTGCACCACGCGCAGTAGCTTGGTCTGCATCGCATCGGAGATGTTGCCGATCTCATCAAGAAAAACAGTGCCCCCGTTCGCGCTCTCCAGCCGCCCGATGCGTTGCCGGTCGGCACCTGTGAACGCGCCTTTCTCGTGCCCGAATAATTCGCTCTCCAGCAGAGTATCGTTCATCGCGCCACAATCAATCACGATGAATGGCTGTTCGCTTTGCGGACTGAGTGCGTGCAGATCGTGCGCGACGAGCTCCTTGCCGGTGCCCGATTCGCCGCGGATGATGACGTGACATCGCACGGTCGCGAGCTTTCGAATCATCGCTCGCAGCGCATGCATCGCGGGGCTGTCGCCGATCAGTCGTTGCGAGCCGCGGGCATGCACCAGATCGAGTCTAAGATCTCGGTTCTCGCGCTTGAGGGTTCGATTCTCCAGCACGATCTGAATTCGACGCAGCAATTCCTCAGGGTCGTAGGGCTTGCGCAGGAAATCGCTCGCGCCGAGCCGCAGCGCCTCGACCGTGTTGTCCACCGATGAATAACCGGTGACGATAATGACGGGCAACTCACGATCGAACGCGCGAATTTCGCGTAGCAGATCGATGCCCGATAAACCCGGCATCATGAGATCGGTGATGATCAGATCGCCGGGCTGCTCGCGAAACCGCGCCAACGCTTCGATCGGATCGCGGTAGAGCTTCAGTTGGATACCGCAGTTTTCGCAGAAGCGTTGGAACAGCGCGCCCGCTTTCGGGTCATCATCGATAAAAAAGACGCGGTGGAGAGCCTTCATAACGCGGTTTCTGGAGAATTCAGCGGTAATAATACCTCGGCAATCGCGCCGCCGTCCGGGTGGCTATCCAGCCGCAGCTCGCCCCCGTGTGACTGCACGATGCCAAGGCTGACGCTGAGGCCCAGGCCGCTGCCTTCGCCTACCGGTTTGGTCGTGAAGAAAGGTTCGAACAAATGATCCCGTACTTCCGCAGAAATGCCGCGGCCGTGATCGCGCACACTCATACGTATTTGATTCGTCTCCTTTGCGACGGCTATCTCGACGAGGGCGCCCTCCGCGCTGGCGTGGATCGCATTGTTGACCAGATTGACAATGACTTGTTCTAGCTGAAAGGGATCGGCCCAGAGCTCGAGCGACTCGGGCACCATGAGGATCACCCGGACACTCCGCGCGGCCGCCTCGCGCTGAATCCGGCGCGCGCAAGCCTCGAGCCATGGACGTACGCGAAATCGCTGGTACGCCGGCTGAATCTGGCGCGCGAAGTTCAGGATGCCGCGCACGATCAACCCCGCGCGCTCGGCTTCCTCCTGCAACGACGCGAGATCGGCGTGCGCGGGGGACTCCGCCGCCAGATGCCGGCGCATCAGCCGGGCGAGTGCCATGATATTGTGCAGCGGATTGTTGAGTTCATGGCCGATCCCCGCCGCCATCTCCCCGACCGAGGCGAGCTTGGCGGTTTGCAACAGACGCTGTTGCGCAATCGAGCGTTCTGCTTCGGCGCGACTGAGACTCGTCATCATGTTGCGGAACGACGCTTGCAGCGCTTTGATTTCGTTAGCGTTACTGGGCAAGTCGGGTGCTGGCGCGGTGCCCTTGCCGACTGCGGTGAGGTTGGCGGCGAGCCGCGAAATCGGGGCGCTGATTTGCCGCGCCGCGATGCGTGCTAGCACAATGCTTGCCATCAGCGCGGCGAACCCCAGCGCCACCAATCCCAACCGTAACAACGTGAATTGCTCGGTGAGAATCCCGCGGTCGACCTGTGCCCCGATCTGCCACGTCAGCAACCGATCGGGATAGGGGCTGTATTCCGAGAGGTAGTAGCGTGTCGCGCCCTCCGGATCCTCAAACACGGAGTCGGATCGCTGGGTTTGCAATTGGGTTTTCAACCATGTCAGCGTTTCATCGTCGCGACGCGGCGGGCCGGCGATGCGTTGCGTACGCGTGTCATCGTACAGGAGGGTTACGGTTTGCCCGGGATCGAAGTCGCGTTCCACGATGAAAAACATGACCTTGAACGGACGCGTCGCCGCGTCGAGCAAGCGGTCCAGGCGCTCGCCAACCGAGGTCAGCACCAAGAACAGCACTGGCTGATCACCCAGGGTGACTGGCCGCACCATGTCCAGCAGCCGCAGTGGCGTGGGTGCGTAGTCCAGCGGTGCGTTGGGGAATCGCAGATGACTCACCTGACGTGTTGCCAAGCCACGCAAGCCGCGAACGAGACTCGGGTCAGGCTCGATTTCGGTGATGACATAGGGGGGCAGGCTCTCGAGTTGCGGTTGGGGCGAGACGCCGAAGCGAATCTTGACCAGCGTGTTGCCGCTAGCGTCCAGAAGGCGGATGACCGCGTCCTCGGCGATCAGGGGCTGTAAATCGGACAGTAGCGACTCGACCCGTTGCTTGCCTTGCTCGAAACGTCGTTTCGATTCGAGCGTGGAGTCCGCCGAGCGCACGGCGCGGGCAAATTCGAGCATCACCGGCGATTGAGCCAGGGTATCGAGTAACAAGCGTTGGTGGCTGAAATGACGGTCTACTGCGAGCGCGACCCGATCCAGGGCCGATTTGAGCTCCGCGTCGATACTGCTGAGATACACCCGCTGGCTGTAGAAGATCGCACCCAGCATCAACGCGAGCAGCGGCAGCAGGCTGGTCAGGATGAGCCAGAGCAGGATGTGAGTGCGTAGTTTCACGGCTCGCGTTCGACGCTCGGTTTGGACGGTACGATGGATCTGCGGCATCAAGTCACATGGTATGCTAAGCGCCTCACTCAGACACGCCACCAGGCCCAACCAAACGCTCGATCCAGCCAACGATGCAATACCGGCGACTCTCTCTGGCGATTGTGCTCGTCGCGCTACTGTGCCTTGGTGCCTGTGGCCAGAAAGGCCCGCTCTACCTCCCGGATGACCCTTCGAGCCAAACCGCGAAGAAAAACTGAATGGACCATTTCGCCTATCGTGACGGCGCGCTCCATGCCGAAGACATTGCACTTGAGCGCATTGCCGAGGACTTTGGAACGCCCTGCTACGTATATTCCCGCGCAACGATCGAACGCCATTGGCACGCGTTCGACGCCGCGCTCGCGGGCCACCCGCACCTGATCTGCTACGCGGTCAAGGCGAACGCCAATCTGGCGGTGCTGAACGTAATGGCGCGGCTTGGTTCAGGGTTCGATATCGTGTCGGTGGGTGAACTCGAACGTGTGTTGCGTGCCGGCGGCGACGCGGCCCGCGTCGTGTTCTCTGGTGTCGGCAAGCGCCGCGATGAGATTCGGCGTGCGCTCGAGGTCGGCATACGCTGCTTCAACGTCGAATCCGAAGCCGAATTGCAGCGAATCAACGCAATCGCCGCCGAACTCGGGGTTCGCGCGCCGGTTAGCCTGCGGGTCAATCCCGACGTCGACCCGATGACCCATCCCTATATCTCGACCGGACTCAAGGAAAACAAGTTTGGCATCGACATTGACGCTGCCGAACGGATATATGCGATCGCGTACGCGATGCCGCATCTGCGTCCGATCGGGATCGATTGCCATATCGGTTCGCAGCTGACCCAGGTCAGCCCGTTTCTCGAGGCGTTGGACCGGGTGCTGGGTTTGGCCGAGCGGTTGATCGCCCGCGGACTCGAGATTGAACATCTCGATCTGGGTGGCGGGCTCGGCATCCGCTATCGTGACGAAGCGCCACCCCAACCTTCCGACTACGCCGCGCGATTGCTTGAACGCATCGCTGACAAACCCTTCGAAATCCTGCTCGAGCCCGGCCGAGCCATCATGGGCAACGCGGGCATCCTGCTGACCCGGGTTGAGTATCTCAAGCACAACGCGGGACACGAGTTCGCGATTGTCGATGGGGCGATGAACGACCTCATTCGTCCCGCGCTCTACAACGCCTGGCAGGAGATCATCCCGGTGCGTCCCCGCGCCGAGGGACAGCGCGCGCTTTATGACGTGGTCGGTCCGGTATGTGAGACCGGGGATTTTCTGGGCAAGGGCCGGGAGCTCATTTTGCGAGAGGGCGATTTGTTGGCCGTACGCTCGGCCGGGGCCTATGGCTTCGCGATGAGCTCGAACTACAACACGCGCCCCCGTGCGGCCGAAGTCATGGTCGACGGCGATCGGGCCTACCAGGTGCGGGCGCGCGAGACGCTCGACGCTCTGCTCGCGGGCGAGACGGTGCTGCCATGACGCCGATGCAACGCCGCCCGGAGCCCGAGTTGATGGACGACCCCGCGCAAGCCCTCGCCTATGCCGAGGCCGATTTCAGCGAGCCGCACGACCGTTTCGTGCAATTGTTTCAAACGCGGTTTGGCGAATTTCGGCCGCGCCACGTGCTTGATCTCGGCTGCGGCCCGGGCGATATCTGTCGGCGTTTTGCGCGTGCCTATCCGGACTGCGAGGTCCATGGCATCGATGGCGCGCAAGCGATGCTCGATGTCGGATCACGTCTGCTGCAGGGGGCGCCCGAGGCGGCGCGGATTCAATTGTTGTTGGGCCGTCTACCCAACGCGGCGCCGCCGCTGCCGAGCTATGACACGATCATCAGCAATAGTCTGTTGCATCACCTCGACGATCCGCGGGTGTTGTGGCAAGCCGTCGCGCGCCATGCCACGGCCGGCGCGGCGGTATTCATCATGGACTTGATGCGGCCGGACTCCGAGGCGATTGCTGCTCGCCTGGTGGAGACCTATGCGAGCGATGAACCCGAAGTGTTGCAGCGCGATTTTTTTCACTCATTATGCGCCGCGTATCGGCCGGAAGAGGTTCGCGCGCAACTCGCCGGCGCCGGTTTGGGCCAACTACAGGTTGAGATCATCAGCGATCGCCACTGGATCGCGAGCGGTATTTCGTGGGCATGAAAAAGGGGGTCGCTCGACCCCCTTCGCGATTGGCGAATTCTCGACCGAAGCTAGGGACTAGCCCTTTTTCATCAAGAAGGTGTATTCGCCGCCGGCCTCGGTTTGTTCGATCAACTCATTTCCGGTTTGTTTGGCGAACGCCTGAAAGTCCTTGACGGAACCGGGATCGGTGGCAATGATCCGGAGCACTTCACCGGAACTGATTTCATTGAGTGCCTTCTTTGCCTTGAGAATCGGCAGAGGGCAATTCAGACCACGAGCGTCAAGCTCTTTTGCTACGGCAGTCATGCGGAACTCCTCAAACAGCTAGGTCGCGCTGCGACGTTTTTGACAGTAAACGACCGCCCCGGACCAGTCGTTCGGCGGCGGGCTCCCCTAGGATGAGCCGGAAACATAGCACAGCGCGATACCGCGCGCCTAGCGGCCCGCCGCGATCTCCGGCTAGGTTCGGCGCGGAACCGAACAAACCGAGATCGTGGGTCGGTAAACAAATCGTGCCGAGCGACCGTGGCGGGAGCCGCGAGTCGTCGTGCCCTGCCACTGGCTGTTATGCTTGGCGCGCGGCCGGACTTTTCCAACCCACGCGCGACGGGTCCAGGCGCCGTTCGCGGCGCGCCGGGATCATGCGGATAAACAGAGCGGCGGACATGCAACTACGTTTCACCAAGATGCAGGGCATCGGCAACGACTTCGTGGTCATCGATGCGATTCACCAGACCGTCGAACTGACGCCAGCGCGCGCGCGCCGCATCGCCGACCGTCGTTACGGCATCGGTTGCGATCAGATTTTATTGGTGGAACCCGCGGGTGCGGCGGATGCCGCCTTTCGCTACCGAATCTTCAACGCCGACGGCAGCGAGGTTGGCCAATGCGGCAACGGCGCTCGTTGCTTCGCACGCTTCGTACATGATTACGGGCTGACCCGTGCCAGCGAGATCCCGGTGGAAACCCGTGGCGGCCGCCTGATCCTGCGCTTGCGCGACCAAGGCCAGGTGGAGGTCGATATGGGCGCGCCGCTATTCTTGCCCGAACGCATTCCGTTCCTGGCCGAGGCTGAATCCATCGTCTACTCGGTGGATGTCGATGGCGAGGCGATCGAGCTTTCCGCGCTCTCGATGGGAAACCCGCACGCGGTGATACTGGTTACGGATGTGGCGACCGCGCCGGTCGAAAGGCTTGGGCCGCGGCTGGAGTCGCACCCGCGCTTTCCGCAGCGAGTCAACGTCGGGTTCATGCAAGTACTTGATCCGCAGCATATCAAGCTGCGCGTATTCGAGCGTGGCGCCGGCGAGACGCTGGCTTGTGGCAGCGGCGCCTGCGCGGCGGTCGTGGCCGGGCACCAGCGCGGTTTGCTGGCGTCGGCGGTGCGCGTAGACTTGCCGGGCGGAACACTGCATATCGTCTGGAACGGCGACCAACAACCCGTATTGATGACCGGCCCGGCCGAGAGCGTATTCGAGGGGACCATCGATTTATGAGTGCACAGACCCAACAGGATCCGTCCGACCCGATCATGGCGGGCGAGATCGTCGCGTATTTGACGCGCTATCCGGATTTTTTCGAGCGTTACCCAGAACTCCTGGAGTTGTTGCGAGTACCGCATCCGGTCCGAGGTGCCGTATCACTCCTGGAGCATCAGATCGAGAACTTTCGGCGCAAGAACACACGGCTCGAATCGCGGCTCGCCGAATTGATGCGTAATGCCCGAGACAACGAGGCCTTGGCGTTGCGCATGCATCATCTCGCACTCAATCTGGTTCATGCGCGTGGTTTGAACGAGGTGTTGGAGGGGGTGCGAGAACAGCTCCTGCAAGGGTTCAAGGTCGATCGCGCCGTGGTGCGCCTGTTTCGCGCCGTGCCGAAGGAGATGGTTGCCGCCCCGTTGGACCTGGACGCCTGCCAACAGCATTTTCCGCGCTTGATGTTGACCCGACGCTCGATTTGCGGCCGTTTGACGACGGAGCAGATGCACTTTTTATTCGGTGACGCCAGCGAGGATCTCGTAACCGCCGCCGTCATACCGCTTGCCGCCGGCGAGCCGATGGGTGTGCTGGCGCTGGGCAGCGTCGACGCCGAGCGTTTCGCCGCAGGGATCGGCACGCTGTTTTTAGGTCAGCTCGGCGACTTGATCGCCGCGGCGATTGCCATGCATCTCGATCGGCACGCGGATGGTTGACCCGACGTTGCAACGCTATCTGGACTACCTACGCCACGAGCGGCGTTACTCTCTGCACACCGTTGCCGGTTACGCGCGCGACCTGACCGCGTTTCAATCCTACCTAGCCCGATCGCTGCCGGCACTGGATTGGGTCGACGTCGGCCCAACCCAGCTACGTCAGTATCTAGCCGCGTTGCATCGCGACGGCAGCGCGCCGCGCTCGTTGCGTCGTCAGCTTTCGGCGATACGCGGTTTTTACCGATTCCTCGAAAGGCGCGGTGATGTTGCCCAAAATCCCGCGATAGGCCTGCCCTTGCCACGCCTCCCGCAACGACTGCCGAAATCGCTCGAGCTCGACGCAGTGACCCGTCTCGTTGAGTTCGACCAGGCGGGCGCGCTCGCGACGCGCGATCGGGCGATGATGGAATTGATCTACTCCTCCGGACTGCGGCTAGCGGAGCTGGTCGCGCTTGATCTCGACGACATCGACCTCAACGCTGGCCTGGTCCGAGTCACGGGCAAGGGTAACCGACAGCGCGAGTTACCGGTCGGGCGCAAGGCGATCGAGGCGCTCCGCGCGTGGCTGGAGTTGCGTGCCGACTTGCCCGGCGCGGCGCGTAGCGCGGCCATGTTCCTCAGTCGCGACGGCAAACGCCTCGCCGCGCGCTCCGTGCAACAGCGGATGGCGCAGTGGGGCATCGTGCGCGGACTGGAACAGCGCGTCCATCCGCACCGCCTGCGCCATGCGTTCGCCACCCACTTGCTGGAATCATCGGGCGACCTGCGCGCGGTGCAGGAATTACTTGGGCACGCCAGCATCAGCGCGACCCAGATCTATACCCACCTTGACTTTCAACATCTCGCGAAGGTCTACGACCGCACGCACCCGCGTGCCCGCAAGAAAAAGCCGGACCCGCTCGCGGAGTCCAGGACCGACCCGCAAGTTGATGTAGAATAATCGGCCAACGATCCACCGGAGGCACGGGTTTGGAACAGTTCAGAGGCACCACGATCCTGTCCGTGCGGCGCGGTGCGCAAGTCGCGCTCGGTGGCGATGGCCAGGTCACGCTCGGCAATACCGTCATGAAGGGGAACGCGCGCAAAGTCCGCACGTTGCACCAGGGCAAGATTCTGGCGGGATTCGCGGGTGGAACCGCGGATGCGTTCACGCTATTCGAACGTTTCGAAGCCAAACTGCAAGCGCACGGTGGCAACCTCACCCGGGCCGCGGTCGAGCTGGCCAAGGACTGGCGCACCGATCGCGCCCTGCGCCGGCTCGAGGCCTTGCTCGCGATCGCCGATCACAGTGCCTCGCTGATCATTTCCGGCAACGGCGATGTTATCGAACCCGAGGACGGCTTGATAGCGATCGGATCCGGCGGACCGTTCGCCCAGGCGGCCGCGCGCGCCTTGCTCGACAACACCGAGTTGTCGGCGCGGGAAATCGTCGAAAAGGCCCTGCGCATCGCCGGCGATATCTGCATTTATACCAATCAGCATCTCACCATCGAACAACTCGATCTGAGCTAGACACGAGCAGCCCGCATGTCGGAAATGACACCCAGAGAGATCGTCCAGGAGTTGGACAAGCACATCATCGGTCAAGCCAACGCCAAGCGCGCGGTCGCCAACGCGCTGCGTAATCGCTGGCGCCGGTTGCAACTGCCGGCCGAGCTGCGCGCTGAAGTCACGCCCAAGAACATCCTGATGATCGGCCCGACCGGGGTCGGCAAGACCGAGATCGCGCGGCGCCTTGCGCGCCTCGCCAACGCGCCGTTCATCAAGGTCGAGGCGACCAAGTTCACCGAGGTGGGCTATGTCGGGCGTGAAGTCGATTCGATCATCCGTGACCTGGCTGACGCGGCGGTCAAGCTGATGCGCGAACAGGAGGTCACGCGCTTGCGCCATCGCGCGGCCGAGGCCGCCGAAGATCGGGTGCTCGATGCGTTGTTGCCGCGTCCGCGTGGCGTTGGCTTCCTCAACGAGGAAGAGCGCGAGCCGCCCACCGACTCCGGGACCCGCAAGAAGTTTCGCGACAAACTGCGCGCCGGTGAACTCGACGACAAGGAGATCGAGATCGAGGTACAGGCAGCATCGCTGGGCGTGGAAATCATGACGCCGCCCGGAATGGAGGACATGGCGAACCAGCTACAGGGGTTGTTTCAGAATCTCGGTAGTCAGCGGACCAAGAAGCGCAAGCTCAAGATCCGCGACGCCGTGGATCTCCTCACCGACGAGGAGGCGCGCAAGATGATTAACGAGGACGAGCTCAAGAAGCGCGCGGTCGATCTCGTCGAACAAAACGGCATCGTTTTCATCGATGAAATCGACAAGGTCGCGCGACGGGGCGAAACCAGCGGCGCGGACGTCTCGCGCGAGGGGGTTCAGCGCGACTTGTTGCCGCTGGTGGAAGGCTGCACCGTCAACACCAAGTACGGCATGGTCAAGACCGACCACATCCTGTTCATCGCCTCGGGTGCGTTTCACGTGGCGAAGCCCTCGGATCTGATTCCCGAGTTGCAAGGCCGACTGCCGATTCGGGTCGAGCTCGATGCGTTGCAGGTCGAGGATTTCGAACGCATTCTGACCGAACCGGATGCCTCCCTGACGCTACAGTACGCGGCGTTGCTCGGCACCGAGGGCGTGACCGTGGCATTCACCGCGGATGGCGTGCGCCGGCTCGCCGAGATCGCGTTCGAGGTGAACAAGCGCACCGAGAACATCGGCGCGCGCCGACTTCATACGGTCATGGAGCGCCTGCTCGACAAGCTCTCGTTCGAGGCGCCCGATCGCGCCGGCGAGCATCTCGCGGTCGATGCCGCCTACGTCGACGCCAACCTGGGCGAGCTTGCGCAGGACGAGGACCTAAGCCGTTACATTTTGTAGCCTGGGACGCGCGTCGCCCGAGCGTGGCGGGCGTCCGCCGGCGACGGGTGGAGCGCGGGTTCCCCCGGTATCCACCTCGTGGCCTCGGGCGATTCTTGACGCGGCGACGCCGGCGCCGGAAAGTGGCGGCCCTGATTGAGCACCTTCGAGGACACACCTTCATGCGACCGACCGAAATCAACCTGCATCAGAAGTCTCATCTGCTCGAAATCGAGTTCGAGGATGGTTCGCGACACAAACTTTCGTGTGAATACCTGCGCGTGTTTTCCCCCTCCGCCGAAGTCCGCGGCCATGGCCCTGGCGAGGAGAAGCTGCAACTTGGCAAGGAAAGCGTTGGCATCGACGCCATCGAGCCGGTTGGCAACTACGCGGTCAAGCTGGTTTTCGACGATGGCCATCACACCGGCATGTACAGCTGGGACTACCTCTACGATCTGGCGGTCAACCAGGAGCAATACTGGAAAACCTATCTCGAGCGTTTGAAAGCGGCCGGGTACACGCGTAAAGTCAAGGACCAGTATTCCACCCTCGGTCACTAGACGGCGCTCCATCGGATCATGACGCAAGAACCGCCACGCACCACCCATTTCGGCTACCAGGAGGTGCCGGTCGAGGAAAAGAGCCGCAAGGTCGCGGAGGTGTTTCACGCCGTCGCGGGCAAGTACGACCTGATGAATGACGCGATGTCGTTCGGCATCCATCGGCTCTGGAAACGCTACACCGTGCTCCAGGCGGGCGTGCGCCCCGGCATGCGCGTGCTCGATCTGGCGGGAGGCACCGGCGATCTGGCACGGCAGTTCGCGGCCCAGGTCGGACCCGCGGGCGAGGTCGTGCTGGCCGATATCAATAGCTCCATGCTGGCGGAAGGCCGGCGGCGGATGGTGGACGCCGGCATCGTTGGCAACGTGCGTTATGCCCAGGTCAACGCCGAGTGCCTACCATTTCCAACCGCCTATTTCGACGTCGTGACGATCGCCTTCGGTCTGCGCAACGTCACCGACAAGGACACCGCGCTGGCGTCGATGCGGCGCGTGATCAAGCCCGGCGGCAAGCTCCTGGTGCTGGAATTCTCCAAACCGCCCAATGCCCTGTTCGGTCGGGTGTACGATACCTACTCGTTCACCGCCCTGCCGCTGCTGGGCAAGCTGATCGCCGGCGACAGCGATAGCTATCGCTACCTCGCGGAATCGATCCGCATGCACCCCGACCAGGAAACGCTCAAGGCGATGATGGAGCAAGCCGGATTCGACCGTTGCGATTATTTCAACCTGACCGGGGGCGTGGTCGCGCTGCATCGAGGATACGCGCTGGATTGAGCTGGCTTCCGGGCCGCGTTCGGTCGCGCGCCGTGCGGGCCTTTGCGCGGCGCGCTTCAATATCGAAAACCCTAACGGCGATCATCATGGCTGACGACTTCTTGACCTCCACGCTGGAGCGACTGGTGACCGGGTATCTCGCGCTCGATCCCGAGACCGCCATCCAGTTCGGCGAGCTGGAGGGGCGAGTCTTGCGCATCGACTGCACGTTTCCGCCGTTGTCCTTGTGTTGCCTGCCCCGTTCGGGCGCGATCGCGTTCTCGACGCGCCACGAGGGTGAGGTGGATTGTCGTGTGCGCGGTAGCGCCGCTGCCCTGCTGCGTCTGGCTCGTACCGAGCAACCGACGACCTTGCTCGCGAGCGGCGAGGTCGCGATCGATGGCGATAGCCGGATGGTGCAGCGTTTCGCCGATTTGCTGAAACAATTGGAGATCGATTGGGAGGAGTTGCTCAGCAAGGTCGTGGGCGATTTCGCCGCGCATCGTATCGGTGGCGTCGCGCGTGACTTGCAGACTTGGGGTGGACGTTCGGCCGAGAGTCTGCGCCGCGATACCACCGAGTATCTGCAAGAGGAGTCCGGGCTATTACCTACGCGACTCGAGATCGAGCGCTTCATTGCCGAGGTGGATGAGTTGCGATTGGCCGCGGCACGGCTGGAAGCGCGACTGAAGCGTCTTGAGCGGCAGCTACCCACGCCGGCGGCGGAGTCCGGGGCATGAAGAGCATCAGGCGATTATTGCGCCTGATCACCATCAACTGGGTGTTTCTGCGTCACGGGCTGGATGAGTTCATCTACGCGATTCATCTGTTCCGGCCCCTACGCATGTTCTACCACCTCGCGCCATGGAATTGGTTCCGTTCGCGCGAGATCGGTCGTGGCGAACGGTTGCGCCGCGCGCTGGAGGATCTCGGCCCAATTTTCATCAAGTTCGGGCAAATGCTATCGACTCGGCGCGACCTGCTGCCGCCCGACATTGCGATCGAGCTGGCGCGGTTGCAAGACCGGGTGCCGCCCTTCCCCGGCGAACAGTCGCGCCGCATCATCGAAAAGGCCATGGGTCGGCCGGTTGGCGAGGTATTCGCGCAGTTCGAGACCCAGCCGATGGCCTCGGCCTCGATCGCCCAGGTACACGCCGCGGAGCTGAAGGACGGACGCCAGGTTGTCGTCAAGGTCGTGCGGCCGGGTATCGAGAGGATCATCCGGCGCGACATCGAACTGCTGTACATCATCGCGGGTCTTGCCCACAAATACTGGCCGGAGGCGCGGCGGCTCCGGCCGCTGGAAGTCGTGGAAGAGTACGAAAAAACGATCGTCGACGAGCTCGATCTGTTACGCGAGGCGGCCAACGCCTCGCAACTGCGACGTAATTTCGAACAGTCCGAGTTGCTGCATATCCCGGTCGTCGAATGGGATCTGACTTCGGAGCGGGTGATGGTGATGGAGCGGGTTTACGGCATCCCGATCAGCAACACCGAGGCGCTGCGGGCGCGTCAGGTCAGCATGCAGGCGCTGGCCGAGCGTGGGGTGGAAATCTTCTTCACCCAGGTGTTCCGGCATAACTTTTTTCATGCCGACATGCACCCGGGCAACATCTTCGTCGATGCCGCGAACCCCGCGGCGCCGCGGTACATCGCCGTTGATTTCGGTATCGTCGGCACCCTGACGCTCAGCGATCAACGTTACCTCGCGGAAAATTTCTACGCGTTTTTCCGCCGCGATTATCGCCGGGTCGCGGAGTTGCACGTCGAGTCCGGCTGGGTGCCCGCCGATACCCGAGTCAACGACTTCGAGTCGGCAATACGCACCGTTTGCGAACCGATCTTCGAACGCCCGCTGAAGGAGATTTCGTTCGCGCACTTCCTCGTCCGCCTGTTTCAGACCGCGCGACGCTTCAACATGGAAGTGCAGCCGCAACTCGTACTGCTGCAAAAGACGTTCCTCAATATCGAAGGACTGGGGCGGGATCTGTACCCCGATCTCGATTTGTGGACCACCGCGAAGCCCTTTATCGAGCGCTGGATGCACGAGCAGGTTGGCCTGCGGGCGCTGTTCAAGGGGCTGCAAGCCCATCTGCCGCGGCTACTGGAGAAGTTCCCCGAAACGCCGATGCTGTTGCAGGAAGTCATCGCGAAGACTGCCAGGAATCAGCGGAGCAGCGAGTATCACTCGCCCCAGCTCAAGCGGCTGGAGCAGACCCTGCGCCGAGGTCAACGCCGAAACGCGTTGTTGATCGTGGGTGCGACATTGCTGCTGGGCGGTTTCTGGACGCTGGAAGCTACCCTCGAACCGCATTGGTTCGGGGTGTCGTGGTTACCTTGGGCGCTGTTCATCGCCGGCGGCGGCTGTTGGACGGTGGCGTTGAAGGACTGAGTCGCGGCGTTGGCCCGAGCCCTGCTTTAAGTGCCACGTCATCCGGCTTACAGCGCGATCGCCAGGCCGTCGGCGTGCGAGAAACGGCCTTTCGCGCCGATGTAAGGCGTTTAGTTTTCGGTGACTGCTTCGCGTTCCTCGGGCTCATCGGTCACCGCGACCTGCACGCCGCCGACCGGTTGCACGGGTGGCATCCGGCTGCCAAGCGAACGCACCACGCCATCGTTCAGCTTCCAGTCGAAGATCGTGCTGTAGAACAACACCGCCTTCACATAGTCGCGAGTCTCGTCGAACACGATCGTATCGATCCAGATGTCCGCCGGCAGTTCGGCGTCATTGGGCAACCATTGCCGCACACGGCCCGGTCCGGCGTTGTAGCTGGCGGTCGCGAGCGCCTCGTGATTGAAGCGCTCGAACACGTCGCGCAGATAACGGGTGCCGAGTGCCAGGTTGGTTTCGGGATGCAGAATCGCGGTGCGATCGAGTTTACCGAGACCGATTTGCTTGCTCACCTGTTGCGCGGTGCCGGGCATGAGTTGCATCAGTCCCAGCGCGCCGGCCGATGAACGCGCGGTGGGTCGAAACGCGCTTTCGCGCCGAATCACGCCATAAACCCAGCTCGCGGGCAAGGCCTGAGTGGCGGCGGCGCGATGGACCTGCTCGCCGTACAGCGTGGGAAAGCGAACCTCGAGGTCACCAAAGTGTCGCGCCTTGCCGGCGCTGATGATGGCGGCAAAATGCCAGCCCCATTGATGCGCGAGTTGCGCGGCGTAGCGTTTTTCGTCGGTATCGAGGCCGTGCTTCAGTTCGTAGTTCAATTCCGCATACGCCTCGGTTTCGAGGTCGAGCGCGTAGAGTTCCTGGATGCGGCGGAACGCGGGTCGTTGCGCGAGCGCCTTGACGTGCTTCGTCTCGTCGCGCGCGACGATCGGCAGGTTGTTGAAGGTGTAGGGTCGTTCGAGCCGTTCGGCGCTGAGAAAGCCGTAGTAATCCGTTTCCCGCGCGATTTCCGCGAATAGCCCCTGCGCGGCCGTGGTTTGACCCAGCGCCGCGGTGGCGCGCGCCAACCAATACCGCCATTGCAGTTGGTCGCGCTCACTGGTCGGCAAAGCCTCGATGTAGCTTTTCACGCGAGCCCAGTCCTGCGTTCGCAACGCGCTTCGGATCCGCCACGCGCGCGATTCCGGGGTCAGCGCCGCTGCGTCGACGCCGGCGAACATCGCGGTCGCTTCGGGTAGATGTCGATAGGCCGCGCGTAACGCCAATGCTGCCTCGATTTCACCGATCTGATCCTGGGTGAAGCGGAAGTGCGGTTTGAACTGTGTGCGCCAAAGATCCCACGCGGCGAGCGTGTCGCCCCGCGCGTGCCGTTTGAGCGCATGCACGAGCAGATCGCGATGTTGCGACGTATCGGGCCAGTTCACGGCTTCGCTCAGGGCGCTCGCGGGCTGACTGTGGGCCTTCTGCAAGGTCTTGATCAGGCCGCGCTGGGATTCGGGCAGTTTGACCGCGAGGGCTTGCGCGAGGCCGAGATTGTTCCGCCGCATAACCAGCCGAATTCGCTCCCATACGACCTCCGGCGATAATTGTCCGGCCTGTTCGAGATCGTCGGCGAGCAGGTTACAGGTCTCGGGCAGGTTGCGCTCGCTCAGCCAATGGGCCTTGGCTTGGTCCAACAGATCTCGGGTCGCGCGGGTTTGGAGCTGGGCATGCAGCGACAGGCAGCGCAGGCCGGTGCTGTCTTCGTCCTGATCCGGACGGTAGTGCGCAAGAATCAGGTCGGTCCGCCCCGCCTTACCGAGTTGCCGCAGCCACGCGGCGCGCAAGCGGTCGCCGAGGTAGGTCGAAGATTGTGCGCGCACGAAGGACTCGATCGCGCTGGTATCGCCGAGTCGACCGCTCAAATCGCGATACTCCAGATAGGGATGCAGTGGGTATTCGCGCAGGCTGTCCTTGAGCGCTTGGAAACTGGCCATGTCCTTGCGATCGAACGCCGCGATCGCTTGCAGGTAGCGGCCCTGCTCATTGGTGCGAACTTGGGCATTGACGCCCGTCGCGAACCACAGACTCGCGGCGACGGCCACCAAGGCAAGCAGGTGACGGAACTGCGGCATATGGCCTCCCTTTCCTAGATTTGACATTAATTATAGGCGCTTTTAGCTTGATTGAGGAGCGACTATTGATCTTGTCGCAGGCCTCCACTCAGCGCAGGCGCGTGGCGATCCATCCGGTTGCCCGTTGCATCTCAAGCCCGCCAGGCGCCCATAGGTTAAACCAAAGCGCACGCGGGCGCTGCCGCCCGATGCGCGCGTCGGGTCGATTCCCGACAACCGCGATCAATGCGCGGCCTCCTCGGCGCGTTCGGCCTGTTGCAACTGCCAAAGGTGTGCGTACAAGCCACCCTGGGTCAGCAGCGCGGCATGACTGCCGCGTTGGACGATCTGACCTTGGTCCATCACCAGGATCTCGTCGGCATCGACCACGGTCGAGAGTCGGTGCGCGATGACCAGCGTCGTCGTGCCCTGTGCGACCCGTGCCAGCGCGGTGAGGATATTTTGCTCGGAACGGGTATCGAGGCTTGAGGTCGCCTCGTCGAAGATCACGATTCGGGGTCGCTTCAGGATGACCCGCGCGATCGCGACACGCTGCTTTTCGCCACCCGAGAGCTTGAGCCCGCGTTCGCCGACGAGCGTGTCGTAGCCCTGGGGCAGCGAGAGGATGAAATCATGGATATCCGCCATGCGTGCCGCTTCGTGGATATCCTCGATGGTCGCGTCCGGATTGGCATACCGAAAATTCTGCAACAACGTGTCGTTGAACAGCACCGTGTCCTGCGGAACGATGCCGATCGCGGCGCGCAGGCTCTCCTGCGTGACCGCGCGAACGTCCTGCTCGTCGATCAGCACGCGTCCGCGCCGCACGTCGTAGAAGCGGAACAGCAACCGCGCCAGGGTCGATTTGCCGGCGCCCGACGGACCGACCACGGCGACCTTTTGCCCGCTGCGAATCTCGAAGCTGACATCGCGCAGGATCGGGCGATCCGGGCCATAGCTGAAATCAACCGCGTCGAAACGTACCGTCGCTCGCCCGATCGTGAGCGGGCGAGCCTCGGGGGCATCGACGATTTCCGGCGTTTGGTGCAGCAGCTTGAAGACCTCGTCCATGTCTGCCAGCGCGTATCGCAACGCGCGGTAGATGATGCCGAGAAAGCCGAGTGGCAAGAACAGCTGCAACATCATGGTATTTACCAGCACCAGATCGCCGAGCGTGAGGGTGCCGTCGACCACGCCCTGAGCGGCCAGCATCATGATGAGGGTCACGCCAAGCGCGATGATCGCGCCTTGTCCAAAGTTGAGCAGCGACATCGTGCTCTGACTCTTGTCCGCGGCGACCTCCCAGCGATCGAGGGTGTCGTCGTAACGCCTCAATTCGTAACGCTCATTGCCGAAATACTTGACCGTCTCGTAGTTCAGCAAGCCGTCGACCGCGATCCCGTTGGCGTCCGATTCCCAGCGGTTCATCTCGTGGCGATAGTGCATGCGCCAGTTGGTGATCGAAAAGGTGAAGGCGACATAGATACCCACCGTGACCAGCGTGACGACCGCGAACATCGGCGGATAGGCCGAGAGCAGGTAGCCGGCGACCAGGGCAAATTCCATGATCGACGGGATAATGTTGAACACGAGATAGTTCAGGATCGAACTGACGCTTTGCGCGCCCCGGGTGAGGTCACGCGTGATCGTGCCGGTCTTGCGGTCGAGATGAAAGCGTAGCGAGAGTTTGTAAAGGTGATAGAGCACCTCGCGCGACAATCGATGCATCGCGTGATAACGCACGCGCGCGAAGATCACGTCGCGCAACTCGTTGAATGCGTTGTTGATCAGCCGCAAGGCGCCGTAGCCGAGCAGAAGCCCGAGCGGCAGTGTGAGCATCGAAACGTTTTGCACCGATAGGCCGTCGACGATCTCCTTGAGCAGGATTGGCACCCCGACCATCGCCACCTTCGAGATCATCAGCGTCGCCAACGCCAGCATCACGCGGCCGCGGTAGTCCCATACATACGGCAACATGCCACGGATATTGTGCCAGTCGGCGCGCGCGGTGCTTGGCGCCTCGGTGCGGCGCATCGTCATGTCCATGGGCGGTGCATAAGTCTCGCGGTTGGAGAAGGCCGTCATTGTAGCCGCGCGCACCCCAAGGTGTGGCGAAAACCCCTTCCAGCCCCGACGCGATCGGATTGCTTGGCAGACTCGGGCCGGTACACTAGTATGTTACATTGTTACAATCCTGGGTGGATGTCGCGCCGTGATACCTCGCTTCCTGACCAACGCCGCGTTGGCATTGCTGTTGTGTTCGCTGCCCGTTGCCGCGCAGGCCTTGTCGGTCGTGGCATCGATGCCGCCGCACGGTTTCGTGGTTGAGCGGGTCGCCGGTCCGGATGTCGAGGTTTCGGTATTGATCGGCGCCGGACACAATCCGCATGCCTTTGAGCCGACCGCGCGCCAGATCGCCGCGATGGCAGAGGCCGATCTCTATTATCGTTCCGGCATGCCGCTCGAGGACGCGTTGTTGACCAAGATTCGCTCGGTCAATCCGGCGCTGCGTGTGCTCGATGCGCGTGAGGCGCTCGACCACGAGGCGCACAAACCGCACCAACACGCGCATCAACACGACGATCACGCGCACGAACCGCATCACTGGACCGATCCTCTGAACGTGGTGCGGATGGCGGAACAGGTGAGTGCCGCGCTGGCCGAGCACGATCCGGGCAACGCCGAACGCTACCGTGCCAACGCGGCGCGCTTGATCGCCGAGCTGCGCGCGCTCGACGCGGATTTGCGGGCACTGCTGCAACCGTTGCGCCAGCGCGTATTTTTGGTCTATCACCCGGCTTGGGACCACTTCGCGGCTCGGTACGGGCTCGAGCAGTTGGCGATGGAGCACGAAGGCAAGGCGCCTGGGCCGCGGCATCTGGCGCGCTTGATCGACCGCGCCAAGGCGTTGGGCCTGCGGGCGCTGTTCGTGCAGCCGCAGATTCAGTCGCAGGATACGAAAACCCTGGCCGAGGCGATCGGGGCCAGTCTGGTTGTGATCGATCCGCTCGCGGCCGACTACATCGATAACTTGCGCCGAGTTGCTCAAGCGATCGCGGACGCGGGGCGATGACGCCGCTGGTCGAGGTCCGTGACGTTTCCTTTTCCTACGGCGGACCGACGGTACTCGAACGCATCAACCTCGCGGTGAATGCCGGAGAGTTTCTCGGCATCGTGGGCCCGAACGCGAGTGGCAAGAGCACCTTGCTGAAGCTGTTGCTGGGCTTGCTGCGACCCGAGAGTGGCGAGGTGCTGATCGACGGTCGACCGCCGCGCGAGCGCCGCGGGTTGGTGGGTTATGTGCCGCAATATCCCGCCTTTGCGCGGGATTTTCCGATCACCGTGGAACAGACGGTGTTGCTCGGTCGGTTGGGCATCGGCCGCTGGTGGGGCGGGTATCGCGCCGCGGACCGTCAAGCCGCGCGCGAGGCGATGCTGCAGGCGGAAGTCGCCGACCTGGCTCGGCGCCATCTCGGCACGCTCTCGGGCGGTCAGTTGCAGCGGGTGTTATTGGCGCGCGCGCTGGCCTGCGAGCCGCGGTTGCTGATTCTCGACGAGCCGACCGCGAACCTCGATCAGCGGGTCGAATACGACATCTTCGAGCGCCTCAAGCTGCTCAATGAACGCATGACGATCCTGGTCGTGTCCCACGACGTGGCGTTCATTTCGAGCTACGTCAATCACGTGGCCTGCTTGAATCGAACCCTGGTGTGTCACCGTACCGAATCGATCGACAGCGCGCTGATGGCGCAACTCTACGGCCACGCGGTGCACCACATCGACCATGCGCATACCGATCATGCCCACTGAATTCTTTCAGGCTCTGATTCAACACGAATTTCTGCAGCGAGCGCTGTTCGCGGGCCTGCTCGCGAGTGTGGCCTGCGGCGTCATTGGCAGCTATGTCGTCGTCAAGCGGATCGGCTATCTCGCAGGCGGGATCGCTCACGCGGTGTTGGGTGGCATGGGCGCGGCACTGCTGTGGGGTTTCGATCCGATGGGTGGCGCGTTGGTCGCGGCGGTGATCTCGGCGTTGTTGATTGGGTTGATCACCCAATTCTGGCGTACGCAAGAGGACATCCTGATCGGCGCGGTCTGGGCGGTCGGGATGTCGCTAGGCATCTTGCTGATGACCCGCGTCCCCGGTTACAGCGTAGATCTGATGGGGTACTTGTTCGGCAACATTCTGGTGATCTCGGATCGTGAACTGGCGGTCATGATCGCGCTGAACGGCACGCTGCTGGGTATCGTCGCGCTGTTGTACCGGCAATTGTTGGCGGTGGTATTCGACGAGGAGTTCGCGCGCCTGCGCGGGATCGCGGTGACGGCGGTCTATCTGCTGTTGCTGTGCATGGTCGCGGTGACGGTGGTGATGTTGATCCAGGTCGTGGGCTTGATTCTGGTGATCGCTCTGCTGTCGCTGCCGGCGGCGATCGCTGGGCAGTTCTTTCAAACCCTGGGGCGCATGATGCTGGTCGCGAGCCTGCTTGGCGCGGCCTTCACCAGCACCGGTCTTGCCCTCGCCTACGCGCCGGATCTGCCGGTCGGCCCCACCATCGTCCTGGTCGCGGGCGTGGTCTACGTGGTGACGATGGTGACGCAACGCGCGATACAGGCTTGGCGGCGACGCCGGGCGCGTTCGCATCGATTGGCCGTGACACCGCGATGAGATCAGGTGTGGCCGAAGTGTTGAACGTGACCCAGGCGCTGCGTCATGCGGACGCCGTCTGCCAGGCGCGAAAGGTTCGTTTGACCCCGCATCGACGTGCTGTGTTCGAACTGGTTTTTCGCCACGGTCGACCGATCGGTGCCTACGAGGTACTGGAACGGCTCCGGGGCGAAGCACCGCGCACCGCGCCGATCGTGGTCTACCGCGCCCTCGATTTTTTGCTCGAACAAGGACTGATTCACAAGCTGGAAAGCTTGCACGCCTACGTGAGTTGTCTGCATCCCGAGCACGCGCACGCTGGACAGTTCCTGATCTGTTCGCATTGCGGAGGGGTGACGGAGCTGGTCGACGAGGGTATCGCCGAGCGGGTCCAGGCGGCCGCGGCGGCTGTCGGTTTCCGCCCGCTTCAGCCGGTGATCGAGATCAGCGGCTTGTGCGCGCGATGTGAGCGCGGCGACGACGGACCGCGGCACGCCCGTATTAGCGCGGAACCTTGACCAGGCCGCGTTCGGCGTCGGTCAACTGATCGGGTTTCTTGAGGTTCCAGGCGCCGACCCAGGCCTTGAACTTCGCCAGATTCAGTTGGCGCTCGGCCTCTGTGGCGCCGAGGTTTTCGTACATGTTGCCCGGCTTGCCATCCTGGGTATGTTTGCCGTCGTCAAGACGGCGCATGATCGCGCCGGCGTCGCCGCCATTGACAAAGCCGACCAAGGACTCGTAGCTGTCCATGCGCGGTCCGATGCCTTTGGCTTTATAGCCGTTCTTGTCTTTGTCGAACACCTCGATCGTGGGTGACGCCGCGCCATGGCAGGCGAGGCATTTTGCTTCCATCAGTGGCTTGATCGCGTTTTCGTAGGTGACCGGCGGCAATACCGCCACAGTCGAAGCGCATCCGCCGAACATGACCAGTGGCAGTGATAAGAGGGCGATTCGCTGAAACTTCATGTGACGACTCCTAGTGAGCAACGGTAGAGGTTGGACGGCGGACTATCGGTCGCCTACGCGCGAAATGACTCTAGTCTCGCGCGAAAACCCCGTCCTGTCTTCAGGATACGGCGTTCGCCGATGAATTGGTTTACCGTCTTCGTTCTAGCTGATTTACGTCAACCAATAGTCATTCGCGGCCGCCTCGATGAACAAACCTTATGCCGAATCCTGTGAGCAAAACCGCGATCCGATATTCGCGGTGATGCAACCCTTGTTCGAGGACCGCCGCGCCGTGCTCGAAATCGGCAGTGGGACCGGGCAGCATGCCATCTACTTCGCCGAGCGACTGCCGCATTTGATCTGGCACACGAGCGATCGCGAGGAATGCCACCCGGGTATCGCGCTTTGGCTCCAGGAGGCCGCGTTGCCGAACACAAGGGGGCCGTGGCTGTTGGACGTTGCGGGCACGCCGTGGCCTGAGCTTGCGATTGACGCGGTGTTTTCCGCCAACACCGCGCACATCATGCATTGGCCCGAGGTGCAAAGCTGTTTCGCCGGCGTCGGCGCGGCCTTGCCGCCGGGCGGGCGGTTCGTGTTGTACGGTCCGTTCAACTACGGCGGGCGCTACACCAGCGAGAGCAACGCGCGCTTCGATGACTGGTTGCGCGCGCGCGATCCCGCGAGCGGGATCAAGGACGTCGAGGCGCTCGATGCGTTGGCGCGGGCGGCCGGCATGCGCTTGCAGGGCGACTTCGAGATGCCCGCGAACAATCGGATCTTGCTTTGGGAGCGGGACTAGCGCGCCAACGGCACCCGGTCGAGCGGCGCGTGTCGTGCTTCGGATGATTCCAATCGCGAGGACCGACAGAGGTTCCTAGGGTGACACGGCGATGCGATGCAGGGTCACGGAAAACGCGGAGCCGGTGTCGTCGCCATCGGCGCTGAGCCACACCGCCAGCACGCGCGCATCGGTGGGAACCGGGAACGATACATCGATCCGACCATCGGCAGGCCGTTCGAGGATAAAGCGCTCTTTCAGTATCGAAGCCAACGGATGGTCGCGCTGCAAGCCGGCGATGCGAGGGTCGCTATGGATGTTCAGGAATTCAACCCGGCTGATGCCGGTATCAGGTGGCGCCAGCGCATGTAGCTCGCGGACCCAGGGTGCCGCGAGGCGTCGTTGCACAAAGCCCAGACGCTGTTCGCCCTCGTAGACCAGGCCCAAGCGCAACAAGAAATCATCCGCGCCCGGCCCGCCCTGGACGCGTCCATCGAGCGCCACGTCGCCGTCGATGGTGGCGCGCAGATGAACCGTGCCGACCCGGAGCGGACTGGGCAACGCGTACACGACCGGGCTCGCGGAGCCGCTGACGTTGATGGTCATGCCGTCGCCGAATCGCAACTCATTCGCTGGGCGATTCGAGT
The DNA here is from genome assembly GCA_050329935.1 of Thiotrichales bacterium. Taxonomy (GTDB): domain Bacteria; phylum Pseudomonadota; class Gammaproteobacteria; order UWMA-0217; family UWMA-0217; genus CAYSFW01. Next base: position 25,536 of record JBHJOI010000032.1, on the reverse strand, counting down.
AGGCCAGAATACGCCAGCTCGCGGCGTCGAGTGGAATCTCGACCGTCTCCGGGATCGCGCCGAAGGCCGCGCCGAGAAGTAGCATCGCGCTGGGCACGGTGAAGGACCAGGTGCCGATGCGCCGCACTGCCAGAGCAGCCGTTAGCGACGGGCGCACGGCGGGATCATGCGTGTTCATTTGCATTGTCATGGGACAGCGTCACGCCGCGCACATGATTCCGTCACGGTCGGGATTCCTCGCGCGGGCGCAGTACGAACAAGCGCCCTTTTGCCTTCATGTTGCCCGCGAGTTGTTCCGCGCGGGGTCCGGTGCCGAAGTACACATCGGCGCGTACCGGGCCGGTGATCGCGCCGCCGGTGTCCTGGGCCAGCATCAGGCGGTGGTAAGGCGTGTCGCCGAGTGGTAGGCGCGTTTCGAGCCACACCGGGCTGCCGAGTTCGATCACCTTGCGATCGACCGCGACGCTACGCTCGTCGGTCAGCGGAACATTGAGGGAGCCGCGCGGGTTCTCATCGACGGTTTGCCGCAGCGTGAAGAAGACATAACTCGGATTCGCCGCGAGTAGCGCCGGCGCTTGATCGGGGTGATCGCGTAACCAGCCGCGAATCGTGAACAGCGAAACCTCGTCCGCTGGCAGCGCGCCCATCTCGATGAGCTTTTTGCCCACCGCGACATAAGGGTGACCATTCTGATCGGCATAATTCACCCCGACCAGCGTGCCATCCTCCAGCTCGACCCGACCCGAGCCTTGAATCTGGAGAAAAAACGAACCGTGGGGGTCATCGATCCAGAGTAGTTCCTTGCCCCGCAGCGGCGCGTCGTCGCTGTCGATCTCGGCGCGCGCGTAGTACGGCACGACCTTGTTGCCCTCCAGTCGCCCCCGGACCCGTTTGCCTTGCAGCTCCGGAAACAGGCTGGACAATTCGACGGTCAGCAGATCGTCCGGTCGGGCGTACAGCGGGTAGCGATACCGGTCCGTCGGCGCGCGGCTGCCTTTCAGCACGGGTTGATAGTACCCGGTGATCAGGCCCTCGCGCGTGCCGCCACTGCCATGGACCAAATGAGGTTCGAAGTGCTGTTCGAGGAACGCCCGGACGCGAGTCTCGTCCTGCGCGGGGATCTCGGTGGCGGCGGCGCAGATGCGCGCCCAAACCGGAGCCTCACGGCTCAGCCGCGGGCACTGCGCGAGCAGCGCGGGCCAAGCTTCCGTGAGACGATCCTCGCGCCAACCCGACAGTTCCGACCAAGGGACGGCAGCGCCGACGCCAGGTTCCGGTGGCGGTTTGGCCACACATCCCGCGAATAACAGGGGTATCCACATAACCCAAAAAAACTTGGAACGCATAGGCAACGGTTGGTCAATCTTTGGTTCGTCAAGTGTCGATTGTAGGGCGGTTTCGCCTGAGGTCCAGTTGTAGCCTACGCGCGGAAGTGGGCCGTCGAGCCAAGTCGTGTGAATCCAGGCGCTCACCGCTGGCGATGGAGCGGTGAGCGTCGCGTGCCCTCCGCGCGCGGGCGGTCAGCCGTTTGTGGCCGCGATCACACCGGGTAGCGGACGCGCTTTGATCGCCGTCGAGGTTTGCCCGTGTCGATCCGGTGCGTAATGCCAACTCATTGAAGCCAATGCAGAATTTTTCTAGTCTAGCGTGAGAAGGGGCGAGAGGGGAGCCCGTCGGCCTATTCGGGGCCGCCCGTACTAGAGAATGATGATGCACAATCAGAACTTGCAGCGCTCCGGCCGCTCGACCGCGATCCTGGGCCTCAATTATGCGTTTCATGATTCGTCCGCCTGCATCGTGCAGGACGGGCACCTTGTCTGTGCATTGGAGGAAGAGCGGTTCACCCGAGTGAAGCACACCAGTGCGTTTCCCGCGACGGCGATTAAGCGCTGCCTGCGGATCGCGGGATTGGCGCCTTCGGATATTACCCACGTCGCGGTCTCGCTGAAGCCGACACTACATTGGCCGTGCAGGGCCTGGCATGGCCTGCGGCATCTGCCGCGGTCGTTGCCATTCGTGCGCGCGGAATTGACGCGAGCGTTCTGGCACCGGCGTGGACTGCGCGACTGGTACCGCGGTTTGTGGCCCGATTCGGGTCCTACGTTGCATTTCATCCCGCATCATCACAGTCACGCCGCCGGGAGCTTCCTGATCTCGCCCTATGAATCGGCGGCGATACTCTCGCTCGATGGTTCGGGCGAGTGGTCGACCGCGTTCACCGGGCGTGGCGCGGGCACGCAGATCGAACCGTATAGCGAGTCGTGGTTCCCGCATTCACTCGGGTCTTTCTATGAGGCCGCAACCGAGTTCTGTGGGTTCCAACCCAATTACGACGAAGGTAAAACCATGGGGCTCGCGCCGCTCGGCGACCCGGAGCGGTTTTATCGCGATTTCCGCGCCATGGTGGCGCTGGATCCGCGCGGCGTGATTCGGGTTGACCCGCGCTGGTTTGATTATCGATTCGGCGGACACCATCGCTGCGGGCCATTTTTCAACCAGCGTTTCGGCGCGCCCCGCGAGCCCGGCGCCCCGTTTGAATCGCACCACCTCGACGTGGCCGCGGCGGCGCAGCGCGTGCTGGAGGAATGCGGGCTGGCGATGGCGAACCAACTCCATGCCCGCACCGGCGAGCGGCAACTGGTCATCGCCGGCGGGGTTGCGTTGAACAGTGTCATGAATGGCCGCATCCTGCGGGAAACCCCTTTCGACGATGTTTACATCATGGCGGCCGCAGGCGACAACGGTACCGCGATCGGCGCGGCCTATGTGCTTTATCATTCCGTGCTCGGATACCCGCGGGCGTTCGTGCACACCAGCCCGCACCTCGGTACCGAGTACGACAACGCCGCGATCAAGCGGGTTTTGGACGAGGCCAAGCTGAGCTATCGGGTCCATGACGACGTGGTTCCGGTCACCGCCGAGCTGCTGCGCCAGCGGCGTATCGTCGGCTGGTTTCAGGGGCGGATGGAAATCGGACCGCGTGCGCTCGGTAGCCGAAGCATTCTGGCGGATCCGACCGATCCGGCGATGAAGGATCGGATCAACGCCGAGGTCAAACATCGCGAGGCGTTCCGCCCGTTCGCGCCATCGACCGTGGTCGAAGCGCGCGCTGATTTCTTCGACCTCGGGGTCGAGGACCCGTTCATGCTCAAGGTTTGCCACGTGCTGCCGGACCGTCGCGCGACACTCCCGGCGATCACGCACGTTGACGGTACGGCCCGGTTGCAAACGGTTGCCCGCGCAACCCATCCGCGCTATCACGCGCTGATCGAGCGGTTTGGCGTGCTCAGCGGCGTGCCGGTGGTGCTCAACACCAGCTTCAATGTGATGGGCGAACCGATCGTAGAGTCGCCGCTTGATGCCGTGCGCTGCTTCTATTCGACGGGGATCGATGATTTGGTCATCGGTGACTTCGTGGTGTCCAAGCGATGACGGCGGCGAGGCGCTTGACCACGGTCGGCTGGCTGGTCGTTCTGGTGACCGCGTGGTTTGTCGCCTATGGTCTCTATTTCGGCGTGTTGCTCTTGATTGATACATGGTTTGGGGGCCAGCACTGGCAGTCGGAATGGCTGTTCGAGTCGCGCCAACAATTGATTTTGCGGATGCTGGATGTCATCGCCGCGAGTGCCTGGTTGATCTTGCCCGCTGTCGCGCTCGCGGTGCTGATCGCACTGCTTGAATGGGGTGGCCCGAGCTGGCGGCCGGCCTTGATGCGGGCGCTGACCGTTGCCGCGGCCGGAGGCATCGGCGCCGGCGGGTTCGGTATCGCGGCGGGGAGCGCCGTGCTGTTTGGCATGGCGCTATTTGGCGCCGCGGTTGCGGCCTGGTGGGTTGCCCGGGCGCTGAGGGAGCACGCCGATGCTTGATCGTTTGCGTTATGTGACAGGTACGGGGCGCGACAGCGGGCGTGCGAGCCCGTATTTTCGCTCGTTCACCGCTTATGGCCCAGGCCATCGCGTAAATGGGCTCGGAACAAGCGATCGCGCGGGCGCTGGTTCCGCCAATGCATCCGAAGTCCGACCAATCCCCGGGGTGTGGCGCTGGTGCGTCGGGTGGGTACTCCTGATCGCGAGTGTTTCGGTGCACGCGAGTGATCGCCTTTTGGTCGTCGGCGGTGGGCCCGTGCCGCAAGAATCGCAGGTTTCGATCGAGAGCAACGTGATTTGGATCGATCGCGTGATGCGCGATCTCGGCTTCGCGCCCCGTACCATGTTGTTTGCCGGCGGCGACGCGGGCTTGCTCGACGTGGTGCTGCACCGACCCGATGACCCGGAGGTTCGGCGCTGGCTTCCGCTGGCGCGCATTCACGGCGAACCGCACACCGGCGTTGGGCGCTTTCGCCGCCACCAGGTTCCCGGGGGGCCGACCGCGGCCGACGCGGCCGCGGTCGACACCGCTCTACGCGGCGAGTTACAGCGTTTGGCCCCCGGCGACGGCTTGCTATTCATCTTCAATGGGCACGGTGCCTGGGGCACCCCGAATGCGGCCCACAATACCTTGCGACTGTGGGGCGAGTCGGCGCTCGATGTTCGAACCTATGCCGAATTGCTGACGCTGAAACGGAGCGGCGCGACCGTGCGTCACGTCTTTCCGCAGTGTTACGCCGGCGGTTTTGTCCGGGCACTGTTCGACCAACCGGCGCGTCCGCGTCTCGATGAAATCAAGTCCGGTCAATGCGGCTTTTTCGCGGTCCCTGAACACCTCGAGGCCGAAGGCTGCACGCCGGGTATCGATGTCGCGGAATATCGCGATTACTCGACCTATTTTTTCGCCGCACTTGCCGGTGAGGATCGTCTGGGTCGGGCGCTGACGCGCGATCCGGACCTCGACGGCGACGGTAGCGTTTCGCTCGGCGAGGCTCATGCCTACGCCTACACCGAGGGGCACAGCACCGACCTGCCGTTCGCGACGAGCGAGTACCTGCTCGAACTCTGGCAACCATGGTACGTGCGTTGGCATTCGAGCGTGCGGCCGAGCGGCGATAACCGTTACCTGAAATTGGCGCTTCGTTTGGCCACGGTACTCGGCATGGAGGCGCGCGAACCTACCGCGCTTGCGCGCGAGGCGTTGACGCGACGCCGTGCGGCCATGCGGGTCGTGGCCGAGCAACAGCAACAAATCACCGAACTAGCGGAGCGTGAGCACGCCGTTCGCGTGGGGCTCGCGGCGGCGTTTCATCTGACCTGGCCCGCGGCGTCGCAGCCTTACAGCCATGCGTATGTGACACTGTTGGAGACGCAGGGCGAAGACCTGCTCGCCTGGATTCGGGCGCAGGCCGACTATCCGGAGCTCGAGACCCTTCAGACCGAACTGGAGCAGGCTCAGATACAACTGTTGGACCTTCAGCGCGACGCAACGAGCTATGCGCGGGTGCAACGGATGTTGAAGCTCGCGAACGTATTGGAGCACTTCGAGCGCCTTGCCACGCCGGAGGCGCGGGAGACCTACGCCGCGCTCCAGCACTGCGAGAACTGGGCGCCACCCACGGGGCCGGTGCCGCATGACTAGGGGGTCGCGCGAGGTCGTTATCCACGACGGGTCGGCCGGCTTGGCCGCTCTCCGGGCGGACTGGCGCGCGCTCTCGGCACGCGTACCTGGCGCGGCCTTTTACGCGCAGCATGATTGGTACGCGGCCTACCTCGACCACTTGGAGCCCGCGCCGGATCGCGTCTCGTTTCTTGAGCTTCGCGGTGAGGGGCAATGCCGAGGCGTTTTGCCGGTGCGCTGGCCCGATCGCGCGCGTGGGCCATCGGGATTCTCTCGGCTAGAACTGCCGCGCCGCACGGGCATGGATCTTACCGCACCGTTGCTCGATCAGGCCGAGCGCCTCGCCGACTGGTGGCCGGTCATCCGCGACGCGCTGGCGCGGCGGGGCTTGCACGGCTTTGTCCTGCACGCCAGTGGGTGGTTGCTGACCCCAGGCGCAAGCACGCTCGATGGTGCGGAGCGATGGGGCATCCAGCGGGTACAGGGGCATTCCTGCGCGTTCGATTGCCGGTTGGGACATTCCGCGCTGCAAGCACGGTACTCGAGCCGATTGGAAAAGATCCTGCGCAAGGCGCATAAGGCGTTACAACAGCTTGGGCCGTTGCAGGTCGTGACCGTGATGCGCGGCCCCGCGATGAGCGAAGCCTTCGATACGTTCTTGCGGCTCGAGGCTTCCGGTTGGAAAGGTGCGTCCGGATCGGCGACCGCATTGTTGTTCGATGACGCGCCGCGCCGTTTTCTTGCACGCTTGATGCTCGAATCGGGTGCGGATTTTGATCCAGAGGTGAACCTGCTGATGGCCGGAGCGCAACCGTTGGCGACGCAGTTGTGCCTGCGTCGCGGTGCCTGTCTCAGCGTGCTCAAGATCGCCTACGACGACGCGCTGGCACGTTACTCACCTGGTTCGCTCTTGCTGGACCGTGTGCTGGCGCGCGCGTGCGACTCGGGGACGCAGTCCGTCAGTCTGGTCACCGGGCAACCCTGGATGACGCTATGGAATCCCGGGTCGACGCCCGTGGCGGATGTTTGGCTGTTTTCGCATGCGCCGTTCGCGATGCTGAGTCGGGCATGGTTGGGATTGCGGCGACTCCGCGACCGCGTCGCGACGGAGGCGAACGCGGCATGAGCGAGCACGTGATCGAACGCTTGCCCTATGGCGGCGCCGAGCACCAGGCCGATATCGCAGCCTTTCGAGCCCGCGGCTGGCCGGTACCGCATCCCTGGCTAAGCGCGGGCGCCGACCCTCCAGGACACCAGCGTATCTGGGTGCGCGTCGCCGCCACCGCCGGTTGGCCGCGCATCGCGTTTCCGGTCGAGCTGGCGCCAAGTCGCGCCCTGCCCGGGACGTGGATCGCGAGGATCGAGCGTATCGGGCGTGCGCCTTACGCCGAGGCGGCTGCCTGGCTCGGGCCGATGCTGGAACAGGCGGCGCGGCGGATCCCCCGCGTGCAACGCCTGGATGTGCGGATTTTCGATGAGGACGCGGACCGCCGCCAGACACTCGCGGCGTCGTTGTTTGCGGCCGGTGCGCGCTTGGTGGACCGCCCGCGCGGATACAGCCACACCTTGGTGCAGACGATCGCGCGTGACGATGCCGCCTTGCTCGCGGCCTTTTCCGCGCGCACCCGACGCAATCTGCGCAAGACCCTGGAGAGCGGCGCGATCGAGGTGCGTCCGATCGAGGACGATCGCTATGCGACCCGCGTCGAGGCCTTGCATGCGGCGAGCTTCGTCAGAACCCACGCGCGGCCGCCACCGCTCGCGGTCGCCGCGATGACGGCCGACGCGCGCGCCGGGTTCTCGTGTCTGTTGGGCGCTTTCATGCCTGGGCGCGCGCCGCCGATGGACCTCGTCGCGTTTGCCTGGGGGCATTTGCAGGGTGACCATGCGGCGTACGACACCGCAGGCTCCGAGCGGTGCGCGGGTGCTAGTGGCATCGCGCCTGGGGCCGCGTTGATGTGGCGCCTCATGCTGTGGGCGCGTGACCGCGGCGCGGTGTGGTTCGACCTCGGTGGCATACCGCCGGGTGGGCTGGCGGGCGACCACCCATTGCGCGGTATCGCGGAGTTCAAGCGCGGATTCGCGACGATCGAGCGCGAGATCGCGGTTGAACTTGCGCTGACGCCACGGACGCTGATCGGTCAAGCGGTCCGGATGGGCCGCGCGATCGCGCCGCGTACCCGGACTGGCACTTGAGCGCGGAACCACGGCCGTGTCCATGAGCGCGCTTTCGCCGACCGCCGACTCGAATTCCCGGGGGCTGCCGGATTTCTCGATGAATCACCAGTTTCTGAGTTCGTGTGGCACCGGTCCCGGCTTGCGCATTGGCGTGGTGGTTCCGGGCTTGAAACTCCCGCGATTCGTGCGCCAGGCGCTCGAGGACATCGCGGCGAGCGGATACGCGAAGGTGGTCTGCGTCGTGTGCGCGGGTGGCGCCGCATGGGTGCCGGGCTATTCTTGGCGCCGCTGGGTGTACTCGTTGTACCTCGCGACGCTCGATCGACGTCGGCGGCGCATGCCCGACCCGCTCGAACCCGTGGCATTCGACGACCTCGTGCCCGAGGCGCGGTGGTTTGAACTGGGCGTCGAGTATCAGCACGCACGCGAGTCGATCGAGGTCGAGCTGCGCGCGCTCGATCTCGATGTTGTGCTCCGCTTGGGCACTACCCGGTCAACGCCCGAGATCGACGCGCGTCCTCGCCACGGGGTGTGGGCTTATACGTTTGGCGAGGATTCGACGCGGGCGGAGGAACCCCTGATGTTGCGCGAAGTCCTCGAACGAAGGGCGACGACGGTGGTGCGTTTGCAGTCCGCCGCGCCGGATCGTGGCGAGGTGACGGTACTGTGCGAGGCGCGATTCTCGACCTCGACGACGCTATCGATCAGCGCCAATCGCTATGCTCCGCTGTGGGGTAGCAGCCACTTCGTGATTCAGCAACTGTGCGCGCTGCACGAGGGACACGCGTACACCCGCGGGGCCAGGAAGACCTACACCCTTAGTGCGACCGACGCGCGATGCGGGTCACCCGGGAACGTCGAGATGCTGGGTTTGCTTGCCCGCCGCGTCGGAGGCTCGCTCCGGCGCGCGCTCGGTCGTCTGCCGGCGTGGTTGCGGCAAGGGCCAGCGTCGCTGCAATGGCGGATTGCTTTGCGGAGTGGGGCGTCGCCGCTGCGTCCGGCGGACCCCCGGCGGGGGCTGGACGCGTTCCGTTGGCTGGATAGTCCGCCGGGCCATTTCTGGGCCGATCCCTTCCTGTTCGAGCACGCGGGCACGACCTGGCTATTTTTCGAGGACTACGACTACGCGCTCGATCGTGCCTTGATCGCTTGCGGTCGCATCGATCCTGATGGGGTGCTGCGTGAGGTGCGACCGGTGTTGCAGCGACCGTATCACGTCTCGTATCCGCAGGTATTCGCACATGCGGGTGAGATTTACATGGTGCCGGAAACGGCACAGGCCGGCGGCGTTGATCTTTATCGCGCGCGCCGGTTTCCGGGCGATTGGGTGCTGGTGAGAAGGTTGTTGGATGTGCGCGTGGTGGACGCGACGCTTGCCTGGCATGAGGGTCGTTGGTGGATGTTCGCGTCGCCGATGGCGGTGACTGGACATGCACCGTTGACCTATGTCTGGAGCGCCGAGGACCTGCTGGGCGAGTGGCGACTCTGTTCGACGGAGCCGGTCTGTGCCGACGTGACGCGCTCGCGCGGCGCGGGTGCGATCATCGAGCGCGACGGTCACTGGTATCGTCCGAGTCAGGATTGTGCCAGCGGCTACGGGCGGGCGTTGTGGTTCAACGAGGTGCTGCGGTGGGATGACGGTGGCTATGCGGAACGCCCGGTCGCACGCCTCAATGGTGACTCGGCGCCTGAGCTCGTGGGTGTGCACACGTACAACCATAGTGGAAACTGGGAGGCGATCGACGGCCAGTTTCGCTGGCCGTTGCGGCGGTTTCGCTGAGCGGCATCAGTGCGGCGTTGGATCGGACAACAGCTCGCGTAGATCATGCAAGGTCACGAAGCCCGGCAGTTCCTGCGCGGGCTGGGTCGAGTCGGGTTGCGCCAGGCCGTACAGGTGCGCGATCCCGAACCGCGCCGCGTTGCACAGGACACCATGGTTGTCATCGACCAGTAGTGTCGTCGCCGGATCGAACGGTTCGTATTGCTGAAGTCGCTCCCAGAACCCGTCGCCTTCCTTCGGCACGTTCAGATCATGGGTGCTGATGATCCGGTGAAAGTTCCGCTCCAGGCCGGTGTGTTCCATTTTCAACTGTATGCTGTGCGGATGCGCGTTGGTCAACAGCACGACACGAACGTCACGCTTGAGCAGCGCGTCGAGAAACTCCTGCACGAACGGGAGCAGTTGGATGCGGTCGGCGACCTCGCGTTTCATGCTCGCGATATCGAGCTTGAGGGTGCGCGTCCAATACTCGATGCAATACCAACTCAAGGTGCCGCGCACTTGCTGGTAGAGGCGGAAAACGTGGTCGCGGCTCTCGGCCTGTGGCGTTCCGTGGATTTCGGCGTAACGGCGGGGGACGTGCTCCAGCCAGAAGTGATTGTCGAAATGAAGATCGAGCAGCGTGCCGTCCATGTCCAGGAACACGGTGTGCAGGTCTTGCCAGTTGACCATGATGGGCATCGATTGAGTGGCGTTGGGTCGGCACTCTAGCACACCCGGATCGGGCTTGGGATTTCGCAATTCCTGCTGGGTGCGACTACGCTTTCGATGAACAATGACCTGGAGGCGGCGAGCATGATTGACCTGCGGACGATCGCTTGGCTTACGACCCTGGCCTTGATTTTGTTCGGCTCGGTCGCGGCGCAGCCGGATCCGGATTTTCCCGAAGACGTCGACACCTCGCACGTCAACACCGGGGTGTTAAGTTTTCTCGAACAGCCTCCAGAGAAGGCGGTCCACCATCATCACAACGACATTCGCATCACGGTGAGCAGTCTTGGCGACGGCTGGGTGGAGATGAATCAGTGCCATGAACACCTCGACGCGGTGCCGCGTGCCCAGATTCTTTACCGCGAAGGCCGCATCCGCGCGCTACGGATCACCGCGCAGACCGCGATCGAAGCCGCGTGGGTCGAGGGCCACTCGGTACAACTACGCAACGTCGGCAAACCGGCCAAACTCTGCGTGAGTGCCGAGACGCAAGCGCTGCGGGATAATCAGGACGGCACCTACACGCTGGCGAGCGGTCCGTTCATGCGCCAGTTCCTGGACGGCTTTTACCCGATGCGGGTCAGCATGTCGGTGGAGTTTCCGCAAGAACTGCGATTTCTGGACATGAGCCCGAATCAGCAACGCGGTTTTAGGGTTTGGGAGGAGACGCAACGCATTCGCCTCGATACCTGGTTCGAGGGCCGGTTACGGACCGAAATCCGCTTCGATCGGCCGCGCAAGGGCTGATCTGGTATGATCCGGGTGTGACCAAACACCCGCAAATCGAACGCCGAGCGCTGATCGCGCGCACCCGTCTGTTCCACGTCGAACAGCTCGACATTACCTTTGGCAATGGTCGCCAAGTCAGCTATGAGCGGCTCGTCACCGGCGGCCATGGCGCGGTTCTCGCGGTGCCGATGCTGGACTGCAATACCGCGTTGTTGATACGCGAGTACTCGGCCGGAACGGATCGCTACGAACTGGCGCTCCCCAAGGGTCGGATCGAGCCGGGGGAAACGCCGGAGCAGGCGGCGAACCGCGAGATGACGGAAGAAATCGGCTACGGCGCGCGCATTCTGACGCCCCTCACCCGGCTGTCGCTGGCGCCCGCTTACATGTCACACGCGATTCACCTGGTCCTGGCCGAGGACCTCTATCCCGAGCGGACCGAGGGCGATGAGCCCGAGCCGCTCGAGGTCGTGCCGTGGTCGCTCGATAATCTGCTTGAGTTGAGTTTGCGCGACGACTGTAGCGAGGCGCGCAGCATCGCCGCGCTCTACATGGCCCGAGATTATCTGAAACACAGGGAGACCGGACGATGACCCCGACCCGGGAACAACTCGTGACCTTGCTCAAGGCCTGCCGAACCATCGCCCGCGACGCCGGCGACGCCATCCTGCAGGTCTACGAGCACGAATTCGAAGTGCATCACAAGGATGACCGCAGTCCATTGACCGAGGCCGATCTGCGTTCGCACCATTTGATCGTCGCGCGTTTGGGCGCCCTGTCGCCCCACTTTCCGGTGTTGTCGGAGGAGTCAAAGTTCGAGCCGTTTTCGGTGCGGTGCGGGTGGCGGACCTATTGGCTCGTCGACCCGCTCGACGGCACGCGTGAGTTCGTCAAACGCAATGGCGAGTTCACCGTCAATATCGCGCTGATCCACAATGGCGAGCCGATTCTCGGCGTGGTCGACGCGCCGGCGTTGCGCCGCTCGTACTCGGCCGCGCGCGGCCTTGGCGCGTGGCGCCAGGACGATGACGGTTCCGTCCGCGCGATCGCGGCGCGGCCGCTCGATCTGGCGCGGCTGACGGTCGCGAGCTCCAAGTCGCATCGCGACGATCGCCTGGAGGCCTTTCACGCCGCGTTGCCCGCGCACGCGCGCACGATCATGGGCAGTTCGCTGAAGCTCTGCCTCGTCGCTGAAGGCGAGGCCGACCTTTACCCCCGTCTGGGTCCGACATCCGAATGGGATACCGCCGCGGCGCAATGCATCGTCGAGGAAGCGGGTGGACGGGTCACCGACCTCAAACTACAACCACTGCGTTACAACACCAAAGAATCACTGTTGAATCCGGAGTTCCTGGTGTTCACCAAGTCCGATCACGATTGGCGGCAATACTTGCCGACGGCTTGAGCGTGGGCCAAACGGCACGTCGGACGGGCATTCCGCTTCTTATCGGGTCGTTCGCCCGTACCGGCGCATGCCGGTACAGGCGAACCGGTGGCGTTACCGCTGTTCGCTCTTTAACCGCGCGATCTCCGCGTTACGCCAATCCGTAATCTCTTGCCACGGACCGTATTTGATCTGGCTGCTGGAGAACGGCTCATTCGGGTACGTGCAGCCGACCAGCCAGGAGGCCGGTTTGCGCAGTGTTCCCGGAATTCCGTCGGTTTCCGCGTGGCAGAACATCTGGTCGGCCATGCCCGACGGATGGGGTTGATCGTTGATATAGACCGCGATATCGAGCGCTTCCTGCGAACTCAGCGTCTCGCCCTTGCCAAAGGGCATGAACTTTTTGATGTAACCTGCGAGCACTTGGCTGTTGAAGAACGCGGCACCTCGCGAGTACGAGTTGTTGCCCCAGAGCGCGGGAACGCGCGGGCGATTCTCGCCGCGACGATACTCGCCGCGCCCGGGGCCGTCCTTGCTATGACACGATCCGCACTTGGCGTTGTAGAGCAAACGGCCGTTAGCGGGTGCGCCGACCATCGTCGCGACGTCGGGGTCCAGCGCCGGCAGCGCGTGGCCCGGCAGATTGGGCCAGTTATTCCCTTGCATGGCGGGGTCGCTGATGCCGTCGGCAACCCAGTCGATGTACGCGACGAGGTCTTTCATGACCTGATCGCCTTTCGACATGACTTGGTCAGAGTTCATGCAGTTCCTAAAGCAATCGATGATCGAGTCCTCGAGGTCACGGTTGTAGTTAAGCGGGCGAAAGTATGGTAGCCCCGCGTACTTGGCGGGCGACTGATAGACGGGTGTGCCGAAGGGAACCTGGCCGCCGGTGAAGTGGCAGCTTGAACACGCGATTGTGGTCGTCGCATACGGCGTGCCATCTGAAAACTTTTTATTTCCATCAGGACCCAGCGTCTTGCTTGTGTGGTGCATGTACTCGTAGCCGCGTTTGACCTCGGCGGGTGCTTTATCGATTTTGCGACAGTCAAACCAAGGCATCTCGTCGCATTCGGGCTCAACGATCTTGCCGTCGAAGCCCAGGTTATCGGCGAAGGCGGATTGGCTAACCAGCAGGATGACGATGGGGGCGGCGATGTGAAACATGATTTCCTCCAGTGGATGGTAGGCTTGTGATCGGATTGGGCTCTGAAAACCACGTTTAGTGATGATTCAGCGCCTTGCTTTGCGCGGATTGCGAGGAAACCATGCGGTAGCCGCCTTGGCAGTTCAGTGACATAGTCACATACGTCAGGAAATCGGCGGGCGTCGATCGAAATGACCAGGAAATATGGTGCTGTTGCCTTTTTTCCGCCCGAGTACCGGTGCCACCGCGCGCATCGGAAGGAGTTGGTTCAAGTCCGGTCGATCAGTACTATTCGCGACTTTAGACATCGGAAAATGCATACATGCAGATTGCTCAGGTCATCGCCGCGGAGCTCGGCGCTTCCGCCGCTCAGGTCAACTCGGCCGTCAAGCTGTTGGATGAAGGCTCGACCGTGCCGTTCATCGCTCGATACCGCAAGGAGGTGACGGGCGGGCTCGACGACACGCAGCTGCGGGCGCTGGAGGAGCGTCTCGGCTACTTGCGCGAATTGAGTGACCGGCGCGCGACGATCCTGAAGTCGATCGGCGAGCAGGGCAAGCTGACGCCAGCGTTGCAGCAGCAACTCGAATCGGTGATGACCAAGACCGAACTCGAAGATCTGTACCTGCCGTACAAGCCGAAGCGTCGCACCAAGGCGCAGCTCGCGCGCGAGGCGGGGCTGGAGCCGCTGGCGCTCGATCTGCTCGCGGACCCGACCCGCGCGCCCGACGCCGAGGCGGCGAAATATGTGGATGCCGACAAGGGCGTGGCCGACGTTGGCGCCGCGCTCGACGGCGCGCGGCAGATCCTGATGGAGCGATTCGCCGAGGACGCGGTCCTGCTGGCGGAGCTGCGCGAGTATCTGTGGGACCACGGACAGCTCAAGTCGAGCGTGGTCGACGGCAAGCAACAGGAAGGGCAGAAATTCGCCGATTACTTCGAGTATCAGGAACCGATCGCGAAGATCCCGTCGCATCGCGCGCTGGCGCTGTTTCGCGGGCGCAATGAGGATGTATTGAACGTCGCGCTGGAGGTCGAGCTCGGCGACGGTCCGCATCCTTGCGAGGGGCGCATTGCGCGGCGCTTCCAAATTGCCGAACAAGGCCGTGCCGCTGACGCCTGGCTGCTTGAAACGGTGCGCTGGGCGTGGAAGGTCAAGATCGCGAGCAAGCTCGAAGTCGACCTCAAGCTGCGGCTGCGAGAGCAGGCGGAGGCCGAGGCTATCGAGGTCTTCGGGCGCAACCTAAAGGATTTGTTGTTGGCCGCGCCGGCCGGTCCGCGGGTATGCCTGGGGCTTGACCCCGGATTGCGCACGGGCGTCAAGGTCGCGGTCGTCGACGCCACCGGCAAGCTGCTCGTGACCGATACGATCTATCCGCACGCGCCCAGGAATCAGTGGGATGGATCGATCGATCGGCTTGCGAAGTTGAGCGCGGCCTGCGGCGTCCAGCTGATCAGTATCGGCAACGGTACCGCGTCGCGCGAGACTGACAAGCTCGTCGGCGACTTGATGCAGCGCCACCCCGAGCTCAAGTTGCAGAAGATCGTCGTCTCGGAGGCCGGGGCCTCGGTGTATTCCGCGTCCGAGCTGGCGGCGAAGGAGTTTCCGGAACTGGATGTTTCGTTGCGTGGCGCGGTTTCGATCGCGAGGCGCTTGCAGGATCCGCTCGCGGAGTTGGTGAAGATCGACCCGAAGGCGATCGGCGTCGGCCAGTATCAGCACGACGTGAGTCAGCCGGCGCTCGCGCGCAAGCTCGGCGCGATCGTCGAGGACTGCGTGAACGCGGTCGGCGTGGACGTGAACACGGCCTCTGCGCCGCTGCTCGCGCGGGTCTCCGGGCTCTCCGCGGGGCTCGCCGCGAATGTCGTCGCGTTCCGGGATCAGAACGGCGCGTTCCGCGACCGCGGCGCGTTGAAGAAAGTGGCGCGTCTGGGTGACAAGGCGTTCGAGCAAGCCGCGGGCTTTCTGCGCATCATGAACGGCGACAATCCCCTCGACGCCTCGGCGGTACACCCCGAGGCCTACCCCGTCGTAGAGCGCATCATCGGCTTCACCGGGCGCGATGTGCGCGGCCTGATCGGTGACTCGAAGCTGCTGGCGAGCATCGATCCGGCGCGTTTCACCGATGCGCATTTCGGCGTGCCGACGGTGAAGGATATTCTGCGCGAGCTTGATAAGCCGGGTCGCGACCCGCGTCCGGAGTTCAAGACCGCGACTTTTCGCGAGGGCGTCGAGAAACTGTCGGATCTGGCGCCAGGCATGACGCTGGAGGGTGTCGTGACCAACGTGACGAACTTCGGTGCGTTCGTGGACATTGGCGTGCACCAGGACGGGCTCGTCCACATATCGATGCTCGCCGAGCGCTTCGTCAAAGATCCGCGCGAGGTGGTCGCGGCGGGTCAGATCGTCAAGGTCAAGGTGATTGAGGTGGACGCGCAGCGTAAACGGATCGCGCTGACGATGCGGCTCGGGGAAGCCGCGGCCCCGCAAGCGCAGCCGCGCGCCACGCGGCCACCCGCCGCGCCCACTCGCGGTCGTCCCGGCGGCGGTGATCGGATGAACGAGCAGCGTGCCTCGAACACGTCCAGCGCGATGGCATTGGCGTTCGCCAAGGCGAAAAAATAATCTCGCCGCGATACCGTTGCCGTGCGCAATGCCCCTCGTCGGCCGAGATACGCGCCGGGGTGAACCGCGCGCTTACGTGGGATGCGTTTTCACGCTGAAAGCCCCCTCGATCGAGGGGGCGCCATTTTGCAGAGGTGTGCCGCGCGCATCAGATGCACAACAGCAGTCGCGACGGATCCTCGACCATCTCCTTGATCGCGACCAGGAAGCGCACTGCGTGCTCGCCATCGATCAGGCGATGGTCGTACGAAAGCGCGACGTACATCATCGGTCGAATCACGATTTGATCGTGGACCACCACCGCGCGCTTCTCGATCTTGTGCATGCCGAGGATCGCGCTTTGCGGTGGGTTCAGGATCGGTGTCGACATCAACGAGCCGTAGACCCCGCCATTGGAGATGCTGAACGTGCCGCCGGTGAGGTCGTCCATCGACAGCTTGCCGTCGCGCGCGCGGTTGGCGAAGTCCATGATCCGCTCCTCGACGCCGGCGAGGCCCAGTTGGTCCGCATCGCGAATGATCGGTACCACCAGGCCGCGCTCGGTGCCGACCGCGACACCGACGTCGAAGTAGCCGTGGTAAACGATGTCAGACCCGTCGATGGTCGCGTTCACTTCCGGAAAGCGGCGCAAGGCCTCGCAGGCCGCCTTGACGAAGAACGACATGAAGCCGAGCCGTACCCCGTGGCGCTTCTCGAACTGATCCTTGTGGCGGTTGCGCAAGTCCATCACCGCGCTCATGTCGATCTCGTTGAATGTGGTGAGAATGGCCGCGGTGTGCTGCGCGGCCACCAGACGTTCCGCGATGCGCGCGCGCAGGCGGCTCATCGGTACGCGCCGCTCCTCGCGCCGCTCGCCCTGGAAGCTGGGCGCGACCATTCCAACCGATGCCGTGTTCGGGCCGGCGGGCGGCGGTTTGACGGCGCGGGCAACGTCGTTATGCGTGATCTGGCCTTTGGGGCCGGTGGGCACGACCGCCGATTCGTCCACTCCTTGTTGCTGGAGCGCGCGTCGGACCGACGGGCTGGCGTGGGCGACATCGCTGGCGGTAGGGCCGGGCGCGGTGGCGGGAGCCGATGCGATGGTCGATGCGATTTGGCCGCTCGCGGCGGACGCGCCGGCCTCGATCTGGGCGAGCAGGTCGTCCGGCTTAACGACGCTGCCGGTGGGTTGCAGGATTTCCCGCAACACGCCACTGACCGGCGCGGGGACTTCCAGCACGACCTTGTCGGTCTCCAGATCGACAATGCTTTCACCGACCTTGACGTAATCGCCAGCTTGCTTGTGCCAGGCGACGATCGTGGCGTCGGTCACCGATTCAGGTAGTTGCGGGGTTGTGACGGGGGTGGCCATTGTTATTCCTTGAATCAACGAGTTCGGTCATGTTCGGGGCAGTGGGTTTCTCGCCGCCGCGGTATTTCGTCCGCAAGGTCGGAACCGGGGTGGGCGTGGTGCTATTCACTGCCATTTTCAGTCGGGATTTTCGAGCTCAGTCGAGCGTGAGTGCCTGGTTCAGCAGCAATGCCTGTTGCTCCTTGTGTACCTTGAGTTTACCGACGGCCGGCGAGGCTGCATCCGGGCGCGCGACGTGCTTCAACCGAACCTCGTGGCCCAGCACGCGCCTCAGGTCATCACGAATGTTTTCCCAGGCGCCCTGGTTCACGGGTTCTTCCTGACACCATACAAAATCGGTGACGTGGCCGTAATCCTCAAGTTTGCGCACGAGCGGATACTCGGGGAATGGATACAGCTGCTCCATCCGGAATAGGGCGATGTTGGTGATGCCGCGCGCGCGCCGCGTCTCGATCAAATCGTAATACACCTTGCCGGAGCACAGCACCACGCGGCGTATCGCGGCTGGATCGAGTGGATCGACCTCGCTCAACACGGTTTTGAAATTGCCCTCGGTGAATTCACTGATTTGGCTGACGGCGAGGGGATGCCGCAGCAGGCTTTTCGGGGTGATGACGATCAGCGGCTTTCGATACCGGCGAATCATTTGCCGACGCAGCAGGTGAAAAATCTGCGCAGGCGTCGTCGGTACACAAACCTGCATGTTTTCCTGGGCGCAGAGTTGCAGATAGCGTTCGATCCGTGCCGACGAATGCTCGGGCCCCTGCCCTTCGTATCCGTGCGGCAACAACATGGTGAGGCCGGATAGTCGGCCCCACTTCTGTTCGCCGGAGGAGATGAACTGATCGATGACGACCTGCGCACCGTTGGCGAAATCGCCAAATTGAGCCTCCCAGAGCGTGAGTACCTCGGGTTCGGTGGTAGCGTACCCATACTCAAATGCGAGCACGGCTTCCTCCGACAACAACGAATCGATGACCGAGAAGCGGTTCTGGTCCGGCGCGATGTTCTGGAGCGGGATGAAGGTCGTACCGTCGCGCTGGTCGTGCAGCACCGCATGGCGATGAAAGAAGGTGCCGCGGCCGGAATCCTGGCCGACCAGACGCACCGGATGGCCCTCGGTGACCAGACCAGCGTAGGCCAGACACTCGCCCATCCCCCAGTCGAGCGGTTGTTCGCCGGCGGCCATCGCACGCCGCGCGTCCATGATCTTGGCGACCCGCGGGTGCAGCTCGAAGCCTTCGGGGACTCGACTTAACGCCTCGGCGAGCCGCTTGAAGCGCTCTGGCGTCAACCGTGTGTCGGCGGGGGCATCCCAGCGATAGCCGCTGAAGCGCTTCCAGTCCACCCCATAGACATATTCCACCGCGCTTTCGTTGATCAGGTGAGGCACGACTGGATTGCCCTTTTCCAAGGCGCCGCGGCAATGCTGCACCAGTGCATCGGCGGTCAACGCGGTGATCACACCCTCGTCGATCAGGCGCTGCGCGTAGCGCGCGCGTGTGGTGGGCAAAGCGCGGATCTTGCGGTACATCACCGGTTGGGTCGCGCTCGGCTCGTCGGCCTCGTTATGGCCGTGGCGTCGATAACAGATCACGTCGATCACGACGTCCTTGCGGAACCGCATCCGGTAATCAAGCGCGAGTTGGGTCACGAATACGACCGCCTCGGGATCGTCGCCGTTCACGTGGAAAATCGGTGCGTTGACCATTTTGACCACGTCGGTGGCGTAGTAGGTCGAGCGCGCATCCTGTTGCGCGCTGGTGGTGAAGCCGATCTGGTTGTTGATGATGATGTGGATCGTGCCGCGCGTGGTGAAGCCGCGGGTCGCGGACATGTTGAGCGTCTCCATCACCACGCCCTGCCCGGCGAACGCGGCGTCGCCGTGGATCAACACCGGTAGTACCTGTGCGCCGGCGCGGTCGTTGCGCCGGTCCTGGCGCGCGCGGACCGAGCCCTCGACCACCGGACCGACAATCTCGAGATGCGAGGGATTGAAAGCCATCGCGACGTGGATCGGTCCCCCGGGCGTATTCATGTCGGAGGAAAAGCCCATGTGGTACTTCACATCGCCGGTGCGATCGCCGATCTCGACCAGGCCGTCGAACTCCTTGAACAGCATCGCCGGTGACTTGCCGAGGATGTTGACCAGGACGTTGAGCCGACCGCGGTGCGCCATGCCGAGCACGGTCTCGCGGATGCCGAGGCTGCCGGCGATTTGGATCAGGTCGTCGAGCAGCGGAATCAGGCTTTCCGCGCCTTCGAGCGAGAAGCGCTTCTGACCCACGTACTTGGTATGCAGAAATTGTTCGAGGACTTCGGCCGCGGTCAGGCGCTCGAGTATGTAGCGGCGTTGCTCGGCGGTGTATTCCGGGGCACTGCGCACGCTTTCCAGGCGTTGCTGGATCCAGCGTTTCTCGGCGATGCTCGGAATGTGCATGTACTCCGCGCCGATCGAACCGCAGTAGGTCTGATGGACCAGATCGTGGATTGTGGCGAGCGTCATCTCGGCCGGGCCGACCAGCGAGCCGGTGTTGAACCGTGTCGCGAGATCCTCGGCGCCGAGCTTGTGGTAGCCCAGCGACAACTCGGGGATATCGATGCGGCGCTCATCGTCGAGCGGATTGACGCGCGCCGCCATGTGGCCCAGAAACCGGTAGGCGTTGATCAGCTGGAGCACGCGAACCTGCTTGCGTTCCAGCCCGAGCGTCGCGGGCTGCTGATGGGCTTCCGTGACTTCGGGCAGCGCGCGAGGCCGATAATTCCGAAACTGTTTGCGTGCCTCGCCATGCGACGGTTGTGCGTGCGCGCCGCCGCGTTCGACCGGGATCGAGCCGAAATAGCGCTGCCACTCGACCGGCACGGACACCGGATCCTTCAGATAGCTCTCGTAGAGCGACTCAATATAGAGCGCATTGTCACCATCGAGCGCGGATTCGGCGCGCTCCTCAAGCCATGGCCGCGCGCTGGGCCGGGGTGGGATCTGGGTGCTCAAGTCCGTATCGCAACCTACGCTGATGTTTAATGGGGTTAATCTTAACAGCTCTTTGCATTGATTCAATTAATGCTTGGCTGGGTCCAAATAGCATAGAACAGGTTTCGTCATTCCGCCTCGAATTCGGCGCCGGCCACCCTGGTTTTGTTAGACTATTTGGATGGACGACGTAACAACGATTCTGAGCGCGCTCAACGACGCGCAACGCGAGGCCGTGTCGCTGCCGCCGGTGTCAGGTCTGGTACTTGCGGGCGCCGGCAGCGGCAAGACCCGGGTGCTGGTGCACCGCATCGCCTGGTTGATCCAGGTCGAGCAGGTGTCGCCCTATTCGATCCTGGCGGTGACATTTACGAACAAAGCGGCGGCGGAGATGCGTGCCCGGGTCGAGACGCTGTTGCAGATACCCGCGGGAGGCCTGTGGCTGGGCACCTTTCATGGCATTTCGCACCGCTTGTTGCGCTTGCACTGGCGTGACGCTGGATTGCCGCAGCCGTTCCAGATCCTTGATAGCGACGATCAGTTGCGGTTGGTCAAGCGCGTGGTGCGCGGGCTGGAACTCGACGAGGCGCGCTTCCCGCCGAAGCAGGCGCAGTGGTTTATCAATGCACGCAAGGATGACGGTCAGCGGCCGGGGCACATCGAGGATCGTGGCGACGAGTATGCGCGCCAGATGGTGCGGATCTACGCGGCCTACGAGAGCGCCTGCCAGCGCGCGGGCGTGGTCGATTTTGCCGAGCTGCTGCTGCGCACCCTGGAGTTGTTGCGCGACCAACCGGCGCTGCGGGCTCATTATCAGAGTCGCTTTCGGCATCTGCTGGTCGATGAGTTTCAAGACACGAACACCCTGCAATACGCTTGGCTGCGTTTGATCGCCGGCGAGCATATCCCGGTATTCGCGGTGGGTGACGACGACCAGTCGATCTACGGCTGGCGGGGGGCCAAGGTCGAGAACATCCGCCGCTTTCCCAAGGATTTTCCGGGCACGCAAATGGTCCGGCTGGAGCAGAACTATCGTTCCACCGGCAACATCCTCGCCGCGGCTAACGCATTGATCGCACATAACCAGGGCCGCATGGGCAAGAACCTGTGGACCGAGGACAAGGCCGGCGAACCGCTGCAATTGTATACGGCGTTCAATGAGCAGGACGAGGCGCGTTTCATCGGTGAGCGCGTCAAGGCCTGGATGAACGATGGTCGTCCATACCGGCAAGTCGCCGTGTTGTATCGCTCGAACGCGCAGTCGCGCATGTTCGAGGAGACATTCATCGGCATGGGCATTCCGTACCGCGTGTATGGCGGATTGCGATTCTTCGAGCGCGCCGAGATCAAGGACGCCCTCGCCTACCTGCGGCTGACCGCGAACACCGAGGACGACACGAGCTTCGAGCGGGTCGTCAATCAACCGCCGCGCGGCATCGGGGAAAAGACCCTGGAGCACATTCGAGCCACCGCGCGCGGCACCGGGCTCAGTCTGCACCAGTCGGCCGCGCAACTCGCGCTGGGCGGCGGGTTGCCCACCCGGCAAGCGACGCCGTTGCGCGGGATTCTGCATCTGTTGGAGCAACTGCGCGAGGCAATCCGGGATCTGCCGCTCCACGAAACGGTCGAGCATCTGAATACCCATTCGGGCCTGAAGGCCCATTTCGCGGCTGAGAAAGGCGAGGCCGGACAATCGAGGGTCGAGAACCTCGACGAGTTGGTCAGCGCGGCGCGCGCGTTCGAGTACGACGCGGAACGCGATGGCGAAATGTCACCGCGCGACGCCTTCCTGGCCCATGCGGTGCTCGAAGCCGGCGAGGGTCAGGGTTCCGCCTGGGACGATTGCGTCCAGATGATGACGTTGCACTCCGCGAAGGGCCTGGAGTTTCCGTTGGTGTTTCTCTGTGGACTGGAGGAGGGGCTGTTTCCGCACCAGATGTCGCTGGACGAGCCGGGCCGGCTGGAGGAGGAGCGCCGGCTGTGCTACGTCGGCATTACCCGGGCGCGCGAGCGATTGGTGCTCTCCTGCGCCGAACGCCGCCGCCTGCATGGCACCGAGCGCTACAACATGCCGTCCCAGTTTCTGCGCGAGATCCCGCTGGAACTGATTCAGGAGATTCGTGCGCGTACGCCCTACTCCGCGCCGCGTCCCGGTCCCTCTGGCGTGGCGGTCAGCGCCACCGCACCGTTCGCGTCGGCTCAGGCGGGCATACCGTTGGGCGCTCGCGTCGTACACGCTAAATTTGGCCGCGGCGTGGTCACGAACTACGAGGGTCAGGGCGCTTCGGCACGGGTGGAGGTGCGATTCGCGGACGTCGGCAGCAAGTGGTTGGTACTCGCTTACGCGAAGTTGCAAGTCGTTTGAGTAGGGCGACTCGACGCGTTGTGCGCCGAGTCACGGAAAATGGATCGCGTGTCAGGCGCTCAGCGCGATAGTGGTCGACTTGCGCCGCAATCGGGTCGTGCCAGCCAGCGCCAGCAATCCCGAACCGAGCAACCAGGCTGCTGCCGGCAACGGAACCGGTGTCACCGGGGCCCCCATGACCTGCGCCAACACTTCGTAGTGACGGAACGCGCCGCTGTCGAGCAGGATGAACGCGAAGTCCTGTTTGACATGCGGATTGATCTCGCCATTCAGGAAGTTCCAGTTGAACGTCATTAGACTTCCCGCGGCCGCTTCGGCCCAAAAGCGAAACCACGCGCCGTCAGTGCCAGGGTTGCCGTCGGCATTATTGTATACGCTCGTGTCGGCGCCGCTTGCGATCAGGTGCATCGAACCGGTGCCTGTGTGCGCTGGAAGGTGGAACGCATGACCGATCGGTACCCGCGTTCCCGCCACATCGTAACCGGAGTCGCCGGATTCGAAACCGGTGTTACCCGCGTTACTGACGTAATTAAACGCGCCACCGAAATTATCGACCTGAAGCGATGAATCGGCCAGCGTGTCACCGTGGTTACTCACCCCGATCGTGACGGTGCCGGCGAAGGACTGGCCTTGCGGTAGGGTGAACGAGTAGGTCTGCCAGCCGGTACCGTAACCGTCGATGAACTGCGTGGCTGCATATGCGGATGGACCTGCCAGCGCGGCGGCGGCGACCGTCATCGCGCAAATACTACGACGGATTGTTTTCACTTGTGTCTCCCAAAGATGTGCCCATTTCTAATCACTATAACGCCCGGGCTGTCGAGATAGTTCTTTCTATTCGAAAGTCGCGACTACCAATTATCCAGTATTTAGACGCGATCAGACCGCGGAGTCACGGCTGATTACTCAAAACTGTGAGTGCGCTCGCAAAAAATGGACGATCCGGGTCAGCGCGTGAAACATCGGTGATCGGATGAAGCTCTAAGACGAATTCGGTTGCGCCGCTGGTCGGCTATTCCCGCGCGACGCGTCACGGGAACCGTGCGAGGTGGACAGCGTCGCGTGGCGCGCGGGCCTCGTTTTTGGCCCAAGTCGCCCTGAGGTCCGGAATCGGACGTATCAAGGTGATGCGCCTCGCAAATTGGGCGACAAGTGGTCACGGACGCTGGGCGAACGAGGATTTCCTGCACTAAAGAATCTATTCTGGGCTTCGACGAGTGGTTCGAATCAAGCGATCAGTGGCATATTGCGGCGCTTGAATTCGGGTCGCTCGACGCTGGCAGCCGGGAGCGATCACGCAACTTGTGCTTGTAACCTGTTTAATAACAGCATGTTAAGAACTAATTCTTTAGCTATGCATTGCATTTGGCGCCTAACATGCTAAAGTTGAGAAAGGCAAACTCCGAATGCTGGGTGAAATGACCGTGCGGCAGCGGAGTCAACAAGTGCTTGAGCGGGCTAAACCCTGCCAACGCAGGGATTGAAACATTACGCATCCGAGTGGCGACCGCGGGATCGGCGGCCGGGGACCCGGACACCAAACTTAATGAATTCGAGAGCAGAGTCATGAACAGAAAGCGTATCTTTTTCGCGGTGCGAAACGCCCTCGGTGACGTCCACCCCACGGTCGCCAGGAAGGCGTTGGTTTTCTCAACCTCGCTGGCGCTGGTGCTGGGGGCGCAGATGGCAATCGCTGAAGGCGGTTGTGGCGCCGACAAGCAACCAACCGGTGAAAATTTGATTCGGAACGCCAATTTCCTTGCTTCGGTCGCGGCTCAGCAGAGCCCAGGGGCCGACCTGGGATTCTGGACCAGTGGCCTGCTGTATACCGGATTCAATCAGTATCCAACCGATGCGTTGACGGCGCCCGTCGAAGCTGGCGTCTCCGCGATGAGCGGCACTTACAACTCCGATCCTGACTTCAACCAGGGTCCGTTCCCCGGCGATACGGCCAACAATATCGCGGCGACCCTGGGTTGGCTGGCATACAACGGCACGTCTAACAATCAGTCGCAAAGCGCGTCTCCACGCCTGATCTGGAACCAGTCGGTCGATGGTCTGGATACGAACTTCAGCTATGTGTTTTTCGGCTACACGTCGAATTCACTGGCGCCTCAATTGCAGAACCAGTACGGCGGGCCGATCGTGGGCTTCCGTCCTCAAGCGAACGGTCAGGCGCTGCCGGCCGTGACCGTCTGTGACGGGGCCGTGACGGCGACCGGGAGCTGCGCCGCCGCCGCCGCTGATATCTGGAAGCGCTTTGAATACCAGTTGACACCTTCGACCGCGCAACTCGCCCTTCAATTGATCGACGACCGCGCGATACCCGACTCCGCGGGCAACGACCTCGCGGTAACTCAGTTGGGACTCTACAAATGCGTGCCGATCAACATCGGCCTGCTCAGCACGTCGCTCGATTTCGGCGATATCCTCATTCCAAATGTCACTCAAGGCAACGTGACACTGACCAACAAGGGTGATCGCCCGTTCACGATCAATAGCATCGCATTGCCAGCCGGCGACAATCTATCCAACGCGTTCAGTTTGGTCACGCCCGCCGCCGCGGATTGCTCTGTCGGCAAGGTGCTCGCCGTCGATGCGAGCTGCACCGTGCCGATTCGTTTCGATACCTCGCTGTTCAACGTTGATACGCAGACGGGAGAGAAAACGGCCAAGCTGAGCGTGGCCGGCGCTGATTCCGCCGCTCAAACCGCGACGGTCACGGTCGATGTGCGCGGCGTCGCCGCTGCGTTGCCGCCGAAGATCGAGGTCATTCCGAGCGAACTGGTCTTCGCGACAGTGGC
>JBHJOI010000031.1:0-39801 GCA_050329935.1 Thiotrichales bacterium | reverse complement strand
GACCCGATTCGGGCTCGGCTACCGGCCGGCTATCGCATCGAGGCTGGTGGCGCGTTCGAGGAGAATCAACGCGCCGAGGCCTCGATCGCCGCCGGCATGCCGATGATGCTTGCGGTGGTCGCGACGTTGCTGATGCTGCAATTACAGAGCTTCTCGCGGGTATTGATGGTCTTGCTGACCGCGCCGCTCGGCATCATCGGCGTCGCGCTGGGCCTGCTGGTGTTCAACCAGCCATTTGGCTTCGTCGCCTTGCTCGGCACCATCGCGCTCGCCGGCATGATCATGCGCAACACGGTGATCCTGGTCGACCAGATTCGGCAGGATATGGACGAGGGGCGGCCGATGTGGGAAGCGATCCGCGAGTCGACCGTGCGACGCTTTCGTCCGATCGTGCTCACCGCCGCGGCGTCGATTCTCGCGATGATTCCGCTCAGCACCAATGTACTGTGGGGGCCGATGGCCTATGCCATCATGGGTGGACTGAGTGTGGCGACCCTGCTGACGATCTTGTTCGTACCCGCGCTGTACGCGGCCTGGTTTCGGGTCAAGCCGGTTTGATACCCACCCGGAATGCCAGCGGCCAGCTGAATTCAATCAGGCGCGCGGATGCACCCCATACCTGCGCGAGATCGGACTCGAGTTCGGCGACGGGATCGCGCCGACGGCTCTCAACAAAGCGTGCGGTCGCCGACCACGAGCGCAGGTAACCCGCGAGCCGAGGCAACGACCATGATTGCCTGAGTGCCAAGTCGGGTGCCGCGAGCTCCGTGAATGGAAAGGCCAAGTCGCGGTATCCGCGCTCGACAATCCGCCGCTCTGGAGGCCAAAAGGGCGCCAGCGTTTCGCCGTAAAACGTTTGCAGCAAGCGATCGACCGCCGCATCGCCAGCACTGAAAACCCCATAACACCAAACCGCCAACACCCCGTTCGGACGCAGCACCCGCGTCGCCTCGCGGTAAAACGCGGCAAGATCGAACCAATGCAGCGCCTGCGCGACCGTGATCAAGTCGACCGAGTCGTCGGCCAACCCACTTTGTTCGGCGGTTGCCACCCGCCACTCGACCCTCGGATGTGCGGGCGCCGCCGCGATCTGCGCCGCGCTCGCGTCGGTCGCGATCACTGACTGAAAATGCCCGGACAGACCCACCGAGGCCTGCCCGTTACCGCACGCGCAATCCCAGGCGCGATATTGCCTCGGCGAGAGCTCCGCCAACCAGGCGAATAACTCTGCGGGGTAAGTCGGGCGAAAGCTCGCATAGTCGGCCGCGACGGCGGAAAAGTGGTCGAGGAAAGGTGAGGTCGATGGCATCGCGATTAGCGTGGATGTGGGGGCTCGGAGTTGAGATCGAGTTTAGTCCGTCGGATTCAGTTTTTCGCTGTCTCCCTTTTCCTGCCCGGAGGGTTCCCGATGCGTCCAGATCAATGCAACAGCGGCGTCAACTCAGTGCTGATCGTGTAGGGCTCGTGCGTGTCGACCCGACCTCCGGCAGTTTCACCGATAGCGCCAGTGCCGCGATGACGAACGCGGCCGACCACCACAGGCAGCCTTCCAATCCCTGGGTTTGATACACCCAGCCCGAGAGCACGGTGCCGGCGAGACGGCCGCCGGCGTTGGCCATATAGTAGAAACCGACGTTGAGCGCGACTTTGTCGTTATCCGAGTAGGCGAGGATGAGATAGGAGTGGACCGCGGAGTTGATCGCGAACACGATGCCGAACAAGATCAGCCCCGTGATGACAACGATCTGTGGCGGCCAGCCCTGCGTGAGGGCCAGCGCGATGCCGGCCGGGATCACGGCAAGCACGAGTGCCCAGGTGCGTGCGGTCGCTCCGCCAGGCGGTTCGGTGCGCTCGTTTCGGCGCAGGATCTTTGGGGCCATCGCCTGCACGATGCCGTAACCGATGATCCACAGCGCGAGGTAGGCGCCAACCTGGGTGAAACTCCAGCCAAGCACCGCGTACAGGAACACCGGGAGCCCGACCACGAACCAGACGTCGCGCGCGCCAAACAAAAAGAATCGCGCGGCCGCGAGCCAGTTGATCGCCGCGCGGTTCGAGAATATCTGGGTGAACTTTGGTTTGGTTTTCATTTTGCCGACGCCGGCCGGCAGCAACGTCGCGGTGACGATCAGAACCAGCAACAGCGACCCAGCGAGTATTGCCAGCGCGAGGCGAAAGCCGACCACTTCGAGCAGCAACGCGCCGACGAAAAACCCCGCGCCCTTGAGTGCATTTTTGGAGCCGGTGAGCGCCGCGACCCAATGAAACAGGCGCGATTCGCCGCCGGTGGCAAAGGCCTTGACGCTCGCCTTGGCCGACATCTTGTTGAGATCCTTGGCGATGCCGGAGAGCGCCTGGGCGAACATGACGTAGACCACGGTCAACCATGGGTCGGGCACAGTGAGCATCGTGAGCGCCACGACCTGCAAGCCCATGCCGATGTGCATCGTCAGATTCAGACCGATTCGCGCACCAAGCCAGCCGCCGACCAGATTGGTGACGATGCCGAAGAGCTCGTAGAACAGAAACAGCATCGCCACTTCGAACGGCGAGTAGCCGAGCAGGTGGAAATACAACACCACCAACATCCGGATCGCGCCGTCGGTCAGGGTGAACGCCCAGTATCCGCCGGTGACGATCAGATAGTTGCGGATACCGCGGTCCATGCGTCAGCGGCCGCGCGCGATCTTGCGGGCCAGATCGATCATTCGGTTCACATAGCCCCACTCATTGTCGTACCACGCCAACACCTTCACTTGTGTACCGTCGATGACCATCGTCGACAACGCGTCGACGATCGAGGAACGCGGGTCGTTGAGATAATCGACCGAAACCAATGGGCGTTCCTCGTAACCGAGGATACCTTTGAGCGGGCCTTCAGCCGCTTCGCGGAAGTACCCGTTTACCTCGTCTTCGGTCACCGGGCGTGCCGCTTCGAACACGAAATCGGTAAGCGACGCGTTGAGGAGCGGCACGCGAACCGCGAGTCCATTCAGCTTGCCGGTCAGCTCGGGAAAGATCTTGGTGATCGCCTTGGCCGAGCCGGTGCTGGTCGGAATCAGTGACTGGCCGCAGGCGCGCGCTCGGCGCAGATCCTTGTGGCCCTTGTCGACGATGGTTTGGGTGTTGGTAATGTCGTGAATCGTCGTCATCGTGCCGTGGCGGATACCGATCCGCTCATGCATGACCTTGACCACCGGTGCCAGACAGTTCGTGGTGCACGACGCGGCGGTGACGAGATTGTGCGTCGCCGGGTCGTAGAGATGATCATTGATCCCGTAAACGATATTCAGCGCGCCATCCGTCGGCGCGGCGACGATCACTTTCTTGACGCCTTGCTCGAAGTACGCGCGCAGGGTTTCTGGCTTCTTGTGATGTTTGCCGGTGGCCTCGAACACGATGTCGCAGCCCGACCAATCCTGCGCGCCGATCAAGGGATTGCGATGGTAGTCGAGCGACTTGCCGTCGATGTGTAGCGTTTCACCGTCGCCATCGCAGTCGACCGGCCAAGTGCCGTGAACCGAGTCGAACTTTAGCAGATGCGCGGAGCCCGCAGCGTCGGTTGAGATTTCATTGACGCGCACGAACGCGATGTCGTCGTGGTTCCAGCCGGCGCGCAACGCAAGGCGCCCCATGCGGCCGAAGCCATTGATTCCGATCGTGACTGCCATGGTGGGATGCCTCCTCGCGATGTGTCAAAAGTTGCGCCGACCATGCCGGTAAACACGTCGATGATTTCGATTTCAACCCCGTGGCTTGCCGAGTAGGGCGCGGTCGATAAGGGTGTGACAGATCAAACACTCGTGAAGCATACGTGTTCTTCGGCGCAGAGCGAAAATGAACTTTTTTTGACAAATCGGCGGCGCCGCGGATCCGCGGACCAGCCGCTTCGGTTCAAGCGGCACGACGGAACGCCTCACCGCGTGCCGACGCGCGCGGCGATACCGGCATCGGTGCGACCGAGACCGCGTGTTCGGTCGTGGTCTTGAATCCTTGTATCAGCACCGCGAGGCCGCGAAAGTGTTCGCGGACTTGTTCGGCAAGTTCCGCGACGTCGGCCATCGACGCGTGGTCGAGCAGTCGTTCGCAATTCGTGAGGGACAAGTCATCGGAACGGGGCGCTTACGCGGGCTCCTGACGGGATGGCAGGCGCGCGAGGCGGCGGGAGGTTGCCGCCTCCGCGCCTCAGAACGGCATGAAATTACGCACCATGCCCATCATCGGCCCCATCGACTGGGCGGCGGGGGTAATTGCATGGCTCATCGCACCAACATCGCGCGTCATATAGCCGACGTTGCCGCTGAGTGCGCCGACGTTTTGCGTCATCTGCGAGACGTTGCCGCTGAGTTGTCCCATGTCCTGCGACATGCTGCGGGTGTCCTGCGTGATCGACGACAGGTTGCCCGTCATCGCGCTCATGTTCCCGGACATGCTGGTCATGGCATTTTCCATGACGTTGACCACATAAAACACGTAGCCGAGGGCGATCACCGCGACGATCGCGGCCGGGACGCTCAGCCAGCGAACGCGCTGGACTTGATGTCGGTGTTCCTGGTCGGTGCGCTTGATTTTTTGATCTAACACGCGTTCGCGTTCGTCAAATTCCTTGTGCAGCTCGCCGAAGACATTTTCCATGCGATCGGTGAAGTTTTGCAGCATGGCGGTTTCGATCTCGGTGCGGCGCGTCTCCTCGCGTGCCGTGCGCTTCTGCGCGGTCTCGAACACTCGCTGAAGACTGCGGGTGAGCGCCGGCAGCAGCCAAGGCTCCTTGGGTTCGCGCAAGGTTTCCTTGATCGGTCGATTCAGTTTGGCGGTTGACGGCTGGCGTGCCTTGGCGCTATCGGTCGCGCGTTCGCTCGCGCCGCGTCTGCTTGGCGTCTTTTCGACGGTGGCTTTTTTCCGCCGCAGACGCGCGAAGCGCCCGTCGGTGGGGCTGGATGGCTTGGCATTCTTACGCTCGGCCTTGACTGGCTCAGTCGTCGCAAGCACCTTGGTGGCGCTGGCGCGAGACCGTTCGACAACCGGGTCCGCCTTCTTGCTTCGTTTGAATATCATTGGGTTACATAGCCCTTGGTGATGCGCCTCGCGCGGCACGGATCATTACTTTGGTGTATTTTAATGTTCTTATCCAGCATCCGCAAAGGTATACCGCTTAACGCATGACATTCTCGCATTGGGGTTGCGCGTTGAGCGGGGCGACAAGTCACGGCTGACGAGGATTCGCGGGCGTCTCAGGAAACCACCGGTAGCCGCCAGCTCAGGTGTGATCCGCCGCAGCGTCGCGCCAAGCTATTCGGCCTGGTGTGGCGTGGACAAATCAGTGGCGTTTGACCTTCTTGGGGTAGTCGAAGGCAATCAGTCTGCCGCTGCCCTTTATGATCGCCGACCACGAGGGAGCGTCAAATCCGAGCCGGACGATGGCGCAGGTTGGCAACTCGCCGACGGGTTCATGTGCCAGGCGATTGGCCAGTTCGGAGAAGCCGGGATTATGGCCGAACAGCGCCACGCTCCGCGCTTGTGGATCGAGTTGGGTCACGATTTCGAGGAGCGTGTTCACGCTCGCATCGTAGATTCTAGGTTCGCGCTGGATGTGGTTGAGTGGGTAGCCCAGCACCGAAGCGATGATCTCGGCGGTCGAGATCGCGCGCAGCGCCGGGCTTGAAATGATTCGATCAAATTTGACCTGGGCATCGCGCAGCACGGCTCCCATCAACGGCGCGTCGGCTTGGCCGCGGGGGTTCAGGGTCCGGTCGAAGTCGCGTAACAACGGGTTATCCCAGCTCGACTTCGCGTGGCGAATCAGGGTCAACAACAGCATCGGCGTACTCGGGTGAGCAAGGGTTGGTTTATCGCGGGCCGACCAGAGGCGTTGGCGGCAAAAACGGGTTCATGACGCACACTCATTCGACCGCGGCCTCCGCGGCCTCGTCCTCGAGTCCCGGCATGGTCAGCGGCGCGAATCGCCCGACATGGGTTGCGAACGTCCAGGTGTAGCCATCGGGGTCGTCAAGCCGAGCCACGCGGTCGCCCCAAAAAGCATCGGACGGCGGTTCATTCGCGATGGCGCCGTGGCGGAGTGCGGTCTCATACAGCATATCAACGTTGTCGCAGTAGACATATAGGCCAACCGGACAAGGCTGGCCAGTGTGCTTGGGTGTCTTGGCGGGATGACTCCAGGCGCCTTCCGGTGCAAACATCACGACGGTTTTGCCCTTGTATCGCATGCTCGCGTGGACGATTTCGCCATTCGGGTGAGTTATGATCTCGTCGTGCTCCGGCTTGAATCCGAAAGCGCTGGTGTAGAACGCAAGACTCACACCGGGGGCGCTGACCGTGAGGAAAGGCACGATCCGACGGGCATTGTCGGGCTTGTGTCGCGACTTTTTTTTACGATTTCCCATGTATCGCTCCGGCTGGTCAGTAACAATCCGTTCGATCGCGCGCGCGGGGGGCGGTCGAGTGCAACGGCGCTAATCGTCTAACTATAGTGCGTGATGTTAAGCGGGTGCCGTGTGGCACAACCAGTTGGTAATGGTCGAGGCGACGCAATCGTCGAGATGTAGGTTTTTGCTGCGACTGGTGCATGACATTCGTGGAGTCTTGCGGCGGAATTGCATAAGCGACTGCGACTTTTTTGGCGATCATTAGCCCGAATGGCTAGTAGTATTCTAACTTATTCACCTGTCTTCGATAGATCGTGATAATGCTGGTTCAATCCAGGGCATCGGCTTTCAGTTATTTTCCAGGAAGGATCTCAATCACGTTTGAAGTTCAAGCGACTGGCGCGTCACGTCAGTTCACGTCAATCAATCCTTGCCAGCATGAACCCGATTCAGCGAAAAACGTGCCGATGCGCGTCGGGTTCGCGATCAGTCTTTCGCGCGCTCCAAGTGTGTCGCGCGCGCGGTTGTGGGGTGCGTACGAGGGCCTAGGATGGGCGCTTTGCCGGTCAAACTTCCGTGTTTGATGCGGCTTGGAGGGCTCGAATGTGAGTTGGCGCGTCCCGGTCGCGACCGGATCGGCGTCGAGAATTGCAGGGTCAGCCCAGGGTGACCCGTCGATCGAGTGACGCTGGGGTGCGATGGGCGCAACGGTCGATCCAAACATATCGGATTAGAATCGGGGGGTTCGAACACGGTATGGCGACGAGTCCTCCGTCGTATCGATGCAGTTGTCCGCCGCATCCCGGCACCTAACTTTCAGGGCGAGAACGCCGCCGCAGACGACGAAAATCGCTCTCCGGGCCGAGTAGGCAGGAGATGCCGCCGTGAACCCATCCCTGGGGGCTCGATGACCGCGTCCTTACGGCCGATGCGCCCGCCTACCCAACCCGAAGCGGCATTGCTTGTGAATCGGGCATTTCACGTTAATCCGACCCGAATCGTGCCGGGTAATTAGTGGGTAAGCGTTGCGTTGGGCACAGTATCCCAGTAGCGAACTTGAATTTATTGACGGCGATCGCCATATTCGTCCCGTTTCAGAAACGCTTCAGTTTAACTCGGGGTACGAATACGAATGGTGAATCCCTTTTCCAGCGCCCATGCGCCCTACACCGATATCTCGGCCGATGAGCTGAAGAAGCTGATCGCGGAGGGCGTGCCGGTGATCGACATCCGTACGCCGCAGGAGTGGCAACAGACCGGCGTGGTTGAAGGCAGTGTGTTGTTGACGCTGTTCAGCAACTATGGCGGAGTCAATCCCGATTTCGTTCCGAAACTGACGGAGATGGTAGCCACCGATGACCCGGTGATTCTGCTGTGTCGAACCGGTAGCCGCACCCGCACGGCGGCGGAGGCGCTCGTCAATCAATTGCACTACAAAAACGTCTACAACGTCGATCGCGGCATCCTCGACTGGATCGCCCGAGGTCATCCGGTCGTGCCGCCCACGACCGGTTGATCACCGCGTTTCGGTTCGGGTGACACCGCCGCGCCGAGCGTCGCGTCTCGGGCGGCGGTGTAAGTGCGTTCAACCGCTCGGATAGGCCAGGTTTGGCGCCAACCAGCGTTCCATGTCCGCCATCGAGTAGGCCTTGCGCGCGGCGTAGTCCTCGACCTGATCCCGATTGATCTTGCCGACCGCGAAGTAGCGCGCTTGCGGATGTGAGAAGTAAAGGCCGCTGACCGCGGCGGTCGGCACCATCGCTTTGCTTTCGGTGAGCCAGATCCCGATGCGGCGCTCGATGTCGAGCAAATTCCAGAGTAGATCCTTTTCCGTATGGTCTGGCGAAGCGGGGTATCCTATCGCGGGGCGGATGCCTTGGTAGCGTTCCTCGATCAGGTCCTCGTTGCTCAAGGCTTCCGTCGGCGCATAGCCCCAAAGCTCGCGCCGCACCCGCGCGTGGAGCCATTCGGCCATGGCTTCTGCCAGGCGATCGGCGAGGGACTTGAGCATGATGGCGTGGTAGTCGTCGTGGTCGGCCTCGAACTCGGCGAGCTTGGCATCGATGCCGATGCCGGCGGTACAAGCAAAGGCGCCCAAAAAATCCGCGTGATGACTAGTGCGTGGCGCGACAAAATCCGCCAGGCAATCGTTGTAATGCCCTGCGGGTTGGCGCCCTTGCTTCCGCAAAAAATGGAAGGTCGTCAGAAGTTCACGGCGTGAGTCGTCGGCATAAACCTCGACGTCGTCGCCGACCGCGTTGGCGGGAAACAGTCCAACGATCGCGCGACCACGCAGCCATTGATCGTGAATGATTCGATCCAGCATCGCTTGGGCGTCGGCGTGAAGCTTGCGTGCCTCGACGCCTTTCTCGGGGTCGTCGAGGATCTTGGGAAACCGACCCCGTAGCTGCCAGGCGTGGAAGAAAAACGTCCAGTCGATGTAGTACGCGACCTCCGCGAGCGGCACGTCGTCGAATACGTGCACGCCGGGCGCGTGTGGAACGGGTGGCGTGTAGTCGGTCCAGTTGAGCGGCGTGCGGTTGCAGCGGGCATCGTCGAGGCTCAGCAGGTTTCGGGTTTCATCGATGCCGGCGCGCCGCTGCCGGATCTCGGCATATTCCCGCTGGATGCCTGCGACGTAGTCGTCGCGCAATGTTTGGGACAACAGATTTGACGCGACCCCGACCGCGCGCGAGGCGTCCGGCACGTAGACGACTGGTCCGTTGCGGTAGTGCGGCTCGATCTTGACCGCGGTATGCGCTTTGGATGTGGTCGCGCCGCCGATCAGCAATGGAACGTGAAACCCGAGGCGTTGCATTTCCTTGCCGATGTGTACCATCTCGTCGAGCGAAGGCGTGATCAGGCCGGATAGGCCGATGATATCGACGTTGAGTTCGCGCGCACTCGTCAGGATGCGATCGGCCGGCACCATGACGCCGAGGTCGATGACCTCGTAGTTATTGCATTGCAGGACGACGCCGACGATGTTCTTACCGATGTCGTGCACATCGCCCTTGACGGTCGCGAGCAGGATCTTGCCATTGGCGCGCACGGCGCACCCGGCTTTTTCCGCCTCGAGAAACGGCTGCAGGTAGGCCACCGCTTTTTTCATGACCCGCGCGCTTTTCACGACCTGGGGCAGGAACATCTTGCCGGCGCCAAACAGGTCGCCGACCACGTTCATCCCATCCATCAGCGGACCTTCGATGACTTTGAGCGGCGCGCCGAGGGTGTTGCGTGCCTCCTCGGTATCGGCATCGATGTGGTCGGTGATGCCCTTGACCAGCGCGTGTTCGAGGCGCTTTTCGACCGGCCAGGCACGCCACTCGGCGTCCGTGCGCGCTTCCGGCGCCGCGCCGTCGCCCTTGTAGCGCGGCGCCAGGTCGATCAGGCGTTCGGTGGCTTCCGGGTGGCGATTGTTGACGACATCCTCGACCGCCTCGCGCAATTCCGCCGGGATTTCGTCGTACACCCCGAGCTGACCCGCGTTGACGATGCCCATGTCCATGCCGGCGCGAATGGCGTGGTAAAGGAACACCGCGTGGATCGCCTCGCGGACCTTGTCGTTGCCGCGAAACGAAAACGATACGTTGGAGACGCCGCCGCTGATCAGCGCGTGCGGCAAGTGGGTCTTGATCCAGCGAGTCGCCTCGATGAAGTCGACGCCATAGTTGGCGTGTTCCTCGATCCCGGTTGCCACCGCGAAGACATTGGGGTCGAACACGATATCTTCGGCTGGAAAGCCAACCTGCTGGGTGAGCAGCGCGTAGGCGCGCTGGCAAATCTCGATCTTGCGCGCGTAGCTATCGGCTTGTCCCTGTTCATCGAAGGCCATGACGATCACCGCCGCGCCGTAGCGCCGACAGAGCATGGCTTGCTCGATGAACTTGGCCTCGCCTTCCTTCATCGAGATCGAGTTCACGATCGGTTTGCCTTGCACGCATTGCAGGCCGGCTTCGAGGATGTCCCATTTCGAGGAGTCGAGCATGACTGGCACCCGCGAAATTTCCGGTTCCGCCGCCATCAGGTTCAAGAATCGACGCATCGCGGCGACGCCAT
The DNA here is from genome assembly GCA_050329935.1 of Thiotrichales bacterium. GTDB lineage: Bacteria > Pseudomonadota > Gammaproteobacteria > UWMA-0217 > UWMA-0217 > CAYSFW01. Next base: position 29,359 of record JBHJOI010000031.1, on the reverse strand, counting down.
CGAGCATGCCCTCGTCCATGTTGACATCGACGATCTGCGCGCCGTTCTCGACCTGTTCGCGGCAGATATCGAGCGCCTCCTCGTAGCGGCCGTCCAGGATCAAGCGCTTGAATTTGGCCGACCCGGTGACGTTGGCGCGCTCACCCACGTTGACGAAGTTGAGCGCCTTGTCGATGTTGAGCGGCTCGAGCCCGGACAAGCGGCAGGCGGGTGGGAGGTCGGGTCGTGCGCGCGGCCGCTTGTCGGCGACCGCGGCGGCGATCGCGCGGATATGGTCGGGCGTCGTGCCGCAACAGCCGCCGACAATGTTTAAAAAGCCCGACTCGGCCCATTCGGCGATTTCGGTCGCCATGGCCTCTGGCCCGAGATCGTATCCCCCCATCTCGTTTGGCAGACCCGCGTTCGGATGCGCCGAGACGCAGGTCTCGCTGATCCGTGCCAATTCCTCGACGTATTGACGCAACTCGCCGGGTCCAAGCGCACAATTGAGCCCGATCGAAAGCGGTCGCGCGTGGCGCAGTGAGTTGTAAAAGGCCTCGGTCGTTTGTCCGGTCAGGGTGCGCCCGGATTGATCCGTGATGGTGCCCGAGATCATCACTGGTAGACGCAGGCCGTCCTCGTGGAATACCTGTTCACAGGCGTACACGGCCGCTTTCGCGTTGAGGGTATCGAAGATGGTCTCAATCAGGAGCAAGTCGACACCACCCGCGATCAGCGCACGGCTGGCCTCGACGTAGGAGGTCACCAGATCCATGAAGCTGATGTTGCGGAATCCAGGATCGTTGACGTCGGGCGAAAGACTCGCCGTGCGATTGGTCGGTCCGAGCACGCCTGCGACGAAGCGGGGGCGATTGGCGGTGGCATGCGCGTCGGCCAGCTCGCGGGCGAGTCGCGCCGCGGCCAGATTGAGCTCTCCAACCAGGGATTGCATGCCGTAGTCCGCCATCGACACCGAGTTGGCGTTGAAGGTATTGGTCTCGATGATGTCGGCGCCGGCCTCGAGATAGGCGGCGTGGATGCCGCTGATGATTCCGGGTTGGGTCAGGGTCAGCAGGTCGTTATTGCCCTTGAGATCCCGCGGCCAGTCGGCGAAGCGTTCGCCGCGATAGGCGGCCTCGTCGAGCGAGTGGCGCTGAATCATCGTGCCCATGGCGCCATCGAGAATCAGAATACGCTTGCACAACGCCGCATCGAGGAGTTGGTATCGGTCCATCAAGCCCGCCACTTTAGTGATTTTCGGATAAAGCCAGAATGGTATCACAGCGCCCCGACAGGGCTCCGGCCGGGATGGGCAAATCCGCGTCAAGCCCCTGTTTTTTCCTTAAGTAGTCGGTAATCTGGACCCTCGACAACGCTGCGAGCGCAGGATGCGCCAGAGAACAGGCATCTTGCACGAACGCGGGCGTGGAGCATTCCGGGGCATCCCGACTCCACATTCGCGTGACCGAACAAGCGGCAACTCCTGAACGGCACGGACTCGACGTAGCCAGTCGCGGACCCCTTACCGGGTCCGGGTATAGAAAAACAACAATTATCGAGTCAGTGCTCGCTCAGGGGGTATCCATGCTGATCACATCAGCAGATTTTCTGCAGCAGCACAAGTTGCATCAACAGATGCCAGGAGGGAGTGTTGGTGACTTGTGCTTTGGTTTCATGCCTGCCTTCAAGGATTTTCGGACCGGTGAGACCCACCTTTCCGTTTATCCGGACGGCAGCTACGCAATGGTCCACATGCTCGAAGGCCTACCGATGGAGTGGGTGTCCGAGTGGGACGACCAGGGCCGAATTCTTGCGTTGAAAGAAACGATCGTCGCGGGATTCATGCGGGATCATCGGTTCTACACGCTGGATGATCTGTATGAGTTCGAAGCGGATGGCTGACGCTCGATCGCGTTAGTGGTGGCGATGCCGCGTCGGCTCCATTCAAGAGCCGGCGCGGTTCGGAAGCTACGAGGGCCGGCGGTTCGGCTGGTATTTGCCGGTTCGCGCGGCAAATCGCTGCCAGGCGGACACTGCCGCGACGACAACCTCGCGTGATCCGCTCGAATTTTGCAGGGGCGTTTGAACGAGCGCTAAACGGAAGGAGAATAGTCTTAAAAATCAGCCGAATAAGAACGCCGTCCGCACCATGGCGGAGCATATGCGAGTGGGGTGGCATGGAATTCGCTTTTCCCCGAAAAAAAATTTACTCAGGACTATCACACGGATGAAAACTCAGGACAGGGACAGGGTTCAGGAGCCGGGCAACCTACGCTCGGGCATCAAGGATCGCTTCAAACACATGCATATCGATCTGGCGCCGCTCTTTGGCGTATTCGGCGCGGTCGGTATCGTGATTTGGGGTATACATCTCAGCGGCGGGTTCGCCCAGTTCGTTGACTCGGCCGCGCTCGTCATCGTGATTGGCGGTACGTTTTTCGTGACTTTGACCCAGGTGCCGTTGCAACAGTTCCTCGGCGCGTTCAAGGAGGCAATGCGGGCGTTCTCCTACCGTCCCACGAATCCCCAGGTCCTGATCGACGAAGCGACCCATCTGACTAATATCGTGCGCCGCCAAGGCATTCTCGCCCTCGACAAGATCGAAATCCGCGATCCGTTTCTGCGCCGCGGCGTTGAGCTGTGTATCGACGGCTACCCGAAAGACGTCGTGCACAAGACCCTGGCCAAGGACATCAATATCGAGCTAGAACGCCACCACGACGGGGTGCGCCTGTTCAAGGCAATGGCCGATGCGGCCCCCGCGATGGGGATGATCGGAACGCTGATCGGCCTGGTCCAGATGCTATTGAACCTGAACGATCCGAAGGCGATCGGTCCGGGTATGGCCGTTGCCTTGCTGACCACGCTCTACGGTGCGTTGATCGCCTATGCCGTCGCCAACCCGATCGCGGAGAAGCTTAAGTCGATCAGCGCCGAGGAGCGCCTGCGCAAGATGTTGATCCTTGAATCGATTGCGTCGATTCAGGACGGCACCAATCCGCGGGTGTTGCAGCAACTGCTGACATCCTTCCTGCCGGAGGAGAAACGCGAGATGCCGGTCGAGCCCTCGCATAAAAGAGGGTCGCACTGATGTTGAGTAGCGATCCGTTGGATTGGGGTAACGATGCCGGATCGGCTCCGAAATGGGTGGTGACCTTCGCCGACCTGATGGCGTTGATTCTTTGCTTCTTCGTGCTGCTGGTGTCGTTCTCCGAATTCGACACGAGCCGCTACCACGGCGCGGCGGGCGCGATGCGTGAGGCTTTCGGCGCGCCCTCCAAGGTCCAGGTGCCACCGAACGACGCCGCGCTGAGCACGGTCGCGCTGGCCGCGCCCGAGGCCGCGATTGTCGACGTCAAGCCTGACTCACCGTGGGAGGAACCCGTACTGGCCGACCGTGAAGGTTTGATCGAGAAGACAATCGCGGTCGAGCCAAAATCAATTCCTGAAGTGCCGACCGAGCTGGGTAGTCACCTGCGCTACCTCGCACCCGTTTCGGACCGGACGCGCCAAGCCGTCGAATCGCTGGTCACCGCGATCCAGGATTCCATCAGCAAAGGCTGGGTCGATGTGGTCGTCAATGACGAGGCCATCATGATTCGGATCAATGAGCAGGGCTCGTTTCCCTCCGGTAGCGCGGATCTGCACGCGACCTTTTTGCCGGTGCTGATGGAAATGACCCGGGCCTTGAATCAGATCGAGGGCCGAATTCTGGTCGAGGGTCACACCGACGACGTGCCGATCCAGAACCTGCAATACCCATCGAACTGGGTGCTGTCGGCCGCGCGCGCCGCGAATGTCGTGCACCACCTGACTCAGTCCGGTTTGAGTCAACCGCAGCGGCTTGAGATCCGTGCTCACGCGGACACCGCGCCGCTGGCGCCGAATACCGACCCGGAACAGCGTGGCAAAAACCGGCGGGTCGAAATCAATATCGCGCTGAACGAGCCTGCGAAGCCGGGCGCGAGCCAATCAGTACCAACCGAAGAGCAGCGTCCATGAGCGAATCAAACCGCCGCGGCTATTACCGGATCGACGACTACGTCGCGTTGACCGTGAAAGAATTGAGTCCGGACGAGGTCAGTCAGGCCGACATCATCTACGAACGCCGACGCCACCAGCATGGGTTGATGAACGACATCGCGGCCGAGCGCGAAAAGCACCTGCCGACGCTGCAACGGGTTCGGGAAGACTATCCCGAAGTGGCGGACTATCTCGATTTAATGGAGCGCCAGATCAACACGCTGGCGTTTCGTCTCGTGCATGCCAACAACCTACGGACCCGGGCGCCATCGCACACCATCAACCTGAGCGCGTCGGGGATGCGGTTCACCACGCCCCGGCCGGTGCAGCGTGGGCAGTTGCTGGAAGTGATGCTGCTGCTGTTCCCGTCGTACTCGGTGGTTTATGCCTTTGCCAAGGTGGTACGGGCGGAACGACAGTCGTCGGTGACGACCAAGGGCGCCGAGCGCTGGTTGGTTTCGGTTCAGTTCACGCATCTGCATGAAGAGGATCGCGAGGCGATCGTTCGCCATGTGCATCAGCGTCAGTTGACCGATCTGATGGCGCGCAACGCCGGCATCGTCGCCTGAACTTCGCGGGTCCAGGGCGCGCGCGCAGGCGCCGATTCAGCCGGTGTTGCGCATGCCGCCGGATATCGCGTTGATCGAGCGTAGCAGCGGCATCAGCCAACGTTGATGGGTCGCTTCGTCGAGCGTGTCGTCGCGGTGGCGCTTGATCAGGATGATCTGGATATGATTCAACGGACTGATGTAGGGATCGCGTCGGGCCATCGACTGTGCCAGCATCGGGTTCTCGGCCAGTAGATGCTTGCTGTTGGTGATTTCCAGCACCTGCTTGATGGTGCGCTGATATTCGCGTTTGATCTGATCGAAGATCGGATAGGCGAGATCGGGATCCGGCGCCAGCGCGACATACTGCACGGCGATGTCCATGTTCGCCTTGGCGAGCGCCATCTGGGCGTTGCTGAGTAGATTACGAAAGAACGGCCACTCCTGATACATGCGCTGCAGTCGCACGATCCGCATTGGATCGTTGCCGCGCAGGGCTTCCAGCGCGCTGCCGATGCCGTACCACGCGGGTAGGGTGTGACGCGCCTGCGCCCAGCCAAACACCCACGGGATCGCGCGGATCGATGTCTTGGAGCGATCGGCTTGTTTGCGGTGCGATGGCCGCGAGCCAATATTGAGCTGGCCGATTTCCTGCACCGGCGTGATTTCATAGAAGTAATCGAGAAAGTGTGGGGTGCGATCGGTCAATTCGCGGTAGGCATCCTCGCCGAACGCCGCGAGGCGGTCCATGATCGCAAGGTGTTCGGGCCGGTCCTCGTGGTTCAGGTGGAGCCGCGTGCAGCTGGCTTTGAGCAGACCCGAGATCCCCATCGTGAGTTCGTAGACGGCGGTTTCGACGTTGCTGTAGCGGTAGGCCAGCACCTCCCCTTGTTCGGTGAACTTGATCTGGCCGGTGACCGTACCTGGCGGCTGCGCGAGGATCGCCTCGTGCGTCGGGCCGCCGCCCCGGCCGACGGTGCCGCCCCGGCCGTGAAACAGTCGGCAATCCACCCCATGGGCGTTGGCGATGTCGAGCACCTCGCGCTGCGCGTGATATAGATTCCAGGCCGACGCGAGGATGCCGCCATCCTTCGCCGAATCCGAGTAGCCCAGCATGACTTCCTGCAAGTTGCCCGAGGCCCCGAGCATCGCGGTGTAAATCGGGTTGGTCAGCAGTCCGGTCAGCACGCTCTGGACGTGCTTCAAATCTTCGATGGTTTCGAACAGCGGTGATACGACCAGGTGACAAAATGGCGTGTCGCCCGCGTAGCCCGCGAGCCCGGTGATGCGTCCGAGTAGCAACACTTCGAGGATGTGGCTGGCGTGGTGCGTCATCGAAATCACGTAGGAGCCGAAAATCTCGGCCCCGATCTCCGCGCGCAACAGGGCGATGACCCGAAGCGTCTCGACGGTTTCGGCCGCCATCTCGCTGAGTGGAAGGTCGGGGATCAACAGGTCGCGACGGGCGATAAGATCGCTGAGTTTGGCGACGCGGTCGGCTTCGCTCAATCCCAGATAGTCAATACCGTCATCCAGCCCGCGCAGGATTTCGGCGACCGTTTGGCTGTGCACGGTGGATTCCTGACGGATATCAAGCTCCATCAAATGAAAGCCGAAGCTCTCCACCTGGCGGATCAGGTCGATCAACTCGCCATTGGCGACAATGCGGTCACCATGGCCAATCAGCGACTCACGGATCGTGGTCAAATCGTGCAACAGGGCCGACGCGTCCGCATAGGCATCCTCCGGCATCGGTAACGCGTGCCCGGTGTAGATCCGTGCCTCGACGGCCTTGATGGTTTGTTCGAGTCGGTGCGCCATGAAATAGAGCTTGCGCCGATACGGCTCGGTGCCGAATCGATCGCGATTCTCGCGAAACACCGTTGCCGCGAGCCATTCGTCCTGCTTCAAGGCCTCGATCATGCGCGGAGAGATCGGGCAGAACAGCGAGGAGTGGGTCAGCACCACGCTCAACTGCTTGACCCGATCCAGGTACTCGTAGAGTACCGTGCGCATTTGTTCGCGTGCGGCGCGCACAGTGGTCTCGGGCTTGACGTTGGGATTGCCGTCGCGGTCGCCGCCGATCCACGACCCGAAGCGGATAAAGCTCGGAATATTGATCTGTCCGGCGCGTCGCGCCTCGATGCCATAAATACGGGTGAGCGCGCGCTCGAACAAGCGATAGGTCTGCGGTACCGCTTCGAACAGGCTTTCGCGGAAGTAATAGAGGCCGTTCCTGACTTCGTCGAGCACCGAGGGCTTCTTGTCGCGGATCTCATTGGTTTGCCACAGGATCGTGACATCGCGTTCCAGGTTGCGCAGCAAGAGACGCTTGCGATCCTTGCCCAGGCGTTGGGTCCGAAGACTCTGGGTCGACAGAAAAATCCGCCGCAACGCCTCCATGACCGCGCGGCGTCGCGCTTCCGTGGGGTGGGCGGTAAACACCGGCGTGTAGCGCAATCGCGCCAACAGTTGATTGGTTTGCTCCAGGGTGATGCCCGCGCTGCGAAACTCGCGTAGCGTTTCCGTGAACGAGCCATGCCACAACAGTCCGCCCGCGTTGAGCAAGCGATTGCGCCAGTGGTAGGCGGACTCCTCCTCGGTGATGTTGACCAGACTGAAGTACAGACTGAAGGCGCGGATGACCTGCTCCAGAGTCAACGGGTCGAGCCCGGCGATCAGGTTCATCAGCTCTTGCCGCAGGTGTTCATCGCGGCGTTTTTGCAGCGCGATAAAACCCTTGCGCAGTTTCTCGACGGCCTCGAAAACCTCCACTCCGGCGTGGTTCTTGATCACGGTCCCAAGCGTGCCGCCGAGCAACTTGACGAACGAACGCAGGACCTTGTCGTCGAGATCCGAAAGCTGGATGACCGAGGTCGTCGCAGTGTCATTCATGCGCGGGGGTCTCCTGATGGGTTGTGACGGGGCATTATAGCCGCTGTCGTAACAATGATTGACGTAAGCCCGGCTTCCAACGGGGATCGCGCCCCCGAGGTAGGGCGGAACGCCGTTGTTTCAGGCAAAATAGGGTGCGTACCGCAGCTAGATCCTCTCTGGGAGCCAATCATCGTGACTCATGACAACGATCCTACCGGTGCCGGCCGCGCACCCGCGGGGGGGCGTTTGCCGCCCAATCAGACCAGCGCCTGGCATACCTTGGAGCGGCATGTGGCGGGGTTGCGCACGCGCCATATGCGTGACCTGTTTGCCGAGGATCCGGCTCGATTCGATCGGTTTTCGCGCCAGTTTGAGGATATTCTGCTCGACTTCTCGAAAAACCGGATCACCGCGGACACTCTGGCATACTTGCTGAAACTCGCGGAGTCGGCGGATCTCGCGCGTTGGCGCGAGCGGATGTTCAGCGGCGAGCCGATCAATCACACCGAGGCGCGAGCGGTGCTCCATGTCGCGCTGCGCAACCGATCGGATCGCCCGGTCTACGTCGAAAGCGTCGACGTGATGCCGGAAGTTCGCGCGGTTCTGGCGCACATGCGGGACTTCAGCGCGCGCGTGCGCGACGGCGATTGGCTGGGCATGCGTGGCACGCGGATCACGGATATCGTCAACATTGGCATCGGCGGTTCGGACTTGGGGCCGGCCATGGTCTGCGAGGCGTTGCGTCCCTATAAACACCCTGAACTGACGATTCACTTCGTCTCCAATGTCGATGGCACCCAGATCGCCGAAACGCTGCGTCGGGTGCGGCCCGAAACCACGCTGTTCGTGGTTGCCTCGAAGACCTTCACAACCCAGGAGACCTTGACCAACGCCCACACCGCGCGTGACTGGTTCCTGGCCCAGGGTGGCACCGAACCGGAAATCGCACGGCATTTCGTCGCCGTTTCGACCAACGCGGAGGCGGTGGCCGCGTTTGGTATCGATACCGCCAATATGTTTCAGTTCTGGGATTGGGTTGGCGGCCGCTACTCACTCTGGTCCGCGATCGGATTGCCAATCGCCCTGTATCTCGGCATGGATCACTTTGACGCGTTGCTCGATGGCGCTCACGCAATGGATCAGCACTTCCGCGAGACGCCATTCGCCGACAACCTACCGGTGCTGCTCGCGCTGCTCGGGGTGTGGTACGTCAACTTCCTGGGCGCCGAGAGTCACGCAATCCTGCCCTACGATCAGTACCTCTGGCGATTCGCGGACTATTTCCAGCAAGGGGACATGGAGAGTAACGGCAAATCCGTCGACCGCGAGGGGCGCGCGGTGGATTACCACACCGGTCCCGTCATCTGGGGGCAGCCGGGGACCAATGGACAACATGCGTTCTATCAGCTGATCCATCAAGGTACACGCTTGATTCCATGCGATTTTCTCGCTCCGGTCGAGTCGCACAACCCGATCGGCGCGCACCACCGAATCCTGCTGTCGAACTTCTTCGCGCAGACTGAGGCGCTGATGCGCGGCCGCACCGCCGATGAGGCGGTGGCGGCCATGCGCGCGGCCGGAGTCGACGAGGACACGATTCGCCTGCGCTTGCCCTACACGGTTTTTCGCGGCAACCAGCCGAGCAACAGCCTGTTGTTTCGCAAGCTGACGCCGCGCGCCCTGGGCGCGCTGATCGCGATGTACGAGCACAAGATCTTCGTCCAGGGCGTGATCTGGAACATCAACTCGTTTGATCAATGGGGCGTCGAACTGGGCAAATCGTTGGCGAAGGCGATCCTCCCCGAGTTGGCGGGCGATGCGGAAATAAGCAGTCACGACGCCTCGACCAATGGCCTGATCAACCATTACAAGCGAGTTCGCGCCAGTGCCGGCGCCTGACGGATGCCAGCACCCGGGTCGCGCGCTAGACTTTCGCGCCGCGTCGTTAAAAAAACTGGAGATTCTTAGGCGATGAATGCGTCACCGCAACCCGAATACATGGTCATCACCGCGACCGGCGAGGATAAGGTCGGTTTGGTCGAGGCCTTCACCAGCGCCGTGACCGCCGCCGGCTGTAATATCGAACACAGCCGCATGGCGGTGCTCGGTGGCCAGTTCGCATTCTTGATGCTGGTCGCGGGCGAGGAGCCCGCCCTGGTTCGACTCGCCGAACATCTCCCGCCGCTGAGTGACGCGCTCGGGCTCGCGATCGTCCACAAACGCACTCATCAGCGTATCCCGCGCGCGACGCTGATACCCTACGACGTCGAGGTCGTCGCGCTCGATCATCCGGGTATCGTGCACGGTTTGGCGCGGTTTTTCGCCCGCCATGAGATCAACATCGAGGCGCTCGAAACCGAGACCTACCCGGCGCCGCACACGGGCACGCAAATGTTCGCGGTGCGGATGGTCGTAGGCATCCCGGCGACCACCCCCATCAAGGCGCTACGCCAAGCCTTTCTGGAATACTGCGACGATCTGAATCTCGACGCGACGCTGGAACCGTCGCGCGAGTAAATATTCGCCCGCCATCGGCGACCGCCTGCCGGAATTTGACAAACATCAAATTCGCGCAGGGTTGCCGTGAACTACCATGGGCGCAGAATTTTCATACTTTGGAGTACCTTATGATCAGACCAATCGTTGTCCTGTTGCTGTCCTCGTTGACGCTCGTGGCGTGCTCAGGCGACAAGGAACCGCAAGACCCGCGCGCGATCAAGGGCGACGGTGCCGCCGGCAAACTCGTTGCCGAGCGTAAGTGCCTGAGTTGCCACGGTCTCGACGGTGTCTCGGTCGCGGTGGACACGCCGCATATCGCGGGCCAGCACGAAGCCTACCTGCGGGTGGCGATGCAGGAGTACAAGGACGGCACTCGCGGACACCCGTCGCTGCAACAGATGGTGTCCGATGTCAGCGATCGCGAGATGATCGACGCCGCGGCGTATTACGCCAGTCTGCCCGCGCCGACGGCGGATCCGGCCGTCACCTCCAAGGTCTCGTTCGACGAAAATCCAGTCGAGCAGGGCCGTGCCGCCGCCGAGATGTGCGGCGGGTGTCATGGCGAGGACGGCAACAGTCCCTTGCCCGGCACGCCGAGCTTGGCTGGGCAACAACAGGATTACTTGATCGCCGCGCTCGCCGCCTACAAGGACGGACATCGCAAGGACGACGTGATGCCGGCATTCGTGGCCGAAATGGATGCCGCGACCATGTCCAGCATCGCGTTGTTCTACGCGTCGCAAGCACCGGTCGCGCGCGACAAGGCCGAAACCGGCGATGTCGCTGCGGGCGAGGCACTCGCGGCCGGTTGCGCCGGCTGTCACGGTGAAGGCGGCAACAGCACCAATAGCAAGAATCCGACGCTGGCCGGTCAGGATGCCGCGTTTCTGAGCGTGGCAATGAAAGCCTATCGCGATGGCGGTCGCGAGAATGATCTGATGAAAGGCGCGGTGGCGGCGCTTACGGATCAGGAGATCGAGCACATCGCCGCTTACTACACCGCGCAGGCGCCGAAGCAGGCGACCGTCAAACGACCGCTGGTCGCGGCGGAATGGCTGGAGCGCTGCGAGCGTTGTCATGCACCCGGCGTCGAGCAAGCGGGGTTGATCGTGCCGCGCCTCGACGCGCAACGTTACGACTATCTCGTCAAGTCGCTGAAGGGTTACCACGACGGTGTGCGCAAGCATTCCACGATGCACGCGATGGGTGCGCCGCTGACCGACGAACTGATCGACGCGCTGGCATCGCACTACGCCTCGCTCAACCCCCGCTGACCAACCCGCGAACCGCGCGGCCGCGCACGCGGCCGCGCCGGAGCCTAGAACCGGGTCGAGAGTTTCAGGTAATACCGGGGATCGACAATATTCCGATTACTTATGTATTCGGCGTGCGAATCGCCGATATTTTGCGCGATCAACTCGATCCGGTTGGTAAGGTCGGCGAACCGGAAGTCCTTCGCCACGCGTACGTCGAAGCGATCGTAAGTCGGCACTTGGTTCCCTTCGAGCAGCCACGTGGTCTCGGAAATCCGATAATAGCCCAGGCTGGCTTGAAGCTGATTGTCGAAGCGGTGGGATAACAGCAGTCCCAGGGTCACTCGCGGCGTCGCGTCGTCATGACGTTCGTCGAGACTATCATCGACATAGCCCCGGTCTTCCAGCCGATGGCTGCGAGTAAGCGAATAGTGCAGCAGCGCAAAGTCCGAGGATGACGGCTGCCACAGCACTTGACCTTCAACACCCTTCACCGAGTAGTAGCTACCGTTGTTTATGACTAGCGTCGGCACGCCAGTATTGGGACTCGGTCTGCCGGTCGAGAATTGCTGGAGTGATACCAGATCATCCGTGCGCTCGTGAAAGAGCTTGATATCGGCCTGGAGCGTGCCGCCGAAATAGGCCGAGGCGTAACCGATCTCGTAAGCCGTCATCCGTTCGGCGTCGAGATCGCCGAGCGAGACGATCGCGCGTTCGAGCACGCTGCCGTCATTGAAGCGAAGGGTGGCGTTCCAATTTTCGTCCAGAATGGACGGACTGCGTTCCGTGTAGCTCACGCTGGCGCGCAAGCTGCCGTGATCGCCCACGCGGTGGTTGGCGGCGATTCGGGTCGAGCCGCGCAGGTGCCCAATCTCGTTGTAATCAAGCATTAAGCCGACATTCAAGGAAAGCGCATTGTTGACGATCCGTTCGAGATTGCCGAACAGACGCGCGCTTCGATCGTCGATGAAGTTGGGTCGGTCGAGATGAGGTGATTTCAATCGATCGAGGCGCAACCCGGCGCCCCACACCCCGCGGGTCGTCGGACCGACCGAGCGGATCTGTTGCAGCTCCAGATCGTAGCGCTCCGACACGCCATCGGCGTAGAAATACGATAGTGTTTGATCGTCCTGTCCATTGAATATCGCGGGGATTGCCATCGGAGGCACGCCGATGATGCGCGAGAGCGGTCCGGCGGTGAAGGTATCGGATTGGTCCTGGTGGTTATGGTAGAACTGCAAATAGGTCTCGGCGCCGCGGGCCGGCTTGTGGGTCCAGCGCAGGTATTGGTAGTGCGACTCGACCTCGCCGTCGTGGTCGATCAAGAATGGCTCGGGTGCGGCGTAGAGTGTCGCGAGGTCGCCGGTCGTGATGCCCAGCTGGAGATCGAAATCGTTACGCGGGTCCGGTGTGAAGAGCGCACGCGCGGAGAGATCGGTCAGGCGGGATTCATCAAAATTCTGACCAGTGAAGGGAATCCGGCCAAATCCCGAGTCGCGGCGATAACCCGCGATGAGTTGATAGTCGAGTTGATCGCGGTTCGCGGCGTGGCGCACGCGGAAGTTCCGGGTGTCGAGCGAGCCAAAGGTGGCACTCAGGTCCGTGCCGTCGGCATCGACCGGCGCGCGGGTGATGATGTTGATCGTCGCCGAGAACGCGTTGGCGCCGAACACCGGGGCGTTCGGCCCGCGCACGACTTCAATGCGCTCGATGTCTTCCAGCGCGACACCCAGCGTTTTCCAGTTCACGCTTGAGATCAAATTGCCGTAAACCGAACGGCCATCGACCATGACCTCGATGCGATCCGGAAACACCCGCTCCTGGCCGTGGTATGACACCAGGTAGTGCGATCCCGTGGCCTGCGCGACCTGGAAGCCGGGCACCAGCCGGAACACCTCGGCGAGTTCCGTGAACCCCGACGCGGCAATGATCTCGCGCGTGATCAGCGTGGTCGATGCCGGGCTATGCACCTGGGGCTGCGGTAGTCGGGTCGCCGAGACGACGGTCGGGATCGGCGCCATGAACGCGTCCTCGCCGGGGATTTGTGACGCCGCGCGGACAGCTTCGCTGTTACTCAACAGACCTAGGCAACTTGCGATCGCGGCCAGTAAAGCGGTCCGACGGCGCCGCGTTTGGGGGGGGGTAGAATTTTTCACGTTATCCTCGAAGCGCCGCAGATTATTTTGTATGAATCCTCGATAGCGTCGGCGCGCCCTGGGCGGTCACCGGTGCGCGTCGATCGGCCGGATCGCTGTCGTCAACGTCCGAGCTCCGGTCGATTTTAACGATTCGCGCGCCTGAATGGGCAGAAAAATTCGTCTACGACGCGACAAATCCCAGCCGTGCCGAAATCAACCGCGCGGACTCCCGCACCCACGGGATCCAGGTATCCTGCCGGCGCTCGATCGGCGCCGAGATCGAGAGTCCGGCCGCCACCCGCCCCGCCGCGTCGTGAACCAGCGCGCCAATACACCCCACGCCCGGCTCCGCTTCCTCGTTGTCATAGGCAAAGCCATGGTCACGGTCGCGCGTGACCGCGCGCCAGAGCGCTTCGAGCTCGTTAAGGGTGTGACGCGTGTACGCCGGAAGGCCGGTGCGGCGCGCGTAGTCTTCGGTCGCCTCACGGCCGGATTCGGCCAGCATCAGCTTACCGACCGCGGTCACATGCAGCGGCGCGCGGCTGCCGACGATCTGCTCCACCCGCATCATCCGTTGACTCAACACCCGCTCGACATAAACGACCTGATCACCCTCGCGAAAGGTCAGGTTGACGGTCTCGCCTGTTTGGTCGCGCAACCGTTCCATGAAGGGACGGGCCAGACCGATCAGATCGGTGTGGCCGTGCACGTGGGCGGCAAGTTGCAGCAACTTGCCGCCCAGTCGGTAAGCGCCGCTGGGATCGCGTTCGACCAGGCCGTGCTCCACGGCCGCGGCCAGGATGCGGAACCCGGTGGAGGGTGCAAGCCCGGTTTCCGCCGCGAGGACTTTGAGGCTCACCGGGTGTTCGTAACGCGCCAGCACGTCCAAGAGCCAGACCAAGCGGTCGATGACCTGTATCGAGGTGGATTTCATCGGCGACCCGTAATTCCATAATGTGGAAACGATTCTATATTGCGGAATATCGTGGCGTCCACTATCGTCTGCCTCATACCGCGAATTCGCGGTCAACCAGTCAGCACCGGAGGTCAGTGATGAGCGCAGTTCCCAGTCAGATGTTCGATGAGGCGCCCGCCTTTTGCGCGGGTATCGACTATTTCGGCCAACCCTGGCCGCGCTACGCTGAACACGCCGCGCAGCCGGTGATCGGCGAAGGTCAGAGCGCAATCGCGGACGCGAGCGATCCGACCGCTGTTTATCAGACCTTGCTGGCCGCCGACGCGCTGCGCTACCTCACATTGCAGGTCACCGGCGCCAAGGCATCCGGGCATCCGGGCGGTTTCGCGAGCAGCGCCGAGGCGCACGCGGCGTTGATGATGCTGGGTCACACCAACATCGTGACCGAGGTCGGCCATCATGCCCCCGGGTTTTACAGCTCGATGTTTCTCGACACCTCGCTGGAAGAGATGGGCATCCGCACCGTCGACGATTTGCGGGCGCGGTTTCGTGAGCGCGAGGGTCTGCTCGGTCACTTGTCGGGGGCGATTCCGGGGATCTTGTCGCCGGCCGGCCCGCTCGGGCAGGGCCAGCATTTCGCGATGGCCGGCGCTTATCTGCACCGCGACAAGCTGTTTCCGGTCACGCTGGGCGATGGTGGCATGGGCGAACCATACCCGCTGTCCTCGATGATGCATTTCAATACCGCGTTCCCGGATATCACCAATTTTCTGCCGGTCTTGATCTGGAACGGCTACAGTCAAGAACACCATGCGATGGTCTCGACCTGGAGCAATGAGCAGATGACCGCCTATTGGCGGGCGCACGGCTTCCGCGAGGTCATTCTGATCGACGCCAAGGCCTTCGACGACAGCGACCAACCGGGCGCCTATGTCGACAGCACACGGTTCTCGTTGTCCCAGCGGCTGGCCTTCACCGGCGCGGTGCTGGCAGGCGCGCACCGCGCGGCGACCAACGCGCTTGGCGGCACCTTGACCGCGCTGATCATCAAGCAACTCAAGGGGGCCGGGGTTCATACCACCGGCGCCAAATCGCACAATCTCTATCCGGCGGACTCGCTTGATCGCCCGCACATGATCGAAGGTTTGCAACGCCGCGCACTGCCGCCCCGGGCCTGGGCGTTGGTTCGCACCAACCTGCAACGTGCCGGTGGCGGACCCGCGGTCAAGACTGTCGTCACCGAACACACACTCGCGCTCGCGCCGCTCGGCGAGCTGCCGGCGCAGGCGTTCGCGATCGGTGACAAGCAGGTCCCCTCGACGGCCATGGGCGCGCTGGTCGCCGCGGTCGGACAAGCCGACGCGCGCTTCCTCGCCACCAACGCGGATGGTAACGAGGCCTCGGCGATGAAAAACATCAACGACGCGCTCAAGATTCGTCATCCGACTACCGACCCGCTCTATAACCAGACCCCGACCGGGCAGGTCTACGAGCCGCTGAACGAAGACGCGTGCGCCGGCATGGCGGCGGCGCTCGCACTATTCGGCTCGCGTTCGCTGTGGTTGTCCTACGAGAGTTTCGCGATCAACGGCTGGCCGATTTTCCAAACTGTGACCCAGGCGATGGCCGAATTGCGCCGCAAGACGCCGGCCGCGGTGTGCATGTTCACCGCCGGTGCGTTGGAGCAGGGGCGTAACGGCTGGACCCATCAGCGCCCGGAGATCGAGAACTACTTCGCCGCGCAAATGCGTAACGGCAACGTCTACCCGCTGTTCCCGGTCGATGCCAACATGATTCAAAGCGCCTACCTGTGGGCGCTGGAACAGCACAACAAGGGCATCGCGATCATCGCGTCGAAAAGCCCGTTGCCGGTGCGCACCACGCTCGACGAGGGACGAATCGCGGTCGAACGCGGCGCGATCAGCCTCTATGAGAGTGGCAGCGGTGGCCGAGGCACGATCGTGTTCGCGGTCACAGGCGACATGGTGTTGTTACCGGTCTACGAGGCCTGCGACCCACTCGCGGCTGCGGGTTACCGGGTGCGGATCGTGGCGGTCGTCAATCCGCGCCGGTTGTATCGGCCAACCGACGTCGCCTGGCAGCACAGCGCCGAACCCGATAACGCCTTTATGGACGACGACCACTTCAACGCCTTGTTTGACGGTGATGCGCTGATCGCGGTCAGCGGTGGTCCGAGCGGTCCGCTGGAACCGGTGTTACTACGGACCCGGGCGCCTCGCCGTGACACGTTTGTGTGGCAACGCGGCGAGACCACGGCCTCACCCGGCGAGTTGATGGGCTTCAACGGGCTAACCGCCGCGGCGATGGCCGAACGGGCTCGGGCGCTGGTTTCGGGTTGAGAGATTCAGGTGGCCGGTTGCAGGTTGCGGCAGTGGGGTAATTCGTTTCCCTGACCGCCGCCTGCAACCTCCCCGACACGGAGCGAGATCATGGAAACCAAAATCATAGTCCTGGACGATGACCCGACCGGTTCGCAGACGGTGCACGGCTGTCTGCTGCTGACGCGTTGGGATGTCGATACCTTGGTCGAGGCGCTGCGCGACGACTCGGCCTTGTTTTTCGTGCTGACCAACACCCGCGGCAAGGCGGCCGACGCGGCCGCGCGTTTGACCCGCGAGGTTTGCGTCAATCTAAAATGCGCGCTGGATCGCTTGGCCACCGAGGGACGCCCGATCAATCCCTTGCTGGTCAGCCGCTCCGACTCGACGTTGCGCGGTCACTACCCGGTCGAGACCGACGTGATGGCCGAGGAACTGGGTCCGTTCGACGCCCATTTCTTGGTGCCGGCGTTTTTCGAGGGTGGCAGGTTCACCCGCGATAGCGTGCACTACCTAATGATCGCGGGCGTGCCGACGCCGGTGCATGAGACGGAGTTCGCGCGTGACTCGGTGTTCGCCTACCGCCATAGCTACCTGCCGGAATATGTCGAGGAAAAAACTGCAGGACGCATCCCGGCGGCGTCGGTCGAGCGCTTTTTGCTGGCGGAGGTGCGCGGCGACGCACTCGATCGTCTCCTCGGGTTGCATGGCAACGCGTGTTGCGTCGTCGACGCGGAAACCCAAACCGACCTCGATCATTTCGCCGACCAGTTGAAGCAGGCGGCGGCGCGGGGCAAGCGCTTTCTGTTCCGCAGCGCGGCCAGTCTGTTGACCGCGCTGGCGCGCTTGCCGCCGCAACCGATCCCGGCCGAGTCCATGGCTCGTTACGTGCGCGGCGGTCAGCCGGGGGCGGTGCTGGTCGGTTCGCATGTCAAAAAGACCACGCAACAGCTCGAGGCGCTGCTGCGCGAACGCGACATCGAGGCGATCGAGATCGATGTGGCCCGGATCGACGACAATCGCGAGCGCGTGTTGCAGACGGTGCTGGCGGCCGCGGCCGCGGCGCACCACGCCGGTCGAACCGCCGTGATCTACACCAGCCGGGTGGAACGCACCTTCGCCGACCAGTCGACCCGGCTTGCCTTTGGCCAACGGGTGTCGGCCTTGCTGATGGATGTCGTGCGCGGGTTGCCGCCTACGCTGGGGTTCTTGATCAGCAAGGGCGGCATCACCTCGAACGATGTCCTGAGCGACGGACTCGCATTGCGCACGGCGCGCGTGTTGGGGCAGGTGCTGGCAGGGTGCTCGGTGGTGCGTTGCCCCGTCGATCATCCGCGTTTTCCCGAGCTGCCGGTCGTGATCTTTCCGGGCAATGTCGGTGACGTTGATGCGCTGGCATCGGTCTATCGCCGAATGCGGGCGCCGGCCGTCTAGAACGCGACGTGTCCGCTCAGTCGTTGGGAACGATCAGCACCGGAATCCGCGCGTATTGGCTGACCTTGCGCGCGGTGGTGCCGATCGTGTGTTGACCGAGTAACGAATGCGCGCCGGTCCCGATCACGATCAGCGCGGCCTCGACCTCGCTGGCGGCCTTCAGAATCTGCTCCGAGGGTTGACCGGTGACGACCCGGATCTTGCGCACCAGCGGGGAATCGTCGGTGCAGGACTCGCCTTCTTCTTCGCAAAACTTTTCGAGCCGGCGTTTCATCGTTAGCGCGACGTCTTTCAAGCCGTCTCGTTCCAGCGTTTGCAGATCCACATTTGGCAAATAGGCATTCAGAACCGCGTGACTGGTTGGCCCGAGCGGTTCCATTACGTGCAGCATGACGATGCTACCGCCGAAGCGGCGCGCCAGACTGACCGCATGGCGGAAGACCGGCCGGGTGTGATCGCTGAGATCGGTGGCGTAAAGAATCGTCTGGTAGTTGGGCAGCGTGCTCATGAGGGTATCCGTGTTCGGCTTGGGGCGTGATTTCGAAAGCGTAGCACCGGACCAGTTGGGGCGCGATACGGTGGGCGCGTAACGCGGCATCCGTCGCGGCGGCGAGCGTCGCCTTTCTGCTGCCGCTCGCGGTACGGTCGGGGCGGATAATCGGGTTAACGGCGCATCGCGACAAATGATTTCGTGAGGCCAAGGAAGCGTTCGCGCAGCAAAACGCCGTCGCTGAAGAGCGACTGAAACATCCGCCGATCGAGCAGACGCGCGCTTTCGACCGCCTCCATCGCTTTGTCGACCGTGGTTGCACGCGCGTAGTGGCCAAGCCGGAAGTGCAAGATCAACCAGACGCGTATTGGCGTGGGTAGCCAATGATAAAACAGCGTCATGAAATGCGGCTCGACCGGAAACCAATAGTTGGGCGTTTGAACGAAGTAGCATTTTCCGACGCGGGCAACCTCGCTTGCAAACTTGATCATGCGCGGCCAGTCGCCCACATGCTCGACCACGGAGTTGGAATGCGCGATGTCAAATGATTGATCGGCGAAAGCCGACAGGTCGCAGCCATCGCAGCAGACGAAACGAAATCGGCCGTGCTCGCGCGGTAGCGCCGCGTCTGGCAGGTTAACGACCGTTACGGTGGCGTTGTATTGGTCGAGAAAACCGTCCGGCAGTATGTCCCAATACCGCTCGGTACCCCCGACGTCGACGATGCTGACCTCGCCCCGTTCGGTCGAGATCGCCGCGATCAAGTCGAGTAACGGCCGCAAGCGCCTGGTGCGAAACGGCGATTCCGCGTATCGATCGCTGTCGTAACTGACGAGCCATTTACCCAAAACTGCCGCGATTGACATATCCGAGTTGCCTCATTCGCTAAAAGCGTCGGTTCCCGGTCTTCACCCACCAGACCGGCACATGGGGTGTTCCGTCACCTTGCTTGAGTGAGGTTGCGCTTGACGAGGCGCCCCAACGGGTTACTCATCGGGGTGGCTTCGCCGCCGCCGCTCGCGCCGAAAAAGGGCGCGATACGCGGAGTATAGTCATGCGTACCTAGAGATGCATAGTGTAAACAATGGGTTACACGTTAATGAAACGCCGGGAAAATCGCCACGGAGCCACCTCGATGGCGGTGCGGGAGGCGCCGACCTGGCGGCGCTGGGTGTTCGTTAGACGAGGATCTTGGCTTTAATGCATAAACGGGTGTCCGCTGGTGATGGGTAGGGTCAGTCACAAACGGCCATTGCGCGCGCGTTATCGGCTAAACCTAGTGCCATTCCAGCTTGAGTCGTTCATGCTCAACGCTCGACAAATGACTCTCCGCTGAGGTACGCATGGATAAAACCCAAACACCCGATGCGCTGATGTTGTTGGGCACGCGTTGCCCGCATTGCCCGAGCGTGCTGCAGGGGTTGGCCGATTTGGTGAAGCAGGGCCGGATTCGCCGCCTGGAGGTGGTGAATCTCGATCAGGCGCCCGAGGTCGCGGCGGCGCTCGGCGTGCGCTCGGTGCCGTGGGTTCGGTTGGGGCCGTTCGAGTTGACCGGTCTGCATTCGCCGGAGGAATTGCGGCGTTGGGCGGAGCGCGCCGAATCCGAGGCGGGTTGGGCGCAGTGGTGCGCGGAGCGGCTGAACGAGGGCGCGCTGCCGCGGGTGCTTGAGCGGGTGCGTGAGGATGAACGATGGCTTGATGCGTTGATTTGGTTGCTCGGGGATGCCGACACTTCGGTCAACGTGCGTATTGGGATCGGCGCGGTGATCGAGGACCTGGCCGGCACCGAAATGCTGCGGGCGCGTGGCGATCGCCTGGGGGCGTTGGTCGAACACGAAAATCCCACCGTTCGCGCCGACGCGGCCCATTTTCTGGGCTTTGTCGGCAGCGCCGAAGTGGCGCCGCGACTCGAGCGCTTGTTGCGGGATCCCGACCCCAACGTCCGCGAGATCGCGGCGGAGAGTCTGGCCCGGTTTGCGTCCGATCTGACCTAACCATTGCCGCGACCGCGCCGCTACAGCCACTCGATCAAGTAGTACAAAAATTGCCCTTCGGATGATTTCGACGGACCCAGGACGCGCGCGGGGTAACGAAAATTATCTGGCGTCGCGGCGGCTCGCGCGGCCTCGCTCGAATCGAAGAGTTCCACGCAGTTCGCGGAGAATCGCTTGCGGTTGCGTTTCGGGACATAGACCACGGCGAATCGAAAATCGGAGACCTTGGTCTGGGGGTCGGGCGGTACCATGCCGCGCATGTCGTGCTCCTCGCGAGGTGGAAAAGTGACGCTCGGTCGAGCCGTTCACGAAGTCGTCGTGAGTCTAGCGCCTTTCGGCGTGCGGTGCGTCGCGAACGCGGGTCAGGGCGTCGATAAGCGCGGTACCGAGCAGAGAAAGTCTATTAAAAACATAAGGTTCTGCATTTTCGCCATTGTTGGCGAGGGATGAAGCTGTTATCATCGCGCCCGATTACTGTTGCATGAATACAACTGCTTGATGACCCGCTACATTTTTATCACTGGGGGCGTCGTGTCCTCCCTTGGCAAGGGGATTGCCGCCGCATCGTTGGGCACCATCCTCGAGGCGCGTGGTCTCAAGATCACCATGATGAAGCTCGATCCCTACATCAATGTTGATCCGGGGACGATGAGCCCGTTCCAGCACGGCGAGGTGTTCGTGACCGAGGACGGCGCCGAGACCGACCTCGACCTGGGGCACTACGAGCGATTCGTGCACTGCAAGACGGGCCGTAGAAACAACTTCACCACCGGTCAGATCTACGAGGAAGTGATCCGCAAGGAACGCCGGGGCGAATACCTCGGCGGTACGGTTCAGGTCATTCCGCATATCACGGATCAGATCAAGCACCGCATCCGCCTCGGCGCCGAGGGCGCGGATATCGCGCTGGTCGAGATCGGCGGCACGGTCGGCGACATTGAATCGCTGCCGTTCCTGGAGGCGATTCGCCAGATGGGGGTCGAGGAGGGGCACGAACGCGCGTTGTTCATCCATTTGACGCTCGTGCCCTATATCGCGGCCGCCGGCGA
The DNA here is from genome assembly GCA_050329935.1 of Thiotrichales bacterium. Lineage (GTDB taxonomy): Bacteria > Pseudomonadota > Gammaproteobacteria > UWMA-0217 > UWMA-0217 > CAYSFW01. The sequence goes on along the minus strand of JBHJOI010000031.1, from coordinate 7,820 downwards.
ACTCAAGACCAAGCCCACGCAGCACTCGGTCAAGGAACTGCGTTCGATCGGGATTCAGCCGGATCTGCTGTTCTGCCGCAGCACGCATCCGTTGCCGGACAACGAGCGGCGCAAGATCGCGCTGTTCACCAACGTGGAGGAGAAGGCGGTCGTCTCCGCGATCGATCTCGATAACATCTACAAGATCCCGCTCTGGCTACACGCGCAGAAGGTCGATCAGATCGTGTTGAAAAAATTCGGGCTCGATCTGCCGCAGGCTGAATTGAACGACTGGAAGGCCGTGGTTCACTCGATGGAGTTCCCGGAGGCCGAGGTCACGGTCGCGATGGCGGGCAAATATGTCGAGCTGACCGAGTCGTATAAGTCCCTCAACGAGGCCTTGACCCACGCCGGGATTCATACCCGCACCCGGGTCAATATCCGCTACATCGACTCCGAAAAGCTTGAGGCCGGTGACACCACCGAGTTGCGGGATGTCGACGCGATCCTGGTGCCAGGCGGGTTCGGCAAGCGCGGCGTCGAAGGCAAGATCGCGGCGGTGCGCTACGCGCGCGAGTTCAAGGTGCCTTATCTTGGCATTTGTCTCGGCATGCAGGTGGCGGTGATCGAACTCGCGCGTGACGAGGCCCGATTGGCCGGCGCGCATAGCACCGAGTTCGATCCCGAAACGCCGCATCCCGTGATCGCGTTGATCACCGAGTGGCAGGACGAAAGCGGCGACGTGCAGCGTCGCGACGCAAATTCCGATCTCGGTGGCAGCATGCGTCTGGGTGGTCAGACGTGTCGGTTGCGCGACGGCACGCTGGTGCGGTCGCTCTATGCCCACGATCAAATCGTCGAGCGACATCGGCATCGCTACGAATTCAACAATCACTATCGGCAACGGCTGGAAAATGCCGGCATGGTGATATCCGGCGAATCGCTCGACGGCACGCTGGTGGAGGTCATCGAACTGCACGATCATCCGTGGTTTGTCGGCTGTCAGTTTCACCCGGAGTTCACCTCGACGCCACGCGAGGGACATCCGTTGTTTTCCGGCTTCATTCGCGCCGCGCGTTTGCAGCGTGAAAAGCAGGAAGCCACCAAGGAAGTCCTATGAAGCTGTGCGGTTTCGAGGTCGGGTTGGCGCGACCGTTCTTTCTGATCGCCGGACCCTGCGTGATCGAGAGCGAGGCGCTGGCCCTGGAAACGGCGGGGCGCTTGCAGGCGTTGACCGCTCGCCTCGGCATCCCTTTTATCTACAAGTCGTCGTTCGACAAGGCGAACCGGTCATCCAGCACGAGCTTTCGCGGCCCCGGGATCGAGCAAGGATTGAAGATTCTGCAAACGGTTAAGGATCAGCTTGGGGTGCCGGTTTTGACCGATGTGCATGAGGATACCCCACTCGCCGAGGTCGCCGCGGTGGTCGACGTCCTGCAAACACCGGCGTTTCTTTGTCGTCAAACCAACTTCATCCAGAACGTCGCGCGCCAGGGCCTACCGGTCAATATCAAGAAAGGCCAGTTCCTGGCGCCGTGGGACATGGTCAACGTGGTCGACAAGGCGCGCGCGGTCGGCAATGACCAGATCATGGTCTGCGAACGCGGGGTCTCGTTCGGCTATAACAATCTGGTGTCCGACATGCGCGGACTCGCGGTGATGCGAGCCACCGGATGCCCGGTGGTATTCGATGCCACCCACTCGGTGCAGCTACCGGGCGGGCAGGGCAGCTGTTCCGGCGGGCAGCGCGAACATGTGCCGGTGCTGGCGCGCGCGGCAGTCGCGGCCGGCGTCGCGGGGTTGTTCATGGAAACGCACCCCGATCCCACCCAAGCGCTCAGCGACGGCCCAAACGCGTGGCCATTACCGTTGATGGAACAACTGCTGACAACCCTGCAAGCGCTCGACCAGGTTGTGAAGCGCGCGGGTTTCATAGAACAAGAGATCGTTTGACCACACAGAAGTGGAGAGGAAGCCTCGTCCGGTTTTCTTACTTAACAGCGTTACGGAGTACTCATGACACGAATCAAAGATGTGATCGGTCGCCAGGTGATCGATTCGCGCGGCAATCCCACCGTGGAGGCCGATATTCTGCTCGAAAACGGCACCCGTGGTCGGGCAACGGTGCCTTCGGGCGCGTCGACCGGATCGCGTGAAGCCATCGAACTGCGTGACGGTGGTAGCGCTTGGGGCGGCAAGGGCGTTTCCCAGGCAGTTGCGAACCTGAACGGGCCGATCCGCACAACACTGATTGGCTGGGACGTTGGCGACCAGATGGCGCTCGATCAGGCGTTGATCGACCTCGACGGCACCCCGAACAAAGGCAAGCTCGGCGCCAATGCGATCCTCGCCGCGTCGCTGGCCGTGGCGCATGCGGCGGCGGCCTACGCGGGTTTGCCGTTGTATCGCTATCTCGGCGGCTATTCCGCGCGGACCCTGCCGGTGCCGATGATGAACATCATCAATGGCGGCGCGCACGCCGACAACAGCGTGGACATGCAGGAGTTCATGATCGTGCCGGTCGGCGCGCCGACGCTGGCCGAGGCGGTGCGCTACGGCGCCGAGGTGTTTCATGCGCTGAAAAGCGTGTTGAAGTCTCGCGGCCTGAACACGGCGGTTGGCGACGAGGGCGGATTCGCGCCCGACCTTGCCTCGAACGAAGCGGCGATCGAGACCATCCTGCTCGCGATCGAAAAGGCTGGCTACAAGGCGGGCGCGGACATCTATCTCGGCCTCGATCTCGCGAGTTCCGAGTTCTTCAAGGATGGCCGGTATCACCTCGAGTCCGAGGGCCGTTCCTTCGATGCCGCCGGGTTCTGCGATTACCTGGAAGGGTGGGTGCGTCAGTATCCGATCGTGACGATCGAGGACGCGATGGCCGAGGACGACTGGGACGGCTGGTCCCTGTTGACCCAGCGCCTGGGTGCGAAGGTGCAGCTGGTGGGCGATGATCTGTTCGTCACCGACGCCAAGACGCTTCAGCGCGGGATCGATCTCGGCATCGCCAATTCCATCCTGATCAAGGTCAACCAGATCGGTACCCTCAGCGAGACCCTTGCCGCGATTGAATTGGCGCAGCGCAACGGATATTCGGCCGTGGTGTCGCACCGCTCCGGCGAGACCGAGGACGTGACTATCGCGGATCTCGCGGTCGCGAAGGCCACCGGCCAGATCAAAACGGGCTCAATGTCGCGCTCCGATCGAGTGGCGAAATACAATCAACTGCTAAGGATCGAGGAGGCACTCGGCGCCGAGGCGGTTTATGCCGGTCGCGCGGCGTTTTCACGCTTTATCTAGGCAGGTTTGGAGGGCACGACCGGCGCCTTGGGCGGTGCCGGTCGCGGTCCTCGGGCAGAAGTGAGGAACTACAATGGGCAAACAGGGAAGTGAATTGATTACCTTAGGGTTCGGCAGGTGAGGCAATGGGGTTTCTTTTCGTCAAAAACGTCGTAGAGTTCGATGCTGTTGTCGTTGCAAGTCGAACCAAACCGGTCGAGTCCCCAATCCCGATGAAGCTGCTGATCGCGATCCTGGTTGTGCTGTTGCTGGCGCTCCAGTATCGGCTGTGGATTGGCGAGGGCAGCTTTTCCGAGGTTGCCAAACTGCGACAGAGCGTGGCCGAGCAGCAGCGTGAGAACGACCGGCTCGAGGCGCGCAATCAGGCCCTCGAGGCCGAGGTCCAGGACCTCACGCGCGGGCTCTCGGCGATCGAGGAGCGCGCCCGTAGCGAGCTCGGTATGATCAAGAAGGGCGAAACCTTTTTCCAGGTGATCGAACCGCCGAGCATCGTGCCCGATCCGGCGCCGGTCGAAGCCGACGCGGCTGCGGGCAACCCATGACGGATCGCTGTTGGGCGGTCGTGCCGGCGGCCGGAATCGGGCGTCGATTCGGCGCCGAGGTACCCAAGCAGTATCTCGAATTGCTCGGAAAACCCGTGCTGCTGCATACCCTGGAACGTCTGATGGCGGTGCCCGAAATCGAGGGCGTCACCGTGGCGCTCGCGGCGCATGACAGTTGGTGGCCGGGGCTTGCGCGTGGGTGGCCGAAACCCTTGCGCGTCGTCACCGGCGGGGCCGAGCGGGTGCACTCGGTCCGCAACGCGGTGGTCGCGTTGCTCGATGATCTCGGCGCGGACGACTGGATTCTGGTGCATGACGCGGCGCGGCCTTGCGTGCGGATCGAGGATATCCGGCGCTTGCTCGCGACGGTCGCCGCACATCCGATTGGTGGACTGCTCGGCGTTCCGGTGCGCGACACGATGAAACGGGTCGACCGAGCCGGCAACGTGGCCACGATTGATCGCAGTGAGTTGTGGCACGCGCTCACCCCGCAAGTGTTTCGGGCCGGATTGCTCGCCGCCGCGCTTGACGCCGGTCTCGCCGATCCCGCGCGGATCACCGATGAGGCGAGCGCGCTCGAACTCGCCGGCTGGCAACCGCTGCTGGTCGAGGGCAGTGCCACCAATCTCAAGATCACTCGCCCCGACGACCTTGCGCTGGCCGAATTCTATTTGCGAGCGTTGTCGACATGACGCGTGTACGGACCTGCGGGCGCATCGGCATTGCCAGAGCATTGCCAGGCATTTCGAGCGCCGGCGGCGCGACGCGGTTGGGGCACGCGAGCGTATCGCCGAAGGCCATCCAGGGCGGGTGCCGATTCGGTTTCCTACCACGCTGTCGACCACCGGAGTGGCTGCCGCCGTGATCGATAGTCGAGGTCTTCGCATCGGTCACGGATACGACGTGCACGCGTTCAAACCGGGTGACCACCTCATGCTCGGGGGGGTGCGCATTCCGCATGAGCGCGCGTTCGCGGCGCACTCCGATGGCGATGTGCTGATCCACGCGCTATGCGATGCGCTACTCGGCGCGGCGGCACTGGGCGACATCGGCCAACATTTTCCGGACACCGATCCCGCGTACTGTGGCATTGACAGTCGAAAGTTGCTGCGCGCGGTGGTGCGCAAACTGGCGGGTCTGGGCTATGGCGTTATCAACGTCGATGCGACCATCGTCGCCCAGGCGCCGAAGCTCGCGCCGCATATCGCCGCGATGCGTGAGAACGTGTCGGCCGACCTCGAGATCGCGGTCGATCAGGTGAACGTCAAGGCCACGACCACCGAAAAGCTCGGATTCGCCGGGCGTCAGGAAGGCATCGCCGCGCATGCGGTCGTGATGCTCGCCCGCGATTGAGGATTCAACTGCGATTTTGCTCCGGCACGCTAATTCGCATTTGATCATTGACCGCGTGCCTTTGCGCGGCGAGGCGTCCCAGTCCAGATGGGCGCTTGTGTATTGGAATCTATTCCTGCCGCGCCTTGAACGTCTTTCGCGTGGAATCCTGGAAGGCGGACATCAGCGCCGCGGTGGAGACGCCTATCATCAATATGCCGTTGACCGCTTCCAGCGGCCCCAGCAGCTTGTGCTTCTCCGACATCACGACATCGCCATAACCGAGCGTCGCGAAATTAACTGCGGAGTGGTAGAACGCCGCATCGAACTGCTGGAATTCTCCCAGCATCATGAACAACCCGGCCCACAGAGCTATCTGCGCGAGATTCCCGAGCAGCAATAGCATCATCACGGATTTGATCACCAGCAAGCTGGACCAGATCGATGGGCTATTCACGTGATCGCGGTGGTTGCGGTAAAAGCGCAACGAGGCGTACAGCAGAAGCGATTGCAGAAACAGGCACAACAGCATCGCGCCCAGTCCGTACAGGAGATTCATCAGCATGGAGAAGGCTCCGTACTTTCTCGGCTGTCGATGCGCCGGCCGCGCCAGATTTCCAGCAGGTACACTGTCAGCCAGGCGTACAGGGTGACCGCGATGAATAGACTCATGCGGGTGTAGAAGGCCACATACACGTCCTTGCCGTTGTTGCTGTCCATGACCGCCGAGCCCAGCAGGATCAGCATGGTCACGGCGATGTTCTGCCAAAAGGACGGTGGAAAACGGCTGGCAATGACGCCGTGGATCTTGGCGGCGAAATAGCTTGTGAACAGCAGCGTCCAGAGGAAGAACATCCAGAGATTGGTCGCCAAACCCAGCGCCCCCCAGAAGGCGATGGCGAAGCAGCCCCCAAGAAAGGTAGATCCGAGCAGTTCCCGTCCTGCGTTCCTCGCCGAGATGAGGGAACTCTGCTGACTGAGCGACACCGACTTCATGATCACAGGCAGATAAAGGGAGGGATTGCTGAGCACCAGAAAATAAGCCGGCAGCATGATCAGGGTGGCGCGCAGGGCAATCCAGCTGGACTGTTGCGGGCTTTCATCCGGTTCCGGTTTGGCTTTCGCCGAGTTCGAGTCTTCCGGAAAAAAAGGATAGACCAGCCATTGCGACAGGATGGCGACGGCGACGCTGATCACCAGCGATTGAATGACGAGCGCGGCAAGGACAGAACTGAGCGTTCCGGCAGCGGAGATCAGGGTCAAGCCCATGGTGAGGAAGAGGCCCAATATCGCCTTGCCCTTGTTCACCGTCAGATAAAAACTGGCATAAAGCCCCAGTCCTACCAGCAGGACGGCAGGCAGCGGGTAATAAACCAGCAGCGGAATCAAGAGAAGCCCGATACCCAGGGTGAGCGGAATGACCGTGATTATCGCCAGCAGTTTTTTCGGCCCCGGGGGCGGCGCTGGATGCATCGTCAACAGCAGCGCGAACATGGGCGCCAGATAAGGCAGATGCAATTGCAGGGCGTAGCCGGCTGCCAGCGACAACGCCGTGCTGAAGCTCATGCGAAAGACGCGCCTCGCCTGAATGTGCATCTCAGGCGATAACTGATCTTGTTTCGCGGCTAGTACGCATACGAGAACCAGCTCATCATGCGAATGTAGGCCTTACCCAGCGTTCGCAGCAGCCAATGTCCTTCCGTGTAGGCCATGACATCCGCTTGGCCGCCAATCCGCAACTGCGGAACGATCGTTTTCAGGTGCTCGGAATCGAAAGCGACCACAACAGGAAATCGTTGTGCCTGACGTAGCCAGTCCCGGTCGTTCTGGATGGTGGGCAGGGTGCCCGCGGGCGGCGAGTTGCTGGCGCTGATCCCCAGGCCAATGCTCTTGATCGTCCCGGTGAAAACCCGTCCGGGCAGGGCATCCAGCACGATGTCGACCGGAGTGCCGACTTTCAGGTGCCCCAGGTTATTCTCGGTGTACTCGGCGTCGATCCAGACATCGCGGATGGCGATCAGCGTCATGACCGGCGAGCCGGCGCCGGCGAATTGACCGACATCGGCCCGCAGATCGGTGATCACCCCGCGGGATGAGGCGCGAACAACCGTGTTTTCCAGATCCAGTTGGGCTTTCTGCACCGCGCTGCGCGCGGATTTCAGCTGGGAATTATTATCGTCATTTCCGCCTTGCTGTTGTACGGCTCGCTGCACTTCGGCTTGAGCGCCGGACACCTTTGCCTGGGCCTCTTCCCGGGAGGTGCGAGCGGCTTCCAGACGACGCACTGAAATCGTGCCGGGATCCTGCTGGTATAACCGCTGCAAGCGATCCGCTTCCTGTTGAGCTTTAAGCGCGCCGGCCTTAGTTGCACGCAGACTGGCCTCCGCTGAATCGATGCCGGCGGCTCCGGCACCTACCTAACCCTGGGTACTTTGCAGATCCGATTGCGCCTTCTTCAGGGCGATCTCATAACTCGCCGTGTCGATCTCAAACAGCGGCTGCCCTTCCTCAACTTCCTGATTGTTCTCGACGTGAACTTTGGTCACCAGTCCCGCCACCTTCGGCGCTACGCCCACCACGAAGCCCTGCACCCGCGCCTGACTGGTGTAGGGCGTGTAGCGATCGGCCAGGAAATACCAGATCAGGCTGCACAGAATCACGACCAGAATG
>JBHJOI010000030.1:0-25758 GCA_050329935.1 Thiotrichales bacterium | reverse complement strand
AATCGGATCGGTGCGAAACAGATTCGTCCCCGCTGACTGGCGTTTGAGGGCCTCGTGCGCATGCATTCGTGCCGCCTCGATATCGTCGAACTCGACCACGAACCAAGTCTTGACCGCGTCCGAATCGCCACCGTTGGCGGGCGGGAACTGGTCCAGGCTGGCCACGCCCACCAACCCGGCGTGCTCGCGATGAGTCTGTACGGCGAGATAACCCCGGTGAATCACCTCGCCACTCCAGTGCCGCGGCGGGTTACATGATGCGGGCGCAATTCGATTTTCGGTGGCATTTTAGGCTGTGTCGTTGAACGCGGAGCGCGTGGTCGACCGCGCGAGCACCGCAGTGTACCGAGAGTACGCGAGGATTCCGAGCGCCGCGGCCGTGGCGCCCTGCCGAGTAACACACCCGCCACCGTTCTGGCGGACCTATCGCGACGATTGGGTCTCAACGCACGAATCGATTTCAAGGTCATCTGCCGCGTGCCATGAGTCTGCCAGCGGTATCGTCTCAAGCAGATCAAGGATTCGCGAAACCGCCGCCGACGGGTCGTACGCGTCGATCGAGTCCGTCCATTCAATACCTACGATGACCAATCGTTCCGGCAATTGCCGCAGCACCCGACCGAGCTGCAGCGCCGCCGCGAGTCCGAAGCCGTGACTCGACGCCGGCGCGAGAACTCGCGGCAAGTCGTCCAGCGTGAGTTCGCGAACAGTGCCCCCGGCTGCGCCGGAACACATCGCGTCGACGACGATCGCGCGCTCGTACGGGTGCAACACGCGCAGAATGTCGCTCCCCGGGCGATCACAGATCTCGGTTGCGACATATTCCGCGTGTCGCGCCTGAAATTCAGGCCACGCGCGCAACGCGACGATAACCCGCCAACCCAGCGTGTCGGCGCCAAACGGTGAGCCCACGCCAATGACCCCACACGGTTTCACGTTCGCTCGATACGCAGATCGAGAAAATGAGTCGCACAGGATATGCAGGGATCGTAGTTCCGCACCACCATTTCGCAGCGCAATCGCAGTTCGTCGTCACTGTGGTCGAGACCGTATTCAGTCAGGGTCTCATGCAAATCACGCTCGATCCGGGCCTGATTCTGGCTGGTCGGCGGCACGATGGTTGCGGACACGATTAATCCGCGCGCATCCACTTCGTAGCGATGCCAGAGCAGACCGCGCGGCGCCTCGGTCGCGCCAAAGCCGACGCCCGCGCAGGGTTCTACCTGCGTGCGCGGCTGCTCGGGCAACCGGTAGTGCTCCAGTAACCGTACGGCTTCGAGCATAGCGATATAAAGCTCGACCGCACGCGCCACGATCGAGTGGAATAAATTGCCGCTCGGAAACTCGATACCGGTACGCGACAGCGCCAACCGAGCGGATTCGGGTAAGCGATCGAGATTGAGATTGAGCCGCGCCATAGGCCCGACCAGATAAGGCTCGCCATGTAGATGCGAATACAGCGCCGTTGAGTGCGGCGCGTGCGATTCCTCGAAATGAGCGGCGTAATCGGTCGGCGCAATATCGAGTCCGGCATCGGATACGATCCGCCCGGCGTTCATCGGATACTCCTCGTCGTTGCGCAACGCGACACTGACAAAGCGCTGTGCATGGGTCGGCAACGGCAGGCTGGCGGTCCAGGCGATCAACGCCTCGGCGTCCGGCAACGCGGCCCGCAGCCGACGCAATAGCGCATCGACCCGGGCTGGCGCTGGCGCCTGGTGGAAGCCGCCCACGCACATCGCGACCGGATGCACCGCGCGACCGCCCAACAGCGTCATCAGCTCGTTGCCCAACCCCTGCAAGGCCAGACCGCGACGCACCTCGTCCGGGTAGCGCTCCGCCATGCCGATCGCGGAGTCATAACCGAGAAAATCGGGTGCCGCGAGCAGGTGGATGTGCAAGGCGTGGCTTTGTATCCACTCGCCGCAGTACATCGCGCGGCGTAGCGCGGCGACCCATGGCGCCGGTTGAATGCCAAACGCCTGCTCGAGCGCCTGCATCGCCGACATCTGATAGGCAACCGGGCAAATCCCGCAGATCCGGGCGACGATATCCGGCACCTCATGATAATCGCGCCCCTCTAGGAATTTCTCGAAGTACCTGGGCGGCTCGAAGATGCTGAGCTGCAACCGCTCGATCCGACCCTCGCTCACTTCCAGATGCAGTGCACCTTCGCCCTCGACACGGGTCAGGGCCGGGACGTGCACTCGAATATCGCGACCACTCATACCACTGACCCCGACTCCGACGGCACCGACAACACGGCACCTCGAAACGCCGGCGCCGCGCTGTGGATCAGTTTGAAACGCCGCCGCACCGCATCTGGTGCCAGTCCAAAACCGAGCATCCGATGCGCGAGACTATGCACGTTGACGGCTTCGGCCGGTCCATAGCATCCGTAACAATCACGCCCAAAGCTCGGGCACAGCGCGCCGCAGCCGGTGCGCGTCACCGGGCCGAGGCACGGTTGGCCGTGCGCGACCATGACGCAAACCGTCTGCTGGCGCTTGCACTCAAGACACACCTTATCCTGCTCCGCGACCGGTGGCACGCCGGACAACAACGCCCGCACCGCGGCCACGATCTGGCGCGCGTTGATCGGGCATCCCCATAATTCCCAATCCACCGTGACGTGGTCGCGAATCGGAGACGCGTGCGCGAGGGTGCGAATAAACTCCGGTCGCGCATAAATCGCGCGACGCCAGTCGGATTCCGATTCGCCGAGATTGCGCAGCGCCTGCAGACCACCCGAGGTCGCACAGGCACCGATCGTGACCAAATAGCGACAGTGTTTGCGCACCAAGCGTATCCGTTCGAGTTCTTCATCGGTCGAAATGCTGCCTTCGACAAAGGCGATCTCAACCTCAGCCTCGGCATCGCTCGGCCCCGCCTCCAGAAAATGCACGATCTCGACCAGACCCGCCAACTGCAACAGCTGCTCGCCGAGATCCAGGAATGCCAACTGACAACCGTCGCAGGAACTGAATTTGTGAACCGCGATGCGCGGCCTTTGCGGAAGTTGCAACGCCATTCAAAACCCCTTGACGCCGAGCAGCGACTTAATCTCGATATACGGAAACACCGGACCATCGCGGCAAACGAAATGTGGCCCGAACTGACAGTGGCCACAATGCCCAACCGCGCATTGCATGTTGCGTTCCATGCTGAGCCAGAGATGATCCGCGGACATGCCACGGGCGACCAGTTGTTCGGCTGTCGCGCGCATCATCGGCTCGGGACCACAGATCATCGTCATGGTCCTGGCGTGATCGATATCGGCCTGATCGAGCAACTGCGTCACCAGACCGACGTGCCATTTCCATCCCGGACTAGCGATATCGGCGGCCAACGCGACCCGGGTGTTCGGCACCTGCATCCAGCGCTCATACCGTTCGCGCCAGATCAGATCCTCGCTGTGCTTGACGCCCTGCAGAATGGTCAGTCGGCCGTAGCGCTCGCGGCGCCGCAGCACATGCTCGATCACCGACACCACCGGCGCGCAGCCGAGGCCGCCGGTCATGATCAACACGTCGTGCCGTTGCGCCGCGTGCATCGGCCAGCCGCGACCGAACGGGCCGCGGATACCGATCCTATCGCCGGGCTTGAGTCGCGCCAACGCGTGGGTGACCCGCCCGACCGCGCGAATCGTGTGGTCGAAATAATCGGTTTCCGCGATATCCGAGACGATGGAGATCGGTACCTCGCCAACGCCGTGCAAGTAGATCATGTTGAACTGCCCCGGCTGAAAGCGATAGGCCGCCTGCCGCGCGGGATCGGTGAATCGCAGCCGCCAGGTGAAGATCGTGCGCGAATCCTGGGTGCGCTCGACGATTTCGGCCTCTTCCGGCAGATAGAGGTTTTGCGTCGATTCCAAGGCGTTCGCGAACATGAGCTACCTCAAAAGCGCGTGGGCTTCGGCGGTGAGATCAATTCCAACCGGGCACCAAGTGATGCAACGACCGCAACCGGTGCAACCACTACGACCATATTGGTCGTGCCAGGTGGCCAGTTTGTGCGTCAACCATTGACGGTATCGCAACTGGGTATCGGACCGAATGACGATGCCATGAATATAACTATGGCCTTGCGTGAAGCACGAATCCCACACCCGCTCGTGGCGCGTGGTCGCGCCATCGAGGTCCGGTGCCTCTTCCTCGGCATGGCAAAAACACGTCGGACAGACCGAGGTACAGTTACCGCACGCGAGGCAGCGGCTGGCCACCTGAGCCCAGCGCGGATGGTCTTGCCGAGCCATCAACGACTCCCGCAGATGGCGCCCCGGCAACGCGCGTTGCTGAACCTCAGTGGCATCACGCAATTCGACGTTGGCACGCCGGATTTGCTCGGGGTCGGCCGCGTCGAGCGGCAACTCCGCCGCGACCGCCTCGCCAGCGCGAGAGCCGACTTCGAGCAAATAACCCTCGTCGAGCTCGTGCAACGCCAGATCGTAGCCCGCGTCGGCGTGCGGCCCGTCACCGGTCGAGGCGCAAAAACAGGTTTCGGCGGGGCGCGTACAATGCACCGCCACGGTAAACAGCGATTTCCGCTGCGCCGCGTAATAGGGATCGCGCAGATTGCCGAGGAAATGACGGTCTTGCAGTACCAACGCAGCCAGATCGCAGGCGCGAACGCCAATCACGGCGCGCAAAGTGGACTCAGGTTTGGCTTCGCTGAATGTCAACGTGCCATTCGCCTCGCGCGTACACCGCCAGAGGTTCTCCCGCGGCTTGAATAGCATCGGCTTGAGCGATTGCGCCGGAGCGGCCCAATTAAATCGGCGCGGGCCCGGGTTGCGAGTCAGCCGATACTCGCCAGGCCGCTGCTGCTCGGTAACGCCGGCCGGCACGATCTCGTCAGCCGACTCGATTGGCGCATACACGATCGCCCCATCGCGTACGACCGGCCCATGGCAGTCAAACCCCTGCTGCCGCAGCACTTCGATCAAGCGGTCGAATCCTATTCGAGGTAAAAAATGCACGCAGCTCACTCGCCTTTGCCGATGGTCCTGTTGCTAGAGTCTAGACCATGGATGGGCAGGCGTTTTGACGCCACGCATGCCGCGAGGCGACGCGGTGTCGAAAGATCATGCAATCCGCCTCGCGATTCGGCGCGGGGCCGTTGTAGTATCGATTCAAGGAAACGCCGGAATTGTCGGCTCCTCGCCAAACGCCTGGGCGTCCTTGAAATGCGCGCGAACGATTTCGTTGATCTCGTCGACGCGCATCTTGTTGACATCCACCATCAGCAAGACATGCCCCTCATCCAGGGTACGCTCGAACCGCTTCAGCCGGGAATTAGGTATGCCGATGCCGATCATCCCCGCGAACCACACGCCCAGCACGGCGCCGAGCAGCGCGAGGATCAGGACGATGCCCAATCCGATATTCATCGAGAACTGCAATGCCCAGGCGATACCGCCCGCGAGCGCGCCGGTCACCCCACCCGCTATCAGTCCATGCTCCATGCCGGGAATCAGATCGGTGCGCTGGGTAAAATCCGCGATCGGCAAGTCGCGCAAACCCGATTCATCCTTGGCCATGAAATGCATGTGACGATCATCGACCCGAGCCAGCAACAGGTCGCGTTCGACCGCGTGCGCGGTCGCGGCATCCGGGAGTACAAAATACACTCGACGTTTCACAAGTCGCCTCCTTGTAAGGTCAGATGTACGATGATTACTTGAGTAGTATAGTCAAGATCAGTCGCACAAACGGCCGCTCGCGACGGTTGCCGGTATAATCCGGCGCTCGAAATCTAGAACCAGGAGACACGCATGGCCCGTACACCCTCCACGATGCTGGACCTCGGCACACACCTACCACCCTTCGAATTAATCGAACCCCTGACCGGGAAAGCGGTCGGATCGGTCGCGTTCGCGGGCAAACCCTTGCTGGTTGCGTTTATCTGCAACCACTGTCCGTTTGTGTTGCACATTCACGACGCTTTCGTCGCATTTGCACGGGAGTATGGCGACAAAGGCCTCGGCGTCGTCGCTATCAATTCGAATGACGTCACCTCGCATCCCGACGATGCACCCGACAAAATGGCGGCTGTCGCGGCCGAGAAAGGCTACCCGTTTCCGTACCTGTTCGACGCCACCCAAGCCGTTGCCAAGGCTTACCGCGCCGCCTGCACCCCGGATTTCTTCCTGTTCGATGGTGAGGGCAAACTGGTGTATCGAGGCCAGTTCGATGGCGCACGTCCCGGTAACGACGCTCCGAATGACGGTGCCGATCTGCGCGCGGCCACCGACGCGGTTCTCGCGAGCAAGGCCCCCGCTTCCGACCAAAGGCCGAGTTTGGGCTGCAACATCAAATGGATGCCCGGTAACGAACCCGACTATTACGGTTGACGCGGTATCGGCGCTGAGACCTTGAAACGAGCCTATGCCGCTGGGCGTCGGCTCGATCAAAGGGAACGCTAGGCGGAGCGTAACGCAGCTTGAATCTCGTTGATCGCGAGCCGCTCCGGTTCGCTGAATTGGGTGCCGCCGAAGCCCAGCACGCCGCCCTCTGAGGCAGCGTGCGCGACTTTGTCCGCGATTTCGTCTAGCCAACCATTGAATTCGTCCGCCTCGGCGGGCGTGGATTTCGCAGCGAGCAACTCGCTCGCTTCGCGGCATTTCGCAACAACCGCATCCTTGAAGGCCTCCGGCGGCAGCTTCAACATCGGGTGACTGAAGGATTCGATCGAGGATTTTTGCCCCTCTTGCAACCGCGATTGCAGGACCGATTGAATCAATGAATTATTCGGATAGGATTTAATTGCACCCAACGTCTGCTGCGCGAGCGCGAACGACTCCTTCATCGTACCGAGACCGCTCTTGCCGATCACCATGACGGCCGCACCCACCAACATCGGCACATCCACCAGCAACTGCCATTCTTCGGCGCTGTAGTCTGATTTGGACGACATTCTTACGATTCTCCTGAATTTGGCTTTTTGATAAGTCGATTAAACGCCACGAAGCCGCGCGCTTGCTTCGCCGATAAAAACGCGTTTCCTGGCCGTAAACAGTATAGCCAGCGGGTTACGACAGGATGAAAAATCTTGTAAAAAGCGGTGCGTGAACCGTGCAACGCGCCTCAGAGCCGCACCACCATCCGGCCGTGTGTCTTGCCCGCAAGCATTTGCTGACAATAGGCCTCGATTTCGTCCAACCCGAGCTGGCCAGCCACGATCGCGTCCAGACGCGGCGGCTTCCAGTCATGCGCCAGCCTTGACCAGATCGTCGATCGCATGGTGTCGGGACAATTCACCGAGTCGATGCCTATCAAACTGACCCCGCGCAAAATAAAGGGCATCACGGTCGTATGCAGTTCGACGCCGGACGCGAGCCCGATCGCGGCGATATTACCCATTGGCTTGGTCGTGCGCGTGATCCAGGCCAGCGTGTCGCCGCCCAGGTTGTCAACCGCGCCCCCCCAGCGCGCGGATTCCAGCGGTCGCTCGCCCATTTCGAGATCGTGCCGCAGCAACACCTGCTGAGCCCCAAGCCCGCGCAGCCAATCGGCCAACTCGGGCTTGCCCGACAACGCGACAACCTCGTAACCCTGTCCGGCAAACAGACTCACCGCGATCGAGCCGACGCCACCGCTCGCGCCGGTGATCAGCAGCGGACCCAGCGCGGGCGCCTGGTGATTGTCCAACAGTCGCAGCAACGCCAACGCCGCAGTGAATCCAGCCGTGCCGAGCGCCGCAGCCTCGAGCAGACTCATCCCCGTTGGCAGCGCGACGACGTGGTCCGCCTTGACCGTCACCCGCTCGGCAAACGCACCGTCGACGCGCTCGCCCATGCCACGCCCCGTCACCAACACCGGGTCTCCAGGTTCGAAACGCGGATCGGAGGACCGCTCGACCTCGCCCGCGACATCGATACCCGGCGTCATCGGTAGGCTGCGCAGAATCTTGCCGGTCCCCGTCACCGCCAGCGCATCCTTGTAATTGATCGCCGAGTAACGAGCACGTATGGACAGTTCGCCAAGCCCCGGCGGTGTCACGGGGCAGTCTTCGATCCGGACCGCCCCATCCGCATGGACCCTTAAAGCCTTGGCCGTTTCGCTCATGATGCGTTCTCTCCGATTAACACCAGTAATCAGTCCGCTTCGACCGCGCGCGGGCGCCCTTGATCGTCGACCGCGACGTAGACGAGTCGAGCCGACGCGACTTGCACCGTTTCCGGCGAATGCGGATTGCGTTCAACGTAAACCTCCGCCACCACGGTCATCGACGAAGTCCCGACGCCCTCGATCCAGGCGAAGATGCTCACCATGTCGCCGACAAACACCGGTTGCAGAAACAGGAACTCCTTGACCGCGACCGTGACCACGCGGCCGCGACTGCGGCGCACGGCGGGCACGCTGCCCGCGACATCCACCTGGGCCATGATCCAGCCGCCGAATATGTCGCCCCCAGCGCTGGTATGCTCCGGCATCGCCGGAACACGTACCTGCAAATGCTCCAACGGCGGCATTGACACGCTCATGCCGCGTCACCGAATAGACGCTCGATTTCGCGATTGAAGCGCTTGACGATCTGCGCACGCTTCATTTTCATGGTCGGCGTGATCAAGCCGGATTCGATGGTCCACGGGTCCAGCGCGATATGCACGCGACGAACCTGCGCAAAACCGGGAAACGCGCGAATCGAGTCATTCACACGCGCCAAAACCGCCTTCTGCACGAATTTGTGGTGCAGGCTTTCGGGATCCGCCGGATCGACGGCGAGCATCTCGCTCAGCGACTTCCATTCGTCTGGGTTGAGCACGACCAGCGCTGCGAGATAAGCCCGTCCTTCGCCCAGTAACATGACCTGATCGAACAACGGGTCGAGGGCGATCGCCATTTCCATATCCGCCGGCGGCACCTTTTCCCCGTTTCCGAGTACGATGATGTCCTTTATCCGCCCGGTTATGTACAGATGACCGGCGGCATCTATGCGCGCCTGATCACCGGTGTGCAACCAGCCGTCGGCATCGATCGTAGCCGCGGTTGCCGCGGCATTGTTCCAGTACCCCAGCATCACCGAGCGACTGCGCGTGAGCAATTCATCGTTGGCGCCGACCATGACCTCGATCCCCGGCAACACGGTGCCGATGCTCTCGGGAATGTTATCCTCGGGACGATTGACGCTGATCACGGGACTGGTTTCGGTCAAGCCATAACCTTGCAGTAACGTCAGGCCCAACCCGATGAATTCGCGCGCCACTTCGGGCGGCATCGCGGCGCCGCCGCAAATCGCGAAACGCAATCGCCCACCCAACAGTCCGAGCAGCTTGTCGGCGACCTTATTCTTGAGGATTGGCCATAACACGAATCCAGGGCGCCAGCCGCCACGCCCCTGCTCATGCAGAAATCGCTGCCAGCCAATTCGCACCGCGGTTTGGAACAGGCGGCGCTTAATGGCTGGCTGCTTCTTGAGATTCTGCAGGATGCGGGCATGAAACCGCTCGTAGATCCGTGGCACCGAAATCAACACGGTCGGTCGCTGGGTCTGCAAGTCCTCCGCGAGTTGATTGACGGACCGCGCGAACGACACCTCGGCAGCCACCAGCATTGGCAGGTAGTAACCTCCAGTGCGCTCCAGCATGTGCGAAAGCGGCAAAAACGAGAGAAATCGATCGCCACCCCCCAATTCGGCGCAACTGTTGGCGCCAGAGACGTTGAACAGAATATTGTCATGACTGAGCATGACGCCCTTGGGGCGCCCGGTCGTACCGGAGGTGTAGACGATCGTTGCCAGATCGCGCGCATCGCAGTCATCGCTGACTAGCGTGCCGTGTAGACCAAAGATCCAATCCGCAAGTGATTCAAGACGCGGATCGCGCGGCTCGTCCTCTTCCTCGATGGTCCGTACGCTGACGATTCGAATGACCTCGTGCAGATCGCCGCCCACCTGCTGCAATCGCTGCCATTGGCGCTTGCCTTCCACCAACAACAAGCGAATGCCGGCATCCTGAACGATGTAGGCAACGTTGTCGGGGCGGTCGTCAAGGTAGAGCGGGACGGTCACCAAACCCAGACCCAACGCCGCCTGGTCAAGCACCACCCACTCCCGACTGTTGCGCAACATGACCCCAACCCGATCGCCGCGCCGCAACCCGTCATGCTGCATGGCGGCTTGCCACCGCGCCACCTCGCTCGCAATCGCGCGCCAAGTGGTCGATTGCCAGGTGTTGCTCGCGACATCAAATTGCCAATACGCGATCTTGTCCGGCGTTTGCGCAACCCGCGCGCGAAACAGGCTCGGCAGGGTCTGGATGTGCTTTAAATCGAGTTTTTCTTCCATCATTACCTTATCGTTCAACAACCGCGTCGTTTAGAAGAATCCGCCGATAGCGCGATCGGCGGCCGCATGGGCTCGAGCACCACCACGCCCGACTCACCCAGGTGCGGCGACATCGCCTTCTGGCATACCCGCCTCACCGGGCCATGATCGACATTCACGGATTGCCATCCGCGCTGGCCACCAACCTGGAAGATCGGTGTGCCGGCCTCAACCCAACAAGGCTTTGTGGTCGCGCGGGCGAACCGGGAACCCTCAGCGTTAGCTTAGCAGTTGAACGAGCCAGAGGCGCAAGCGCAGCGTGCCGCTTGGCGTAAACCCCATTTCGCGAAAGCGGATACGACCATCGCCGTCAAGCACGAAAAACGCAGGGACGGCCGGCACGCCAAAATCCTTGGAGATGACACCGAACTCATCGGAGATCGTGCGCCACTCGATGCCATGGTCAAGCTGATGCGCGCGCAGCGCCGCCGCGTCGCCGGACTGCATCGCCACCGTCAGCACCGGCCAATCACCCGCGACCTTGGCGATCGCGCCACGTTCCAATTCGCAGACCTTGCACCACGTCGACCAGAAATACAGCAACACCGGTTTACCGCGATAGTCGGTGAGACTCACGCGTTGCCCCTGGATGTCGTCATATACGAGCGCGGGCGGTTCGCCGCTCACCATGTCCCGTTGCATCCAGGCGCGCAGACCGAAATACAAGGCGATGAACAACGAGACTTCGATCAGCAGGATGAGTCCGCGACGGCGGGCAGACTTTGGGCGTTTGACGAGCATGGCGTGCGTTCAGGTTGAGCGGAGGGCAGGCGTCTCGACCTACCGAGCCTCGGTAGTTACCGTACGATTCGCGCGCCCAAGGTTGAAATCAGGCAGTTGCCGCAGCATATTAGCTTTAGGCCGTTAATCCTAGTGTCACCCATGAGCTCACAAGCAAAGTTGTCTCCGCTGATTTTTCCGGTTGAGTTCGTACCGCGTACCGACGCGATCGAATCAGCGTTGCCGCGCCACGACCCGGCGGAAAAACGCGCAATCATCGCCGAGATCAAGGAGGAGCTTAAGCGTCAGGACGCGGTGCTGGTCGCCCACTATTACACCGACCAGGACCTGCAGCGCCTCGCCGAGGAAACCGGCGGCTACGTCTCCGACTCGCTCGATATGGCACGCTTCGGCAACGAGCATCCAGCGACGACGCTGGTCGTTGCCGGTGTACGCTTCATGGGCGAGACCGCCAAGATTCTGAATCCGGAAAAGCGGGTACTGATGCCCAACCTCGAGGCTGAGTGTTCGCTCGATCTGGGCTGTCCGGCAGATGCATTCGCCGAATTCTGCGACCGCCATCCCGACCGTGTCGTCGTCGTGTACGCCAATACCAGCGCTGAGGTCAAGGCGCGTGCCGACTACGTCGTCACTTCGAGCATCGCCGTGAAACTCATTGCCCATCTTGATGAGCAAGGCAAGAAGATCCTCTGGGCACCGGACAAGCACCTAGGGCACTACGTGCAGCAGGTGACCGGGGCCGACGTACTGATGTGGAACGGCTCTTGTGTGGTGCATGACGAATTCAAGTCGCGCGCGTTGGGCGCCTTGGTCGAGCAATACCCGGATGCCGCGATCCTCGTCCATCCGGAGTCTCCCGAGGCGGTATTACAGCTCGCGACTGTGATTGGCTCCACAACTCAGCTGATTCACGCAGCCAAAACCCTACCCAATTCACACCTGATCGTTGCGACGGACAAGGGCATCTTTTATAAGATGCAACAGGCGGCACCGGACAAGATTCTGATCGAAGCCCCCACGGGCGGGGCCGGCGCGACCTGTCGCAGTTGTGCGCATTGCCCATGGATGGCAATGAACAGTATCGACTCGCTTTTAAACGTACTCAAAACCGGACGCAACGAAATCCAGGTCGACGAATCCGTCCGCCTCAAGGCGTACCAATCGACGATGCGGATGATCGAATTCGCGAAAACACTGAGCTGATACCGGTCGCGAGCTTGGATTGTATCTTGCTAGGGAGAGCACAATGTTCCTCAACACGCCTCAAATTCCGCTGCAGGTCTTGCAGAAAATGATATCCGAGCTGCCGCCGTCGGAGCTCGCCAAGCTGCCCATCGAAAAGCTACCGCGTAATATACCGCTGGATTTTCTGGCGAACGCACCCGTTGAGTCCGCCGCCACCTTGGAAACCCTGTTGCTACAACAGCAGGCCAACAGTCTCGAACAGCGCCGAACGCTCCGCGATGTGCTAGGCGACGAAGGGCTGGCTGCATTCGACCTCGCCATGCATTGCGCCTTGACGGGTCCAGTGCGGGACTTGAACGAAAAGATTCACAATCACCGCAAGTTCAAACGCACGCAAACGACGCAAAACAGTCATCGCGGCGCGCTGATTCTGCTGGAATCGCTCGATGGTTGCCTGCGATTGGTGCACGATGTTCACGCGCACCGCGGCCGGCTATTGCGGGCACGCCAAACGCTCAATCGATGCACGGTCGACGAGTCCCCGATGCATGACATGCTTGAGCGCGCGGGCGAGAAGCTACTCAATCACGCCCGGGTCCACAGCGAGGTGCTACGGCTATTTCAGGTCGAACGAATGGAAGCCTGCGCCCAAGTCATGTCGGGCTACGTCAAAATGATCCAGCAACAATCCAGCCGCCAGGAGTCATTGCACAATCGCCACGACGCAATGCAGCTGCGCCTGGATGAACTCCACACGATGCTCGCCACGGCGCGGGATCGAAGCTCCGTACTCCGTCAAATCGACCTCGTGCGCACCGAGATCGCCAAGACCTCGACCGCGCTGCACAGCCTCGCGTCACCCCTGGACGAATCCGAACTGACACAGTGGCTCGACGCGCTGATTGACTTCGCCATAACCCACCCCGGCAAGGCAAACACCTCCAACAGCTACCGCGAAGGCATGGTCAACTTCGTCGTGTTGCTTCAACACTACCACCGGGCGCAGCAGGAAATCTTCGCCAAGAATAGCCAGAACCCATTTCTGCCGATTGGCACCGAGCGAATGGCCGCATTCGCGATACGCTCCGAGACGTTCTTACTGACCTACTTCCAGACCAAGGCAAAAGACAAGCTGTTGGGCATTCACGGCAATCAAAGCGCGCTCGAAATCATTGAGCAGATTCAGACTGACATCATGCACCGAGTCCAACTCCGCCTGATTCCCGAACTGCCGAAACCAAACTGATCGAGGCGCCCGAAATCAGTCCGGGGGCATAGCGGCCCGGACTGATTGGCCTTATTCGTGCGTTATCGGGTACTCGCGCGACGACGCCCACCCTCACCACCAGCGGCGTTACTGCTCGGAGCCTGACGGACTTGAGGGAATCGTAGCGAAAAAGCGGGAGAGCAAGACCATTTTTTCGATCCTTTGAGGCAAATAGCCGTAGCTATTTAACGACCCTTTCGCCAGGAGCGAAAGGGAACGGCCCCGGATCGGCCCTCAGAGTGGAGAGCAGATCGTTCTCCCACTTTTGCAGCCGTCTCATCTTAAGTTTGACAGGCTACTAGGTGGAAGGTTGCGTGGTTTGAGGCGCCAGCAGACGACCCCACCGTGTCAATTGACACTCTGGTGTTCGGTGTGAAACTTCTGATGGATTTTCTTGACCGCTTCGTCGATATCGAGCTTCAGCGTGGTGTTCGCATAAACGAGTAGCGGAAACGCCTTGCGCATCAGCCGCTCGAGCTGCAAACGCACCAACGCGGTGTGCCCGCTGTTGAGGTTGCTCGCAGCCTCATCGAGGCTGATTGGCGCCGGTTCATGACTGACGCTGGTGAGCGGCTCATCGAGCACCAGTTGATCACCACCGGCCTGAGCGGCGCGATCGCGACGCTGCTCCGCCAACCTAAGCAGGGGCTGGAAGCTGGTGCCTTCGGAAACCTTCGGCGCCGATAGTCCGCCGCTCAGCGTCAAACGAAACTTGAGCGCGCCGTAGCTGAACGCCGTATGGCGCAGCGCTCGGTAAATCATCTTGCCAACTTCGCGCGCCTCATTACCGTCTGTTCCCGGCATAACGACCACGAACTCGGTCGGTCCCGAGCGCACGACGATATCCTTGCGCCGCGACTCGGCCTCGATAAGCTTATAAATGCGATATAACGTACGCTTTGTAAACTCGGTATCGGTCTTGTGCAGCAAGCCCTTGACGCGATCAACCTGTAATGCGAGCACCGTGAGCGGGCGCCGTTGCTGGATGGACGCATCGACCAAACGCGCACCCTCGCGGTGTAGCAGCTCCCGTCGCTCGAATCGCAATGCCTCCGCGGTCGGCGGTTTGGTAGCGATAGCTGCGGGTATCGCAATCGGTGCGGCCTTTTCAGATACATCGATCGGCTTGACTTCGACCGCGCGGAACGGAACCACATTGACCGCGGTGGTATCGCGCACGAAGCGCTGCACGCTGGTCCGTAACTCGGCCGCGCCGAACGGTTTGCCAATGAGGTCGGATGCGCCGAGTTGTTTCGCGCGCACACGAATCTCGGCATCGTCGTCGTGACCGGTCACGATAATGACGGGAAGTCCGCGCAACCGCTCGTCGTCCGAATCGCGCAACGACTCCAGCACCTCGAACCCGTCCATGTCCGGCATCCACAAATCAAGCAACAGGGCGCCGACCTGCGGATTGGCATGAAGTTGCGTCAGTGCCTGTTCACCGTTCTCCGCCTCGAGAATAAGGAACTCTTCCGACAGGATATTGGTGACCGCCTTGCGAACGACGCGAGAATCGTCGGCAACGAGTACAGTGCTCTTCGGGGTGCTCATCGGCGCAACGCAAATTTAGGGGGTTGATTCCAACGAAATCTAGCACGGAATCAAAGCGCTTCGACGGCACTGGGTCAAAGAATGGGAAGGCTAGCGGTAACTTTCCGATAAAGCGGTACGCGGTTCCATGGATGCGATCACCAGGCCCGCAGGAAACGTGCCTAGTTTTCTAGCGAGGACACCGTACCCGGCAGTCGCAGCGCTCCCTAGGCAATCCGCTATTTCGCGTTAAACGTAGTCTGTTCGAATTGACCTGCCAAGCGCCGCGGACGACGGGAGGTCGCCCGCGCGTTCGCGATCAGGCCCCGCTACGGTCAGAACGACGCCGCTCGTGTTCAAGCAGCAGTTTTTTCCGCAAACGGATATGGTTCGGTGTCACCTCGACCAATTCGTCGTCATCGATGAATTCGAGCGCCTGTTCCAGTGACATTCGAATGGGTGGGGTCAGAATGATGTTTTCATCCGAGCCGGCGGCGCGGATATTGGTTAATTGCTTGGCCTTCAATGGGTTGACGACCAAGTCGTTATCGCGCGAGTGAATACCGATGATCATCCCCTCGTAAACTTCTTCGCCGTGACCGAGGAATAACCGGCCGCGCTCCTGCAAGTTAAACAGCGCATATGCCAGTGCCTTGCCGGCACCGTTGGCGATCAACACACCATTGATACGCTGCCCGTAACTGCCCTTTTTCTGCGGTCCGTAGTGGTTGAAAACGCTGTACAGCAGTCCGGTGCCTTGGGTTGCGGTCAAGAACTCGGTACGGAAGCCGATCAGGCCGCGCGAGGGAATGATGTAATCGAGGCGAACCCGGCCGCGACCATCGGGCTCCATGTTCTTCAACTCGGCGCCACGCTGCCCCATGCGCTCCATGATGGTGCCTTGGTGGGTCTCCTCAACGTCGATCGTCAATTGCTCGAACGGCTCGTGCTTCTCCCCGTCAACCTCGCGCAAAATGACTTCCGGGCGTGACACGCCAAGCTCATAACCCTCACGCCGCATATTCTCGATGAGAATCGCGAGATGGAGCTCACCACGGCCGGAGACCTTGAACTTATCGGGATCGACGGTATCTTCGACCCGTAGCGCGACGTTATGCAACAGTTCGCGCGACAGGCGCTCGCGAACTTGGCGGCTGGTGATGTACTTCCCGTCGCGTCCCGCGAACGGCGAGTTATTGACCTGAAAGGTCATACTGACGGTCGGTTCGTCCACCTGTAGCGGCGCCAGCGCCTCGACCGCGTTGGGCTCGCACAAGGTATCAGAGATGTACAACTCGTTGATGCCCGTAAACGCGATGATGTCACCGGCGGAAGCCTCGGGCACCTCGACGCGCTCCAGCCCCAGGAACCCAAAGATCTGCAGAACCCTGCCATTGCGCCGAGCGCCGTCCTGATCGACGATAATGACCGGCGAATTCGTCCGGACCCGCCCACGAGCGATGCGGCCGATGCCGATGACGCCAACGTAGCTGTTGTAGTCAAGCTGGCTGACCTGCAACTGAAAGGGCCCCTCAATATCAACCTGGGGTGGATGAACGTACTTGACTATTGTTTCGAACAGCGGCTTTAGCGTGCCTTCGTGCACATCGTCGGTCAGGCCCGAGAATCCGTTGAGCCCCGAGGCATACACCACCGGAAAATCCAACTGCTCCTCGGTCGCGCCTAAACGATCGAACAAATCGAACGTTTGATCGAGCACCCAGGATGGACGTGCCCCCGGACGGTCAACCTTGTTGATCACGACAATCGGTTTGAGACCGCGCGACAGCGCCTTTTGGGTCACAAACCGCGTTTGTGGCATCGGGCCATCCACCGCGTCCACGAGCAACAGCACGGAGTCGACCATCGATAGTACGCGCTCGACTTCACCGCCAAAGTCCGCGTGTCCCGGCGTGTCTACAATATTGACGCGGTATTTGCCCCATTTGACCGCCGTGTTCTTGGCGAGAATGGTAATGCCGCGCTCGCGCTCCAACGCGTTCGAATCCATCGCGCGCTCTTCGAGATGGGTACGCGCATCAAGGGTATCGGACTGTTTGAGCAACTGATCGACCAATGTCGTCTTGCCATGGTCGACGTGGGCGATAATGGCGATATTGCGGAGATACTCGATCACAAATATAGACGCGCGGCGGTTGAGGATGCGCGATTATAGCGACGACGTAAAAATATGCGAGACATTTCGCGAGCGCACCTGGAAAGCGGTGTCTCGTACATTGGCAGGAAATATTTACTGAGTCGCTCCGCCGGGCGAACCCCGGCGGAGCCCAAAACGATATTTAGTACCGCTGGAAGCGCTTTCCACCGCCGTCCGAACGCGGCGGGCGACCGCCGAAACCACCACCGCCGTTGTTCTCGCGGGGACGGGCTTCATTGACACGCAGACTACGGCCTTTGAAATCCTGGCCGTTGAGCTGCCGGATTGCTTCCTCGGCTTCCGCCTGGACCGGCATCTCTACGAACCCGAACCCCTTTGACTTGCCGGTTTCACGATCGATCACGACCTTCACCAGCGAAACCTCGCCAAAGGCGGCAAAGGCACTGCGTAGCTCGTCCTCTTCCAGACGGTACGGCAGATTTCCAACGTAAATGTTCACCACGACTTACCTACACTCGAAAAAAACGTGCTATTGGACAAGTAACACATCAGACCTCAACCAATAGCACGAGAATCGAGAACTGAAGCCCGTCGCGGATGTACGGTGGTTTAATGATGCCTAAGCGCCGGACCAATTGCAAAAGAATTTGTCGTTATCTTCAAGTAGGACAAGGATTTTCAAGCGACGCGCGGGTCACGGCGCGACGGTAACCGATCAACGCATCGCAACACACTCGCGCGTGCACGTTGCTCCTAAGACGCCATGCGGACCGTTTGGCCGACCGACTCACCGCAAGCCGCGCCGAGGTTGTTGCCGTATGGACTGATGCAATATTGACATAGATTAATACTCTGCGGCGCGCAGTAGGCTATAAGCCGCAGATCGTCGAATCATTCGTCACCAAGTTATCGAACATGATGAAGGGCTTATCGCCTTATGAACTGATTGGGGGCGCGGAAGTAGTTCGCGCGCTCGTTGATCGATTCTACGACTTGATGGA
The DNA here is from genome assembly GCA_050329935.1 of Thiotrichales bacterium. GTDB lineage: Bacteria > Pseudomonadota > Gammaproteobacteria > UWMA-0217 > UWMA-0217 > CAYSFW01. Next base: position 7,586 of record JBHJOI010000030.1, on the reverse strand, counting down.
CACACTCCCCGACGCGCGCGACATTCGCCAAATGCACGCAACCGACCTACGCCACGCGCGGGACAAGCTCTATCAGTTCCTGGTCGGCTGGCTGGGCGGACCACCACTCTACGCGACGGAACACGGTCCGCCGATGCTACGCCACCGGCATTTGAGTTTTCCGATTGATTCCGCGGCGCGCGATCAGTGGCTGTTATGCATGTCTCGCGCAATGGATGAGATTGGACTAAAGGGGGACGTGCGCGCCCATCTGGAACGCGGACTGACCCGCACCGCCGATCATTTACGTAACCGACCGGATTCGGATCGCAGAAGCGGGATGTTCAACTAACCGGCCGCGCGGAATCGGACGATCCCGCGCCGACGATGTTCGTTCGCTGAGTGCTCGACGGAAGGTAATGCGCCTACCGACCGCCCGGCTTCGACGACTTAGCAATAAACATAATCAGAAAATACACTCCGATCCCCAGCATGATGATGAATCCGCCGGCGGTGAACAAGCCTACGTCGTCCATCAACAGATCTTTCCAAAGCTCCATCAGGTTTACCCCTCGTTTGATTGATTAAGGCTAAGTACGGACAAATTTGCCCGAGTCTTGTCCGATACCACATGATCTTTGTCAACATGCGCATCGATTTCGACGCGACCCACCCACTTGGGTTGGGCGCCGATATCGATCGGGCGCCCACCGCGGACGCCTGCAGTCGATGCGCGCCGCGACACCCGCGAATGATCGCTTACCGTCCTTGCCGTGGTGAATTGACGCGTGTTCGCAATCGGCTCGGCAAGTTCAGTATTTAATTCGGGCATAGTAAGTCTTCTGCGCGGCTTCTCGCGCCTGCCCCAAGGTATGTATACCCCGCTCCGCCAATAGCGGTATCAACTTTAAAAACACTTCAGCGGTGACAATCGCGTCGCCCATCGCGGTGTGCCGACCGATTACCGTCACATCGAAACGCTCGGCAATCGCCTCGAGCCGATGCGACTCCTGATTGGGGTGGACCAACGCGGAAAGCAATAACGTGTCGAGCACTGGGTGGTCAAACCTCACCTGTGTCACGGCCTCCTTCACCTGCAGACACCGCATATCGAACGCGGCGTTATGCGCCACCAGCACGGTGTCTTGCGCAAAGGAATGGAAGGTGGGCAATACCTGTTCGATGGTCGGCTGGCCGCGGACCATCTCGGGCTTGATGCCGTGAATCGGAATCGTCGCCGCCGGAATCGAGCGCTTCGGGTCGACCAGCTGCTCAAAAAACTCCTGATGCAACAACTTACCGTTCACGATCCGAATCGCGCCAATCTGGATGATTTCGTCACCGCCGGCGGGATCCAGCCCGGTCGTCTCGGTATCGAACACCGTGTACGACAATTCGGTCAACGGCCGGTCCTCCAGGGAGCGCGATTGGGCCGAGACTTGGAACAGGTCGAAATCGTAGTATTCGGGCCGGCTTTCGCTGCGAATGAAGGTTGCGGGCGCCAACTCCTCCTGCGGATTCGCCAAGGGCAACAGGAACCGGAAAAATGCGCGTTCGCCATCGGCGTCCCGCTCGAACCAGAATGCGCCGCCGTGTCGTGTCACGACATCATGAATCGTCAGCGACATGGTCTCATTGCCAACCTTGATCTGCTCCATCTCCCAGCTCAGCACCGCCTTGGTTTCCATGGATTTCAGGGTCCACAACAGATCGAGCTGGGCGCGCTCGCCCGATGCACTCAGACGGAGCTCGATTGAATCGACCTGACACGACTCGTGAACCCTGCCCGCGAGATGGACCAGCGCCTGGAGCAAGGAGAAGCTTTCGACCTTGAGCCATAGATCGGAATCGACCGCCACGGCGCTGGCGTGCAACGGCAACGCGGATTCGATCCTGCGTAGCGCCGCGTCGATCAAATCGGCGCCGAACATCTCCTCCAACGGCCAGCGCGAACGCAGCTTGCTCGTTGTCGAAGCCTGCACTTCGCCAATCCGTTTGCCCAATCCTTGAATTTCGTCGCGGATGACGCCCAGCAATCGCTCGCGCATCGCGGGCTCGAGGTCCGGATACTCCAGCACTTCCACCGCAACCTGGGTATTGGCCAAAGCGGCTCGACTACCCTCCGTCAGCGTATAGAGCGTGCGATCGACCTCAGAATCGTCCTCAAAGTCACGGGTGATATTATCCAGCATCAAAACGAAACCGGTGAGCTGCGCCGATCCGTTGGAATTCGAATCGCCCCGGGCACCGCCATCGCCGTTATTGGCAACACTCACCGCCCGCACTGGGGCCATCTGCACGCGAAGCAGCTGCCCGGCTTGCGTGGTCGTGACGAACTGGGCCGCGGGCGTCGCCGCCCCACGTTGAAGGCGATGCTGGATATTCTCAAGCGCATGGGTGACCAGCTTTCGATCAAAAACGCCGTAGATCGAACGTCCGAGCCCGATTAACTCCGCCCCACCCGCAACCGTGGGCACCTTCGACAGCGCGCGAAACTGCATGCGCGCCCGGTTGTTGTACAACAGAATGCGCCCATCCAGATTGCACACAACCACGCTCTGGGTAAGCTCGGACATCAGGGCGGCCAGTCGGCTCTTTTCCAGTTCGGTATTGCGACTTGCCTCCAGAACCCTTCCGTCCATGTCGGCGCGCAGCTGCTCACGCTGATCCACCAGCTGGTTGATCAGCTCGGCGAGTTCGCGATTCTCCCGTGTGCCTTGCGGTACCAATTTGCGCTTGACGTCGGTACCGAGCAATACCCGGGCCTCCTCCAACAGGCGGGCCGGCGCGGTGAGAAAATACCCGCCCAGATGGCGCAGCGCGACGCCCACGGCCAATAGCGACGCGGCCCACATCAGCACCAACAGCCCCAGTCTCGGCCCAATCGCCGCCAAGACCGACTCGCGTTCGTTGACGTCCAATACCGCCCAGATCAACCAACCCGTGGCGACCAACCACGCCAGACAGACGCCGGCGACAATGGCAACGCCCGCCGCGATACGCCAATCGAATCGCCTCATGTCGGTCGACTCAACAAGTCGCGCACTTTCTGCACCAGATCCTTGGTCGAGAACGGCTTGATCATGTAGGAATCGGCGCCCAGTGCCAGGCCTTTCGCGATGTCGGTATCACGCCCCTTGGCAGTCAGCATCAGGATGCGAATATCCTTGAGCGAGGCGTTCGCCCGCACGGCATGGCAAACCTCGAATCCCGTCATTTTCGGCATCATCACGTCCAGTAACACCAAACTGGGCCGTTCGCGGTTGATTGCATCCAAGGCAGCTTGCCCGTCCTCGGCCACGATTGTTTCAAAACCCTCGCGCTTCATCAGATATTCTAGCGAGATCAAAATATTCGGCTCGTCGTCGGCGATCAGTATCTTGTCACTCATTGGAATTCTCTCCTCCGTCGCAAATATCAATCGAGCGGTTGGCGCGCCTCGCGGTCCGAACGCTACGCGCCGACGCGTCGCGCTTCGTCCGCGGCCACGCGCGGTAGAAAAAAGCCGAAACACGCGCCTCCCCCAAGCTCGGAACGCAACCACATCGTGCCACCAAAATGCTCGACGATTTGTCGGCTGATCGGTAGCCCGAGCCCCGTGCCTTGCGGACGCCCACTCACATCACCCAACTGGCGAAACTTCAAGAACACCTGATCTCGCAGTTCCGCCGCGATCCCCGGTCCGTTATCCCGAACCTCGACCGTGACACCCTCTGGCGCGTCACGCAATTCGATGTCCACGCGCCCGGTATGCGCGGGTATGTACTTCACCGCATTGGACAACAGATTCAACATGACCTGCACCAACCGATCCGAATCGGCGCGGATCGGCAGCATCGGCGAATCGTCATGGATTTCGATCCGTGCGCCGCGCTCACGGTAGGTCTCGGAAATACTGTTGACCGCCTGAGTGACCACCGCCCGCATATCGACGTCGCTGTTGTGCCACTCGGCGTGCCCGGCCTCGATTTTTGCCATGTCGAGCACCTGATTGACCAGCCGACTCAAGCGCTCGGCCTCGGCCACCACGATGCCAAGAAACTCCTGGCGCCGCTTGGCGTCCATCGAGTCATCCTCCAACATCATTTCGGAGAGTGCACGAATCGAAGTCAAGGGTGTACGCAATTCGTGCGTCACCGACGACATAAAATCATCCTTGAGGCGATCCAGGCTCGTAAGCTGCTCGTTCGCCGCGCGCAATTCCTCGGTTGCGCGCTCAAGCGAGCACGATTTTTCCTCCAGTTCACGCGAATAAGCGCGCAACTGCGAGGCCTCCTCCAGGATGCGAATGACATCGTCCATGGCCAGCGCCTCCTCCTCCACCACCGAGGCCACCATCGCGCGCGCCGAGGCGCCGCCAATCGCCCCGGCAAGTTGCGTCTCGACGAATTGAACCAGCCGCGCGTCGGCGGGTATCGAATTGATTTGCGCGGCACCCACGCGACGCGCGTAATCGTTTAACAAACGACTGGTTTGTTCCGCTCCGAGGAAGCGTTCGGCCAAACGACGCAGATCCGAGACTTTCGCGCGCCCCTGCCAAAACACCGGATGCGCGGCGGCGGTGCGGTTAAACACATCCACGTATAACAGCGCCTGGCTGGCCTCCCGCGGGGACGGCCGTTCCCACAACGAGACAACGACATATCCCGTCACGTTCGCGAATAGACTCCAAAACAGCGAATGAGTCAGATTGTCGAGCCCGCCAAGCCCAAGTAACTGTTCTGGCCGCAGCCATGCAAAGCCCCACGCGCCCGCGCTCATGAATTCACTCGAAATCCAGCCGGATTTCGCCAGCGAGGGCAGTAGCAAGGTGTAGATCCAGAACCCGAACCCGAGTAACAACCCCACCAGGGCACCACGCCGGGTGCCGCCTTTCCAGTACATCCCACCCAGCATCGACGGCGCGAATTGAGCAACCGCGGCAAAGCTGATCAAGCCGATACTGACCAGGGCATATACCTCGCCCGCGAGGTGAAAATACAGGTAACCCAGTAACAGAATACCCAGGATCGCCAACCGCCGGATCGCCAATAGCAGTCGCGTCAGATCGCCCCCGGAACGGCCGCCAAAACGTTTGGTGCGTAACAGTAGCGGCATGACCAGATCATTGCAGACCATCGTCGACACCGCGATAGCCTCGACAATCACCATGCCGGTTGCCGCGGACAGACCGCCAATGAACGCAAACAGCGCCAATGCATGCTGCTCATGCACGAGCGGTAACAAGAGCACGAAAAACTCGGGATTGAATTGACCCGAGCCAAAAAATAGAAGACCCCCCAGCGCGATCGGCAATACAAACAGATTGATCAGCAGCAAATAGAGCGGAAACACCCAAACCGCGCGCTTCAAATGACGCTCATCCACATTCTCGACAACCATGACCTGAAATTGTCGCGGCAGGAAAATCACCGACAACATAGCCAATAGCGTCAACGCGAACCACTGCGGGTAGGCAAATTTCGCGCCTTGGTCAAAACTCAGCAATCCCTTGAGCGCGTCATCCGCGACTACCCGCGAAAAGATATCGCCGAATCCCGCGTACATCCCGTACACGACAAACAAGCCCACCGCGAGGAACGCCACGAGCTTAACAATCGACTCGAACGCGATCGCGGCGACCATGCCCTCGTGGCGTTCGGTACTATCGAGATGACGAGTTCCAAAAACGATGGTGAAGCCAGCCAACGCAAGGGCTACGTACAACGTGCTGTCGGACCACCAGTTCATCGCTTGCGCCGATTGCGCGTGCACCGGCGCGGTCAGCACCACGTAACCACTGGATATCGCTTTCAGTTGCAGCGCGATATACGGCACGATACCAACCACGGTGATCAAGGTAACCAGTCCCGCGAGTAGCGGACTTTTGCCGTATCGGCTGGCAATGAAATCCGCGATCGAGGTCACCCGATAGGTTTTCGCGATGCGGATCATTTTGCGTACGACGATCCAGGCCAGGATCATCGCCAGCATCGGCCCCAGGTAGATCGGCAGAAACCATACGCCCGCATTCGCGGCTCGACCCACGCTGCCGAAATAGGTCCATGCAGTGCAGTAAACCGCCATCGACAGTGCATACACCCACGGACTGGCAATGATCGAACGGCCGGCCGCGGCGCGTTTATCGGCGAAATAGGCGATCGCGAATAGAATCAACAGGTATACGAACGACGCACCGATGACGAGAGTGCTCGGCAACATACCGCCGCCTCAGTGTTCGCGCGATTCCATCAACACGGCCAGGACGACGATCAACGCCAGCCAGACCAGGAACAAGCCGGCTGGAAACAGCGGCAAACCCAACACCATCGCCTCGCGGTCCCACAAAGCGAGCAGCGGAAAATTGAACAATGCGAGGCCAATGAAAAACAAGGCCAGCAAGCGTTCGGATAGGATGCCCTTCAGCATGATCAATCGCCTCCGCTCGGTGAGTGTTGAAATCAAACGCATGCGCGGCGATCCGCGGCATCCTGCAACGCGTGGCGCCACCGCGCGCTCGCGAGATCCAGCACCGCGCGTTTAGATCACGCGTGGTTCAAGAGCCGGCGTGCCACCTATTGACCCCGGTCACGAAAGCCAGGGCGCAGCCCCCCCCCCTAAAAGCGATTCAACTGGTAGCGTTGTTCGGCGCTCGCCTGCAAGGTGCGCACAACTTCGAATGCATCTTTCAAATGTCGCCGCTCGAGCGCGGAAAGGCTTTCCGGCGACAGGAAATTATCGGGCTGTTGCCCGGCTTCGATCTGCCGTGCCTGATGCTCCAGGCGCAAGGTGCTGATGAACTCAAGCGCATCACGCAAATCCTCGGAACCTGATTTGCTGATCGCGCCCAAGCGCTCGCATTCTTCCAGACGCCGGCAGGTATTGAGCGACCGCGTGCCCACCGATAACGCATAAACCCGCACCAGGTCGATGACCGGCATAATCCCGCGCTTTTTTAGATCGAGCGCTTCGCCATGGTCCTTGCCCTTCTCCAACACGAACTGGCGAAAAATTCCGAGCGGCGGTTGAAACTGCATCGCATTGCGCGCCATGTGCGCAAGAAAAATCGTGCTTGCCCGCGTCTTGGCCAGCACATGTCCAGCAAGGTCCTTGACCATCTGGACGTCGCCATGAACGCCTCGCATATCGAAAAAGATACTCGAATACATCAGCGCCATGGGCTGAGGTGTGTCGATCCAGGTATCGAAATTGCGCCGCCACTGCGAGTAGGTCAAGCGCCACTTCGGATTGGTCGCCATCACGTCGCCGTTGCAATAGACATAGCCACAGGTATTCAGTCCATCGCTCACATACTTCGCGAGCGCGAGAAAGTACGCATCATGCTCCGGTTTCATCTCGTCCGAGATGACCATGCCATTGTCCTGGTCGGAATGCGCGGTTTGTTCCCGCCGCGCCATCGAACCGCAGACAACGAACGCATACGGCACCGGCGGCGGGCCCAGCTTGGCTTCGCCGAGCTGCAACAAGCGTCGACAAATGGACTCGCCGATCAGGCTGATCGTGTTCGCGGTATCGTGCGCGGTCAGACTGCCCCGAACCAAGTTGACCAACACATTGGGCAACTGGCGCGAAATCGCCGCCAGCAACTCGACCGAATCCGCTTCGTC
>JBHJOI010000029.1:0-23241 GCA_050329935.1 Thiotrichales bacterium | reverse complement strand
GCGAACATGGCGCGTCGCTTGCGCCGCGCGGAGGTGCCGCTGGTTGCGTTCAATCGCAGCGAGGCAGTGACTCGGCGTCTCGGCGACGAAACCGGCTTGATCGTGGCAACTTCCCTGGGCGACTTGATTGCCCAGTTGGCGCCGCCACGGGTCGTGTGGCTGATGTTGCCGGCTGGCGACATCACCGAGGCGCATATTGGCGAGGCGGCGTCGCTGCTGACGCCGGGCGATGTGTTGGTGGACGGCGCCAATTCCTACTACAAGGACTCGGTTCGGCGCGGTCGAATGCTCGACGCGCGAGGGTTGCAGTATGTCGATGCGGGCGTCTCGGGTGGCGTATGGGGATTGGAAAACGGCTACGCGATGATGGTGGGCGGCACCGAGGCTGCATTTCGCGTGGTCGAGCCGTATATCAAGGTGTTGGCGCCGGGTGCGGATCGCGGTTGGTTGCATTGTGGGCCGGTCGGGTCTGGCCATTTCGTGAAGATGATTCACAACGGAATCGAATACGGCATGATGCAGGCGATGGCCGAGGGATTTGCGCTGATGCGGAATAAGACCGAGTTCGATCTGGACTTGGCGGGCATCGCGGAGATGTGGCGCCACGGCAGCGTGGTGCGGAGCTGGTTGCTTGACCTGACGGCGGATTTTCTCCAACAAGATCAATCGCTCGATCTGATCGACGGCTATGTCGCCGATTCCGGCGAGGGGCGTTGGACGGCGCTGGAAGCGGTCGAACAGGGCGTGCCGGCGCCGGTGATGACTTTGGCGCTGATGGAGCGATTCGCCAGTCAGGGTTCGGCCGATTTTGCCAACAAGGTGCTTGCAATGATGCGTAAGGGTTTCGGTGGACATGCCGTTAAGGGCCAGGAGTGAGCGCCGTTATGATCGAGGATCTACAAGAGCCGTGTTATTTCGTCATTTTCGGCGCGACCGGCAACCTGACCATGACGAAATTGCTGCCGGCACTGTATCGTCTGGAGGACGCGGGTCGGCTCGCGGAGGGCATGCGGTTTGTCGCGTTCGCACGGCGCGAATGGAGTGACGACGTCTGGGTCGAGGAAATGCGACGCTCGTTGACCGAACGCGTGCCGGAGCGGTTCGACGAGACGATATTCAAACGCTTCGCGGAACGCTTTACCTATCTGCGCGGCGACCTGCGCGAGGATGATGCCTACGTGCGGCTCAAGTCGGCGCTGCGTCGGCCCGAGATCGGGGAAGGGGGGCGCACGGTGTTCTATCTGTCGATCAAACCGGGGGATTTTGGCGATGTCGTGACGCGCTTGAGTGCGGCCGGTTTGGGGCGAGAAGGCCGGCATCGTATCGTGGTCGAGAAACCCTTTGGCGAGGATCTCGACAGCGCGAGGCAACTGAACTTCCTGCTGCATCAGCATTTCGACGAGGAGCAGATCTACCGGATCGATCACTACCTCGGTAAGGAAACGGTGCAGAATCTGTTGGTGTTCCGCTTCGCCAATACGCTGATCGAACCGATCTGGAACCGCAACTATATCGACCACGTGCAGATCACGGTCGCCGAGGCCGATGGCATCAGCACCCGCGCGGGGTATTACGATCAGACCGGCGCGCTGCGAGACATGCTACAGAACCACCTGATGCAGCTGCTGACCGCGGTCGCGATGGAGCCGCCCGCGACGCTCGAGGCGGATGCCTTGCGTGACGAAAAGGTCAAGGTATTGCGCTCGATCCGAGCCATTCCGCGCGAGTCAGTGAACGCTTATGCGTATCGCGCGCAGTACGCCGCGGGATTCATTGGCGGACGAAACGTCGCCAGTTACGCGCAGGAGGAAGGCGTCGCGAGGGGGTCGGTCACCGAAACCTTCGTGGCCGCCAAATTCTATATTGATAACTGGCGTTGGCGGCATGTTCCGTTTTACCTGCGTACCGGTAAGCGGTTGGAGCGCAGTCAATCCTTGATCGCGATTCGCTTCAAGCATCCGCCGCAGCAACTCTTTCGCGAGACGCCGGTCGAACACATCGCGCCGAATTGGGTGCTGTTGTCGATCCAGCCCGACGAGTGCATGCACGTCGAGCTGCACGCCAAGCAGCCTGGGCTCGGCATGGAGACGCGGGTCGTGCGGCTCAATGCGTCCTATCGCGGGCCGGACGAGCGTCGCCTCGATGCGTATGAGACCTTGCTGCTCGATGTGATCGAGGGTGACCGTAGTCTGTTCATCCGCTTCGATGAGGTCGAGTGGGCCTGGCGCGTGGTCGATCCGATCATGCGGGTATGGGCGCGGGATCACGATTACATTGCAACTTATCCGGCGGGCAGTTGGGGACCGCGTGGCGCGGAGCGACTGTTCGATGCCGAAGACCAGCAGTGGCGCAATGAACTCTGAGGTGCCGGCGGGCTTGCCGCTGCGTTGGCGTGTGTTCGCCAACGAAGAGGCCTTGATTGATGCGGCGCGCGGGATGATCGCGACGACGGCGGCCGAGGCGATCGCGCGGCGCGGCGCGTTTCGCATCGTGTTGGCTGGCGGGCGGACGCCGCAACGGCTCTATCGCTCGTTGCGTTCGTTGGCGACAGATTGGACCGCATGGCACGTCTATTTCGGTGATGAGCGCTGCCTGCCCATGGGCGATGTCGAGCGCAACGATGCGATGGCTGACGAGGCCTGGCTGGCGTGCGTCGGCATTCCGCCGCGGCAGGTTTACCGAATTCCCGTCGAACTGGGCGCCGTCGAGGCCGCGCGAGCTTACTCGGGCACTGTCGCCGCGGTCGATCGGTTTGATCTCGTCCTGCTCGGATTGGGTGAAGACGGGCATGCCGCGAGCCTGTTTCCACGTGACGAAACAGGCTTTGCCCCGGCGGCGCCGGCCGCGGTCGCGGTGCACGACGCGCCCAAGCCACCATCGGCTCGCGTCAGTCTGAGCGCGGCCCGTTTGGCGTGCGCCGAGCGCGTGGTTTTTTTGGTCGTGGGCGAAGGCAAGCGTGAGGCGGTGGCGCGCTGGTTCACCGGCGAGCTGATTCCGGCCGCGCGCATCGCGGCGACGCACCAGGAGGTCTGGCTGGATCGGGCAGCGGCCCCCGGAGAAAAAAATGGCCCCTGAGCAGGGCCAAGTACGGGGTACTAGGGATCGTTCCAAACCGTCAGCCGATCGGGCTGCGGATTATCTGGTGTCGTTCGGACGCCGGTCGGTGGGGTCGCGGTATGCGAGCCGGGGTCAAAACGCTCGTCTACACACCTTGAAATCCGCTAGCGTAACCGCGCGACGCGCCTTGTGGGCCATTGCACGCTAAACCCATACCGCCCGGATACCCGACGATTTAGCGTCGTCATGGAGCGCTGAGCGCTACCGGGCGGTTTCTCGTCGCGCGTGACGCGAGCCGGGACATATCGGCGATTGGCAAAGCCGGGTTATTATTAAGACGATTCGTCTGACCAATTTATTCCCGCGTTGCCGCGACAAGAAACACTGTCGCGATGACCTATGCCAGGAATATATGCCCTTGGATCAGCGTCTTGACTTTCAACCAGCTAAAAGCGATCGCGCCTCGCGCGGTGCCCGACAACGGGTGAAGCCGTGCGTCCTCGGCCAGTGCTTGGGCAAACGTCGCGACCTGACCACAGAGTACCACCTATGGGATTGATTTCATTCGGAACGCAGGGCCATGGTTTGGAGCAGCAGCGGCCGCGATTGTACCGCTTGGCTTACGCGTGGTGTCACGATGTCGCCCTGGCCGATGATCTCGTGCAAGAGACTTTGAGCAAGGCGCTCGCCCGCCGTGCGCAGCTCCGCGACGATGCGGCGCTTGTCGGGTGGCTTGTGGCAATCTTGAATAATTGTTGGCGTGATCACTTGCGTCGCTCGGGCGATTTCGAGGACATCGATGAGCTTCATTCCAGTTTGCCGAGTCCCGGGGTGAGTCCCGAAGAAGCCTGCGGTCGCGGTCAGTTGATCGAATGTGTACGTGCGGCGGTCGCGCGGTTGCCGCTCGGGCAGAGGCAGGTTTTGACACTCGTCGACCTTGAGGAAATGAGCTACGCGGAGGTTGCTCAAACGCTGAGCATTCCCGTCGGTACCGTGATGAGTCGGCTTTCGCGCGCGCGTGCCGCGCTGAAATCGTGCCTCGCGCAGGCACAGAGTAAACAGGCAGCTTCGACGCTGCGGAGGGTTAAATGAGGCGGGATTTCTCGGATGAGATGTTGAACGCCTTTGTGGACGGTGAGCTGGATCGCCAGGAGTCTGAGGAACTTTACGCGGCGATGCAGGCCGACGCCGAACTGTCGAATCGCGTTTGTCTGTTGCGTGGCATGAAAGGTCTCACGCGGCTCGCCTATGGGCAGCCACCCGCGGCCGAGCGAGTGCGGGCGCCGATGCGGTGGGGCCGGCTTGGAGGCGCCGTCGCGGCGACGCTAGCATTATTCGCGTTCGGGTTCGGGAGTGGTTGGTGGTTGAAGCCCTTGCCGGCGGAGTCGGGTTGGGCGATGGGCATGCAGGGTTTGAATCCAGCGCAGATCAGGCAAGCGGCGCAAACCGGCAAGGTCATCCTGCATATCGATTCGGGCGACGCCGCTCGGCTCGAGGTGGCGCTCGATAGTGTCGAGAAGCTCTTGGCGGAGGCGGCGGCAGGGGGGGGCGATCCGGAAATCGAGGTGGTTGCCAACAGTTACGGTCTTGAGCTGTTGCGAGAAGGTGGTTCACCTTTCGCGCACCGGGTCGCCGAGCTGTCGCTAAAATACAATCACTTGAGCTTTGTTGCCTGCGGTCAGACCGTCGCGCGATTACAGCGTGAGGGGCAGGTGGTTAAATTGCTGCCCGAGGCGCAAATGGTGCCATCGGCGGTTGGACAAATCGTGAGTCGGATGCAGCAAGGCTGGGTCTACATCAAGGCGTGACCCATCACTGGGTTCGTGACGCCACCCCTGTTGTCGACGCTGCTTTCAGTCGCGCGGCGCACGCGCCACGATGCGAAATCGCATGTGGCGCTTGGTTGCGTTTCGGCATTAGCCGCACGGTACCAGTGCGAGGACGACTGGATTGGACCAAGGGGTAATCAGAAACCGGCTTAGCCAACCTCGCCGTTCGCTCGGCGTTTTCCAGCACAATAGCGTTTCGAGGTTATAGAGCACGATGCCTTTTTCCAGTGTCAGGCTGGCCACGATTTCATCGAGACGACTCAGTGTAAGGAAGTACGCATCGCGACCAAGCGTGAGCGCGATGTTTTGCTGGTAATCAACGAAGTCGTAATCGAGCTTGCGCGCCAGATTGTGCGCCAGATCCGGGCGCGCGTCGGGTAGATAGAATATGAACCCGCCGCGTTGGTTATTGCAGCTGAGGCGGTTTTGTAGAGCGGACTCCCACTCATCGAGAGTCGAGGCTTTCATAACGGACATATCAATGCTCGCATGGACTCGCGCGACGATACCTACCCGCCGCCACGACGAGACGCGGCGTAATTCAACCAACCTCAAAATCAGTGCGGCAAGCTTATCGCTCGCTTTCCGAGTCTGGAGCGTTGAAACGGTGAGACCGTCTGCCCGACAGTGCTTAGTATTGACCTACCGGCCGTACAGCACGGTAGGCACCCAACGTACCAGGAGCTGATTCAGCGATGCCCGCCGATCAGGTGGTCGCGTTTGGATTTGTGACCGTGCGACAACATTGTTCCGCAGGCGTTATTCGCGCGACAAGCTCGGATGGTAGCCACGAGGGCTGCGATCGCGGCAATAAAAAACAGAACGAGCATAACAACGGCAAAGCTTTCCATCGAATTCCTCCACACGCATCTATGGCTTGATGGCCATCTAATATTAAGGTCTCGACTCACGAGGTCGAGATCGCGTTTTCGGCGAGAGGTTATGGGGTTCCGGCCAGCTGGCCCGGTTTGAGCCAGCACGCGACCGCGTGGTGCAAAATGCGATGCGAATCGCGACTGTGGAAAAAACAAGCCTGACGATCGAAAATCTAGTCGGATCCTTGTTTGAAGTATCTTTATCTAGATTAAACCGCGCTGCCTTTCACCATTTTGTTGTGCATAAGCAACAATAAAGGCGTTTCCCAACAAGCGCTTACGCGCAAACTCGTACCAAAAACCCTCTCTACCCTTAATGGTATTGTAGGATTGATTTTTCTCAATGCAAGGTATTTTTAGTCTGGGTCTGGATTTCGGACCTAGGGTTGCCATGGGGTGCCAGGTTAGCCCCCGGTCATCGACATGAAGCGTAAGACCTTTTCCGGTTTGTCGCGGAACTCGTGGCGTTCCGGTTTGAGTGCTATTGCGGCGAGGATTGCTTCGCGTAGTTCCGCGTCGGAGGCGCCTTGCCGCAGAATCGGCCGCAGTGGAAAACTATCTTCCTGTCCAAGGCAGAGATAAATTGTGCCATCGACGCTGATCCGCACTCGATTGCAGGTCTCGCAAAAATGTTGACTGATCGGGGTGATGAATCCGAGTCGTAGCCGAGTGCCCGCGACGCTGAAGTATCGCGCCGGACCGCCACCGAGCATCACGGTGGGTATGAGTTCGAAACGCTGCGTCAAGCGTGTTTGTACGTCGCGCAGGTTGATGTATTGCTGGCTGGCGCTACGTCCGGTATCGCCCATTGGCATGGTTTCGATGAACCGCAGGGTGAAATCGTGCTCAAGGCAGAAATCGACGATATCTTCGACCTCGTCGTCGTTGACCCCTTTCATCACGACCATGTTGATCTTGATCGGCGCGAATCCCGCGTCCTTGGCTGCCATCAGTCCGCTTAGCACCTTTTCAAGCTTGCCGTGTGTGATGGCCTTGAACACCTCGGGTTTAAGGGAGTCGAGGCTGACGTTCAGGCGCGAGACACCGGCAGCGTGCAATTCGCGCGCATGTCGTGCAAGGCGTGTGGCGTTGGTGCTCAGCGACAGGTCGTCGACGCCCGGTAGGGCTGCCAGGCGCTGTGCCAGATCGGGAAGGTCGCGACGTGTCAGCGGCTCGCCTCCGGTCAAACGTACGCGTCGGACGCCGAGTTCCGAAAACGCTCGAACGACGCGCTCGACCTCGTCGAACGTCAGCCAGTCATCCGGTTCCTCGAAGCCGTGGAAGCCTTCGGGCATGCAATAGGTGCAGCGAAGGTCGCAACGATCCGTGACGGACAGCCGGATATATTCGATACGGCGGCGGAAAGGGTCGATCAGTTCGGTCATGGCTAATGAGTATAGTCAGTCGCAGGCATTTTGCGATTGACCTGAGATAAGAATCCGGAATTCGCTTTCGGTGAGGCCTGGGCGAAGGCGTCGCCTCGCGACGAGGTGCGAGCGCGCGGGCGCTCGCGTTGGGCGGAGAGGGTGTTGCGGGGGTTAGCCTTGGCTTTGGCGCCGTGGTGGGCGAGGGCGACGGGTGTTGTCGGTGCGTTGATCCTGGCCGCGGCCGCCGCTGGCCCGGTGCGGTCGTCGGGCGTGGTGTTCGGCGCCGCGAGTCGGTTGCTTGACCTCGGTAGCCAGATAGGGTTCGGTCTGGAGCGAGGGGATTTTCAGGCCGATATAGGCCTCGATCTCGGGGAGCGAGTAGGCAAAATCCTCGCAGGCCAGGCTGATGGCCTTGCCCGCCGCGCCGGCGCGGGCGGTGCGTCCGATGCGGTGGACATAGTCTTCCGCCGCCTGGGGCAGATCGAAGTTAAAGACATGGCTGACGTCCGGAATGTGCAGGCCGCGTGCGGCGACGTCGGTGGCGAGCAGGACGCGGTAGCGGCCGTCGCCAAACTCGCGTAGAAGCCGTTGACGTTTCTGCTGTGGCACGTCGCCGGACAGCAGCGCGACCGAGACGTCGTTGGCCTCGAGCCAGCGTTCGACTTGTTCGGCGGCTCGCTTGGTGTTCACGAACACGATGCTGCGCTCCGGTTGCTCGTGCTGAATCAATCCGATCAACAACGGAATTTTTTCCTGATTCGATGGGTAAAATATGCACTGCTCGACCCGGTCGGCCGTGACTTGTTCGGGTGCGATTTCGACGCGCTCCGGATTGTTCATGTGCTCGTAGGCGAGTTCCATGACCCGGTAAGAGAGCGTCGCCGAAAACAACATGCTTAGCCGCTGTTCCGGTGGTGACATGCGCCGCATCAGGTAGCGCAGGTCCGCGATGAAACCGAGGTCGAACATCCGGTCCGCTTCATCAATGACGAGAACCTGCAGTGCCCTTAGGTTGAAGACATGTTGCTTGAAGTAGTCGATCAAGCGACCCGGGGTGCCAATAAGGATATCGATGCCATCGCGCAGTTGTTGGCGTTGCTTTTCATAGTCAACTCCTCCATACACCAGGCCGAGCACGAAGCCGGTGTGGCGATTGAGCTTTTCCGCGTCGGCGTGAATCTGGATCGCGAGCTCGCGCGTCGGCGCGAGTACCATTGCGCGAGGCTGGCTCGAATGGCGATTGGGCGGCGCCGGGTGATCGATGAGGTGTTGTAGCAGCGCGACCAGAAAAGCGGCCGTCTTTCCGGTGCCCGTTTGCGCCTGTCCGGCGGTGTCGCGTCCTGACAGCGCGATTGGTAGGGTACCCGCCTGAATCGGGGTGCAGTAGGTAAAGCCGCTGTCTCGTATGCCTTGTTGGATGGCTTCGTCGAGTGCGAGGTCGGCGAAGGCGAGTCCTGTCAAATGTTCGTTTTTCATCCGACATAGCATACCTAAGTTCGCTCCAAATATGGACTCGACGCGAGCGATGGTCTAGTCTCTTTTTCCCTGATAAGAACTGACCTTGCTGGAGAGGATCACGTGAGCAGTATTCTCAAAGTTAGCGATGACAGCTTCGAGACCGATGTATTGAAATCGGCCGAGCCGGTGTTGGTGGATTACTGGGCGGAGTGGTGCGGGCCGTGCAAAATGATTGCCCCGATCCTCGAGGAGATCGCGAAGGACAAGAACTATGACGGTCGGGTCAAGATCGTAAAGCTCAATGTGGACGAGAATCCGCAAACACCTCCGAAATACGGTATTCGCGGCATCCCGACATTGATGCTCTTCAAGGGCGGCAATGTCGAGGCCGTCAAGGTCGGGGCGCTGTCGAAGTCACAGTTGACCGCGTTTCTGGATCAAAATATCTGACGAGCTGTGCGGACCGTCCAGCGTAAACGCTGGACGGTCCGCACAATTCGGATTATAGTTGCTCATCGTCCCGCGACGATTTGCCGTTCTGGCACACCTTCCATCATTCGAACGATAAACGCCTGCTGCGTCCTCGAACGCGTTCCGATTGTCCTTCGAATCTTCCAACTCAATTTTTTATATTGTTCCCGCGCTCGCCATGAATTTAACCGAACTCAAGAAAAAGCCCGCGGGTGAACTTCTCGATATCGCCCAGCAGATGGGCATCGAGGATATCGCCCGGCAACGCAAGCAGGATTTGATCTTTGCGATCCTAAAGTCACGCGCCAAGAACGGTGAGGATATTTTCGGTGACGGCGTGCTGGAAATCCTGCAGGACGGGTTCGGATTTCTCCGGTCCGCGGATAGTTCATATCTGGCCGGGCCGGATGATATCTATGTCTCGCCGAGTCAGATTCGACGCTTCAGTCTGCGGACGGGCGACACCATCGCCGGCAAGATCCGGCCGCCAAAGGAGGGCGAGCGTTATTTCGCGCTGCTCAAGGTCGATCACATCAACTTTGAGCCGCCCGAGAACGCCAAGCGCAAGATCCTGTTCGAAAACCTGACGCCCCTGCATCCCGAGAAGCGGATGCGGATGGAGCGCGGTAACGGCAGTACGGAAGACATCACGGCAAGGGTTATCGATATCGTGGCGCCGGTCGGCAAGGGGCAGCGTGGGTTGATCATCGCGCCACCCAAGGCGGGCAAGACGATCATGCTGCAGAATATCGCGCAGAGCATCGCTTCGAATTACCCCGACGTTTATCTCATCGTGTTACTGATCGATGAGCGTCCCGAGGAGGTCACCGAGATGCAACGGATGGTCCGCGGCGAGGTCATTTCGAGCACCTTCGACGAGCCTGCCACGCGCCACGTCCAAGTTGCCGAAATGGTCATCGAAAAAGCAAAGCGCTTGGTTGAACACAAGCGCGATGTGGTCATCCTGCTCGATTCGATCACGCGGTTGGCGCGTGCCTATAACACGGTGGTGCCAGCATCGGGCAAGGTGTTGACCGGAGGCGTCGACGCCAATGCGCTACAACGACCCAAGCGGTTTTTCGGTGCGGCGCGCAATATCGAGGAGGGTGGAAGCCTGACGATCCTTGCGACCGCCTTGATCGATACCGGATCGAAGATGGACGAGGTGATCTACGAGGAGTTCAAGGGCACGGGTAACGCCGAGATCCATCTCGATCGGCGCATCAGCGAAAAACGAGTCTTTCCCGCGATCAACATCACTCGTTCCGGTACTCGCCGCGAGGAGTTGCTCTGCGACGGCGACGAGCTGCAGAAGCTCTGGATCCTGCGTAAGTTCCTGCATCCGATGGAGGATCTCGATTCGATGGAGTTCCTGCTTGGAAAACTGCAATCGACCAAAACCAACAACGAGTTCTTCGACTCGATGCGTCGCGGCTAAATGCCGCTGTAGCGGTGCTCAAGCGACCGCTCTGACCAGCAAAATGATCGCCACGACGACCGCAATGATCACCGCCTTGGCGGTGACGAGCAGCGCGAGTTGACGCGCCGTTTCGGCGCTTGCACGCGACTCATCGCGCATCAGTCGCTTATGCCCTGCTCGCGCGCAACGGCACGATAAGCGATGTCGCGGCGATAGAACATGCCGTCCCAACGTACTGATCGCGCGGCCTCGTAGGCCTTCTGTTGGGCCGTGGTCACGGTGTCGCCGAGACCGACCGCGCATAGCACCCGGCCACCGTCGGTGACGATCGTGCCGTCGTCGTTGTCACGCGTGCCGGCATGGAAGATCTTCGCCTGTGTCGGCTCAAGTGCATCGAGCCAATGAATAGGGTCGCCCTTGCGATATACACCCGGGTAGCCCTCGGCCGCGAGCACTACGCCGACCGCGGCGCGCGGATCCCATTCCGCCTCGATCTGGTCGAGACGGCCGTCCAGCGCCGCGAGGACCAGTTCCACCAAGTCCGACTGGAGGCGCATCATGATCGGTTGTGTCTCGGGGTCGCCGAAGCGGCAGTTGTATTCGAGCACCTTCGGACTGCCGTCGGGGGTAATCATGATTCCGGCGTACAGGAACCCGGTGTATCGAATACCGTCTGCCTTCAGTCCACGCACGGTTGGCTCGATGATTTCACGCAGAATCCGCTGGTGCATTTCCGGCGTCACGACAGGCGCCGGCGAGTATGCGCCCATGCCGCCGGTATTAGGGCCGCGGTCGCCGTCGTCGCGTGCCTTGTGGTCCTGCGAGCTGGCCATTGGCAGGATGTGTTCGCCGTCGACCATTACGATGAAGCTCGCTTCTTCACCGCGCAGAAATTCCTCGATGACAACCCGATGCCCTGCCTCGCCAAAGGCATTGCCGGCGAGCATGTCGTTCACGGCTTGTATCGCTTCGGCTTCGGTCGCGGCGAGGATAACGCCCTTGCCGGCGGCGAGGCCGTCGGCCTTGACCACGATCGGCGCACCTTGAGCGCGAACGTAGTTCGCGGCGGCGGCGGGATCGGTGAAATTGCCGTAGGCGGCGGTCGGAATTTGGTGGCGGGCGAGGAAATCCTTGGCAAAGGCCTTCGAGCCTTCGAGTTGGGCCGCATCGGCGGTCGGGCCAAAACACTTGAGGCCCGCGGCGTTGAACGCATCGACAATACCGAGTACGAGCGGCGTTTCCGGGCCGATGATAGTGAGGTCCACCGCGTGTGCTTGCGCGAATGCGACCAGTTCCGTAACGCGCTCGGCTGCGATTGGTACGTTGTGGACCTTATCCTCGCGTGCGGAGCCGGCGTTTCCCGGCGCCACCAGCACGGTGTCGACAAGCTGCGATTGCGCGATTTTCCACGCGATCGCGTGTTCGCGGCCGCCGCCTCCGATTACCAGAACTTTCATGTTGATTTCCTGGGTTCCAATGGGTTTCGCATTATTACTCATTGCAGGGTCAGACTGAATTCGAGGAGCGCTTGGGCGCGCGAATCACCGATATCAAGGCACACAGCGGGGTGGTCAAAGCGTGCCTTGCCGCGGAACGCGTGGCGTTGAACTTGGTCGCCGCGCGTTGCAGTTGCGGTGAGGGTTGGACAGGCTACCCGGCCATCGGTGGTTTAATCGGTTGCCGGGTTCGCGACAAGCGCGATTGGTTGGTGAGACTCATGCCCTTTTGGGCGCGCGGTGCCGTCGATCGCGGGCATAGGGTGCTTGACGGCGCCATGAGCGGGTAAACTCGCGCGATTTACGTGGTCGACAATTCGGGGACACGCGGGATGGCGTTAGAGAACGAGATGCTGGTATGGGGCTTTGTGATCGCTTTGGTTATGGGGGCGGTCACGAAGCGTACGCGGTTTTGCACCATGGGCGCGGTCGCGGATCTCGTCAATACCGGTGACGCCGGTCGCATGCGTGCCTGGATCCTGGCCGGTACGGTTGCGATGCTCGGCGTTGCCGGCATGCATCTTTTCGGTCTGATTGATCTCGGATTGGTCGCGAACAACGACACCTCAAGCCCGCCTTACCGGACTTCGCAGTTCGCGTGGCCGCGTTACCTCGTCGGCGGCGTGATGTTCGGCGTCGGCATGACGCTTGCGTCGGGCTGTGGTTATCGGACCTTGGTGCGGCTCGGCGGTGGAAACCTGAAGGCGTTGGCGGTGCTTGCGGCGATGGCGTTCGCCGCGTACTTAATGATTTTCACCAACTTCGGCTACAACGCATTTCTACGCTGGATGCAGCCGGGGGTTATCGATCTCGAACAGTGGGGCTTGCCGGATCAGGGACTCGATACGGTGCTCGCAGGTGTTCTGGAGACGCCGCGCAACGTGACGCACGCGGGCATAGCGATCATTCTGGGCGGCGGTCTTTTGTCCTGGGTACTCCGAGCGGCCGATTTTCGTCGTGGGAGCGAACACGCGGTCGGCGGGTTGGTGGTCGGTCTGACGGTGGTGGCCGCCTGGTACGTGACCGCGGGGCCGATCGGGCAGGCGTTGCTGGAGGAGATCGCGTTCATGGATACGCAGCCATTGGCAGCCGGCGCGCAGTCGCTCACCTTCATTCAGCCCAGCGCTCATTTGTGGCATTGGGTGGCGAGCGGGTTTTCAAGCCATCTGGTGACCTTTGCGCTGATTGTGAGCGCGGGTGTTCTGGTGGGATCTTTCGCCTATTCAGCGGGATCGGGTCGGTTCCGGATCGAATGGTTTAGCGATTGGCGGGATTCGGCGAATCACGTTCTGGGTGGGTTGTTGATGGGCATTGGCGGTGTCTTGGCGATGGGGTGCACGATCGGCCAGGGCGTTGCGGGAATCTCGACATTGGCGCTGGGCTCATTCGTGACTTTTGGCGCGATCGTGCTGGGCAGTGCCCTGACGATAAAGTTTATGTACTACCGGATGGTATATGCACGACACGCGACGTTTTGGCGCGCGTTGACCGCGGCGCTTTCGGATTTGCGGCTGTGGCCAACCCGTCTTCGCGGGCTAGATCCGCTTTGACCGATCACCCAGGAGCGCCGCAAGAGGCGCGCGATGTGTCGTTTTCTCGCCCCGCGTAGGGGTTGAGATTCGGGCTAACTTGTGTAGAATCTCGCCTTCCTGATCGGGTCGTTAGCTCAGTCGGTAGAGCAGTACACTTTTAATGTATTGGTCGTTGGTTCGAATCCAACACGACCCACCACAAATTCAATAAGCTGCATTTGTTCGACCGCGTCGGTTCTTAACATGACCAAAACGTGGCTCGTTGCTTTCCCGTATCGCTGCCTTCGACCCGCAAGTGCTTCGGTGGCAGGGGTCCGGCGCATTTCCTGGTCATAGCGACCGAAGCGATTCTGAACCTCCGCGCGTCGCACGTGCGCCTCCGCTAGCCTCGCGGTGCAGACGCCGCTCATATCCTGAAATTGGAAAATTCCAGAGCCGCTCCGAATTGCGTGGACCCCAAAACGCTGACGAAAATCAAGACTAAACGCTCGCGTTGTGCTGAAATGAAAAGATTGTGACGTGCGCCAAGCGCGAACCTGTCCACGTATTTGGAATAGATGCCATGTCTGAAATATTATCCCCCCGTGAAATCGAGGAACTCCAAGGGTTGCTCACCCATCGTCGCGCGGCGCTGCTTGAGGAGATCAAAGAGGAGCTCGAGCGACTGGATCAGGAGCAGTACCGACAGTTGGCCGGAGAGGTGCATGATATGGAGGATCTGGCGCTCGCGCACCGCTTGACTGAAATGAACCATAGCGAGATCAATCGACATCGCCATCAGGTTGACGAGGTCAACGCCGCGTTCAGGCGAATCGCGGAGGGTACGATTGGTCAGTGCGTCGAGTGCGGTAAACCGATCGGCTTCCCTCGTCTCAAGGTCAACCCAACCGCCAATCGTTGCATACGCTGCCAGGATGTTTTTGAGAAGACCCATCGCGGCCTCGGCTACGCGTCTCCTTGAGTGTGCTTAGGGTAGCGCTCTGGATTGCCCGATAGCTCCGGAACTAGCGTTCCAAGTCCGTCGCGAACAGCGACTTTCCCTACGCGTGTTGTCTATCGACGCGGTGCGATACCGGCGTGGCGGTGTCTGGTGGGCATCAGATCTTAAGTGGCTGATTGAAAATAATTTATTATAGTTCTAAGTCGAAACTCAAAGCTGAATCCGTCGCCGCTCTTGGTTGATTGCACGGGCCGGGCGGTAGTCGGCCGGCTTGATGTGGTGCCGTTGGAAGTCCTATCGGCCAAATGATTGACTAAAATCAAACCCACGCCTGAAAAATCGGTTATGAAATAAATCGTTCACACGATCGACGTAGACTTCGGCGCTGCATGGGGCACTAGTTCGGGCGATGGACAATACAGAGTTTGTCAACGGAAAGCGGGTTCGCGACTTTTTAGCGCTGCGAGGAGTCCCGTACCGTATCCGCGAGCACGCACATACTGGCACGGCGTTGGAATCCGCGTACTCGGCCCAGGTTGCTCCGCACCTGATCGCCAAGGCGGTATTGTTGGGCGATGCAGCAGGCGCGGTGCTCGCGGTGCTGCCTTCGGACGAACGTTTGAGTGTCGCCAGGGTCAATGCGGCCTTGGGACGTTCCTGCGGGCTTGCGAGTGAAGATGATTTGATCGAGGCGTTCGAGGATTGCGCGTATGGCGCGGTTCCGGCCTTGGGTGTGGTCTACGGGATACCGACGCTGTTGGATCGTCGGCTGACCGGCTTGGAATCGATCTATTTCGAGGCGGGCGATCACAAATCGCTGATCGAGATCGGCGGTGCGGAGTTCGAACGTTTAAGTGAACCAGTTCACGTTTTGGATATCGTAGAGCCAGTACATTAAGCGCAGTTTTTCGACGGCCGAAGCGTCGGCTGCCTATACCAGGGAAGTCTGAAAAACACAGGGATCGTAAGTAAACCAGTGCAGAGGAGTGGGATGTGGAACATAGAAACTTTCAGCGTAAAGAGATTAGGGCCGAGGCGTGGGTGCGATGCCACGATGGCAGGACCATGCCGGCCTGTATACTCAATGTAGGTGGCGAAGGTGCCTTTCTCGAGGTTGAAGGAATGGATAACCGCTACCAAAACCACATTGAAATCGAGTTTCCGCTCACGCTTAACGGCGTGATTCAAAATGTTTGTTGGCCTGCGCTCGTAATTCATCGCTCGCCACGCGGGGTCGGTGTGCTGTTCTTGAGTGAGGAAGGTGACGTTGCCCCTGTGCTCCGTCAGCTTGCCCGGGAGCGTAGCGTCACGGCTTGCACGGGCGGAGCTACCACTGAGGCAACGGCAACAGCCAAGGTGCTACCGTTGCGACCGCGCAAGGCGTCGGATAACGCGATGTTCAATGAATGTGCGCCAGTCCCGGATCCTTGTATCCATCATCATCGGGCGCAGGATGTCATCGGCGGTTGAGGCGTTCCCAGCAAGGTCGCTGATAAGGTCGGCAATTCGGTAGGCGAAGGAAAATACGTGGCGGCGCGAGCACTGAGTGCGGAATAAGCGTTCGCGCGACGTGGAAGCCTTTCGCCTGCCAAGCCGATGCGCGCCACGGACCCGGTCGTTTCGCGTCATTTGCCCCTCGCGTAGGGGCGGAGGAATTGACCGGGCTGGGATTCGTTGATCCCCTTCGAATCAATGCGGGTTTATGTCCGCTCGGCGGAGCGTCGAATTCGTGCCAATACGCCTTCTAGCGCATATCGCACCGCCTGGCGGCGCACGGCGTCGCGATCCCCTGCGAATTTTGCCGTTTCGCCAGACGAGTCGGTTTGGGTTGCCCACGCGAAACACACTGTGCCGACCGGCTTAAGTGCCGTGCCGCCGCCGGGGCCCGCGATGCCCGAAACAGCCACTGCAATTTTGGCGTGACTGTGACTCAGCGCGCCTCTCGCCATTTCCAGGGCAACAGCCTCGCTGACCGCGCCATGCTCTGCGAGGGTGCCGGGATCGACGCCGAGCAGTTCTGCCTTGGCTGCGTTGGTATAGGTCACGTACCCGCGATCCAGCGCCGCCGAACTGCCCGGAATGTCCGTGAGTGCCTTGGCGATCCAGCCGCCGGTGCAGGATTCGGCGGCGACCAGCATCCAGCCCTGATCGACGAGCGCGCGCACGACCTCGGCCGCGAGCGCGGCGATTGCCTGATCATCGTGGGTTGGCGACAAAGGGACTCCGATCGATCAGCTTGCCTTCGAGTTCCGGCCTTGACGGGTCGACTCGATCGAGCACGACCGGCGTGATTTGGTAGGAGAGGTCGGTTTCGCCATCCACGGCTACGCGCACGCGCGCATAGTTTGGGGTATAGCCCGCGATGGTCGTGGTGCCCGTGTCGTGGTCACGACTCGATTGTTCCCATAGTACGTCGACCCGCTTACCCAGCAGTGACCTGAGCGCCGAGCGCTTCATGCCCGCTGCGAGCTCCGCGAGTTGCTGACAACGCGACTGGCGGATGGATTTGTCGATCTGATCAGGCAGGGTCGCCGCCTTGGTGCCGCCGCGCGCCGAGTAAGGGAATATATGGATATGCCCAAAACCGATCTGGGGCAGGTAGTCCAGCGTTTCCGCCCATTCCGCTTCCGTCTCGCCCGGAAAGCCGACGATGATGTCGGTGGTGACGTTGAAATCGGGATTCCGCGCGCGCAATTTTTCGATCAGGGTTGCGTACTCGGCAGTCTTGCAGCGTCGAGCCATCCGTCGCAATACCGAGTCGGAACCACTTTGCAACGGCAAGTGCATGTGTGGTTGCAGGCGTGGGTTGGCGAATAGATCGAGAAACGCGTCGGACAAATCCCAGGGCTCGACCGATGCGAGCCGGATACGCGGTATCTCGGTCTGTTCCAGGACCGTCCGAACCAGCGCGGCGAGATCGGTCTGGCCGCCAAGATCACTGCCGTAGCCGCCAACGTGCACTCCGGTCAGCACCACCTCCTGAATCCCTTGCGCGTAAAATCGCCGGATCTCGGCCAGGACATCCGCGATCGGTTGGCTGCGCTCCTCGCCGCGCGCAACCGTGACAATGCAAAAGGTGCAGCGGTAACGACAGCCATCTTGAATCTTGATAAACGCGCGATGGCGACCACGGGCGTAGAGTGCGATCTCGCCGGGTTCAGTCGCGGAAGCGGGCGAATCGGGCAGGTCGAGTCTGCGCATCGCGATCGCGGGCAAGGCGTGCTTGTCGGCGTTGCCAACGACGAGATCGACGCCCAGTGTTTGCGCAACCTCGTCGGGATTCAGGGTTGCGTGACAGCCGGAAACGACGAGTCTCGCGTTCGGATTCTCGCGCTGCAAGCGGTGAATCACGTGGCGTGACTTGCGGCTGGCCTCGTGGGTCACGGCGCAGGTGTTGAGTACGATGAGGTCAGCCTGATTCGCGTCCTGACTTAGTTGATGGCCGGCGTCGAGAAAGCGCTGCGACCACTGCTCCAATTCGGCTTCGTTGAGGCGGCAGCCCAGGGTTCTGAGATGTACTTTCATGGGGTGCTATCTGAGGCATTCGTGAGTTGTCTGTCAACAGGTGATGGGCTAATGCGTGGTGGCCGGCGGCGTTACCCGTTTTCGAACAACTTTCACGGCGAGCTCACCTTAAGGGCATATGGGCAAAAAAAAGCCTCTCCGAGGAGAGGCTTCAGAACAAGTGACAAGGAAAACTATGCAACGCCCGGATTTTTGTCCGCGCCTTTGATGATCGGTGTATTGAGATCAATCTTGCCGATAGTTTTCTTGTCGCGCAAGTGATTTGCGACCACGTCCCATACCGCCTCGCCGGTATCGCCGGCGGGGGTTTCCTGTACGCTGGCCCAGCCGGCGACCATGTAATCCTTTTTCGGGTCGATCGGCTTGCCGCCTAGCGTCATGTCGGAGATGCGCTCGCCGATTTTCTTGCCCAGGTCGATCGAGTATTTCAGGCCGCCGACGCGAACCATGTCGCCGCCTTGCTGGTAATACGGATCCTCGTTGAATAGGTTGTCCGCAACGTCCTCGAGGATGGTCTTGAGCATTTCGCCAGACATCGCGTTGCGGGTCACGTTCGGGTAGGTGATCGCGGTTTGGGTCATCACGTGATCGAAGGTGATCGGTTGCCCCGGGAGGACGCTCACGCCCCAGCGGAATCCGGGCGAGAACGAAATCTCGGAATCGGTTTGGGCGATCAGCGCGTCGCAGATCAACTGGTCAAACGTGCCGTTGAAGTTGCCGCGTCGATAAAGCTCCTCGTCGCACACCGCGAGTTCCTCGTTGAGTTTGTCCTTGTACGGCGCGCGAACCTTCTCGACATGCGCGAGCATGTCCTTGTCGGGCTCGATCAGGTTGGAAAACACCGGCAACAGCTTGTATTGATAACCGGCGATCTTGCCGTTTTTCACGTCGAAATCGAGCACGCCGAGGAATTTGCCGTTCGAGCCGGCGTTGGTCACCAGCGTGCGACCGCCTGGATTCTTGACCTCGACCGGGCGCGGCACCGCATCGTGGGTATGGCCGCCCATGATCGCGTCGATGCCGGTCACGATGCTCGCCATCTTGAGGTCGACGTCCATGCCATTGTGCGAGAGCACGACCACGACCTGGGCGCCCTTGCCGCGCGCTTCGTTGACCACCGCCTGCATGTCCTGATCGCGGATGCCAAGGCTCCAGCCGGGGATCATGTGGCGCGGGTTCGCGATCGGCGTGTAAGGGAACGCCTGGCCGACGATCGCAACCTGTACCCCATTGATTTCTTTCATGACGTAAGGCTCGAACAGGCGCATGTCGGCGCCGAAGTCGTCCGTTCCAAAGATGTTCTGGGCAACAAAATCGATCTTGCCCTTGAAGTCCTTGGCGATGATCTCTTTCACGCGATCGGCACCGAAGGTCAACTCCCAGTGCGGCGTCAGCACGTTCACACCGAGCAGCAGTTCCGCGTCCACCATGTCCTGCGCATTGGTCCAGAGCGAAGTGCCGGAACCCTGCCAGGTATCGCCGCCATCGAGCAGCAGGGCGCCCGGGCGTTGCGCGCGGACCTGCTTGACCAAGGTCGAGAGGTGGGCGAAACCGCCGACCTTGCCGTATTTTTTCGCCGCGTCGGCGAAGTCGAGGTAGGTGAAGGCATGGGCCTCGAGCGTTCCGGGCTGCACGCCGTAATGCTTGAGAAACGCTTCGCCGACGATATGCGGCGGGTTGCCCTTCATGCCGCCGATGCCGATGTTGATATTCGGTTCGCGGAAGTAAATGGGCAGCAACTGCGCGTGGCAATCGGTGTAGTGCATGAACGACACATTGCCGAACGCCGGGATTTCATAAGGATTGCTCGGGTTCTTGGCGCCCTTGGGGTCGGTTGCGGCAACGGCTTGATCGACCGCGATATCGCAACCGGTCAAGTTGAAGCCGGCGACGCTGGCGGCAGTCAGCATTTGAAAAAACTCGCGGCGACTCAAGTTCATCGGGGATTGTCTCCGGTATTGGCAGTGTTATGAAAAAGTTACGACGGCGTAGCGGGGGGATTTATTCCATTGCGTGGCATGTTTAATGGATGGCTTCCAGTATCGGTTTCGCGGCCCAGCGTGTCCAGGTGGCACGAGAGTCTTGTAAACCCTCTGTCGCGATCCCTGCGTTAGAGGCATTTAGTCGACGGCGCTTCGACGGCAACGAGTCGCCACCTCCGTGGCCGATGTTTGCCGAAAGGTCCTGGTCGCGGTCAATCGGCCCGAAATCCCCGGGTGCGATCGCCCGGGATGAACTGTGAGTCCGATTCACCCCCCTCGTCAGGCTTGGCGATCACTCCTACAGCCAGTCCCAACCCGCTCCGAGTTTTAGGTGTTGATTTCCCCGACAGCGCGGATTTCGGCCCATGACTTGCAACTCCGGCGTCTGGTAAGCCGCGACCTGGGCTGGGTCGTCACGCTCGCGGTCCGCACCTCAGATTTCGAATAGGAGACTCACCATGAATATGCGATGCGTCAAAGTCGCGCACGCAGGCCAAGACCCACTGACCGGCTCGGTTCCGACGTTTCGGGCTTGGTTGGTGTGCTTGTGCCTGGTCGCCGCGTGCAGCTTGCCGCGCGATGCCGTGGCGCTGGATGCCGTGATGGATCGCTCCTGGTTTGTGGGTGGCGGCGTGGGTAGTTCGAGCATGGCACCGAGTCTTTCGGATTCTTCGTACCAGCTAGAAAAGCGCCAGAGCACTGGCTACAAGCTCGCGGCCGGTATCGATCTCGATCAGCGCTGGAGTGTGGAAGCGTTCTACACCGACCTCGGCGCGGCGCTGTTGGGACATACGACCGAACTCGGCCGCACCAACGATCTGGCCTATCGCGTGATGGGGGCGGGCGTGGTCGTCGCGTTGCCCGATAATCGGCCTGGTGCTTCCCTCCTGTTGAAAGGCGGTGTCGCGAACGTGACTACGCATACCGAGGCCTCGCTCGCCGACCTCGGGGGCGTCGAGGGATACTTGGGCATCGGCGGGTCGGTGCAGTTTCCGAACGGACTCGCCGTGCGCGGCGAGTACGAGTATTACGGCAAGGATGCAGACTTGCTGAGTGTCAGTCTGATCAAGCGTTTCGGTCTGGATGCCGCTCAGCGCGCGGAGGTCCGGCGCGCCCAGGCCTTGTTGCCGCCACCCGCTACGTTGCCGCGGTTCGCAGAGGCGACGCCAGATGTGCTCGGAGGCGGACGGCCACCGTTGCCACTGCGCGGTGCCGACCGGCCGACGCGCAGTGATCGGCTAATGCAGCCAGAGCTGCCGGATGATCGGCCGCCGGTCGAATTTCAAGCGCTCGCAGAGTCCCCATCGCTGCCCAGTGGCGGCGGTGCCGACGCGAAACGCGCCGCGATCAAACCGCCGCCGCCGACCGCGATGGCGCGCATCAAGCCGCCGCAACCCTCGGACGCACTTGCTGGTATCGAGTTTCAGACCCTGTCTTCACCGACCGCCCAGACGCCGACGCGTGCGACGGTGGGTGCATCCGTGCTGCCGCCGCCACTGCGCGCCCCCGGGCTTGAGTTGCAGGCACTCGGGATGCGCGAGCCCAGTACGACTCAACCTGCGCCTCCTCGCGTTGAACCAGCGCGCGCGAACGCCGCGACGACGCTGGCGCTAGCATCGCCGGAGGTTCGGCCTCAGGCCCCACGCCCGGATGCCGCGGCATCGACGGCGGTTCCGTTGTTGAAAGTCCGCTCACTGGCAAGCACCGAGGCGCGCGAAAGTCGGTTGGTCATGGTGACGTTCGAGCCCGTTGGCGGCCATTTGAGCAGCGCCTCGCGCAAGGCGATCGAGGCCGCCGCGGACGCGGTATTGGATCAACCCGGGCTGGAAGTCGTCATCGCGACCGCGGCCGATCAGGTTGCCGACGCGGCGCGGTTGATGTCGCATGTGCGGACGCTTGGGGGTGTCTTGCAGGCACGTGGGGTTCCAATCTCGCGAATTTACGTGCTTGGCGTTCGTCGCGTCGCGGCGAACGGCTGATCGCCGTACCCAGATCGATGGGCGGGCGATGCCCGAGAATAGCCTCATCCGCGGCTGGTTGTTTCAGTCAGGCCGCGTGTTCTCCTATACTTTGGCGCTACGTCGCTCAGTGTCACCGCGCTGTTGCTCGACGTTCAGCCGGGGGTGCCCGGCGTGCCGAGGATCTCGCCGCGTTTCCGGTCGCAAATGGGCTGGCATGACGGCAGCGGCCGCCGAGCTGAGAAAAACCCTTTGAACCTGATCGGGTCGATACCCGCGTAGGGAGGCTGCGGCAATCGCGCCCCCAGCGCTCCGCAAGCCTTCCTCAACCCTTACCGAGGCAAGACGATGAGCGCGATTCCCCAGGACTTTATCCGCAAGACGGCCCAGCTATCCGCCGAGGTCACGCAATCGTTCGCGCGCTCGCGCAAGCTTTACGTGACGGGGACGCGCCCCGATATCAAGGTCGGCATGCGCGAAATCGAACTCTCGCCGACACTGACCTCTGGCGCACCCGAGGTGAATCCGCCGATCACCGTTTACGACACGTCCGGACCCTACACCAATCCGGCCGCGACCATTGATCTGCTCGCGGGGCTGGCGCCATTGCGCGAAGCGTGGATCGCCGAGCGCGGCGATACGGCTCAATTAATTGAGCCTAGCTCGGAATTCGGCCGCGCCCGGCAATCCGATCCCCGTCTCGCGCATTTGCGCTTCGAGCACCTCAAGCAACCACGCCGCGCAAAACCGGGTCGCAACGTGACGCAAATGCACTACGCCCGCCAGAGCGTCGTGACACCGGAGATGGAATACGTCGCGATCCGCGAGAACTGCCGGCTGCAGGAGATCAAACGCGATCCGCGTTACGCGAAACTGCTGCGCCAGCACCGCGGCGAGTCGTTCGGTGCGGCGATCCCCGATGAGATCACCCCGGAATTCGTACGCGACGAGATCGCACGCGGGCGGGCGATCATCCCAGCGAACATCAACCACCCGGAACTCGAGCCGATGATCATCGGCCGCAACTTCCGCACCAAGATCAACACCAACATCGGCAACTCGGCGGTGACCTCGTCGATCGAGGAAGAGGTCGAGAAAATGGTGTGGTCGGCGCGCTGGGGCGGCGACACGTTGATGGACCTGTCAACCGGCAAGAACATCCACGAAACGCGCGAGTGGATATTGCGCAACGCGCCGGTGCCGATCGGTACGGTGCCGATCTATCAGGCGCTGGAGAAGGTCGATGGCCGGCCCGAGGCGCTGACCTGGGAACTGTTCCGCGACACGCTGATCGAGCAAGCCGAGCAGGGCGTCGACTACTTCACGATCCA
>JBHJOI010000028.1:0-40835 GCA_050329935.1 Thiotrichales bacterium | reverse complement strand
ATAGATCAATTGCTACCTTTTTGCAACAACCTTCTGCGCACCTGCGCACATATGTCTGACAGTTCAAGCGAATTATGTCATTTCAGCCGTAAACCTGTAACAGATCTACAACACTTTTTCGGCGCGTTAACGGAGGTTTGCAATCGAGTCGTGGCCTGCGGCCGCCATGACCACGCGACGTCAGGCCTGTCCGCGCACCGCGCGGTACCCGGTGTCGATCAGCGCTTACATGCGGAAAGCGCGTGTTTTCAGGAGGTCTCGCCGCTCCAGGCAGGATAGCGAGAAACGTTAAACGTTGGATCGCGGTTGTCGAGCCCAAGGAAGGGTTCACGGCGTTTTCCCGATACCTTGCCTGGCGCGGCTCGCATCGCCGGGGGCGGTGGCCTCGCCGAGCGCGTCCCGAACCAATGGCGGAGTAATACCTGTCGCAAACCCGCCACTCGGCTCAAACCACATTGCCGCCGGGGCCGGCGCCACGCCGCCCGACGGGGTCGGCCGGCGCGATTCGCGGGGTATCAAGGGCGAGTGATTGATAGACCCGCGTACCGTCGGGCTGGGTCCTGAACAGACGCAGGGTCCACATGTATTCCTCGGGCGCGACGCTGATCATCTGCTCCAGAGCCCGATTGAGCTGGGTGGCGTCGCGCACCAGGTTGCGGGTGGGAAATCCGGTTAGCGGCGGCGCGATGCGGGTGAGGTATATGTCACGCGCGTCGTCGTAATACGTCATCACCGGTAAAACGACGGCGTTCGCGAGCCGCGCGAGGCGCGACACGATCGGCAGCGTGGCCTTGTCGCGGCCAAAAAAGGGCGCGTAGACCGAGGCCTCCGGGCCGAAGTCCTCGTCGGTCAAGGTGTAAAGAAAAGTCCCGCTCTTGAGCGCACGGGTGTAGGCCAGCATGCCGTCATCGCGCTCGAAAACCGCGTTGCCGAACCGCCGACGACCGTGTGCGAGCCACCAGTCGATGACCGCGTTGGGCGCCTCGTTGTAGGGCCCGACGCCGGCTTCGCGACTACCGATCGCCATCGCGCCGAAATCCAGCGCCGTGCTGTGCGCGACGTGCAATATGATGTTGCGCCCTTCAGCGCGGGCCTGCTCAAAATGCTCCCAGCCCTCGACGGCGACGTTGCGCAACAAGCGCCGCGTGCCGGCAAACCAGATCAAGCCGATATCGAGGAAAGTCCGCGCCACCACTTGAAAGTGCCGCCGTCCCAGCGCCTCGCGCTCGCTTGCGGAGAATTCGGGAAAACAAAGTGCCAGATTCACCAGCACGATGTGTCGGCGCTTGTGATTGAATCGCCAGGCCAGCGCGGCGATTGGCCGCGCGATCGCGTGACGCAGCGCACGTGGCAGCTGCGTGACCAGCAACAGCACGCCGAGCGCGAGCCAGGTCGGCCACCAGCGCGGCGCGAAATGGCGTGGCGAAAGACGATGCGTTCCGCGACGGGGGGCGTTAGTCATCGGCGCGCGCTTTTTCGAGCCGCTTGCGAAACACCCGCATTTCCTTCGCCGCTTGTTGGTCACCCTTGCGCTCCGCGACTTCGATGCCGCGGCGGTAGGCCTCGATCGCGTCGGCAAGCTGGCCGCTCTCGCCCAAGGCCTTGCCGAGCGACTTCCAGGCCGCCGAGTATCCGGGGTCGTGCGCGAGCGCCGCGCGCAGGTGCGTGACGGCGGTCTCCGGCCGTGCCGCCTGGAGATATGCGTTGCCCAGCGAATACCGCAACAATGCGTTATCCATACCCTTGGCCAGCAAGGCCTCGAATTGTTCGATTCGACTCATGATTGCGACTCGTCACCGCCCGGCTTTCGCACCACCAGGCAAGCGACATCGCGTAACCCGAGATCCAGCGCGCCAACCCTACCTTCTTCACGATAGACCAGGATTCGCCAATCCGCGAAAAGCCCCAACAGTTCATTTGGCCGCAGCAGGAAATCCAGGTTCGTCGGACCCGGCGCGGCGGGCCGGCGCTCGGTCGTGAACGTCTGGTAGAACAGCAGCCCGCCGGGACGCAGCGCGGCTCGCACCGCCGGAATCACGCTCCGGTCGAGAAAGTGCGCGACGACGATCACATCGAAGGCTTCAAGCTCGGATGCCAGCGATTTCGCGTCGCGAACGGTCGCGGCAATCGTCACGCCGGCACGTCGCGCCTCGGCGTCCACCCGTTCGATCGCCACCGCGCTCAAGTCCCAGGCAGCGACCCCGAACCCACGCCGCGCCAGCCATAGCGCATTGCCACCGAGCCCGCAGGCCAGATCCAGTGCGGTGCCATGCGGTGGCAACAAATGGGCATGGTGCTCCAGAATCCAGGCCGGTCGCGGCTCGACAACCGGGGCGGCAGCGTAACGCGCATCCCATTTCGCGGCGATCTCGTTCAACGCTCAATGCCTCCAGAACGTCGGCGTGAACAACACCAGCACCGTGAACACCTCAAGCCGGCCCATCAACATCGCCAGGCACAAGGCCCATTTCGCCGGGTCGTTGACGTTGGCAAAGTTCGCGCCGACGTCGCCCAGCCCCGGACCCAGGTTGTTCATCGTCGCGGCCGTGGCCGAGAACGCGGTGACCTGGTCCAGTCCGGTCGCCATCAGAAACAACATGATCAGGACGAATACCGCGACATAGGCCGAGAAAAAGCCCCATACCGCCTCGATCACCCGCTCGTCGAGCGCCTTGCGCCCGATCTTGACCGCGAAAAACGCACTCGGATGCACCAACCGCTGTAGCTCGCGCGCCCCTTGTTTCAACAACAGCAACACCCGGACCACCTTGATGCCGCCCCCAGTGGAGCCGGCGCAACCGCCGACGAAACTCGCGAACAACAACAGCGTCGGCAAGAACCCCGGCCAGTTGAAATATTCGGCGGTCGTGAATCCGGTGGTCGTCGCGATCGAAACGGTCTGGAACAACCCGTGATGAAACGCGCTGAACCAGTCGCCGAAGGTGCGCGTGTACATCAAATAGCCCACCGTGATCGATGCGATCAACGCAATCAGACTCACGTAGCCCACGAATTCGGCGTCGCGCCAGTACGGCAACAACGACTTGCGCCGCCAGGCGACGAAATGCAGGCCAAAATTGGCGGCTGAAATCAGCATGAAAAACACCGCGACCATTTCGATCGTGGCACTCTCGAAGAAACCGATACTTGCGTCATGGGTGGAGAACCCCCCGATCGAGACCGTCGAGAAGCTATGGCCGACCGCATCGAAAAAGCTCATGCCGGCCGCGTAATACGCCAGCGCACAAGCGATTGTCAGTCCAATGTAGATCAGCCAGAGCGTTTTCGCGGTCTCGGCGATGCGCGGCGTGAGCTTGTTGTCCTTGACCGGCCCTGGTGTCTCGGCGCGATATAGCTGCATGCCGCCGATCCCCAGCATTGGCAGAATCGCCACCGCGAGCAGAATGATGCCCATGCCGCCGAGCCACTGAAGCTGCTGTCGGTAAAACAGAATCGAACGCGGCAGCTCGTCGAGACCGATCATGACCGTGGCTCCGGTCGTGGTCAGCCCGGAGAAAGACTCGAATACCGCGTCGGTCAGCGTCAGGCCCGCCTCCGGCGAGAATAGCAATGGCAGCGATCCCGCCAGCCCGACCACGGTCCAGCACGAGACCACCACCAAGAAGCCGTCGCGCAGACGTAGCTCGCTGCTTTGTCGGCGCACCGGCAGCCAAAGTCCCAGACCAACGAGCAACAGGATCCAGAAACCACGAACAAAGGGTTCGACCGTGGGGTCATCGAGCAGCACACCGACGCCGGCCGGCACCAGCAGGGTCACGCTGAACAAAATCAGCATGATCCCCAGCACGCTCTGGATGACACGGAAATGCATATCGGACTACAGGAACGTCAGTCCGACCTGGAACAAGCGCTCGACCGCCGCGATATCGCGCTTGTCCGCGACAAACAGGATCAGGTGATCCTCCGCCTGAATGCGCGAATCATGGTGAGCGATGATCACCTCCGTGCCGCGTACCAGCGCGGCCACGCGGACGCCCTCCGGCAGCCGCAGATCCTCGATCCGCCGCCCGACGACGCGAGAGGTCTTGGCGTCACCATGGACAATCGCCTCGATCGCCTCGGCGGCGCCGCGGCGCAGGCTATGCGCGGTGACAACGTCGCCTCGACGCAGCCGCGACAACAATGCCCCCAGGGTGATCTGCTGCGGCGAGATCGCGATATCGACCACGCCGCTCTCGACCAGCTCGGCGTAGCTCGGGCGATTGATCAGCGAAATGACCTTGCGCGCGCCGAGACGCTTGGCGAGCATCGCCGACAGGATATTCGCCTCGTCGTCGTTGGTCAGCGCGACGAAAACGTCCATGTTGTCGATGCTCTCCTCGAGCAACAACTCCTGATCGGCGGCGTCGCCACGCAGCACGACGGTCTTGCCGAGGATTTGCGACAGATGCTTGCAGCGCGCAACGTCCTGTTCGATCAGCTTGACGGTGAATCGCGCCTCCAGCGCCAACGCGAGGCGCGTGCCGATGTTGCCGCCACCAGCGATCAGAATCCGCTTGTAAGGCTTATCGAGGCGCCGCAATTCGGCGGTCATCGCGCGGATGTATTTTGGCTCGGCGACGAAATACACGTCGTCGTCCGGCTCGATCACGGTATGACCATCCGGCGCGATGGAACGCCCGCGCCGGAAAATCGCCGCGACCCGCACCTCGATGCCGGGCATGTGTTGCGGCAGGTGACGGATCTCGTGTCCGACCAGCGAACCTCCGTAGTAGGCCTTGACCCCGACCATCTGCACCCGGCCGCCCGCGAAATCAAGCACCTGCGTGACCCCGGGATGCGTGACCAGGCGCTGGATATGTTCGGTGACGAGTTGCTCCGGGCTGATCAGCACGTCCACCGGCAACACCTCGGGTCCGAAAAGCTGGGTGTGCTCGAGGTAGGACGGGGTGCGCACGCGCGCGATCTTGGTCGGCGTGCGATACAAGGTATACGCGATACGACAGGCCAGCATGTTGACCTCGTCGCTATTGGTCACCGCGATCAACATATCCGCGTCCTCGGCGCCCGCCTGCGCCAGCACATCGGGGTGGGAACCCTGCCCTAGCACGGTACGCAGATCGGCGCGATCCTGTAATTCGCGCAGAATCTCCGGTCGCGCGTCGACCACGGTGATATCGTTGTGCTCGCCGGACAAATGGTAGGCCAGTGACGAGCCGACCTGACCCGCACCCAGGATGATTATTTTCATGCGTCGTGTCGTGCCACGCGGTGTCGCTCAGGCGTTCAACCTGCCTTTTTTGGTGTGATGCCGAGCGAACGCATCTTGCGGTAGAGGTGCGTGCGCTCCATGCCAACCCGCTCGGCCATGCGACTGACGTTCCCCTTGCAGAGTTCGAGCTGACGGCTCAAGTACTCGCGCTCGAAGATCTCGCGCGCCTCCCGCAGCGGCAACTCCATCACCTCCATCGGCAGCCCGGCGATCAACTGCGCCTGCGCGACGCGATCGCGCACCAGTGCTTCCTCGACCTCGGACTGGCTGATCTCGGCACCTTCGCCCATGATCAACAACCGCTGCACCAGATTGCGCAACTGCCGGATGTTGCCGGGCCAACTGTAGTAGCGCAGGTAGTTCTGCGCCGACAGGGTGAAGTGGCGGTACGGCAGGCCCTCGCGGGTGTTGAAATAGTCAACGTAGAATTTCAGCAGCTCAAGCACGTCCTCGGCGTGCTCGCGCAATGCCGGCACGCGGATCGGCACAACGTTGAGGTGATAGTAGAGATCCTCGCGGAACAGCCCTTCCTCGATCCGCTCCAGCAGATCGAATTGGCTCGACGCCAGCACCCGCGCCTGTAACGGCAGACGCCGACCGCCACCGATCCGGGTGTACGACTTTTGCTCCAGCGCACCCAGCACGACGCCTTGCGCGGCCAGATCAAGGTCGGCGATCTCGTTAAAGTAGATCGCGCCGTTCTGCGCTCGCTCCAGCAAACCCTGCTGAGGCGGTTGCGTATCCTCGCCAAACAGCTCCTCGGCGAACGGCTGATCGGCCATCGCACCGCAGGCGACCTCGACGAACGGTTTGTCGTTCTGTCGGCTCAAGGCCTGAATATAACGCGCGGCGAAGCTCTTGCCGGCGCCGGGCTCACCGATGAGCAATACATTGGTCTGATGTTGTGCGGCGCGCTGGCATTGCTCGCGCAACTGGTTCATCGCCGCGCTCGCGCCGACCGGTTCCAGCAACGGCACCGCGGCGGTTTGCGGTTGCGCCACCACTGCCGCGGCCTTGCCGGCGGCAAGCGCCTGACTAGCGACCCGCAGCAGTTTCGCCAACGACAAGGGCTTCTCGATAAAGTCGAACGCACCGAGCCGGGTGGCTTCCACCGCGGTCTCCACCGTGCCATGTCCAGACATCATGACCACCGGAAACGGCAAGCCCTCGCGCTCCTTCCAGTCGCGAAGCAGGCTCACGCCATCCTCGCCGGGCATCCAGATGTCCAGGAAGACCAGATCGGGCGTGCGCTCCTCACGCCTCGCGCGCGCCCCGGCGGCGCTCTCGGCGACGCTGACTTCAAACCCTTCGTCTTCCAGAATATCGCGCACCGAGCTCAGAATCTCGGGCTCGTCGTCCACGATCAAGATATGTTGGGCCGTCATGCAACGCCCTCCTTTGTAATGGTCTTGTGTTCGTCAGGATGGTACTTATCCGGCAACCGCACCGTAAACAGCGCGCCACCGTCCGCGCGATTGGCGGCCGTGACCATCCCCCCATGTTCCTCGACAATCTTTTTCACGATCGCAAGTCCGAGCCCGGTCCCTTTGTGCTTGTTGGTCACATAGGGCTCGAAAATGTGCTCCATGAACTCCGGCGCAATGCCGCGTCCGGTGTCGCTCACCTTCAGTTCGACGTGACGCCCGAGGCCAGATTCGACCAGTGTAGTCGCTATCGTCACTTCACCGTATTCCCCGCCGAGCGCCTCGGTCGCGTTCTTCAATAGATTATGCAACACCTGACGAATCCGGTCGGTATCCGCGACGATCAATGGCAATTGCGAATCCAGCGCGACCTGGATGCGTACCCTGTCCTGATACGGCTGGTAGAGTTCGACGACTTCGCGGATCAGGGCATTCAGATCGATGGGCGCGAGCCGCGCCGGCGGCGTGCTGGCATAGTCGCGAAAGGCGTTGACCATCGCCTGCATCGCCTGGACCTGACTGACGATGGTCTGGGTCGCTCGGGTCAGAACGTCGGCCTGATCCGGCGCCAGATGCCGATGCAGTTTATGTTCGAGACGCTCGGCGGAGAGCTGAATCGGCGTCAACGGGTTCTTGATTTCGTGCGCGAGACGCCGCGCGACCTCACCCCAGGCCGCATCACGTTGCGCCTGGATCAGCGCCGTGACATCGTCGAACACGATGACCTGCCCACCCGATTTGCGCCCCGGTACCGGCAATTCGACCCCACGGCAAACCAGAACCTTGCGCCCGCGCTCGCCAAACAGACGAACCTCCCTGCGCCATTCGTGCGCGCCTTGAACCAGCTCCGGCTCCAGTTGCTCGTACAACGATTGCAGCAATGGCAAGCGCGCGGCGATGCTCGCGATCGGCTCGCCCACCGCTTCCTGCAGGGGTTGTTCGAGTTCCAGAATCTGGTCGGCGGCGTCGTTCGCCGTGCGCAGGTTGAGATTGCAATCCAGGGTCAGAACGCCAGACGAGAGATGACCCAGCACCGCCTGCAGGTAGCTACGCTGACCTTCGAGCAGGCGCTGACTGAGGTCGGCGCTTTCCCGCGCGTGGCGGATCGCCGAGGTCATCTCGTTGAACGACTGTACCAGAAACCCCAGTTCGTCGTGATTGAGCACCGGCAGTCGCTGCTGGTAATCGCCTTCGGCAACCGCCCGGGTGGCGCTGGCGAGCTCCACCACCGGCGCAAGCATCCGCCGCGACAGAAAAAAAGCGGCCCAAATCGCGAACAGCGTGCTCAGCAACAACACCAACGAAAGCGTCAACTTGAATGCCTGCTTCAGCGGTCGGCGCAAAAACGAGAGACTTTTATATTCCCCGAACGCGGTCTGCACGCTGCCCGCGAGATCGCTGACCCGCGGCGAGACATCGAACAGCGCGACCAACACCCGAGGATCGCCCTCTGGCCCGGCCCGCTTGACCCGGGATACGACGCGTATCCGCAAACGGTCGTCCAGACCCGGCTCCAGCCCGACGTAATTCTGGCCCTGGCCGAGCTGGATCAGCATATCCTCGGCCGGAAACTTGGGGACGACCAACGCGGTCTGGTCGCTACTGGTGGCAATGATGCGGTTGTTGAATCCAAGCAGCGTCAATTCGAGCGCACCCAGGCGCAATCGATGATCGTTGAGGCTCAGACCGACCAAGATATCGGGCGTGTCGTGCAATTGCTTGACCGCATGCTCAACATCCTTTTCCAGGGTGCGCATGCGGTACTCCAACGAGAGCTGGCTCAGTTCCAGCGCATCCTCGAGCGAATCCTCGATACGCACATCGAACCAGCTATCGATGCCCTGGGAGAGAAATCGGATCGAGAAGCCATACACCACCAATACCGGCAATAGCGCCGCGAAGATGAACATCAGGATCAGCCGCAGCGTGAGCCTGGAGCCCTCAACCCGCGTGAACAAATCCCTCGCCACGACCACGAGCCGCGACAAAATGAGCGCCGCGAGGATCAGCAACAACCCGAAATTGAGTACCAGCAGCCAGACATACCACTCGCCGAAGCGATCGGAGTTCTCGGCGGCGTTCGCCATCAGGTACAGAGACAGTGTGATAAGGACGAATAATCCCAGGATCGCCAGAAACGAAATCCAGGGGCGTCTCATTGCAACTGCCATGGACGCCAGTCGGACGCGGCCCTCCACTCGGGTCGGGTGTATGCGCGCATCTTCAGCGGCAACGGCAGCGCATCGATGTCGAGCATTACCCGCAGTCGGCCGACGTAATTGGCGGTCGCGGGGATCAGGCTGGCGTCGACGACGGGGATGTCGTTCATCGTGGCGAGCGCATCGAGCGCCGCGGACAAGGTGCGCATGCTTTCCTGCGCATCGGTATTGAGGTTGCGCACGACGTAGCTTTGCGACAACGCATGGTAGCGTAGCTGGTAGCGCTGCTTGATCGAGACCAGGGTGTTGTCCCACCAGTAGTAGCGCGGCTGGACCACTTCGATATCGACCTGGACCACGAGTGGCACGCCGTTGCGCAGGGCTTCGAGCATTTCCTCGCTGAACGAAAGGTCGAGCTTCAGGCTGACCTGGTGTACCCCGTCGACAACTTTCGCGACGAGATCCTTGACCCGGAAATCAGCGGTTTGTGCGTAGGCGGCCGCGAACGCGAGCCACAGGGTAATTATCAGCACCCAGCCCGTCCGCGAATTCACTTGTCGCAATCGGTGTCGCATCACCCGCGCTTCTTTTCCAGGATCGCGTAGAAAAAACCGTCCATACCCGCCTCCCCTGGCAAGATCTGTCGGCCAGGTCCGGCTGGCCGCCCCCACGCCACGTTGATCGAATGCGCTTCCGCATCACCCTGCCGCTCAAGAAAGGCACTGATTTGTCGTGCGTTCTCCGCTGGCAGAATAGAACAGGTCGTGTAAACAAAGGAACCCCCGGGACGCAAAGTCTCCCAGAGCGCGTCCAGTAATCGGGCCTGTTCAAATGCCAGTGCCGCAATATCCTGCTCCCGTCGCAACAGCTTGATGTCCGGGTGACGTCGTATCACGCCGGTCGCGCTGCAAGGGGCATCAAGCAAGATCCGATCGAAGCACTGGCCGTCCCACCACTCGCCGGGCTTGCCCGCGTCCGCGAGCTGGATCCGCGCCGCGTAGGTCGACCGCGCCAAATTCTCTTTCAGCCGGTCAAGCCGACTGGGATCGGACTCGAGCGCCACCAGATCGAGGGCGCCGTCGGTCAGTTCAAGTAAGTGGGTCGTCTTGCCGCCAGGGGCCGCGCAGGCGTCAAGCACGCGTTCGCCCGGTCGTGGCGCGAGCAGTTCGCCCGCCAATTGCGCCCCGGCATCCTGGACGTAGATCCAACCGTCGGCGTAATGCGGCAACCGCGCGACATCGAGGCCCGCGGCCAATGCGACCGCACTTGCCGCCTCGGGGACGGGTTCCGCCTCGACTCCGGCGGTCTCCAGCAACTTCAAATAGTCGTCGCGACGACACTTGGCCGAATTGATCCGCAAGGTCAAGCGACCCGGCGACCCTAGCGCCAGCGCGATCGATTCCCATTCGTTTGGGTAGTGCCGCCTTAGCTGCTTCAGTAACCAGTCTGGCAGACAAAAACGCGCCGCGGGATCGGTGTTTACCTGACTCAATAGTTCGTCCCGCTCGCGCAGGAATCGGCGCAAGCACGCATTGACCAACGCAGCGGACCAGGCGCGTACCGCGCGGGCTTCGTTGACGGCGGCATCGACCACGGCATAGTCGGGCGTCGCAGCGTCGAGCAATTCGAACACTGCGATCCGCATCAGATCGCCGATCAGTTCATCCTTGCGCTTGAATGGCTTTTGCAGGAGCCGCGCGAGCAGGGCGTCCACTCGTTCGATCTGACGCAAACAGCCGAACGTCAGCGCCTGAACCGTGGTGCGCTCGCGCTCGCCGAGTCCGACCAACTGCCGCGGCAGCTCGCGCGCCAAAGAGCTGCCGTGGCGAACACGTCCGATCAGAATCGCGGCGATCAGGCGTGGTTTCATCTAAGGTATCCGTATTTCAAACATGATGGCGACCGCCGACGAATCCGAGCGCGCCCGGAAGCCATTCGGCCGATCTTGATGTGCGTAGCCCATCGCAGGCGCCCAACGGCGGATAAACCATTCTGCATGCCATTCATGCGGTCGCGCGCGTCGGTGAGCACGCCGTTCACGAACCGCTCAGTAGCCAAGGCGCTGGCCGGCAAGCGAATGTCCGTTCAGAAACGTCCGCGCGGGCTGTGGTTTGCCACCCGGCAACTGCAACTCCTCCAACCACAGCGTGCCGCCGTCTCCGGTCTGGACCAATACGCCCTGATCGCGCGATTCGCGCAACACGGTACCGGGCGCGGCGGCGCTCGTTTCGGCCCCGATGCTCGCCCGCCAAATCCGCAGTACGCCCTGATCGCACCGCGTCTGCGCGACGGGCCACGGATTGAAGGCGCGGATCATGCGCTCAATCCGCGCGGCCGGCGCCGCCCAAGCGATCTCGGCTTCCGCTTTGTCGAGCTTGGCGGCATAGGTCGCGCGATCGTGATCCTGCGGTTCCGGTTGTAATCGGCCGTTTGCCAACAGACCCAGACTCGACAGCAGGGCTTCCGCGCCAAGCCCCGCGAGCCGATCGTGCAGGCTGGCGGCGGTGTCGTCGGATGCGATGGGCGTGATCCGCCGCAGCAGGATGTCTCCGGTGTCGAGCCCCTTGGCCATCTGCATGATGGTGATTCCCGTCTCGGCATCACCCGCGAGCAGCGCGCGATGGATAGGCGCGGCGCCTCGCCAGCGCGGCAACAACGAGGCATGGATGTTGATGCAGCCGTGACGCGGAATGCGCAGCACAGGCTCGGGCAGAATCAAACCATACGCGGCGACGACCATCAGATCGGGCGCCAAGGCGCGCAACTCGGCCTGGATGTCACCGTCACGAAGCGTGATCGGTTGCAACACCGGGATCGCATGTGCAAGCGCGAGCTGTTTGACCGGACTCGCGTGTAAGCGTTGCCCGCGCCCTGCGGGCCGATCGGGCTGGGTCAACACGGCGACGACCTGGTGTTGGCTATCGAGCAGCGATTGCAACGCCGGCACCGCGAAATCCGGCGTACCGGCGTAGATAATTCTCACGATTGCTTGGATTGGTCGGGCGTTAGACGATCGCCCGCCGGCGCGGCGCGAGGTCCGGCTTCTCGCCGGTTCGTTCCATCTTCTCCAACTTCTTGCGGATGCGATTGCGCTTGAGCGGCGATAAATAGTCCACGAACAGCTTGCCGTCGAGGTGATCCATTTCGTGCTGTATGCAAACCGCGAGCAAACCGTCGGTTTCGAGCGATCGAGTGCGGCCGTCGCGATCGAGATAACGCACCTGGATCTGTTCGGCCCGGCGCACGCGGTCGAACTGACCCGGCACGGAGAGACATCCCTCCTCCATCTCCTCGACGCCGGAAGTCACGATCAACTCCGGATTGATCAGGCACAACGGCTCTTTCTTGTCATCGGAAATATCAATCGCAATGATGCGCTTGTGGATATCAACCTGGGTCGCGGCAAGACCGATGCCGGGCGCGTCGTACATGGTTTCGAACAAGTCGTCGACGATTCGCCGGATGGCATCGTCGACCCGTTCTACCGGTTGCGCCCGAGTCCGCAGACGCGGGTCTGGAAAGTGTAATATGTTCAGTATTGCCATCGCAGCGCGAGAGTCTTCGGGGTTGTCGTGAAGTGGTGCCCGTTTCAAACCTACGTTTTGGTGGACAATTGTACCAAAATCAAGCTGTCCGGTTTGAATCACCCGTCACATCAAAGGGGTACAAATTGATCAGATTCGCCATGGAATATCAAGGCTCGAAATACGTGCTCGCGTTGGCGCTGGCCATTGCACTCGGTGGATGCGCCACCGCCCCGCCATCCGAGACCGCGATACCGGCACCCGCGCCCAGCACGGCCAGCACCTACGCCGCGGAGCCCGCGCGGGAACGACTGCCGGTGCAAACCACGGAACCGGTTGAATTACACCCCGCGGCGCCGACCCAATACGTCGTAAAAAAAGGCGATACCCTGTGGGACATTTCCGGTCGCTTTCTGAAGAAGCCCTGGCACTGGCCGGAAATCTGGCACGTCAACCCTTCGATCAAGAATCCGCATCGCATCTACCCAGGCGACGTTCTCAGCCTGTACTACGTCGATGGCAAACCGCAACTGCGCCTGTCCGAGCGGGGCGGAGCAAAAATCACCCCCCAGATTCGCTATGAATCACTGGCGGAGGAGGACTATGGCATCCCGATCCAGGCAATGGAGCCGTTTCTGATTCGGCCCCAGGTCGTCGCCGAGGAGCAACTCAAGCTGGCCGCCCACGTGCTCGATTCACAAGAACGCCGGCTGATCTACGGCACCGACGATCGCATCTACGCACGCGGCCTGGACAATGCCGCCGTCGGCACCCGTCTGAGCGTTTTTCGCCCGGGACGCGAGTTGCGCGATCCGGTCACCCGCGAGCTACTGGGTTTCGAAGCGGTCCATGCCTCGGACGCGGAGATCATTCGCGAAGGCGAGCCCGCGACGGTCGTGCTGACCGACGCAGTACGCGAGGTCTTGCGCGGCGACCGATTACTGCCGCTCGATCCCGGGGTCGATGGCTTGTATTTCGTGCCCCACGCGCCCGCGCCCGGCATCTCCGGCGAAATCATTGGTCTGTTCGACGCACTGAGTCAGTCGGCGCTTTACCAGGTCGCGGTGATCAACCTTGGACAACGCAATGGCATCGAATCGGGACACGTACTGGGCGTCAGTCAGGCCGGTCGCGTCGTAAGCGACCTCCATCATAAACCGGACGAATCACGCACGATCGCGCTCCCAGCCGAGCATTCGGGCGTCGTGATGGTGTTCCGCAGCTTCGAGAAAGTGAGTTACGCACTCATCATGGAGTCGGCGCGTTCGATGCGCGTCGGCGATCTGGTCGCCGCGCCCTGAGGTGGAGAGTCCGGAACCCTGGCTGACGCTCTGGCGCGTTCCGGGCGTCGGCCCCAGCACCTTCGCGCGACTGCTCGAGCACTACGGATCCGCCGCTTCCGCGCTC
This sequence comes from Thiotrichales bacterium, assembly GCA_050329935.1. Lineage (GTDB taxonomy): Bacteria > Pseudomonadota > Gammaproteobacteria > UWMA-0217 > UWMA-0217 > CAYSFW01. The sequence continues at coordinate 27,088 of JBHJOI010000028.1, read as the reverse complement.
GCCGCGGGGGCGCGTGACTGGCGCGAGCGGGGCCTGATTCGCGGGAAGGGCGACGTCCCGATCACCTCCGATCATCCGGGTCTCGATATCGGCCCCGACCTGCGTTGGCTGGAGGTTGATGGCAACCAACTGGTGCGGCTAGGCGAGTCAGCCTATCCGCCGCTACTAGCCGCGATTGATGTTCCACCGCCACTGCTGTTCGTCAAGGGCGACCCGGCGGCACTGCGATCACCGCAAATCGCGATGGTCGGCAGCCGCGACCCGACGCGCTCGGGCGTCGCCATCGCGCGCGATTTCGCGATGCAACTGGCGCGCGCCGGTATTTGCGTGACCAGCGGGATGGCGCTCGGTATCGATGGTGCTGGCCATGCCGGCGCTCTGGACGCAGGCGGATTGACGCTCGCGGTCGCGGGTACGGGGCTCGACCGCGTCTATCCGGCCAGGCACCGCGGGTTGGCCGAACGGATCGTCGACCAGGGTGCCTTAGTGTCCGAGTACCCAATCGGCACACGACCGCGTGCCGAGCACTTTCCGCGCCGAAACCGCCTGATCAGCGGACTCGCGTACGGCACACTGGTCGTCGAGGCCGCGCGTAAAAGCGGCTCACTGATCACCGCGCGTTACGCACTGGAGCAAGGGCGCGAGGTGTTCGCCGTCCCCGGGTCGATCCATAATCCAATGGCGCAGGGCTGTCACCAACTGATTCGCGACGGTGCCCGACTCGTCGAATCCGCTAACGACATAGTGTTGGATCTGGCGCCACAACTCGCCGCGTGCCTCGCCGAGGCGCCATCGGCTGACCCTGGCGACGAACGGCGGCCGCCCACGCTCACGCCTGAGCAACGCCAAGTACTGCGCGCGATTGAATTCGACCCGACACCGCTCGACAGCATCATACAAACCAGCGGATTGACCACGGAGAACGTTTCCTCCATTCTCTTAATGATGGAAATCGACGGCCTGATCGCTGCGGAAGCGGGCGGTTGTTACGTTCGCCTAGTCCCGGGAATAGTTGAATGAAAGAAAACGTCATCGACGTGCTCATGTATCTGTTTGAGCATTATATCGACGAGGACGCGAGCGATGAGCCCGACCGCGATTACCTCGAGGGTCGTCTCATCGCCGCCGGATTCGGGGACCGCGAGGTCAGTCAAGCGTTTGATTGGCTGGAGGAACTGGCCGATCTCGGTGAATGCGAGCCCATCTCCGCCAGCGCGGGTTCCGTCCGCATTTATACCGCCGCCGAGCGCGAGCGCCTCGGTGACGAGGGCATCGGTCTGTTGCTCTCGTTGCAGCAACTCGGCGTGATGAGCGCCAGTGTCCGCGAACAAATCATGGAACGCGTGATGGCGCTCGGGATGGAAATCGTGGACGGCGAGCAACTCCGATGGGTAATACTGATGGTGATGCTCAATCAACCGGGCGAGGATCCGTCCGACTTGGCCTGGCTCGAGGATCTCGTCTATGATGGCCGCCCGCGGTGGCCGCATTGATCGCGCCCGAATGCCCGGTTCCACGTTCGGGATTCAAGGCCCGGCGGAGACAGACCGAAACAGCGCTGACGCGGATCGTGAATGTGCACATCGGTACAAGTACGCCTACGGACTTCGTAGCCAGGACGCGACCGCCGTGCAGCTTGTTACGGGCCGGGAGACATGGAACCGTGTCGGAATACCAAGTCGCGTCGCGGACCTGATCGTGCTTACGCCGTGGCTCCAGGGATTCGCCTGGGTGCCCCCATCGCCCCACGTGGCATCAAAATCCCCAGATCAAACAACTTAAAATACCGATGAGCCAAAACCTCGTCATTGTGGAATCGCCCGCGAAGGCCAAGACCATCAAGAAGTACCTCGGCAAGGGTTTCGAGGTACTCGCGTCCTACGGACACGTCCGAGACCTCGTCCCCAAGAACGGCGCGGTCGACCCGGACCAAGGCTTCCTGATGAAATACGAAGTGATTGAGCGCAACCTCAAACACGTCGAGAAAATCATCAAGGCGATGAAGGACGCGCAAGCCCTTTACCTCGCGACCGACCCGGACCGCGAGGGCGAGGCGATTTCATGGCACCTGTACGAAATATTGAACGACCAGGGGTTGTTGCGTGACAAGCAGGTCCACCGCGTGGTGTTTCATGAAATCACCCGTCGGGCGGTTGAAGAGGCGATCGCCCATCCCCGGGCGCTATCGCTCGATCTGATCAACGCGCAACAGGCGCGGCGGGCGCTCGATTACCTGGTTGGCTTCAATCTATCGCCTTTGTTATGGAAGAAAATTCGTCGTGGGTTGTCCGCCGGCCGGGTCCAAAGTCCCGCGCTACGACTCATCGTCGAGCGCGAAGAGGAGATCGAACGCTTCGTCAGCCAGGAGTACTGGTCCATCGAGGCCGATCTCAATCACCGCGCGCAACCGTTCAGCGCCAAGCTGAACCGCTTTCATGACGCCAAGGTCGAACAGTTCAGCTTCACCAACGAAGCGGTTTCCCTGCAGGCGCAAGCCGAACTGTTACGCACAGCCAACGGCTGGCTCGATGTCGCGGCGATCGAAAAGAAACAGCGCAAGCGCCAACCGTCGCCGCCCTTCATCACCTCGACGCTGCAACAGGAGGCCTCGCGCAAGCTGGGATTCACAACCCGCAACACCATGCGCGTCGCGCAGCAACTCTACGAAGGCATCGATCTCGGCGCCGGCCCGATCGGCTTGATCTCGTACATGCGTACCGACTCGGTGAATCTCGCGGAAGAAGCATTGACGGAAATCCGCGACTACATCGTCGAACGGTTTGGCGCCGAGAACCTGCCGGAGGCACCGCGACGCTATAAAACCAAGGCGAAGAACGCACAAGAGGCCCACGAAGCCATCCGCCCGACTTCGGTTTTACGCACCCCGGACGAAGTCAAGGGCCATCTATCGAGCGATCAATTCAGGCTCTATGAACTGATCTGGAAACGAACGGTTGCCTGTCAGATGATCCACGCGACGTTCGACACGGTGGCCGTCGACCTTGCCTGCGGCCCGCGTAACGCCTTCCGCGCCACCGGCTCGACGCTGCGCCATCCCGGATTCATCGCGGTCTACCAGGAGGGCACCGACGAACAAAAAGGCGACGGCGACAGCGAAGGCATGACCCTGCCCGACCTGAGCGAGGGCGACCGGGTGCAATTGCTCGCGATCCGCCCCGAGCAGCACTTTACCGAACCACCGCCGCGCTTCACCGAGGCGAGCCTCGTCAAAACGCTCGAGGAATACGGAATCGGCCGCCCATCGACCTACGCTTCGATCATATCCACGCTGTTGCAGCGCGAATACGCAGAGCTGGAAAGCCGGCGATTCCGACCGACCGACGTCGGCCGCATCGTCAATAACTTCCTCACCCAGCATTTCCACGACTACGTCGACTACGAGTTCACCGCACGCCTCGAGGACGAGCTCGACGGCATTTCGCGTGGCGAACAGGAATGGGTGCCGGTCATGGAAAATTTCTGGCAACCCTTCAAGGCGCTGGTCGGCGACAAAGAGACCAGCGTCTCGCGCGACGAGGTCAACCAGGCGCGTGAACTGGGTGTCGACCCGGCAACGAACAAGTCCGTCAGCGTTCGCATGGGACGTTTTGGCCCGTTTGCCCAGATTGGCACCAAGGATGACGAAGAGAAACCGCGCTTTGCCGGATTGCGCCCCGGGCAACGGATGGACAGCATCACCCTCGACGACGCGCTTGCATTGTTCCAACTGCCACGCGAGCTCGGACACTCGGACGAGGGTGATCGCATCGTCGCCAACGTCGGTCGGTTCGGTCCATACGTCCAGTGCGGCAAGAAATACATCTCCCTCAAGCAGGGCGACGACCCCTACACCGTCGACTTGCCGCGCGCCCTTGAACTGATCGAGCAAAAACGTCAACTCGATGCCAATCGACTGATTCAGGATTTTCCCACCGCCGGCATCCAGGTCTTGAACGGACGCTTCGGCCCCTACGTGACCGACGGCAAGCGCAATGCCAAGATTCCAAAGGGTGAAGAACCCGCGAAGCTGGATTTGCTAACCTGTCAGTCCTTGTTGGCGGAGTCCGCCGAAAAACGTGGTCGCGGCGGCGCGAAAAGCGCGGCGGCCGAGACCCAGCCACCAGCGCCCGAGGACAAGCGCGCCGCGAGCAAGACCACGAGCAAAACGGCAGCGGCGAAGAAGCCCAAAACCAAAACCGCTTCCAAGACCAAGACAAAAGCAACTGGCGACGGCAAGAAACGGACCCGCGCCACGACAAGTGTCGCCAAGAATACCGAAAAACCGTCCGGCAATGCGGTACCTTCGCGCCGTAGTCGCTCGGCTTGAGCGTCGACCCCACGCCGGGACGCGCGCGACCGCGCCGACGCCAATACCACATTGACGCGACGTTCTTACGTGGCTCGGATGTTTCGCACCAGTAGCAATCTAGTAGCTTGCGCCGCAGTTCTCCGCGGTGGCGGCGTTCTGGCGTACCCCACCGAAACGGTCTACGGGCTCGGTTGTCGGGCCGATCACCGCGCCGCGATCCGCCGAATCATCGAGCTCAAGCGACGCGAAATCGACAAGGGTTTGATCTTGATTGGTGCCGACCTCGCCCAGCTCTTGCCCTACGCGGCGCCGTTGTCACCGGCACTGATCCAAACCCTCATGATGCCCCGCCCGCGCCCGACCAGTTGGGTCGTGCCCGTCGCCGCCGGCCTCGATCCGCTCCTGAGCGGTGGTCGCCCGACCTTGGCCATTCGAGTCACGTCAAGCCCGGTTGCCCGTGAGCTGTGCCGACTCGCAGACGGCGCGCTGGTCTCGACGAGCGCCAACCCAAGCGGCGAGCGGCCGGCGACGCGGCCCGAAGAACTCGCGCCGAGCCTCGCGCGCGCGGTCGACCTGATCGTCGCCGGCGAATGCGCAGCGGACGCGGTACCCAGCCAAATCATCGATCTACTCAGCGGAGCGATCCTGCGCGCGTAACAACGCAACGCTCGCGAGCCTCCGGGTATACTCGAATTGCGTGGCGGCGCTCGTTACACTCGGCTTTTCACTTACCCGGGAAATCCAGGATGACCGACACCCCACCGAATACCGCGCGCGTACTCGAGTACCTGAAGGGGCTACAGGATCGCATCTGCACGGCCATCGAGCATGCCGACGGCGGCGCCTGTTTCGCCGAGGACGCCTGGAATCGTCCCGCGGGGGGTGGCGGACGTACCCGAGTGCTGCGCGACGGCACCGTGTTCGAGCAAGCCGGCGTCGCGTTTTCTCATGTCACCGGAAATCAGCTGCCGCCCTCGGCCACCGCGAATCGCCCGGAGCTCGCCGGGCGTTCGTTTCAGGCAATGGGCGTTTCGTTGGTTATTCATCCACGCAACCCACATGTGCCGACTTCGCACATGAACGTGCGGTTTTTCGTCGCCGAAGCAGAGAGTACGGCCCCAGTGTGGTGGTTTGGCGGCGGCTTCGACCTGACACCTTACTACGGCTACGACGAAGATTGCCGACACTGGCATCGCGTCGCCGCGACAGCCTGCGCGCCCAGCGGCTCCGATACCTATCCGCGCCTCAAGCAATGGTGCGACGAGTACTTTTTCCTGCGTCACCGTAACGAGCCACGCGGCATCGGCGGCTTATTCTTCGACGACTGGAGCGAGGGTGGTTTCGACGCCAGCTTCGCATTCCAGCAACGCGTGGGCGATGCCTATCTGGACGCCTACCTGCCGATCGTCGCCCGCCGCAAGGACACCCCGTTCGGCGAGCGCGAACGCGCGTTTCAGCTTTACCGTCGGGGGCGTTACGTCGAGTTCAACCTGGTCTACGACCGCGGCACTTTGTTTGGACTTCAATCGGGCGGCCGCACCGAGTCCATCCTGATGTCGCTCCCGCCGCTCGTGCGTTGGGAATACAACTGGCAACCGCCACCAGACTCGGCGGAAGCGCGCCTTTACGACCGCTACCTACGCCAGTGCGATTGGCTGAATGAGGGGTAATTCCTCGGTAATGGCTTCCATTCGCGATTCGATATCCGCCAACGGCCGCGCGATGTAGTAACCCTGCGCGCAATCGACATGGATCCGAAACAGTTCGCGCAGGGTTGCCGCGTCCTCTACATATTCGGCGACTGTCTCAAGCCCCAGCGAATGTGCAATCTCATTGATCGCGACCACCACCGAGTGGTTGATTCGATCCTTGATCATCCCGCGCACGAACAAACCCTCGATCTTCACGATATCGACGGGCAGATAGCGCAACTGCGAGAACGAACTGAATCCTGCGCCGAAGTCATCCAGCGCAAAGCGCCAACCGTGATTGCGCATTCGTTCGATAAAGTTCCGCGCGACATCGATTTTGTTGATCGCACTGGTCTCGGTCACCTCGAACACCAGCGCATTCGCCGGCAGTTCGCTGCGCGCCAGCATGCCCTCGATCTCGCGCAAGGCCTCACCCGCGTTGAGCGTGGCGCCCGACAGGTTCACCGAGAGACTGACCTCGCGGCCGTTGCGGCGCAGGCGTCGCAACTGCTCGATCGCGGCCTTGACGACCCAGATGTCAATTTGCTGGATCAGATTCAGGCGTTCCGCGACACCCAGAAAGGCGTTCGGCCCAATCGGCTCGCGGGTGCCATTATTCAGCCGCAGCAATACCTCATAATGCTCAGAGAGATGAGCGTTCGCGTTCCACAAGACGCCCTGCGCCGCCGGCAGATCGTCGCAATCGATTTGCAGAATCGGCACGACGGGCTGATACAGCAAGGTGAAGCCCTCGCTGTGTATTGCATCGCTCAAGCGCGTGGACCAGGTCATTTCCTCACCCATTTCTATCTGGTCCACATCGGTGGATAGACTAAACAGATGAGACTGGTTACGCCCCTTGCGCTTCGCGACCCCGCAGGCAACGTCGGCGTTGGCGAGCACATCGCGCTCGGTGAGCTGAGGCGTGATCATCGCGATACCGATGCTGCAATTCAGCTTGAACGACACCTCATCGCTGATGTAGACCACATCCTGCAGGCGCGCGCGCAGATGATCCGCAATCCGTTTCGCCTCCTCGTCACGCACATCGCGCAGGATCACGGCAAATTCATCACCGCCCATGCGTGCCACCAGATCACTGGTGCGCACACTTTCCTTGAGTCGCTGACTCGCCTCGACCAGCAACTTATCGCCTGCGTCATGGCCAGCGGTATCGTTGAGATACTTGAACTGATCGAAATCGAGATACAGGAGCGCCCCGGTCTCCACCCGCCCCTGCTTCACCAGACTGACTTCGCGGCTCAGCGCCTTTTCGAAATAGCGGCGGTTGTAGAGGTCGGTCAGCGGATCGTGCGCCGCCTGACGCAGCAGGCGAATCTCGAGCCGCTTGCGGTCCGTGATGTCGCGAAACGCAACCACCGACCCCTGCCGAACACCGTTAAATTCTAGCGGCAGCACCGTGCATACCACATGCACCTTGTGGCCATTTACCTGACTGAATACGGTTTCGAATTGCGACAGTTCGGTGCCCCGCGTATAGGCCTCCGCGAGCGGATCAGACTCCTCGGCGTCGCCGCGACGCTGCCGACCGGGGTTATGGAACAGCTGCTGTGCGTGCTTTCCCTGGTACTCCTCGCGCTGACGAAAGCCGAGGATGCGCCGACCGGACGGATTGAAGTAGGTGATCCGTCCCTCGGGATCAACGCCATACACACCTTCACCAATCGAACCCAATATCGCCTCGAAACGGAATCGATCCTCCTCGGCGGCTTTCTGCAGATGAATTTGATGTCCGAGCGCGCGCATCCGTGCCAGAAACAAGGCATCGCTCTCGATTTTGAACATACATTCGACCGCGCCGTCCTCCAGACTCTCCTGCACCGCCCTGCCGTGATAGGTATCCATCAGGACCACGCAGCGGGTGTTCAGAAAGCGCGGGTGATTTCGTTTGAGCGCGGAAAACTCCGAACGCAAGAAGCCATGCGCGACGACGGCGATGTCGAATGGTTCGAGTTCGACGTCACGCGATACGGCCTCGGACGCGGTGACCGCGGTTACCGTGTATCCGGCGTCATCGAGCAACTGGGCATAGCGAAGCCGATCCGGCTCGTTCGGCTCAAGCAGCAAGACCCGCAGCTCGGCCAGTCGCAGTTTGAGTTGCGCCTGGGTTTGTGCCGATTGCGCATCCAGGCGCTCGGACGCCTCGGCTGCGTCGCTGGCCACTTGCTGTTCAAGAAGCTCAACCAGATAGCCCGCGACCCGTTGTCCGTCCGGGAAATCCACGCGATGGGTATTGGGTCGGCTTTCCAGCCAGGCATGCAGCAACGGATCGTCTTCGTCGCACAGTACGATGACCGGTTTGAGGGACATCGCGGGTGCGTTTAACTGTTTCTGCAACAGCGCGCCCAGCTCCGCTTCGTGGCTATTCCAACCGATCAACACGGCCTCGAAGGCACCACCGTTGTCCGCGCGCAAGTGTTGGACGGCCTCCCAAAAATTGGCCGATGCAGTGATTTCGAACCCCTCCGCCGCGATCGCCTGCGACAACGCCAGACGTTTGGTATTGGACTGTTCGACGATTAAGACACGCGCCATGTACTTAAAGCTCTTCTTGTAGTTGGCTTGATTCTCCTGAGCCGCGTTCGCCATGATAAAGATCAACCGCCGGAAGTAGAGCCGAGCGTTCACAGCACGTTGTAGGCTCGTGCCCTCGGATTTCTGAATTGCCCCGAGAATGAGATGCGCCCCACAACAAGACCGAGCGCGGGAGTTGTCCAACGGACCCGGCGCCTCATGTCATAATCCCGACATGCCCCTTGCCACGAGTTGCTAACAATGAATCGACCCAGCTATCCCCAGACCCGCCCCCGGCGGATGCGGCGCGACGATTTCAGTCGGCGCCTGATGCGCGAACACACCCTGAGCCCGGACGATCTGATCTACCCCGTTTTCGTGCTGGAAGGCGAACAGCGTCGCGAACCGGTCACGTCGATGCCGGGGGTCGAACGCAAGAGTCTGGATCTGTTGCTGCACGAGGCGCATGAGTTGCTGGCGCTTGGCATCCCGGCGTTGGCGCTATTTCCGGTCATCGCGGCCGAGGGGAAAAGTGACGGCGCGCAAGAGGCCTACAACCCTCACGGACTGGTGCAACGCACGGTGCGCGCGCTGAAATCAGCCTACCCCGCGTTGGGCGTGATCACCGACGTGGCGCTCGACCCCTATACCTCGCATGGGCAGGATGGCTTGATGGACGCGCACGGTTACATCACCAACGATGCGACGGTCGAGGTGCTGGTGCGGCAGGCGTTGTCGCACGCGGAGGCCGGCGCCGACATCGTGGCGCCCTCTGACATGATGGACGGTCGAATCGGCGCGATTCGCGCGGCGCTGGAGCAGTCCGCCCATGTGAACGTGCGCATCCTGGCCTACGCGGCCAAGTACGCCTCCAGCTTCTACGGGCCGTTCCGTGACGCAGTGGGGTCCGCGGGCAACCTTGGCGGTGGCAACAAATACAGCTACCAGATGGATCCGGCCAATTCGAACGAGGCGCTCCGAGAAGTCGGGCTGGATCTCGATGAAGGCGCGGACATGATCATGGTCAAGCCCGGGTTGCCGTACCTCGACATCGTGCGACGCGTGAAGGACCGGTTCGGCGCGCCGACCTTCGTCTACCAGGTCAGCGGTGAATACGCGATGCTCAAGGCGGCGGGACAACAAGGTTGGATCGACGAGCGCGCCTGCGTGCTCGAGGCGTTGCTGGGTATGAAACGCGCGGGCGCCGACGCGATTCTCACCTATTTCGCGAAAGACGTCGCACGATGGCTGCGGGAGAGCCACTGATGGCCCGCCGCCAGGATCACACGCGAGGCAACCCGATCCGCCTGCATCGCTGGCCCTGAGTCGATGGATCGTTACGCCGTTCTCGGAAATCCGATCAAGCACAGTCTTTCGCCGCGGATTCACACCCTGTTCGCGGCGCAAACCGGGCAGATGCTGAGCTACGTCGCATTGGAAGCGCCGCTCGATGGGTTCACCGCGTTCGTGGCCCGGCTCCACCAGGAAGGGTATCGCGGCTTGAACGTCACGGTCCCGTTCAAGACGGAGGCGTTCGCGCTGAGCGAGCATCGCAGCGAGCGCGCCGCGCGGGCGCAAGCGGTCAATACCCTGATTCGCACCGAAACCGGATTTCGCGGCGACAATACGGACGGAATCGGCCTGCTCCGCGATCTCACCCAAAATCTCGGGCTCGATATCTCCGCTCAACGGGTGTTGTTGCTCGGCGCCGGCGGAGCCGCGCGCGGGGCGATCGCACCGCTGCTCGCCGCACGCCCGGCGCGGATCCACATCGCCAACCGCACCGCGAGCACCGCCAAACGTCTCGCGGCGGACTTCGCCAACCTGGGTCCAATCGACGGGAGCGGCTTCGACGGTCCGTTCAAGGGCCCGTTCGACCTGATCGTCAACGCCACCGCCGCCAGCCTTCAAGGCGAGCTGCCGCCGCTACCCGCAGGGCTCATCGGCGCAAATACGATCTGCTATGACATGATGTACGCCAACGAACCCACCGCGTTCATGCGTTGGGGACAGGCTCAGGGTGCTGCGCGCTGCGTCGATGGTCTCGGCATGTTGGTCGAACAAGCCGCCGAGGCGTTTTTCCTATGGCGTGAAGTGCTTCCGGATACCGCGTCCGTACTCGCGCAACTGCGCCCGGGCAACGGTCGGACTTGAGTTAAATCGGCCACGCACCAGAACCACGACCGCCATTACGCCACGCCGAGCTCAGCGATCGCGATTGTGATCGTGGTCGTGATCGATCCAGTCCTCGCGACGGTCCTTGGATGTGAACTCGCCCTCGATGGTCCGGCCGGCGCGCGTCTGGGTTTCACCGCGGGACGCGCTGCGACGCGAGATGAACGTGATGCGCCCGCCGGCGAATACGCGGCGTACCAGCCAGGGTCCAAGCACCGGGACGAAAAACGGCAACGCCAATAGGTCGGTCACGAAACCGGGGATGAACAGCAACAAGCTGCCCAGCGCGATCGCCAGCTCGTTGAACACAGCGGCATCGGCCTTGGCGTCGTCCGCGTCCAGCGCGTGGATTTTCATCCACGCGAGCAGACCGCGTCGTCGCAGCAGCCACGCCCCCGCCACGGAGTTGAGAATCAGCCAACCGATGGCTGGCAACGCGCCGATGGCACCGCCGACTTTGATCAGTACATAGAGCTCCAGCAGCGGTAGTAGAAGGAATATTAGTAGCGGCATTTGAGTCTTAACCGTTGACGCCAAATTCGTGTGCGAGTTCGGATCAGGGTAACGGGATTCACCAAGGCTGCCTACCCTCGACCGGTGTTTGCCGCGGCGTCCAGGTTCAGTGCTGCCCGAACTTGACTTTGCCGAATCGGCCCTGAAAATGTCCGAAACCCGAGACCAACCCGAAGCCTCCGCCACCATGATTCCGATCAAGCCCGCATTGCTGCTGTTTCTCCTCGCGGTTTCCGCCGCCCTGTTCAGCATCGGCCTGTCGGCCGACGAAAAAGATCCCTACAAGCACTTCTTCAACGACACCTTCGGCGACTTTCAGGAGGAGTTGACGACTGCCCGCAGCGAAGGAAAAAAGGCGATCATGATCTTTTTCGAGATGGATGAGTGCCCCTTCTGCCATCGCATGAAACAGAACGTGTTGAATCAGGCCGAGGTGCAGACGTTCTTTCGCGAGCATTTCAAGCAATTCGCGGTCGATATCGAGGGTGACGTGGAGATTCAGGATTTCGCGGGTAAACCCACCACTCAGAAGGAATGGGCGTTCGCCGTGCACCGCGTTCGGGCGACGCCGGTCATCGCGTTTTTCGATCTCGACGGCAACAAGATCATGACCTACACCGGCGCCGCGAAGGATTCCGCCGAGTTCATGTTGATGGGACGATTCATCGCCGAGGGGCATTACAAGCAAACCGACTTCATTCGCTTCAAGCGCGAACAACGCAGCAAACCCGCCGCATGAGATGGCGCGTAGCGCTGCTGAGCGGCACGGTGCTATGGAGTTTCGGCTTGAGCGCAGCCGCGGCCGAGGATCCGGCACGCGCGCCGCTGCCTGAGCCGCTGACGCTTGAAGCCGCGCTGGAACACGCCGGCGTCGATCATCCGGCGCTCGCGCTCGCTCAGGCGGAGCTTGCACAGGCGCGCGCACTCCGGGACCGGGCCGCCGCGGACGATGACCTGAGCTTCGACCTGTCGCTGCAAGCGCGTCGAATCGAACCCAACGCACTCGCGCTGGATCAAGGTAACGACGACTCGCGCGCCGTGCTCACGCTGAACAAGACGCTATACGACTTCGGCCGCACCGCGCACGAAACCGCTGCCCAGGACGAGCACGCCAATGCCAGCGCGCGGCGACTGGAATTGGCGCAGCTTCAGCAGCGGCGCGCGATCATGGCGCACTATTTCGACGTTTTGATCGCGGACCTCGACGCCGCGGTCGCCAACGAAGTCATGGCGGTCGATTACGTCACCCTGGACAAACTGCGCGATGAACACGAACTCGGCAAACGCTCCGATCTCGACCTGCTGGCCGCAGAATCCGCCTATGAAGAGAGCCGAATGCGCCGCCTGCGTGCCGAAAGCGCGTTGCGCACCACCCGCGCAAGGCTGGCCGTGAGCCTGGATCGACCCGATCAACTCCCACGCACGCTGCGCACGCCGCGGCTGACCGGCAACACCAACCCGGTCCCGGACTACACCGAGTTGCTGAAGCAGGCGCGCGAAGGCAACCTGGAACTGCACGCGCTACGTCAGGAACTCGACGCGCACCAGGCATCGCGCCAGGCAGCCCGGTCGACGCGTAACCCGAAACTCTACCTGGGCCTCGAGGCCGCCGAACACAAACGCGATCTTGCCTCGCGCGACCCCTTCGTTGCCCTGCTCGGGCTCGACGTTCCGCTATACCAGGGGGGACGCGCCGACGCCCTGTTCGCCGAGGCCGAGGCACGCATCGCCGGCGCCCGCGCGAAACTTCGCGCTCGCGAGTACGAGCTCCAGCAGGACGTGCTCGAAACCTGGCAACGCGTCCAGGCACTCAAATCGCAGCTCACGCAGGCCGAAGTACTCAGCGACTACCGCGACCTTTACCTTGATCGCAGCCGAGCGCAGTATGAGCTGGAGGTCAAGACCGACCTCGGCGATTCGATGGTTGAACAAACCCGCGCCAATCAATTCGCCGCCCGCACTGCGTTTGATCTGGCGCTCGCGCGCGAACACCTGGTGGAGTTGACCGGCAACCCGATCTTCAGTGCGCTGGCGCCGGCAAGCGACCCAGCCACGCCGCCCGCTTCACGAGAACCAACGCCATGAGAGCTCCGCTGCTGACCCTCACGCTGTGTACGTTTGCCGCGCCGGCACTGGCCGCGGATTATCCCGCGACCCTGGATTGGGCGGAGGTTGCCACGATTGCCACCCCGCTCAGTGGTCGCATCGCCCAGGTGCGGGCCGATGTCGGCGATCGGGTCGTTAAGGGAACGGTGCTTGCCAGCCTCGACAGCCGCGGCTACGACGCGGAACTCAAACGCGCCGAAGCCGAATTGAAAGGTCTGCACGCCACGTTCGCCGAAACCGAACGCGAGTACACTCGCGCCAAGGAGTTATACGAACGAACGGTACTCTCGACCACCGAGCTGCAACAGGCGGAAGTCGCGTTCAATGCCGGTCAGGCCCAGTTGCGCCGCGCCGAGGCGAGCGTGGCGCTGGCGCGGCTCAACCTCGAATACAGCCAGCTTCGCGCGCCATTCGACGGCATCGTGATCGAACGCCGGGTGCATCCCGGCGAGACCGTCGCCAACCTGTTTCAAGTGACGCCGATGCTCCGCGTGGCCTCGTCCGACCACTGGATCGCGCGCGCCTGGGTCGATGCGGCCGCGATCGCGCGCCTGAAGCGCGGCGAGACCGTATCCGTGAAAGCGCTCGACCGGGCACTGACCGGCACCGTGCGCGCCATTGGCCTCGCCAGTCGCGTCGAGGCCAATGGCGCGGTCGCGATCGCTGTCGACATCAGCGTAGAGACCACTGGCGAGCCCGCTCTAGCGCCGGGCCTGCCTGCCACGGTCACACTACCGTGAAGTTGAATCACTGCATCCACGCCGGGCGCGGGCGCGTATGCGGTCTTGAGCCATGCTGCTGATTCTGAGCACCGCCCCCGATCAGACCACCGCCGAGCGCTTGGCGGATGGGTTGGTGCGGGCGCGGCTCGCGGCCTGCGTCAACATCCTGCCGCCGATGCGTTCAGTCTACCGCTGGCAGGGCGAGGTCCAGAACGAACCCGAGCACCAGCTCCTGATCAAGACGCGTGACGAATGTTGGGTGGCGATCTCAGCCTGGCTGCGGCAACATCACCCGTACGAATTACCGGAAATCATTGGTGTCGCAACCGCGCTCGGCGACCCCGACTACTTGAACTGGATTCATGAAAACACCCAAGCAGACTAGTCTTCGAACCTGGCTCGCGCTGACGCTGACCCTTCTGGTCGCGCCACTCCTGGCCGCCGACCCGGATGAACTCCTGATGCCGGACGACGCGTTCGCGTTCAGTGCTCGCGAGTCGGAACCGGGCGTCGTCGCCGCGCAATGGAAGATTGCCCCGGGCTATTACCTGTACCGGGACAAATTCAAGTTCGAACCCGCGGCGCCAGTCGAGCTAGGCTCGCCCGATTTCCCCACCGGCGAGGTCAAGCAGGACGAATTCTTCGGCGCGGTCGAGACCTATCGCGACACCTTGGTGATCAAGGTACCGGCCCGCAAGCTACCAGCCGACGGCGGCGCGTTCGACCTCAAGGTTTCGTATCAGGGGTGCGCGGACGTCGGGGTCTGCTATCCACCACAACACCAGACCGTGAGCTTGAAGCTCGCGGCCGCGGCGGTGACAGCCCCGGAGCAACAAGCGCGCGGCGTGCTCACCGACCTCAAGCGCGACCTCGGTGGTCAGCCTGAATTGCTGCCGCCAGACGAGGCGTTCGCGTTTCGAAGCGACCTTGCGGCGCCCGATCGGTTGATCGCGGAATGGGATATCGCCGACGACTACTACCTGTACAAGAACAAGATCAAGCTCCAGCTCGAAGACGCCACCGGCTTATCACTCGGCAAGCCGAGTTTCCCCGTTGCCGAACGCATCGACGACCCGACCTTCGGCAGCGTGGAGATTTTTCGCGGTCCGTTGCGACTTGAGTATCCGATACTCGGCCTCACTGGCGCGCCCGCGGCGCTCGGCCTGAGCGCCCAGTTCCAGGGCTGCGCGGACGTCGGCGTGTGCTATCCGCCGATGCAGAAAGCGGTCAAGTTCGAACCGTCGCGCCTCGCGCTGCTGAAAACCAGCACGACCGCGGCCGCGCCGACCGACGCCGGGGCAACACCTCCCGCCGCCAGTGGCGCTGAACCGCAATCCGAGCAGGACATGATCGCGGGCAGCCTCGCCAGCGGCAACACCACACTCACCCTGCTGACGTTCTTCGGATTCGGACTGCTGCTCGCGTTCACCCCCTGCGTGTTTCCGATGATTCCGATCCTGTCGGGCATCATCGTCGGGCACGGCCACAAGATATCGACCCGCAATGCCTTCGCGCTTTCGCTGGCTTATGTGCTGGCGATGGCGCTGACCTACACCGTACTCGGCGTCCTCGCAGGCTTGTTCGGGGCAAACATCCAGGCCTGGTTCCAGAATCCCTGGGTGCTTGGCGTCTTCGCCGCGATCTTTGTGCTGCTCTCGCTGTCGATGTTCGGTTTTTACGAACTTCAGATGCCAAGCTCGATCCAGACTCGACTGACGCTGCTCAGCAACAAGCAACAAGGCGGCAAGCTGACCAGCGCCGCGATCATGGGCTTTCTGTCGGCGATCATCGTCGGGCCCTGCGTGACGGCGCCGTTGATTGGTGCGCTGATCTATATCGGGCAGACCGGCGACGCGGTGTTGGGCGGTGCGGCATTGTTCGCGCTCAGCCTCGGCATGGGCGCGCCTCTCCTGTTGATCGGCGCCTCCGCCGGCAAATTGCTGCCGCGGGCCGGGGCCTGGATGGATGTGGTCAAGGCCGTGTTCGGCGTACTGCTGCTTGGGGTGGCGATCTGGCTGATCGAACGGGTCGTGCCGGCGGTCGTCACGATGTTGCTGTGGGCGGTATTGCTGATCGTCTCCGGGGTTTATATGGGCGCCATGCGCCACACCCCGCCGGATCGCTCAAGCTGGCATCATCTGTGGAAAGGTCTCGGCTATGTTCTGGTGCTTTACGGATCATTGCTGGTCATCGGCGCCGCAGGCGGCGGCAAGGATGTGCTGCAACCCTTGAAAGGCGTGTTCACGAGCACGACGGCCGGTGGCGCCGCGGTTGCCGCCGACAAGCTCGAGTTTCTGCCGGTTAAGGGCCCCGACGGCGTCGCCAACGCGATCAAAAGCGCCAATGCGGCCGGACGCCCCGTGATGCTCGATTTCTACGCCGACTGGTGTATTTCGTGCAAGGAGATGGAACGGTTCACGTTCAGCGACCCCGGTGTGCGGCAGACCCTCGGCCGCGCGGTGCTGATCAAGGCCGATGTCACGCCGAACGACGAAGCCGATCGCGCGCTACTGAAGCAGTACGGATTGTTCGGGCCACCGGCGATTCTGTTTTTCGACACCCAGGGCGAGGAACGCAAGAACTTCCGCGTGGTCGGTTTCGTCCCGGCGGACAAATTCAAGGCCCATGCAGCACAAGCATTGCAATAGGACCCACCATGAATGCACTTCGCAACTGGCTGCCGCTCGCGTTGATCGCCTTCGTTGCCGGCGGCGCGGGCTATTGGCTGCTGGATCGACTGCAATCCTCCGCCACGCCGGCAACTGGAGCGGTAACGGCACCCGCGGCACTCTCGCGCACCGATCTGATCGGACAACGCCGGCCCGACTTCAGCCTGCCCGACCTGGAGGGCCGGATGCGCGATCTGGGCGAGTGGGACGGCCAGGTCGTGCTGGTGAACTTCTGGGCAAGCTGGTGTCCGCCCTGCCGCAAGGAGATGCCGGGGTTCAACCGCGTCCATGCCCGACTGCGCGATCGCGGCTTTCAAATCGTTGGGGTCGCGATCGAGGATCCCGAGGCCGCGCGCACGTTCGTCGAGGAAATCGACGTCGAGTACCCGATCTTGCACGGCCGCGGCGAGGCCAACGCGATCTCGCAAGCGTTCGGCAATCGCATGGGCGCCTTACCCTTCAGCGTACTCATCGATCGCGGCGGCGCGATGCGCTTCTTCCGCGCCGGGGAGCTCAGCGAGGAACAACTGGCCGCGGAGGCCGAACGGCTGCTATAGGCGGTTCCGACCCGCGCCCGAGCGCGAACGAGCCGCTAAAATCCGGAAACGCGCGCAATCGTTCGCGTTCTCCGGCGCACGCTGGACACCTCTCGGGGAATTCGGCAGAATCGGCGCCAATTCACAGGATCTTCGAGAAATACCCATGACTTCCGGATCGCCGGCGGCGGTGTCGTAATGCCAGACGTCCTGGTATTGAATGGCCCCAATCTCAACCTCCTGGGTCGGCGCGAGCCCGGCATCTACGGCGCGCAGCGTCTCGAAGACATCAACCAAACTCTTGCCGAAATGGCGCTCGCGCATCAGCGCAGCCTCGAAACGTTCCAAAGCAACGCCGAGCATGAACTGATCGATGCGGTGCATCGCGCCGCCGATGCCGGCGTGCGATTCATCATCATCAATCCCGCCGCGTTCACCCACACCAGCGTGGCATTGCGCGACGCGCTGCTCGCGGTCGCGATACCGTTCATTGAAGTACATCTTTCCAATATCCATCGCCGCGAACCCTTCCGCCATCACTCCTATTTCTCGGATATCGCCAGCGGCGTGATCGCGGGCCTGGGCCCGCTGGGTTATGTCCTGGCGCTGCGAGCGGCGCTGGAACTCATGCAAAACGAATCCTGAGGTGTTCCTGAAAGACATGGACATTCGCAAAATCAAGAAGCTGATCGAGCTGCTGGAAGACTCCGGCGTCGCCGAAATCGAAATCAAGGAAGGCGAAGAATCCGTCCGAATCACGCGCAACACGCCGCAGAGCGCCAATCCGCAGCCCATCTTCGCGCATTACGCGATGCCGCAACCCGGCATGCCACTGCCCGCGCCTTCAGGAACGACCGCCGGTCCCGCGCCGGTCGTGGCAGCCGTGGCTGAATCCACTGAAGAGTCCATCCCCGCCGGGCACCAGGTGACCTCGCCGATGGTTGGCACCTTTTACCGCGCCCCGTCGCCGACCGCCAAAGCGTTCGTCGAAGTCGGCCAGTCGGTCAACGCCGGCGACACGCTGTGCGTGATCGAGGCCATGAAAATGCTCAACCAGATCGAGGCGGACAAGGGCGGCGTGATCAAGGCGATTCTGGTGGAAAACGCACACCCCGTCGAATACGGGCAAGTGCTGTTCGTCATCGAATAGGTCGCGGCACCATGCTGAGCAAGATACTCATCGCCAATCGAGGGGAGATCGCGCTACGCATCCTGCGCGCGTGCCGTGAACTTGGCATTCGCACGGTGGCCGTTCACTCGACCGCCGACCGCGACCTCAAGCACGTTCGGCTGGCGGATGAATCGGTCTGCATCGGTCCGCCGCGTTCCAATGAAAGCTATTTGAATATTCCGGCGATCATCGCCGCCGCCGAGGTAACGGACGCCCAAGCGATTCACCCGGGCTACGGTTTTCTCTCGGAGAACTCGGATTTCGCCGAGCGGGTCGAGACCAGCGGGTTTATCTTTATCGGCCCACGCGCCGAGACGATCCGCCTGATGGGGGACAAGGTTTCGGCGAAAAATGCCATGCTCGCGGCCGGCGTTCCCTGCGTACCCGGTTCCGCCGGCGCGCTGACCGATGACCCCCGGGAAAACGTCAAGCTCGCACGCGACATCGGCTATCCGGTGATCATCAAGGCCTCGGGCGGTGGCGGCGGACGCGGCATGCGCGTGGTGCACTCGGAAGCGGCGCTGGTGAGTTCGATCGCGCTGACCCGCGCCGAAGCCCTGGGCGCGTTCAACAACGACATGGTCTACATGGAGAAATACCTGGAAAAACCGCGCCATATCGAGTTCCAGGTGCTTGCGGACGGCCAGGGTCACGCGATTCACCTCGGTGAGCGCGACTGTTCGATGCAGCGCCGTCACCAGAAGGTGCTGGAAGAGTCGCCGGCGCCCGGCATCACCGCGCAACAACGGCGCAAGCTCGGCGAGCGCGTGGTCGAGGCCTGCCTCCAGATCAATTATCGCGGCGCGGGTACGTTTGAATTCCTGTTTGAGAACGGCGAGTTCTACTTCATCGAGATGAACACCCGCCTCCAGGTCGAACATCCGGTGACGGAGCTGGTCACCGGCATCGATATCGTCAAGCAACAGATTCTGATCGCGAACGGCGACCCGCTCGAAATCCGCCAAGAGGACGTGCATTTCCGCGGCCACGCCATCGAGTGCCGAATCAATGCGGAGGATCCGCAAACCTTCATGCCCTCGCCGGGCACGATCGTGCAGTATCATTGCCCGGGCGGCCCTGGGGTACGCGTCGACACGCACATCTATAACGGCTACAAGATTCCGCCGTACTACGATTCCATGATCGGCAAGCTGATCGTCCACGGCGAGGACCGCGACGCGGCGCTCGCGCGCATGTGCGGCGCGCTCCAGGAAATCGTGGTGGAAGGCATCAAGACCAATATTCCGTTGCAGCAAAACATCATTCGCGACGAGGCATTTCGCCGTGGGGGCACCGATATTCATTACCTCGAAAAAAAGCTGGGACGGACTTGAACCCTGGCCTTTCTATCCAAGGTGGCTTGGCGTATGCGCCTCCGCGCGATCGCTCGACCGTTCATTGTGCGCGTCGACGTGACGCCGGTGCGTAGCGACGCGAGGTCTTGACCGATGGCATGGATGCAGATTCGCTTCGGATTCCGGGGCATAGAATTGTCCGCGCTCGAACCGCTGCTCGACGCCTTGGGTGCCGAGGCCGTCACCCTGGAGGACGCCGAGGACCACCCGTTATACGAACCAAAGCCGGGCGAAATGCCGCTATGGCCAACGGTCGTCGTCTCCGGTCTGTTTCCGCTCGAAACCGACCCGGCTCAGTTACGCGAGCAGATTGAACAGCTTCCAGGCATCGCGATCGACGCCTGGGAAAGCATCCGCGTGGATGATCAGGACTGGGAACGCGCGTGGATGGACCAGTTTGAGCCGATGCGCTTTGGCGAGCGGCTCTGGATCGTACCCTCCTGGTGCGAACCGCCGGACCCGCAAGCCGTCAACCTGATGCTGGACCCCGGCCTCGCGTTCGGCTCGGGCACCCACCCCACCACCGCGCTCTGCCTCGAATGGCTCGACGCCGATCCGCCGCTCTGCCGCGACGTGCTCGACTACGGCTGCGGCTCAGGCGTGCTCGCAGTCGCTGCACTCAAACTCGGCGCGCGTCAGGTCACCGGTATCGACATTGATCCCCAGGCACTGACCGCCAGTCACGCAAACATCGAGCAAAATCCGGGCACCGACGGCAACTACTTGTTGTGCGCACCCGAGGACCTGCCGGCAAGCGAAGATTTCGACCTCGTGCTCGCCAACATTCTCGCCAATACACTCATTGAATTCGCACCCGGGATCGCGGCACACACGCGCTCGGGCGGATGGGCGATACTCTCCGGGATCTTGGCGGATCAGGTCGACGCCGTTGCCTTGAGTTTCCAGCCGTGGTTTCAAGTGGCCCGGGTTACGCTGCGCGATGGCTGGGCGCGCCTCGATTGCCAGCGGCAGTAACCCTAGCGCACATTGCTCCACCATGTACGCCGAATGCCCACATTGCCACGCTATTTTCCGTCTGACCCAGGCGATACTTCAGCGCGCCAACGGTAAGGTGAGGTGCGGCGAGTGCGGCACCATATTTCAGGCTCTGGCGCGTGCCGAGGCACCCACCAACAAGGTGGACAAATCATCCGCCTTTATTGAATCCCGGCCACTGGAAGGCATGATCAATCCGGCTGCGGAGCGTCAGGATCGGGAACGGACTAAAGCGCCGCCCCCGGTCGAGGTCGTTCGCATACCCGTGAATCCCAGGCAGGCGCGTGTTGCCGCGCCTGCCAACGAAATCCCGCCGCCCGCGCCGACTTCAATGCCGGCGCACAAATCCGCCGATGCCCCCGCGCCGCGCGTACAGCTTCCGATCACGATTCCGGAACCCGAACTGCCGCGCCGCGAGCCACGTAAACACCGTCGCCCGACACTCCTGCCCGCGCTCGGGAGCCTCGCGGCGATCGCGTTGATTGCATTGCTCGCCGCGCAATACCTGCGCGCAAACAGGGTCACCTACGCCAACGTCGCGGAACTTCGGCCGGTACTCGTCGGTATCTGTAAGATCACCCGATGCGAAGTACCTCCGCGCCGCGAACTCAGTCAAATCGAATTATTGAGTCATGGCATCTTTTCCCACCCCACGACCGAAGGCGCGCTCATGATCAAGGCGAGCTTCATCAACCGCGCCGAGTTCACGCAGCCGCTGCCGGTCGTGCAAGTGAGCCTCGCCAATTTGCAGGGCCGTGTGGTTGCTCGGCGCCGCTTCGGTCCGAGCGAATACCTGGATCCGAACACCCCAGCCCTTGCCGAGCTAACGTCCGGCCAAACAGCGCACATGAGCATCGAGGTCAGCGATCCGGGCCGCGACGCGCTCGCATTCGAGTTCGATTTTATGTAATGCACGAGCCGGGTTACTTCTGGCACACTATCGCTCCGCAATAACCCTGAGCCGAGTACGGATGAAAATCGGTCCTTATACGATTTCGTCGGCTGCCGTTCTCGCACCGATGGCGGGTGTCACCGACCTGCCCTTTCGCAAGCTCTGCCGCCGCCTCGGCGCGGGGCTGGCCGTGTCCGAGATGATCAGTTCGAACACCGAACTCTGGCGCAAGCCGCAAACCCAGCGCCGGCTCGACCACAGCGACGAACCCGAACCTCGCGCGGTGCAGCTGCTCGGCAACGACCCGGCACAAATGAGCGCGGCGGCGCGTCTGAACGTGGCGCGTGGCGCGCAGATCATCGATATCAACATGGGCTGTCCGGCAAAGAAAGTTTGCAACCAGGCGGCCGGCTCGGCGTTGCTCGCGAATGAAACCCTGGTCCGACACATCCTGGAACACGTCGTGCGCGCGGTCGACGTACCCGTCACGCTCAAGATTCGCACGGGCTGGAACCCACAACAGCGCAACGCGCTCCGCATCGCCCGCATCGCCGAGGACGCCGGGATCCAGGCGCTCGCAGTGCATGGGCGGACCCGCGCCTGCGGTTACGCGGGCACGGCTGAGTACGATACGATCGCCGCGATCAAGGCCAGCGTCGGAATTCCGGTCATCGCCAACGGCGACATCGACTCGCCGGAAAAAGCGGCCGCGGTGCTCAAGCAGACCGGCGCCGATGCCGTGATGATCGGACGCGGCGCCCAGGGTCAACCCTGGCTGTTCGATCAAATCAATCGATACTTTTCGACGGGACAGGCGGCAAAACCGCCAGAACCGGCCCTGCGGCGGCGATTGATCCTGGAACATATCCAAATGTTACATGGGTTTTACGGCCCAGACCTCGGTGTTCGCATTGCCCGCAAACATATCGGCTGGTATCTTCAAGGTATCGAGTCGCGCGAGATGCCCAAAGCGAAGATATTCGCGACCGACGATATCGAGAATCAATTAGAATATTTAATCGTGGCCCTGGATGCCGTCTCCGCGAACGAGGAGATGGACGGGGAGGAGGAGATTGTCGCATGAATTCCGGAGATTCCGGCCGCGTGGCGTTATCGCGAGGCATGCCGCTTGCCGACGCGGTCAACGATGCACTCGAGACCTATTTCGACCAGCTCAACGGGCACGACTGCCACAACCTCTACGATCTGGTGCTCGCCGAAGTCGAGCGGCCGCTGTTGCGGTGCGTGTTGCACCGCTGTGATGGCAATCAAACCAAGGCCGCCAAGCTGCTTGGCATCAATCGTGGCACGCTGCGCAAGAAACTCGAGGACTACGACATCAACTGACGTCGAACGCCAGGCAAGCGAGGCGTCAGTCGCCTGGGAGCCTGTCGGACTTGAGGGGATCGTTGCGAAAAAGTGGGAGAGCGAGGCCGTTTTTTTCGATCGTTTGAGGCGAATAGCCGTAGCTATTTAACGACCCTTTCGCCAGGAGCGAAAGGGAACGGCCCCAGGCCGGCCCGCAGGGTGGAGGGCAGGAGGCCCGAAATAATAGGATCGGAAAAAGGGACCGTTCTCCCACGTTTGCAGCAGAATCATCTCAAGTCCGACAGGCCCCTAGCGCCCGGCTGAAGAACGTCCAGATGTAGCGCGTCGTATCGAACTCGAGCGACGTCGGTCCGAAGCCATGTTCATACGCCGGGTCGATCGGATAACCGAACCAGTGGTGGCCACCGCCAACGACCTCCATCGTCCAAAGACCCTCGCCGGCAACGGCGGCATAACGCGCCTCGCGTAATGATCGCTCGCCCCCGTCAATGGCACGCGTCTCCCCCCATTCCGGCGCAAAACCGCCAAGCGTGCGCCAGTGATCCACCATCTCGGCAAACCCCAGTATCCTGGCGTTCGTTGCGCCGAAACCACCCGCCGCCCGCAGTCTCATCAAGCCGCCCGCGTGCGCGACGATTGGGTCAGCCGTCCCCGCGATCAGACAAAGCGGAACCACCGAACGCGGCACGCACAGAAGGTGCTGGTTCAAACCCATCGTCGCGATCACCACCGCGGCGGCGGCGAACAGATCCGGGTGCTCACACAGCAGACGCTGCACCATGAAACCGCCGTTCGACACCCCCGCGATGAACACCGGCACGCCCGCGCAGCCCGGTTCGCGCCGAATGTGCCGCACCAACTCCGCGATGAACTGCACGTCGTCCACGTCGTCGTCGGGGCGCAACCCGTCACGCCAGTAACCGCCCAGCGCGTCTGGAAACAACACCTTGACCCCCGACCGCGGCGCAAAATCCGCAAACCGCGTGATCCGCCGGACCAACAGGCCCCGCTGCAAGGTGCCATGCAAGACGATTAAAACCGCCACGCAACTGAGATCGGACGACGGCGTGTCGAACACACCCGTGCGCAATCGCTCACCCACTTTAAGCTCGAAACTCGTCATCCAGTGATCAACTCACAATCCGCACACGCGCGAAGCGCCGTCATAAGACGGCCCCAAAAAAGTCAATGAATAGCATCCTGCGTGCATGCATGGATGAGCGCGTGCTTCGGATCATGCTTGAGTGGGTCATGTTGTGATCAAAAAGCGCTTTGCCTCCGTCGGCTATCTAGTTTTAGCTAACGACGAACAGCGAATGCTGTGACTTCGATCAACGCCACGCCGGTATCGACGTGGCGCTTTATCTAAGGGCAAACGGTCAGCACTTCGGCGACAACGCGGTCATGACGTGCAGTCAACGCGCCCTTTCCGAGCGCGCGGGTCAAACACCGACTATTTCATCGCCGCGTCGTAGCGCCGGGATACCTCGTTCCAATTAACGACGCTCCACCACTGCGTGGCGTATTCGGCGCGCTTGTTTTGATACTTGAGGTAATAGGCGTGCTCCCACACGTCCAACCCCAGAATCGGCGCGCCACGGGTGATGCCCGGCAGATCCATCAGCGGATTATCCTGGTTTGGCGTGGCGGTAATGGCGAGTTTTTTCTCGGGCGTCACGATCAACCAAGCCCATCCGGAACCAAATTGGCTGACGGCGGCCTTGTCGAATTGCTTCTTCATTTCATCGAGCGAACCAAACGCGCCGTCGATCGCCGCCTTCAACGCGGCGCTCGGCGTCCCGCGCTCAGCCTCGGGCGCCATGACCGACCAGAACAGATCATGATTGAAATGCCCGCCGCCGTTGTTGCGCACCGCCGGATTGAATTTCGAGATCTGCCCTTGAATATCGGTCAGTGACAGCTTTTCAAGCTCGGGGAAATTCTGAATCTGTGCATTCAGATTGTTCACGTAAGCATTGTGGTGACGACCGTGATGTATCTCCATCGTTTGCGCGTCGATGTGGGGTTCGAGGGCGTTCGCGGGATACGGCAGTGGCGCAAGGGCGAATTGCGCGACCGCGGTCATCGGCAACAACGCCGCGAACATGCCGGCATAAGCGGCGCGGCGAGCGAATGAAGTTACGCACATAGTAGTTCGAATCATGGACAGCTCTCCTGTAATGATATGGGATAAATTTTCATGGCGAGGACGCCGACGCGGAGGCTCAAAGCCGCTTCGGGCCAGGTAGGCAGGCGACGCCGTGAACCCAACCTTGGGGGCTCGACGGCCGCGCCCCTACGGCCGACGCTCCCGCCTACCCAACCCGGAACGGCACTGTGCAAATCAAGTATTTCACCAATTAACTTGACTCATCGGCGGGTTCGCACGATCACCCGCAACCTAGGCCTGGCCAACGTTAAGAAGCAAGCACCATTCTGACTTGGATCCCTATGGACGGCCCAGACGCCTAATACACCGGCCTTGACAGCAGGCTCCGCCAACAGTCATTTTAGCAGCGATGCCGTGATGCCGCGACGCGCGAAAGAGGTGAATTCATGAGCAAGGCGCTCATACATAACCTGATCGATGAACCCAGCTACCTCAACAGCGAGGCAGCCGCGCCGCGCAAACGCGAATACGTCGCCGGCGAGGTCTATGCGATGGCAGGCGCCAGTGCGCGGCACAACCGGATTTCGCTCAATGTGGCAACCAAGCTCGATGCCGTAACGCGCGGCACCGCCTGCGAGGTCTTCATGGCCGACATGAAAACCAAGGTCGAGGCCCATCGCGCCTTCTACTACCCCGACGTGATGCTCTGCTGTGATCCCACCGATGATCACCCGTTGTATCGCACCGCCCCTTGCCTGATCGTCGAGGTGCTCTCGCCGACCACCGCCAGCATCGATGAACGGGAAAAGTGGTTGCACTATCGCGACCTGCCTACGCTACGCTACTACCTGCTGATCGACTCCGAGCGCCGCCATGCGCGCATCCGTATTCGCGAGGGCGAAGGCTGGCTCGAACAAACACTGGATGAGGAAGACATTGTGCCAATCACCTGCGGCCCGGTGAATGCCACGCTTTGTCTCGACGACTGTTACGACCGAACTGGATTGTGACCGGCGGCGACCAAATGGAGCAGCCTTTGGGGTCAGGTCTGCACTTTTGCCTTCTTAGGCAAGAGTGCAGACCTGACCCCAAAGGCTCGTGTGACCCCAAAGGCTCGTGATGCTGTGCTGCGCCCAGGACGATGATCATCCCCTCTATCGCACCCTGCCCTGCCTGATCGTCGAGGCGCTCTCCCCCGCCACCGCCGGTATCGACGAGCGCGAAAAATGGCTGCACTACCGCGACATCCCGAGCCTGCGCTACTACCTGCTCGTCGACTCCGAACAGCGGCGCGCGCGCGTGCGCATCCGCGACGGGGAAGATTGGCTCGAACAGGACTTAGACGCGGAAAACATCGTCCCAAGCAGCTGCGGACCGGTCCACACCGCGATCTGCCTCGACGATCTCTACGACCGGACCGGGCTGTAGGCGGGAAGCAAGCCCAGCAGCCGCTGGGCAAGTGGTAACGCGAACTCACTCGGGGACGGGTCGCGCCCGAACCGCGCTGATAACGGACTCCGGGTACCGTTGCAAGTCTGCGTCGATAAGGCGGTAACCGCGTCAAAATTTCAGATTGGTTGGCGCGTCGATCGTGGAGCGACGTTGGCGGTCGATCGCGTCATGGCTCGCTTTCTCGGGTTGGAAACTCTGTAAACGAACCGAGCCCGGTT
Source organism: Thiotrichales bacterium (assembly GCA_050329935.1). Lineage (GTDB taxonomy): Bacteria > Pseudomonadota > Gammaproteobacteria > UWMA-0217 > UWMA-0217 > CAYSFW01. The sequence continues at coordinate 309 of JBHJOI010000028.1, read as the reverse complement.
TAGTCGCGCCGCCACCGGTCGTAGAAAAACTCGGCGAGCTCGAAAATTCCAGCTCAAGTTCAAGCGCTACTCAGGCCAGATCCGACCGAAATCAAACCGCGCCGTGCACTTGCCGAGATCGAAATCGACCACCTCGTCCGTAGCGTCAAGGTGTTTGATATAGCGCCCATCGTGCAGGCGGTAGACTTTGGCCACCGCGCTCTCGGGATCGACGATGCAATACCAGGCCACGCCCTCACGCTCGTAAAGCGCGAACTTGGTGTGGCGGTCCTTATCCGCAGTTGAAGGTGACAACACCTCGAAAATCAG
>JBHJOI010000027.1:0-92203 GCA_050329935.1 Thiotrichales bacterium | reverse complement strand
AGCCCGACGTTCTGCTGTCCGACCTTCATCCAGAAATCCACCGGATTCATGCTCCACAGTCCGCTGGTGCGTTCGCTCACCCGGCGTTGTTGTTCGGCGAAAAACTGCATGCCCTGGTCGAGAAACGCGCTGAACATCGACTGGGTCGCGTCGCCATACACGCGAATGAATCGCGATAGCATGTCGGCGGTGAACAGCGGCTGCCCGCCGGCCTCCTGGTCCATGATGATTTGCAACAGGATGGTGCGGGTCAGGTCGGTCTCGGTTTGCGAATCAAGGACCTTGAACGATACGCCACGCATCACGAGATCCCGGACCTCGCTCAGCGTGATGTATTTGCTTTGAACCGTGTCGTAAAGACGCCGGTTGGGGTATTTCTTAATGAGCCTCTCACCACTCATGCGCTGGCACGCCCCTCTATGTTTGTAATGTAAATATTCGATCGGCAGCGAGTGTACCAGCTATGCGAACCTCGCCGGCTTGCGGTCAAGACATGAACTGCCCTCCATTGACCGGAATATTGGCGCCGGTGATGAATGCCGCGTCGTCGGACGCCAGAAACGCGACCATCGCGGCGATATCCTCGGGATTGCCAAGCCGCCCCACCGGAATCTGGGCGATGATCCTGGCCCGAATTTCCTCGGGCACGGCCATCACCATGTCGGTGGCGATATAGCCCGGCGAGACGGTATTCACGGTGACGCCCTTTTTCGCGCTTTCCTGCGCCAAGGACATCGCGAAGCCATGCATGCCAGCCTTGGCCGCGGCGTAATTGGTTTGTCCGAACATCCCTTTCTGCCCGTTGATCGACGATATATTCACCACGCGACCGAAACCGCGCTCGAGCATCCCCTCGATGAACTGTTTGGTGACGTTGAACACGCTATCAAGGTCGGCATTGATGACCTGGGCCCATTGCTCGGGGGTCATTTTGCGGAATGTGATATCCCGCGTGATGCCCGCGTTGTTGATCACGATATCGACGCGGCCGAGGTCCCGGGTCAGGGACTCGGCCAGTTGTGCGCAATCGGCGAAACTGCCGACGTCACAGGGATAGATGGCAAAGTCACGTCCGGCCGCAAGATGGGCGTCTCGCCATTCTCGCGCCTTGGCCTCGTTGCGATACGTCGTGGCGACTGTGCAGCCGTGCCGCGCCAAACGCTCGCAGATTGCGGAACCGATGCCACCGGTTCCCCCGGTGACGAGTGCGACCTTGCCATCCAACCCTCTCATTGTTAGACCCTCTCGACTGCCATTGCGACGCCCTGACCACCGCCGATACACAGCGTGGCCAGGCCTTTATTGGCGCCGGTGCGGCGCATTCCGTACAGCAACGTGACCAGCACACGCGCCCCCGAGGCGCCGATCGGATGCCCCAGCGCGATCGCGCCACCACTGATATTGACCTTGGACAGATCGAATTCGAGCGTTTGATTGACCGACATTGCCTGCGCCGCGAATGCCTCGTTCGCTTCAATCAGATCGAGGTCGCCCACTGACCAGCCGGCACGGGCAAGGCACTTCTTGACCGCCGGTATCGGTCCCGTGCCCATGATCGCGGGATCGACGCCCGCGCTGGCGAACGACACAATCCGGGCCAGCGGCTGCAATCCCAACGCTTTCGCCTGACTGGCGCGCATCACGACCACCGCCGCCGCGCCATCGTTGATACCGGACGCGTTGCCGGCGGTCACCGAGCCGTCCTTTTTGAAGGCCGGACGTAGCTTCGCGAGCGTCTCGGCAGTCGTGCCCGCCCGCGGGAATTCGTCGGTCTTGAACATCAGTGGCTCGCCCTTACGCTGCGGAATCGCGACCGGCACGATCTCGTCATCGAAGACGCCAGCCTTTTGCGCGGCTTCAGTGCGCTGTTGCGACTGGGCCGCGAACGCGTCCTGCTCATCGCGGCCAAAGCTGTATTTTTCGGCGATGTTTTCCGCCGTGATGCCCATGTGGCAATTGTTGAACGCGCACCACAAACCGTCCTGGATCATGGTGTCGACCATCTCCCAGTTACCCATCTTGCGGCCGTCGCGCGACCGCGGCAAAACGTGCGGCGACAGGCTCATGTTCTCCTGTCCACCCGCGATCACGATATTCGCATCCCCGCACAACACGCCTTGCATCGCGAGGTGCACTGCCTTGAGACCGCTGCCGCAGACCTTGTTGATCGTCATGGCGGGCGTCTCGTGGGGCAAACCGGCCGCCAAAGCCGCTTGCCGTGCCGGGTTTTGGCCAACCCCTGCCTGCAATACCTGGCCGAGAATAACTTCGTCGATCTGGCCCGGCTCGAGGCGCGCACGCTCCAGTAGTGCCTTGATGACTGTCGCGCCCAGCTCGCTCGCGGCAATGCCGGCGAGCGCTCCGGCAAAACTTCCGATCGCAGTGCGCCCAGCGGCTGCGATGACAATATCGTCTGACATTGATTTCTCCTGTTTGGGGTGGTGATTGATATCTTGTGAGCATAGTTTAGCCGCTTGTAGGCAATGAGACACCGTGCACGTCTTGACAGTGATTTGTGCGGCGCACAAAATGGCGAGCGCTGGCGTATCCGTGCGCATTCCCCGAACGCCGGACCCCATGCCGCCTCGCGCGGATGAAACACCCCGCGCACTTGCCGACACACGGCGGTGATCGTAATTTGCCCCGGTACCACCAATGAAAGAGGAAAATCGATGAACGAAGCAAGCACGCCCTGGATGGATGGCTGGCTGCAGGCGCAGCAAGGTTACTGGAAGGCATGGACCGAACTGGCGCAGAAAAGCGTCGTTGGCCAGAGTGCCCAGCCCTCCGTCGCATGGGCCGACGGATTGTCGCAGTGGTGGAAAACCGTCGCGCCAATGACCCCGCCCACCGGCCAGGACCTCTTCGGCAAACTGGTCGAGATGGGCAAAGGCTATTTTTCACTCGCCGAGGGATTCAGCGGCAACCGGGCCAATGAAACAAGCCTCGATGCGCTGAACAGCTGGATCGATACGCTACAAAAAAACCTCACCGACTGGTGCCAAGGCCTGAACACGCGGCGCGATCCGCAGCTCCAGAGCTTCATGAACTTCTGGGATCTGCCGATGGACACCTGGCAGCGGCTGGCGGCGAACATGGTGCCAATGCCGGGCGACTTCACCCAGGCCTTGCATCCCGAGGGCGCCACCGAATCGCTGGAACAGTTCCGCGGCCACGTCGGACGCTTTCTCTCGATCCCGGCGGTCGGCTACACCCGCGAATCGCAAGAACAATACCAACAACTCGCGCAGCTGATGATGGACTACAACGCCGCGCTGCAAGCCTACCGCTTGGCCTTCGGCAAGCTCGCGGTCACATCCCTGCAAGAGTTTCAGCGTTCGCTGCCGGAGCTAGCGCGCGATGACAAGAAGCTCGAATCGGTCCGCGCGGTCTATGACCATTGGGTCGATATCTGCGAGCGGGTATATGCCCGGTATGTCATGTCCGCCGACTATCAGACCGTCTACGGCGCGTTGGTGAACAAGCTGATGCTGCTCAAGCAGCAGATGGCACGCATGGTCGACCAGGGCCTCGAGGCCATGAACATGCCGACCCGCGCCGAGATCAACACGCTGCAACGACGCCAGCAGGAGAGTCGGCGCGACAATCAGCAATTGCGGCACGAGCTGCGCGCGCTGCGCAAGCAGTTGGACGCCCGGTCCACGACCCAGCCTGCCGCGCCAGTCGCGGACACCGTGGCGCCGAAGCTTGAAAGCTTGCCCGACACCACGGAGCAAGCCCCGCCCGCGCCGTCCAACGCGCCGGTGGCCAGCACCAAGACACGCGCCCCCAAGGCCCCTGCCAAGCCCAAGGCCGCCAAGAAGACCAAAGGAGGTAACGCCGCATGAACCCGATAGAACTACAACCCGACTGCGTGATGCAGGAACTGATGAGCTTCAATCAGAAGCTGGGACACGGCATCCGCAACCTGATGGAGGTCGGCGAGATACCCACCGGCGTCACGCCCAAAACGGCGGTCTACAAAGAAGACAAACTGACCTTGTTCCGCTTCCAACCGTCCGCGGAGAAGGTTCAGAGCAAGGTGCCGGTGCTGATCGTTTACGCGCTGGTCAACCGCCCTTACATGACCGATTTGCAGGAGAACCGCTCCACCGTCAAGGGCCTGCTCGACGCCGGGCAGGACGTTTACCTCATCGACTGGGGCTACGCGGATCGCGCCGACCGTTACCTGACCCTGGACGATTACATCAACGGTTATATCGATCGCTGCGTCGACGTGATTCGCGACCGTCACGACGTCGACAAGATCAACCTGCTCGGCATCTGTCAGGGCGGCACCTTCAGCCTGTGCTACAGCGCGCTGCATCCGGACAAAGTCAAGAACCTGGTGACCATGGTCACCCCGGTCGATTTCAAGACGCCCGACAACATGCTGTCGCACTGGGTACAACAAATTGACGTCGACCTGGTGGTCGACACGCTTGGCAACATCCCCGGCGAGATGCTCAACTGGACCTTCCTAAACCTCAAGCCCTACCAGCTGATGGGACAGAAATACCTCGGCCTGGTGGACGTACTCGACGACGCGACCCAGCTCAAGAACTTCATGCGCATGGAGAAATGGATCTTCGACAGCCCCGATCAGGCGGGCGAGACCTTCCGCCAGTTCATCAAGGATTTTTACCAGCAGAACAAGCTGATCACAGGCGAGGTCGAGCTCGGCGACACGACGGTCAAGCTGGAGAATGTATCCATGCCGGTGTTGAACATCTTCGCGGAACAGGACCACCTGGTTCCGCCCGATGCGTCGCGTGCGCTGCGCGGCAAGATCGGTAGCCAGGACTACACCGAGCTCTCGTTCCCCGGTGGTCACATCGGGATCTACGTCAGCGGCAAGGCGCAGAAAACCGTGCCGCCCGCGATCGGCAAGTGGTTGGACGAGCGGAGCAAATAGGCCCTGCCCCACGCTGGCGCGTGGCGGGTCGTCACACGCCAGATGATTGTGTTCGCGCCCCGCCGGCGCGAGTGCGTGTGACCGCCTGCTCACGCGGGCGGGGATATAAAACGTACTCAACTCGCGGCTACGATCACAACTCCCTGTTGCGACCGGGCCGCGACCGTTGCGCCGGGTAACGAATTGGAATAAGCCCCACCCATGGGCTCGGCCACAAGGAAGTGGCACATTGCTCGATCGCGCCCGACGCGCGTCCAAATCGCGTCGTGCCACGTCCTGGCGTTGCCGGCTTCCTCCCCCCGGCAGTCGGCCGGGCCCGGTCGTGCCCCCGACCATCGAGCCAATACGTTGCGTGATTGCGCTTTTTATGACCCAAGTCAATTGTTAGCGATTCGCATTTCGCTTAATGTTGCGCTTCCGGTCACTCACCTTATTCGCCAACGCCATGCCCCCCTCGACTGAATGACTACGATCTCCGCTGCGCAGGTGACGACGCCATACCAGAATCCGCCACGCCGCCACGGGTCGCGATGGGGTATCGGCGCCGGCATCCTCGCGTTGCTGCTGGCGTTACCCGTATTGGTCGTGGCAGGTTTTGTCCTCGCCCCCACCAGCGATGTCTGGCGGCACCTCGCGGAAACCGTGCTCGCCGACTACGTATCTAACTCGCTCTGGCTAATGCTCGGGGTGTCCATCGGCGTGCTGTCGATCGGCGTGACCACCGCGTGGCTGACGGCATTGACCGATTTTCCGGGGCGGCGGGTGTTTGAGTGGGCGCTGCTGCTGCCGCTGGCAATGCCGGCCTATATCATTGCCTACACCTACACGGGGCTGCTGGATTTCTCGGGGCCGATACAAACCTTGTTGCGCGAGGGGTTCGGCTGGTCGTACGGCGATTATTGGTTTCCCGAGATTCGTTCCCTCGGCGGCGCCATTCTGATGCTTTCGCTGGTGCTTTACCCCTATGTCTACCTAATGGCGCGCGCGGCGTTCCTGGAACAGTCGATCTGTGTGCTCGAAGTCAGCCGGACCCTTGGTTCCAGCCCGCTTGCGAGCATCTATCGCGTCGCGCTGCCACTGGCGCGGCCGGCGATCATCACCGGGCTTTCGTTGGCATTGATGGAAACCCTGGCTGATTACGGCACGGTTCAGTATTTCGGCATCGCTACGTTCACCACCGGGATCTTTCGCACCTGGTTCGGTCTCGGCGACAGCGCGGCGGCCAGCCAGTTGGCAGCGCTCTTGATGAGTTTCGTGTTCGGCCTGATTTTGCTGGAGCGCTGGTCGCGCAAGCGCGCGCGCTATCACCACACGTCGAACAAGTATTCCACCCTGCCACGCTACCGTCTGCGCGGTTGGGGCGCGGCGATCGCATTCGTCGCCTGCCTGATGCCCTTGCTGTGGGGTTTCATCGCGCCAGTGGGACAACTTGTTTATTGGTCACTGCATTCCGCCCAGACCTTGCTCGATCCGAGTTTCGTGCGGCTGGTCTGGAACACCCTCGCGCTCGCCGCCGGCGCCGCGCTGATCGCGGTGACCTTCGCCCTGTTTCTCGCCTACGGCAAGCGGCTTTATCCCTCACCGTGGTTGGTCGCGGCGGTGAGAATCAGCGCGATGGGGTACGCCATCCCCGGCGTAGTCATCGCGATTGGCGTCATGTTACCGTTCGCGTGGTTCGACAATGCGCTGGATGGGTGGATGCACGATACGTTTGGCTATTCGACTGGGCTCTTGCTGAGTGGCACGTTGTTCGCGTTGCTGTATGCATACACCGTTCGATTTCTAGCGGTCTCGGTGCAAGCCGTCGAAGCCGGTCTGGGCAAGATCAAGCCGTCGATGGATGACGCGGGCCGCTCGCTCGGACTCTCGCCGATCGGTGTGTTGCGGCAGATTCACCTGCCCTTGATGCGGGGCACGGTGTTGACCGCCTTGCTGCTCGTGTTTGTCGACGTACTTAAAGAGCTGCCGGCCACACTGATTCTACGCCCCTTTAACTTCAATACCCTGGCGGTGCGGGCCTATGAGCTGGCATCGGACGAGCGTCTCGCCGACGCGGGACTGCCGGCGATCATGATCGTGGCGACCGGAATCCTGCCGGTGATTCTGCTCAGCCGCGCGATCGGTCGCTCGCGCGCTGGGCACGGGGCCTAAGGTGACCACGCTGCTGCAACTCGACCGGGTCGCGGTCAACTACGGGCCGAAAACCGTGGTCAGCGGCGTTTCGCTGACACTCGAACAAGGCAGCATCGGCTGCCTGCTGGGGCCTAGCGGTTGCGGCAAGACCACAGTGTTGCGGGCGATCGCGGGGTTCGAGCCGATCTCCGCCGGCATGATCCTGCTCGACGGACAGCGACTCAGCGACCTGTTCGGCGTGGTACCCCCGGAACGGCGACGCATCGGCATGGTCTTTCAGGACTTCGCGCTATTTCCGCATCTGACCATCGCCGACAATATCGCGTTTGGACTGCGCGGGCGCGGCAGCCACGAACGCCGCGAAAGGGTCGACTACCTCTTGAAGCTGATCGGTCTGCCCGACTACGGTCAACGCTATCCGCACGAGCTCTCGGGTGGACAGCAGCAACGCGTCGCGCTCGCCCGTGCCCTGGCACCACGACCGCATCTGCTGTTGCTCGACGAACCGTTTTCCAGCATGGACATCGAACTACGCGAGACCCTGGCCCGGGAAGTACGCAAAATTCTGAAGGCAGAAGGGCTCAGCGCGGTCCTGGTGACACATGACCAATTCGAGGCGTTCGCGATGGCCGACACCATCGGCGTGATGAACCAGGGTCAGCTCGAACAGTGGGATAGCGCCTACAGACTTTACCACCGCCCCGCCAATCGCTTTGTCGCCAGCTTTATCGGCCAGGGCGTCCTGGTGCCGGGCACGATCGTAAATGCGCGTCAGATGACCACTGATCTCGGTATGCTCGAGGGCGAACTGCCCGCCGAATGCCAGCCCGGATGTAAGGTCGACCTGTTGGTGCGACCCGATGACGTGTTGCACGACGATACCAGCCCGTTGCGCGGACGGGTCGTCGAAAAGGCCTTTCGTGGTTCGGAGTTTCTATATACCCTCGCGCTGCCGAACGGCGGCCGAGTCCTCTGCCTCGCGCCGAGCCACCATGACCACGCGCTGGGCGAAAGTATCGGCATCCGGCTGGAGATTGATCACTTGGTCGTGTTCAAACCCGACTCACCCCAGTTCGAAGACTGACTGGCCGCTACCGCAGACCGAACAGCACCGCGCGCCGCCCCTCCTTGACGACCCGAAAACGCAACCGCAGCGCGTCATCGAGCTGCGGTTGCCGTGCCAGCCAGCGCCGCTCGGCTATCAGGAACCCGTAGTCGTCGGCCCGCAGTGCGACAAGGCCGTCCAGCCGCAGCGCATCCGGCGCCAGCGTCTGCCCCCGCCGCCGCATCCAGTATAGGTAGTAAGCCGCGTCCCCACGATTGACGGCACCTAGTGCATCCTTGCGCGCCTCGCCCACCACCGCGACTCGCGCGCTCGACGGCACATGCGGCCGAAAGGACTGCGCGTCCAGATAGTGCGATGACCACCGCGCCGTATTCGCGTCCAGATAGGTCAATGCGAGCTGGTTGGCCAACGTGATGCCAAACAGAATCACCGCCAGGCGGCGCTTCGCCGGGTTGGTCGTCGCGCCCAGCGCCGCCGGCAGCGAACCCATCGCGGCCGCGAAACCCAAGCCCACGCACATCGCCGCAAGGGGCAAGCTATAGACGTGCCAGCTCAAGGCACCAAACGTCGCGGTCCACGGTGCGAACGCGAGGTAGCTGATCAGCAACGCCAACAGCCACCACCCGAAATAGCCAAATTGACCGGGAGACAACCACCAACGGCTACCCCACCAAGCGAAGATAACCCCGGCCGGCATCCAGACGAACGCGAGCTCAAGCAGCACGATTCGCCAGAGCGCCTCGAACGATGGCACGACCGCACCCCAGGCCACGCCCGCCGGCACCGCGGGCGGGTTGGCGCCAGCGCCTACCGAAGTCCACTGCGCGCCATACCAGGCCAACGCCACCCCAAGTGCGCTTATCCCGAGCAACAAGTGCTTACGCCCGCAAAGCGCCCGCCATCCGTCGCGCGTGACCACCAAGCCCGCCTGGATCAAAAGTACATGCAACGCGGCGACGTCGACCAGCACCGCCAACGGGGTGGCGGCCAATGCGACACCAAACCAAACCTTTTCGTCACTGTTACGCCAGCGCGCGACGGCCAGTATGGCCACCAGGTAAAGCAGCAAGGCGAGTGCCGACGGATGCGCGAGGGAAGCGGTGCGCACAGCCAACGGGCTGAACACGAAAAACAACAACGCGACTTCCGCCGCGGCGCTCGGGAGCAGCTCACGGGCGAGCAACCAGAACACCCAGACGCCCAGTATTGCCGCCAGGTAGGAAATCCAGCGCAGCCAGCGGTCATTTTCGCCGAACAGGCGATAGGCGGTCGCCGCCAACCCCTCCTGCGCGGGCAGCGGCTTGAGCCACCCAGTCAGCGTTGCGTTCCATTCCGTGCGTGGCGCCAGCAAGGAGGCCTCGCCCGAATGGAGCGCGCGCGCCACTCCGGCGGACTCGATCTCATGGTACGGCTCGCGGAGATGGCCATCCACCGCGTGGCCGATATCGGTCACGCGGATCAAGGCCGCCACTAGCAGCAGCCCCACGACCAACCCATTTAACGTCCATGAATTCGCCATGCCGCCAAACACCCCCGCAAGGACTCAACCGGATTTCTTCGATGTGAGTCATTAGACAGGGCGGGGCAAATAAGTGCCGACGCTCGAAGCGGTTCACGCGATCTACGCGCACCTCACCGCCATGGCGCGCGCTCGAGAGTTTGCGCGCATTCAGGTGGGACCAGCGGCGGTATTCAGCCGAGCGTCGCCGCTCAAGCAGCTTGCGAACGCTGCCACTCACTCAACGGTTGCGGATAGGACAATGCGAAGCCCTGGGCCATGTCGACCTTGAGCGCCGAGAGCTCGCGCAGTATCGCCTCGTCCTCGACGAACTCGGCGATGGTCAGCAAATCCATGGTGTGACCAACCTCGTTGATCGCGCCGACCATCGCCCGATCGACCTTGTCGGTGAGCATATCCTGCACGAAGCGGCCGTCGATTTTTAGATAATCCACCGGAAGTGCCTTGAGATAGGCAAACGAACTGAGGCCACTACCAAAGTCATCAAGCGCGAAGCGGCAACCCAAGGTGCGCAGCTCGCGCATGAAGTGCTCCGCGGCCGTCAAGTTCTCGATCGCCGCAGTCTCGGTGATCTCGAAACAGACCTGTGACGGCGGAATCCGGTGAGTGGCGAACAGCGAACGGACGAATTCGAGAAAACCCTCGGCGTTAAGTGAAAGCCCGGAAAGATTGATCGCGACCATCAGGTTACGTGGCGCGCCCAACGATTCGTACCAACGAAAAGTTTCCCTAATCACCCAGCGGTCCAGCAACGGCATCAGGTTGTAGCGTTCGGCGGACGAGAGAAACGTCTCCGGCAATATGACTTCGCCGTTCTCGCCGCGCATCCGCAACAATACCTCCAAGTGAGCGCTGGCGTTGCGCCGGGCCTCGTCGACAGGAACGATCTCCTGGTAAAACAAGTGAAACGCACCTTGCTCGATCGAGCGCGTGATGCGGGTGGCCCAGTCCATGTCGCGCATCCGCTGCCGAATCTCGGTGTCGCTGTCGTGATATACGCGAATGCAATGTCGGCCGCGCCCTTTCGCCGCAAAGCAGGCGACGTCGGCATGGCTCATCAACTGCTCCACGCTCTCACTGGTCGCGGTGACCGCGACCATGCCGATCGAGACGCCAATATCGAAGCTACGCTCGCCCCATGGGAACTGGGTTTCCTTCAACGCATCGAGCAACACCCGCCCGATCGCCAACCCCTGCTCCATCTCGCAATCGCGCAACAGCACGCCGAACTCATCGCCACCCAGTCGCGCCAACATATCGGTCCGCCTCAACGACCCGCGGAGCTTCTGCGCGATCACACGCAGCAAATGGTCGCCGGCCTTGTGTCCGCAGGTATCGTTGACCAGCTTGAACTGGTCCAGGTCCAGGTACATCAGGATATGACGCCCATTCTCCCGCTGCGCCTGCTGAAGCAACTCACCGAGCTGCGCCTCGAACTCACGCCGGTTGAAGATGCCGGTCAGCAGATCGTGGCGCGCCTGGTATTCCAGCTCGCGTTGCAGTTTGACCTTCTCGGTGACATCCAAAAAAACCAGAACGTACCCGATCACCCGATCGCTGTGATCGCGAATCGGCGCGACGTTATACGTAATCAGCAAGCGTCGACCACTGCGAGCGTGCAATTCGGCCTGGAGATGCTGGGTCTGAGTATCGTCGCCCTTGCCAAGGAAAAAACCCACCGGGTCATCGATCCGCGCGGCATCATTGGATTCGCGTATCACGAAGATATCGGCCAGGGGACTGAAGCGCGCCTGGTGAAACGTCCAGCCCGTGAGCTGCTCGGCAGCCGCGTTCATAAAGTCGATCCGGTTATGGACGTTGACGGTGATAACGGCATCGCCAATGGATTCGAGCGTGACTTGCATCCGCTCCTTCTCCCTTGACAGCGTTTCATTGGCGGCATAGAGCCGCGAGATATCCAATAGATAACCGTCGAAATGCGTTACTTGCCCGGCCGGATTCGTCACCGGCACCCGGTGGTCCATGACCCAACGCGGCTCGCCGGTAGCCGTCGTCAGGCGATACTCGAGACGATTGTCGATTCGGACGGCAGCGTGTGTTTGCTTTACTGGAAACCCCCGCACGAATTCACGATCGTCAGCGTGGATCAAGCTCATGAACAACGTCCCGCGCAACGCTTGTGGCTGGTAGCCAAACTGAACAACGTTCGCCGAAACGCGCTCCAGTGGCCAACCGTCCGCCGCGCCGCAGCGATAGGTCACGACCGGGCCACTTTCGAGCCACGCCTGATCGCGCGACCCCACCCGATCACTCTCGCGTCGTTGTCGCGTGGCCTGCTGTACCGCGTAGCGCGCGGCGACGATTTCCGCCGCCAAGACCCGATTGCGTTCCCGTGCGCCGTAAGTCCGCAACGCCGAGCGCCAAAGTTGTTGACTCAACACGAACTGCCCTACCGCGAACATGAGCGCCGCGACACCGAGCCAGCGATAATCAATGGTCGGATGCCATAGTAACCAAACGACTAAGCCGAGCCACAGCGGTGTTGCGAACGCGGCAAATATTCGAGGGCTTTCACGGTAGGCCACCAAGGCGGCAACGGTCACGCAACCCATTAGCGCGATGATCCCGATCTGCAACTGCCAGGGTGAGGACGGCGCAATGAATGCCGGCAACATCCCCCAGACAACGCCCCCGCCGAGCGTGCCGAACAAGTGAACTTGGCGCTCGCGTAACCGGACAACCCAGCCGCGCGATAGGCGCAAATTGAGATGGTGGATTTGGAACAACCGCGCGACGGTCAATCCGGTATGCAGTACCAACCACGTGCCGAAACCGTTTTCGGGCGCGTAGTAGCTACCAAAGAGAAAGACAAAATTACCCAGAATCAGACTCAGGAACAATAGCGTGATGCTGTGGCGATACACGCCATGCTCAAGCGCAACCACCTCCTCGCCACTTACAAAGCTTGTCTCACCCGCGTCCATAGTCTTGGTCATCCCACCATCCATAATCCTAAACTGACCGCCTTTGCTCACGGACGGCCCATGTTCGATCCATTCATCCAGCCGAGCAGGTTCCCCGACGGCTCAAGCGCGGGCGACGCCACCTTCGACGCCAGATCCATACAAACACCCGCCCTCACCCGCGCGGGTTATGTCTCCAGCGGAATAATGCGTGTTTTGCGCATGGAGTTCAGTGAGACAGTGCAGATTTTTCGTAGGCTGACGATTCAACCTAGACGCGCGGCGTCGCCTGCCTGGCGCCGAAATGCAAACAGCCCCGCGCGAGGCGGGGCTGTTTGTGGAAGAAGGACGGATGCAGCCGAAGCTTACATCATGTCCATTCCGCCCATGCCACCCATGCCACCCATGTCGCCACCCGACATCGGCGACCCGGAGTCCTTCTTCGGCGCCTCAGCCACCATCGCCTCGGTGGTGATGATCAAGCCAGCCACGGACGCCGCGTTCTGCAGCGCGGTGCGACTGACCTTGGTCGGGTCGAGAATACCCATTTCGATCATATCGCCATACTCGTCGGTCGCGGCGTTATACCCGTAGTTGCCAGAGGCCTGGGCAACCTTGTTGAGCACCACGGAGGCCTCGACGCCGGCGTTGCCGACGATTTGACGCAACGGCTCTTCCATCGCGCGGCGGGCGATATTGATACCCACGTCCTGATCGTGGTTCGAGCCCTTGAGATTCTTGACCGTCTGCAGCGCGCGAATCAGGGCAACGCCACCGCCCGGCACCACGCCTTCCTCGACCGCCGCGCGGGTTGCATGCAGCGCGTCTTCCACGCGGGCCTTCTTCTCTTTCATCTCGACTTCGGTCGCAGCACCGACCTTAATCACGGCAACGCCGCCCGCCAACTTGGCCACGCGCTCTTGGAGTTTTTCCTTGTCGTAGTCGGAAGTGGCTTCGGCAATCTGGGCACGGATCTGGTCGACACGCGCCTTGATCTCTTCGGAACGGCCAGCGCCGTCGATGATGGTCGAGTTTTCCTTGGCGACAACGATCTTCTTCGCCCGACCGAGGTCGTTCAGCGTTGCTTTTTCAAGCGACAGACCGACTTCCTCGGAAATGACCTGACCGCCGGTGAGGATCGCGATGTCTTGCAGCATGGCTTTGCGACGATCGCCGAAGCCAGGCGCCTTCACCGCGCAGACCTTGAGGATGCCACGGATCGTGTTGACGACCAGTGTCGCCAGGGCTTCACCCTCAACGTCCTCGGCAATGATCAACAACGGCTTGCCGGCCTTGGCGACTGATTCCAGCACCGGCAGCAACTCGCGGATGTTGGAGATCTTCTTGTCGAACAGAAGCACAAATGGGTCTTCCATTTCCGCGTTCATGTTCTGCTGGTTATTCACGAAGTAAGGCGAAAGATAACCGCGGTCGAACTGCATGCCCTCTACGACATCCAGTTCGTTGTTCAGCGACTTACCTTCCTCGACCGTGATCACGCCTTCCTTGCCGACCTTGGCCATCGCGTCGGCGATGATGCCACCGATCGAATCATCGGAGTTGGCCGAAATCGTCCCGACTTGCGCAATCGCCTTATTGTCGGCGCAAGGCATCGAGATACCCTTCAGTTGCTCAACGGCGGCGGCAACCGCCTTATCGATGCCGCGCTTCAGATCCATCGGGTTCATGCCGGCGGCAACCGCTTTCATGCCCTCGCGCACCATCGCCTGAGCGAGTACGGTCGCGGTCGTCGTGCCGTCGCCAGCGATGTCGGACGTTTGCGACGCAACCTCTTTGACCATTTGTGCGCCCATGTTCTCGAACTTGTCCTCGAGTTCAATCTCCTTCGCGACGGAGACGCCGTCCTTGGTGACGGTCGGAGACCCGAACGACTTCTCCAGCACCACGTTGCGGCCTTTCGGACCCAGGGTGACCTTGACCGCATTGGCTAGGATGTTCACACCGCGCACCATGCGGGCGCGGGCGTCGTCGCCGAAACGTACTTCTTTAGCTGCCATGTTTTGTATACCTCGAATTCTTCAAGCGTGTTCCATTAAGACTCGATGACGGCGATGACGTCGTCTTCGCGCATGACCAGGTATTCCTGACCATCGATCTTGACCGTGCTGCCGGCATACTTGCCGAACAGGACTTTGTTGCCAACTTTCAGATCCAACGCCCGGACGTCACCGTTATCGAGAATCTTGCCGTGACCCACGGCAACGACTTCGCCGCGATCGGGCTTTTCCGTGGCGGTATCGGGAATCACGATGCCGCCGGCGCTCATGCGCTCCTCTTCCAGGCGCTTGATGACCACGCGATCATGCAATGGACGAATTTTCATTAGGAGAACCTCCGTGAAGATGGTTGAGTAAACGTACCTACGCGATGAGCGATTACTAGCACTCACCCTTAGCGAGTGCTGATAATATGGGAAGCGTTTGAGCTCCTGTCAACCGAACCCCCTCCGAACGCAGACGATTCGCGGCGTGAAATGCCGCCTTCCCGCGCCGGGTCGGCTCGCATGACGCACTGATTGGCGGGAGCGCAGGTCCCGACGCCCTCGGTGTGCGCGGTTAATGGGTACGCCGCTCAACGTTTTCAAGAGCACCCCGATAAAATTTCCCAATCCACTCCTCGTCGCCAACGTCAGCGGACCAATGCCGGTTCCGGCGACCGCTGACCGTGTTGCAAGCGCACCGCGATCGCCGGATGATGCACGGATCATGTCGAACACATCAGCGCCAAAGTCCACGGCGCCGCCAAGTTCCCCCGACTTCACGGACCTTGCCTTGCGCATCAGGGCTTGGGGCAAGGCACTCGGGTTTCATGCGGTCGGCATCGCGGACACCGGACTCGAGCACGCCGAGAGCCGTTTGAGCGACTGGCTTGAGCTTGGCTATCACGGCGAAATGGACTACATGCAACGACATGGCGTCAAACGTAGCCGACCGGCGACGCTCGTACCCGGCACCCTTCGCGTCATCAGTGTCCGCCTCGACTACTGGCCACCCAATACCGCCGACGCCTGGTCGATACTGGCTCGACCAGATCTAGGGTACATCTCGCGTTATGCCCTGGGGCGCGACTACCACAAAGTCGTGCGGCAACGTCTGCAACAGCTTGCCATTCTGATCGAGCACGCCATCGGGCCGTTTGGCTACCGGGTTTTTTGCGATAGCGCGCCGGTACTGGAAAAGGCGCTCGCCGAAAACGCGGGCCTCGGCTGGATCGGCAAACACACCAACTTGCTCGACCGCGTGGCCGGCTCCTGGTTTTTTCTTGGCGAAATCTATACCGATCTACCATTGCCAGTGGACAGCCCAACGCCGAGCCATTGCGGTCGCTGCCAAGCCTGTATCGACATCTGTCCGACGCGCGCGATCGTCGCCCCGTTTCAACTGGACGCGCGCCGCTGCATCTCCTACCTCACCATTGAGCTACACGGCTCAATCCCGGTGGAATTGCGCCCGCTGATCGGCAACCGGATCTACGGCTGCGACGACTGCCAACTCGTGTGTCCCTGGAATCGCTTCGCGGCGGCGACCGACCTACCCGACTTCGCCGCGCGGCACGGGCTCGATGCACCGGCGCTTACCCGGCTGTTCGGCTGGAGCGAGGCCGAGTTCTTGCGCAACACCGAGGGCAGCGCGATACGACGCATTGGTCACCTGCGCTGGCTGCGCAATATCGCCGTCGCCCTGGGCAACGCGCCGACCGGACCCGAGGTTGTTGCGGCTCTGGCACTCCGACGCGAACACCCGGCCGCGCTCGTCCGTGAACACGTCGCCTGGGCCCTGACTCGACACGGTGAATCGCTCTCGGGCTGAATCTCGTCGGGTATTTGCGCGCTTTTAGGTGGTGCGAGCACTGCTTTTTGTTAGCATAGCGACATCGGATTTCAGGAGTATTAACTCAATGTCGCGCAAACTGATCGCCATCTCCCTGATATTACTGGTCGCGTCCACCTCCGCGGGCTGCGTCGGCACGATAATCGGCGCGACCGTGGACACCGCCATCGAGGTCGCCAAGGTACCGTTCAAGGTGGGTGGCGCGGTTGTGGATGTCGTCGCCGGCGACGACGACGACAAGTAACGTCGCCCCCCATCTGCGCCGCGAACCCTTGCCTGAATGGACCTCAGGGCAAAGCGTCAACGCCGTCCCCGGTCGGTCACGACGACCTGACCCAATAACCCGCCCGCATTCACAGACTGGCGTTCGGCACCGCGCGCCACGCCCAGAGGTAGGGTGCTTTTCAACCGCACATTGCGAACGCCGCGCGCATCTGCGCACAATGCCGCGCGACCGGCAAACCGTCATTGACGGTGCTTCTTGAACTCAAGTGTCAACCCGACTCGAACATTGCGCGCGCAAACAAGCGTGCGCATATGACGTAAAATTTCCTAAACGCGGCCCGACGACTACGCGCGCTTATATGCCCATGAATCCAGTTCAACCCGTGCGCACGCTCTTGCCCTACGCGTTGTTCGCGGCCACCTTGTTTGCCCTCACCGCGTGGCTTGAATCGATCGATGGCCTTTCCGGTTTGTGGTGGCACAAGATCATCGAATTGCCGCTGGTGCTCTACCTCTATTGGTTGTTTCGACAACTCCTGCGGGGACATCCGGCCGTATCCACCCTCGCCGCCTTGCCGATCCTGATCAGCTACGTCCTGCTCGACGGCTATTACCTGATGTTTGGCCGCGTGTTTCGGCTCTCGGAGATCAACGAACTACCCGAGCTACTGGACGTGCTGCCACGCGGCGCTTCGATCGCGATCATTGCCGCGATCGCGGTGAGCGTGACATTCACATTACTCGCGCTACGCAAAGCGCCGTTGCGGCGACTCACGCTCGGCGCACTTCCGCTGGTGGTACTGATCGCTAGCGCCGTGTGGACGCCGGAATGGTTTCTGCGCGGATTCACCGCGGTCGCCAATGGGATCATCGAGTGGTCCGACGAAGAGCATGTGCGCTGGAACGGTCGATTCACCACGGTGCTTTACCAGGAGGCCCGACGCAACGCGGTGTCGCGCGAGATCGCCACGCATCTCGAACAAACCGACTACGACACACGTCGGCAGCGGATCCTCGCCGCCTTGCAGGCGCACGGCAAGCCCCGCAATGTCCACATGATCGTCTACGAGGGCTTCGTCGATCCAACGCGCCTGGAGCACCTGCGATTGAATCGCGACCCGATCCACCCCGCGCTGCGCGAACTGCTTCCGAATGGCACGGGTTATTTGTCGCGCTCGCCGGTTTTCGGCGGCTACACCGCCCAAGCCGAGTTCGAGATCCTGTGTGGCGTGCCGGCGATGCAGCGGCTGGGCACGATCGAATTCAATGTATTCAGTGGCCGCGGCATTCACTGCGTGCCCGACACCCTGCGCGCGCTCGGCTATGTCACGATCGCCACCAATGGCTATAAACCTAATTTTTTCAACGCGATGACCGCGTACCGCGGTCTTGGATTCGAAGAGATCCACTTTCCGTACGAGTACGTACCCAAGTTGCGGAGCTATTTTTCAATCGGCGACGTGAGCGGTGAAAAATACATGTTCGATCGCACCTTGTTCGAACAAAATCTGGCGTTTATCCGCGAGCGCCTCAACGACGACTCGAATCGGCCCATTCTGAACTACCTGTTGACCATCTTTGGCCACTATCCATTCTGGCTGAACGAGGATAAGCGCCCACGGATCATTCACGCCCTGAACAAGGAACCGGTCGACAGCGAATTGCTGACGATCGCCAACCAGACCTATTACCGCAGCGAAGCGCTGGCCTGGTTCATCAAGGAACTACAGGCGCTCGATCCTGAGGGCATCGTGCTGGTGGTCTCAGACCATCTGCCGCCGCTCAAGGACCGCCGCGCGGCCTACGAGCGGCTCGGCTACCTGAACGGTGAATCGGACGGCACGCAGTTGACCCTGCTCGCCGTGTACGACCGCGGACACGCAGTCAATCTCGATATCCTTCCACAATACGAGATTCCGACGCTGCTGTACTGGTTGCTGACCGACCGCGGATTCTGCGACGAACCAAACTGCGCGCAACGAACGCCCGACGTGTTGTTACGCGACTACCTGCAATTGATGGCGCGCGCGACCCGTTCCGCCGATTGACCCATCGAACGGACAACAACCGCCCGCGGACCGACGCCCATCCGTAACGGATTTTCGCTTATGACCACGCTCAGCTCGGCCCCGACCCGCCGAGACGCGAGCGATCGTCAAGGTGAGCAAACGCGCCCACCCACCGCGCAGGCAAGCGCGGCAAGGCGCTGACCAATGCCATGATGACCGCAGCCAGATAAGGCAACGATTGCACAAACAGCATCAAGGCCCAGACCTTGACATCGAGCATGTCGCGCCCCTGAACATGCAACGCCCCCCAAGCCCCCAGCCACAGCGCGATCATCATCAACACCTCTTCGCGGGCGTCGGCGAAAGCCCGGCCGAGTGCCGACGTACTGGCCATTTTCGGGGTACGGAAAAAGCCGACGCCGCGGGTAATGAAGCCGGTGATCATCGCGCGCGCGATCGTATGCGACAACGCGAGACCAGCGACTGCGGCGCCGGCGCTCTGGCGCCAGCTCGCACCGACTCGCTGGCGATAGAGCAGCGACATTTTCAACAGCTTGAATACAAATAGCGCCAGCGGAAAGAACGCGAAGATCATCAGCGGCGGATCAATGTAATCCGGCGCGACAACCATGGCGACGGTCCACGCCAATGCGGCGATATTGAAGAACAGGTTGATGCCGTCGGCAAACCACGGCAGCCAACCCGCTATGAAATGGTAGCGCTGGCCGGGCGTGAGCTGGGTCGGACGGGTGCCAAACAACGCCCCCAAGTGCTTGCGCAGAATCAGCACCGCACCGTACGCCCAGCGGAACCGCTGCTTCTTGAAGTCGATGAAGGTATCCGGGATCAGACCGCGCCCATAACTGCGCGGCAGATAAGCGGCCTCATAGCCATGCTCGAACACGCGCAGACCCAGCTCGGCGTCCTCGGTAATGCACCATTCGCCCCATCCGCCGACCTCGTCCAACACCTTGCGGCGGACCAACGTCATGGTGCCATGCTGAATGATCGCATTACGCTCGTTGCGCGTGATCATCCCGATCTGAAAAAAGCCGCGGTACTCCGCCATGCACATGGCCTTGAACGCGTTCTCCTCGCCGTCGCGGTAGTCCTGCGGTGATTGAACGATCGCGAGTTTCGGATCGCCGAAAGCCGGCACCAGATCCCGTAACCAGGTAGGCTCGACGATATAGTCACTATCGATCACAGCAACGATCTCGGCATCCGCCGCGGTGTGTCGCAGGGCGAAGTTGAGCGCGCCCGCCTTGAACCCGGCGAGCGGATCGACATGAAAAAACCGGAAGCGCTCGCCGAGCCGCTCGCAAAGGGCTTCGACCGGCTCCCATACCGCCGGGTCGCGGGTGTTGTTATCAATAACCAGCACCTCGAACCGCGGATAATCGAGCCGCGACAAGGCCTCGAGTGTCTCGCCCAGCATCTCCGGCGGCTCGTTGTAGGCTGGTACATGGATCGAAACCAACGGCAACACCCCGTCCGGCAGAGGATCACGCCGAAACGGCCGGCGTGAGCGCCGCAACCAGAGCGCCTCCGCCCATTCATGCGCCTCGGCCAACAGCACCAGGATCAGACCAAAAACCGCCAGCAGCATGATCAAGCCGAGCAGGATCGTGCCCCAGGTCAGGTATTGCTGAAGATAGTCGTAGACCATCCAGACAGCGACCGTTGTCGCGCCATACGTGACCAACGCGAGAAAACCGAGCCCACGCGAATTCAGTTCCGGGCTGTCGCGAAACAGCGGAATCAGCAATAAAATTGCCACCAACACCGACACCGCGGCCAATTCGCGCCAATGCGGCACACTCACGATCGGACTGATGAACGGGAACTTCGGCTCCCGCTTGACGTCGTACGCCCCCCAATAGGCCCCGACGGCACCCTCGACACTCTCCTTCCACGGTTGATCAAACGCCTCCATGACGAAGTACTCCCACTTCTGCTGCTGCGCGAGGTGGAGAAAACGGCGCAAGAACAACGCCTGATTCGCGACCGAGGCCTCCGCCGCGCGGAACAACCGGCCATTGCTTGGCCAACCCACTTCGGCGATCACGATGGGCTTGCCGGGAAACGCCTTTTCCAACTCGGCATAGCGCATGGCGACGTAGTCCACCGCCTGGTCAATCGGCAAACCTTCCCAGTACGGGAGCAAATGCACGGCGATGAAATCGACGTGATCAACCAGCTCGGGATGTTTGAGCCAGATATGCCAGGGTTCCGCGACGCTCACGACCGCCGGGACGACCGCGCGCACCCGGTCGAGGTATTCAATCAGTTGCGGCAACGGCACCAGATCGTGTAGCAACACCTCGTTGCCGACGAAAATCCGGCGCACGGTCCGCCAGTCGCCACGCGACAACTCGATAACACGCTCTATCTCGGCCTCGTTGCGTTCCAAACGGCCATCGATCCAGGCGCCGAGTGCGACGTCGATATCGTGCGCCTTGGCCAGCCGCGGCACGTCGGCCAACGTATCTTCGACCGTGTAGGTTCGCACGGCCTTCACCTTGCCGGCCAGCAACGCCAGATCGGCATCGATTTGCTCGACCGTCGGGAAGCGCCCTTCGCCGGGATGATGCTCCAGATGCATCGGCGAAAACGAGAACCCCTTGATTTGAGTCGGCCACGGCGCCTCGTCGGCAGGCCGATTGAGCAGCGCCCACAACATGAACGTCAGCACCGCGACAACCGCGGCAACGATCAGTTTGGCGTGACTCACTGTGCGTGGTCGGAATTGGCGATAAGCGCGCGCGCTACTTGGAGCGCACAAGTTTCCGCCGAAACAAACATATCCATGGATGATATACGCGAACCAATGCGATGCACCGATCCAGCCTCCAGATCCAACGTCAGGTTAGGAAAAATCGTCGCGTAACACGCGCCGCATGTTACGCCTTGTCATTCACCTTCCGGCGCGTCCCGAACGGACTCGCCAGATGATGAAACTTTTGTGACTATTTAATCAGATCGCTCGACTTTGCGACATCGGATTTCGTAATCGAGCCATCGACGATCATCCGCGTCGACCGAATTTGCCTGAGGTCGCGCGCGCTCGCCTTACGCTGGGCGATGGGTTCGGTGACCCGGCGCGATCCGCCCGCGACCGCTAGTACGCAAGTCTGGCGCGTACCCGCGTCGCCCGCGATTCGAGCCCAGAGCGTGTACGCGCCGCGATCGCGATCGTTGTACTCACTCCGCGATGAAAAATGCCGTCACGAGGACGGCATTTTCAGAGGCGGTTCGATCGACCGTGCTCAGGTATTCTGAATCACGATCTTCGGGAACCTGGCGGAATAATCCTTCGCCGCCGATCCTAGTCTCGCCGCCATCTTGCGCGCGATGTCGAGGTACATCCGGGTAATCCGGCCTTCCGGATCAGCGACCACGGTTGGTTTACCCCCGTCGGCCTGCTCGCGGATCTGGATATCGAGCGGCAGCGCGCCAAGCAGCTCGACGTTATAGTCCTTGGCCATCCGCTCGCCGCCGCCAGAGCCGAAAATATGCTCCTCGTGGCCGCACTTGGAACAAATATGGGTGCTCATGTTTTCGACGATGCCCAGCACCTTGACCTCGACCTTCTCAAACATCTTGAGTCCCTTGCGGGCGTCGAGCAGCGCGATATCCTGCGGGGTGGTCACGATCACCGCGCCGCTGACCGGAATCCGCTGCGCCAGTGTCAGTTGCACGTCGCCAGTGCCTGGCGGCATATCGACGATGAGGTAATCCAGGTCACGCCACTGGGTATCGCCCAGTAGTTGTTCGAGCGCCTGGGTCACCATCGGGCCGCGCCAGATCATCGGCGTGTCGGCATCGATCAGAAATCCGATCGACATCGCCTGCACGCCGTAGTTTTCCATCGGTTCGAGGCTCTTACCATCCTGCGAGACCGGCTTGGCGTCGATGCCCATCATGCGTGGCTGACTCGGACCATAGATGTCGGCGTCAAGGATACCGACCCGCGCCCCATCGGCCGACAACGCCAGTGCCAGATTGACTGCGACGGTCGATTTGCCAACGCCGCCCTTGCCGGACGCCACCGCGACGATGTTCTTGATGTTCGCCATCGGCTTCAGGTTTTTCTGTACCGCGTGGCTCGTGATCTGCCAGTCAACGGCCACCTCGACCGAGCTGACCTCGGGCACGTCCGCCTTGACCTGTTGCCGAACCGCGGCGGCGAACTCGTCGACGAAGCCCTTGGCCGGGTACCCCAGCTGGGCGACGATCTTGACGGCCGTACCCGTGACCTGGATATCCTTGATTTCCTTGGCCGAAACCAGATCCTTGCCGACGTAGGGATCCTGCACCTGCTTGAGCGCCAATTCGATCTGCTGACGCGTGATTTCCGCCATTTTGGTTCGTCCTCCGGCTACTGACCGCATTGTGAAATAGGTCGGCGATTGTACACGATGCGACCAGCCCACCAAATTTCCGCAACCCGAAACTGTTATTCTGAGCAAAACAGTGGGAAATTCGCGCCGCCTCCGAATGGCGCTAGCGCTTCGGACCCCTCACCAGAACGCCCAACCCAGCGTCCTCAAGCGCGTGATTAAGCATCGCGCGGACGGCGCCGGGATCCTCGTTTTCGAGCGCGCGCTCGAAAAATTCACGCGCGCGCTCGCGGGAAAAGGTGCGGATCACCCATTTGATGCGTGGCAGACTGGCCACGCTGACGGACAGACTGTCGACCCCGACCCCCAGCAGTAACAGCACCGACGAGGGTTCGCTCGCCATCTCGCCGCAAATGGACACCTTGCGGCCAGCACGATGACCCGCTTCTACAATCGCCTTCAAGGCCAGGAGCACCGCGGGATGGGTATCGTCATACAGATCGGCCACGCGCGCGTTGTTACGGTCGACCGCGAGCAGGTATTGAATCAAGTCATTGGTACCGACGCTCAGGAAATCCACGCGGCGCGCCATTTGTTCCGCGAGGTAAACGGCAGAGGGCACCTCGATCATCACGCCGGTCCGGGGAAAGGGCACCACGATCCCCTCGTCCTCAAGCTCTTCGCGCGCACGCTCCAGCAACTCCAGAGCCTCGTCAAGTTCGTGCAGCGAACTGATCATCGGAAACAAAACGTGCAGATTGCGCGTTGCTCGACTGGCGATCAGCATCGCGCGCAGCTGCGTCATGAAGATTTCCGGGTGGTCCAGCGAGATTCGAATCCCGCGGTAGCCCAGGAACGGATTGTCCTCTTCAATGGGAAAGTAACTCAGATCCTTGTCGCCACCGACATCAAGCGTGCGCAATACGACCGGGCAATTGGGAAATGCCTGCATCACCCGGGCATAAATCTGGGCCTGCTCTTCTTCCCCGGGAAAGCGATCGCGCACCATGAACGGCACCTCGGTGCGATACAGGCCAACGCCGTCGGCCATCGCCTGGTGACTGGGCATGAGTTCCGCGAGCAAGCCACTGTTAACCATGATCGGCATCTCGAAGCCGTCCGGCGTGATCGCCGGCGCCAACGCCTCGTCCAGTAGATCGGCCGCCAGCTCCTTTTCCTCACGGGCCAGACGCACGAACTCGGCGCGCACGTTCGGACTGGGCTGCAGATAGATTCGCCCCTGATGGCCATCGACGATGATCGATTTTCGATCGACTCGCGACACGGGCAGATCGGAGGCGCCCATGACCGTGGGAATGCCGAGCGCGCGGGCCAGGATCGCGACGTGCGACGACGCGGAACCCGAAGTACTGACCAGGCCAACGAGGCGCTCGGTTGGAACCCCGGCGAGTTGAGTCGCGGATATATCCTTGCCGACCAGCACCGTATCGGTCGGAAACTCGGTGCGGCGCGGCTGCGCGCGCAGCAGCCGAGCCAGAATGCGCTGCCCCAGGTCGCGAATGTCGGCGCCTCGCTCACGTAGATAGCCGTCCTCCATGCTCTCAAAGCCGCGCACATACTCCCTGATGGTGGCACGCAACGCGCCGGGGGCCCAGTTGCCACCTCGAATTCGCGCGATGGTGCCATCGACGAGCGACTCGCCGCTCAGCATCATCATATAGGCGTCGAACAACACCCGATCCTCGGCCGGTAGCACGCCCGTCATCCGCTCGCGCATCTCAAGCAGCTCCTGCTGCACTTCGCTCACCGCCTGTTCGAATAGTGTGATTTCCTCGGCGGGGTTCTCGGGCGCGCGATCGGGCACCGCATCGAGGTTCGCATCGGGAAACACCACCACGGCGGTCCCGACCGCGACACCCGGCGCGCCGGAGATGCCATCGACCGGGATATCGTGTCGGGTCAGATCGTTTTCGCGCGCCGCAAGTTCACCCGTGATCTCGGCGTTGTTGATCGCGCTGGCGAGTTGCGCCGCCAGCGTCATCAGAAACGCGACGTGATCCTCTTCGAAGCGACGCTCCTCCGCCTGCTGAATGACCAGCACGCCCAGCATCCGGCGGTGATGAAGAATCGGTACTCCGAGAAAGGCGTGAAACCGCTCCTCGCCGGTCTCGGCAAAATATTTGTAGTTCGGATGGGCCGGAGCGTTGCTGAGATTGATCGGCTCGGCGCGGTCCGCGACGAGCCCCACCAGACCCTCGTGCAAACCGAGTTTGACGACCCCTTCGGCGTCCCTGCGCAGGCCGTCGGTCGCCATCAGCGTGAGCTGTGCCTGTTCCGGTAGGCACAGGTAGATCGTGCAGACGTCTACCTGCATTGACTCCTTGACTCCGCTTACGATCAACTGCAATGCCGATTTCAGGTTATCGGCGTTGTTGACTTCATGTACGATCCGGCGCAGGACTCCTAGCATGGGCGACCGGACCCTAACGCTGAAGCGGCAGCGGCGTCGGCGACAAGACCGACACCTCGCTCATGAACAACTTGGGCGCGAACTCTTGCAGCGCCCGACGATAGACCTCGCGCTTGAAAAAAACGACCTCGTCGACCGGCCGCCAATAGTCCACCCACCGCCACCCATCAAACTCCGGCGACTCGGTCACGTCAAAGCAGACCCGATCGTCTGGGCAGACCATTCGCAGCAAGAACCAGCGCTGCTTCTGCCCGATACAAACCGGTGTCGAGTCGCGTCGCACGAGGTGCCTCGGCAATCGGTAACGCAGCCAACGCCGCGTCGAACCAATAATCTCGACATGCTCCGGTAGCAACCCGACCTCCTCGCGTAACTCGCGATACATCGCCTCGACCACCGTTTCATAACGGCGGATTCCGCCCTGGGGAAACTGCCACGCGTTCTGTCCAATCCTCTTGGCCCAGAAAAGCTGCCCGCTCCTGTTGGACAGGATAATCCCGACGTTTGGCCTGTAACCATCAAGATCAATCACTTAGGTGACTCGCGATTCCTGAGCATATGTATAGGTATTCTTTCACATGGCACTAAAACGGGCAAATGGATCGCAATCCGCCTATACTTCCGACCCTTTGACCGCGCGCGCACGCCCTAGGCAACGCCGACACCCGGCGGCACGCAACAATTCCAACGATTTGACCAAGATGACGCTCGCGTTATTCGATCTCGACAACACCTTGCTTGACGGCGACAGTGACTATGCCTGGGGTCAACACCTGATAGAGCTGGGCGTGGTCGACCGCGAACACTACGAAGCATCCAATCGCCGGTTCTACGAACAATACCAGGCTGGCTTGCTGGACATCCATGCGTTCGCGCGCTTCGCCTACCAGCCGCTGATCGATAACCCACGGGAAGACTTGATGCGTTGGCGCGAGGATTTCATGCAGCGCCGGGTCATGCCGATGATGCTCGAAACGGGGCGACAACGCATCGACTGGCACCGTCGCCGTGGCGACGCGGTGATGATCATCACCGCGACCAATAGCTTCGTGACCCGCCCAATCGCGGATGCGTTCGGCGTGAGCGAACTGATCGCCACCGAACCGGAACAGATCGACGGCCGCTACACCGGCCGGATCGCCGGCACGCCCTGCTTCCAGTCCGGCAAGGTCACGCGCCTCGAAGCCTGGCTGGCGCAAAATGGCGGCACGCTCGAAGAAAGCTGGTTCTACAGCGATTCACACAATGATGTGCCGCTGCTCGAACGGGTCAGCTATCCGGTCGCGATCGACCCCGACCCGCAACTGCGCGCCATCGCCGTGGCGCGCGGCTGGCCGATTGCCAGCTTTCGCGAATCGCGCTAGCGCTCGACGAGGTTCGCGCTCAGTGCGCGAACGCCTTCGTGAGCGGCGACTCGGACGGCGTCCATTCGCCCTTCAATAAATTGGCGCCATCGGCGTCGGAAAAAACCAGATAGCCGTATTTGCCGTAGTGCGTCACGCGTGACGCCAACGCCGCGACCGCGTCGGCGGAGGTCGACGCCAGCAGCCCCCAGCGGCTGCCGGCATCGCGCGAAGCGCTTGCGACCAAGGTGTGACCTTGACGCGCGAATACGCGATCGCCCAGCCGCAGATCGTCGCCCAAGCGCGCCAACCCGGCCGCCGTCAGGGCCGTCGCGGCGGTATCGGCGTACCGGTTCTCCCACCCGAGCACCCAAACCATACCCGGTGGTGGCTCCGCGCCAGTGTCGTCAACGATGTTGAGTGTCGGATAGCGCGTGCGCCAGAGCTCGGCCAGCGCTTGGTAGGCCGCCCGCAGTGTCGGTTCCGCGCGCGCCGGCACAACCACAGTCGCACGCTCGGCGCCGAACAACTGCCCGAGCGACGGCGGTAACTCGCGCGGATCAAGGCGACGAAAAACGTCGAAATCGGGATCGATCACCAGTGTCGCTGGCATCCCGGTCGCGACCACATCGATGGTTTGTTCGGGCTGATCGAGCGCGAGATCGCCGGCGCCGACCACTTCGCCATCGCGACCCAACACGCGGTAAGGCACCGCGAGCATGTACGCCGAACCGGGCTGGGTTTGGCGCAAGGTCATCCGCACAAGCCACGCCTGATCGCCCCGTGGGTGCACCTCGGCCGCGCCGAGCACGAGCTGCGGCGCACCGGCGCGCTCCAACCACTGCGCAAAAAACGCATTGAGGCGCCCGGATTGCGCGCCTTCGAAGGCGCGCTGCAAATCGACGAATGAAGCGACGCGAAATAGATGCCGGGCATGAAAACTTTGCAGCGCCGCAAAAAACGCATCATCGCCGAGCTCGCGCCGCAACATGTGCCACATCATCAGCGATTTTTGATACCCAATCGCCTGACTCGCATCACTGCGTCGACTGCGAAACTGGCGAATCGAAGTCTCCTGGTCACGGCGGACGTAGTCGGCATATTTCTGCAGCGCGGCGCGCCGAAAAGCGGCGCCCTGCCCTTGGTCCTCCTGGATCGCATGATCAGCGAGATAGGCGGTCAAGCCCTCGGCCCAGTTGCCGAGCGAGGTATCGAGATAGACCGAATTACCCCACCAATTGTGCAGAATCTCGTGCGGGAAGGCGCTGTGCAAAATAAACGGCAAGCGCATCACCCGTGATCCCAACAGCGTAAATGACGGCATCCCCCAGCCCGTTTCCCAGAAACTCTCGACTGCCGCGAACTGGGCGTAGGGATAGGCGCCGAACAGTCGCGCGAATCGGTCAATGTAGGTTTCGGTCACATCGAGATAACGCTGTGCCAGCGCTTCATCCGGCTCTCGCAAATAAACTTTGGCCCGCACCTGCCGTCCGGGCTTTTCATAGACATGGAACGGACCCGCGACCAGATAGATGTCCTCCTGCGGGCGATCGATCCGCCAACTGTCGAGCGGTTTGCCGTCGGCGCCGGTAGATCGGCTGTGCTCGCCTTGACTGATCGCATGCCAGCCCTCCGGTAGCTCCACGCGCATCTTGAACGTGACCAGCTCATCGGTCAGACGCGGATACCAGACGCTACCGCCGTCGAGATAAACCCCCTGTCGGTCAAACAACGCGCATCGCTCGGTGAGCCAGTCGCACAGCGGTCGCGAGGGCGGTTGCCCGGCGTAGTTGACGATGACCTCGCGTTGCCCGGGCGCAAGCGGAATCTGATAAAAGCGCGTCTCCTCATGTACCGAAAGCACCTTGAGTGCCGGTACGCCGCCGTCGGGCACGACGCGCAAATCCCGATGCAATCCAAACTCGTAGACGGCGGGCACCGTTGGATGCTCCGGCAATGTGATCCGATCGCGAACCTCGATCTCGCGCTTGACAGGGTCCAGGCGGACCAAGAGGTCATGCTCGATCACGCCTTCGGCGGCCGCGCGCACCGGCATGGCCAACACCAGCGCAAATAAGGCACCGACGACCATCAAGGCGGATAGGGCGGGGGGGATGGTAAGCGCTGATTTCATGCTTCCAGGTCCAGATTCACTCGATCGAGTTGCATTGTAACCCATGACCAACCGCATCCAGACGCCTCCAACTTGCAAAGATACCCAAGCGGCGCGACGCTTTGCGACGTATCAGTTACCATTAAAATCCCGCCAGAGACAAAGAGACGTGCCTAAGCAACGCATGAACGCCAGGGTGCTTGGCATCCTCCTGCTGGTCTCCACCGCGAGTTGTAGCAACCCGGGTCCGCGCACCCTTGTTTACGAGCATCGGAATCAGGCGGACGTGTTGTCACATCTGGATAACTTCGCGCCCGCGGTCGAAGCAAGTGGGCGTACGCTCAGTTTCGCGGAATTCGTGCGTGCTATCGCCGACCGCAAGGTCGTGTTCGTGGGCGAAGTGCACGACCGTTACGACCACCACCTGAGCCAGCTCGCGATCCTGCGCGCCATGTATCAGCAGGATCCGAAACTCGCGATCGGCGTCGAGTGGTTCCAGCAACCGTTCCAGGCGGAACTGGACCGCTTTATTGCCGGGGAGATCGATGAACGCGAGTTGCTGCATCGCACTGAATACTACGAACGCTGGCGCTTCGATTACCGCATGTTGCGACCGATTCTTCAGTTCGCGCGCGAGCACCGTTTGCCAGTTCTGGCACTCAACGCCGAGCGTGAACTCACGCGCAAGATTGGCGCGACCGGACTTGCCAGTCTGAGCCCCGAGGAACGCGCGAAGCTGCCCGAAACCATTCCGCCCGCGACGCCCGAATATACGACCAAACTGCGCGAAGTCTACGCGCAGCACGAAGGGCGCGACGGCGACTTCGACAACTTTCTCGCGGTCCAGCGCGTCTGGGATGCGACGATGGCCGCCAACGTCGGGCGCTATCTGCGCCAACACCCGGAGCACCGGGTCGCGGTGTTCGCCGGCGTCGGGCATGTCAGCAACGTCGCGGGAATTCCGCACGTCCTGCGACAATACGAAACCGTGCCGACGGCCACGGTAACCAGCACGCTGCCGCTACCCGCAATCGCCGAGCATATCGATTTCTATCTGAAGACCGAACCCGCCAGCCTCCCCCCCGGCGGCATCCTGGGCGTGTTCCTTGAGCAACAGCACGCACACATGGCGATCAAGGAGCTACCCGCGGGTAGCGCGATGCTATTGGCAGGCGCCCATGCGGGCGACCTGATCCTCGCGCTCGACGGGGTGCCGGTCAGCAATCTCACCGATATCAAGCTCGGCCTGCTCGATCGCAAGCCCGGCGACAACGTGACTGCCCGGCTGCGACGCACGGTGGGCACCGAACCACCGCGCGAGATAGACATCAACGTTAATTTGCAGCCACTAGGGCTCTGACACCGCGCCGCGACTTGCGCACACGCCCATCGCGCTTAAATCGCCGAGCAGTCGCTCGACTTGACCGAGAGGCTGGCAGCTCAACCCGACGAACGAAGTGCGAACGACCGCGCCGTTTCCTCGATATTCGCGGAGTCCCATAGCGCACTGATGACCGCGACCATATCCGCGCCCGCCGTCACCAGGTCTCGCGCATTCTCGAGCGTAATGCCGCCTATCGCGCAGACCGGCGTCGGGCGCATACGCCAGGCCGCGAGCAAGCTCGTGTCGGCGCGTTCGGCCTGCGGCTTGGTCGGCGACGGAAAGAAACTGCCGAACGCCACGTAGCTAGCACCCTCGCGCTCCGCCTGAATCGCGCGCTCGAGCTGCGCGTAACACGACACCCCAATAATCGCTTCCGGACCCAGTCGGCCCCGTGCCACGGCGAGACTTGCGTCATCGCGACCGAGATGCAGTCCATCCGCACCAACAGCCTCGGCAAGTTCGAGATCGTCGTTGATGATCAGATAAACACCATGCTTGGACGTCAGCGCGCGTAACGCTCGCGCCTCCTCGAGCCGCCTCGGCAAATCGGCACGCTTGTCGCGATACTGCAGGTACCGCGCACCGCCCCGTAGCGCGGCTTCGATATCATTCAGCCAGCGTTGCGGATCTCGGTCACATTCGCGGGTGATGGCATAAAGCCCGCGCCATCGCGCGCGATCGTCAACCGCAGGT
Source organism: Thiotrichales bacterium (assembly GCA_050329935.1). Classification (GTDB taxonomy): domain Bacteria; phylum Pseudomonadota; class Gammaproteobacteria; order UWMA-0217; family UWMA-0217; genus CAYSFW01. The sequence continues at coordinate 61,254 of JBHJOI010000027.1, read as the reverse complement.
AGCTTAGTGGTCATTCGGCCTCGACATTGCCCGCCCAGTACAGTCGGTCGGGAATCATCTGCCCCATGCCCAGATGCTCGGCGTGCTTGAGCGTATTCCAGGTGTATCGCTGGGCGGCCGAAATTGCAGAGAACGGCTCCTGTCCCTGCGCGAGCAAGCCGGCGATCGCCGAGGCCAGGGTACAACCCGAACCATGGTAGACGCCGGGCAGACGCTCCCACTGATATTCCTGAAGTCGTCGGTGATTGCCGTAGAGCGTGTTGACGACCTTCGCCGTCGTCTCGTGCGCGCCGGTCACCAACACAAAATCGCAGCCATGAGACAACACCTCCATCGCGCATGCCTCGAGCGTATCCGAACCGGATCCGCTCGCCAACGCGCGTAATTCAGGTGTATTGGGAGTTACCACGGTCGCCCGCGGCAACAGCAAGTCGCGGATGGCGAACAAGGTCTCGGAGTCGGTGAGTTCCGCGCCGCCGCCGGCCAGAAACACGGGATCCAGCACCAGCGGCAGGTCAGGATAATCACGCAACAATGTATGTAGCGCCTCGACCAGTTCCACCGAACCCAACAGGCCACATTTAAAAGCCTTGACCGGCATATCCTCGAGCACCGCCCGCGCCTGCTCCACAATCAGCGAAGGTTTGACGGGGGATACGCCGATGACGTTTTGCGTGTTCTGCACGGTCAGACAGGTCACGATCGGGGCCGCATGGCACCCCATGCTCGCGGCCGCCTCGATGTCCGCCTGTATCCCCGCGCCTCCGGTGGGATCCAGACCTGAAAACAGCATGACCACTGGCGCCGGCATTTTCATTCAGATAAAACCCTCCACAATTGATTGAACTCGCTAGGGTAGACCCAGTGCCACCCACCGATAGACCCGTAACCGCGAATCTCGCCATCGCGTCTTGACACCAACCTTCGCGCCCTCCCGTAAGGGGATTTCCCTCGCCCGGCAGAGCGTGTGAGAATACGCGCCCTTGAGATTCTCCGCCGCCGCGACAAGCATGAAAAAGTATATGTGCGTTATTTGTGGGTTTGTCTACGACGAGGCCGAGGGCTCGCCCGATGAGGGCATCGCGCCGGGCACCGCCTGGGAGGATGTACCGATGAACTGGGTGTGTCCGGAATGCGGCGCGGGCAAGGACGATTTTGAGATGGTCGAGATCTAACGGACGCCCCCACCGCCGTGCCTCTGAACGACCTTCGAAGCTGAGGGCATAAACCCGCATGAGTCACCCTACTCTACGCCGTATCGGGGTCTGGAGCGGTCTATTGCGCTTTTCGCACTGGGCGATGACGCTGCTGGTGCTCGCCTTGCTGCTGACCGGTCTACTTACCCGGGTCGCGCCCGATCTCGCGATTGCCGCGCGCGACTACCACTATATGGCTGGGCATGTTCTGCTGGCAGTGTTCTTCTTGCGGATCTATCTGCTGTTTTTCGGGCGCCGGACCGATCTACTAGGAGCCTTGATTCCTGGCCGCCTGGAACTCAAAGGGGCGCTGGCGATGCTGAAGTTCTATCTCACACTCGGCAAATCGCCGCTACCGAAATCGTACGCGCACAATCCGCTCTGGATGCCACTCTATCTGGCGTTCTTCGCGGTGCTCTTGCTCCAGATGGTCACCGGATTCAGCTACACCAGCGGCGCCGTGTTCGTGCCAGAAACCACCCAGGATCTTCACACGACAGGGGCTCGAATCCTGCTCGGCTTTGCCGTGGTGCACACGCTTACTGCATTCTGGCATGACTTGAAGGGCAGCGGCGCGGACGTCTCGGCCATGATCAACGGGCATCGCATTTTCGTGATTGAGAAGCCACAACCGAATTTCGGTGTTCAACGAGGGATCGAACAGGGGGTTTCACGCGATCGATTGTCGGCGATCACCGCTGAATCACCCAAGCCACAGCCGCCGCCAAGCGACTAAAGCCGCCTTCGGCCCAGCCAAACAACACCCGACCCGCACTAAGCGCACTTCCGCGCCACATCGCTGCCATTGCCACGCGGCGCCTCGGGAAACAACAGCACGTTGTCATCGAGTCGCGGCGCCTGGTCCAACCGCGCCTTGAGCGTGTCGGCCAAGCGGATCGCCAAGGCCAGAATCGTCAAGGTTGGATTGGCATAACCGCCTGTCGTGAAGACCGCGCTACTGGCGATATGGAGATTCGCGACGCCATGCACCCTGCAATCCCGGTCGACCACGCCGAACCTGGGATCGTCGCTCATCCGCGCGGTACCCATGATATGGTGCGCGGTGCGCGAATAGAACGCGATCTCACCGTCGGCCGAATGCGGCTCGAAGCGGCCGAAACCTGCCTCGCGCAGTGACTCCACGAGTAGCCGCTCGGTGCGTCGTATGCTGTCAAGATCCTCGGGGTTCCAGTCCATGTGCGCCTTGATGCGGCGACAACCCAGCGCATCGCGGTCATCGATCAAGGTGACCCGATTGTTCGGATTCGGTGTCTGCTCGGTCAAGGATATGAGTTCGAGGCGCGAGAAACGACGCTCGAGGTCGGGGAGCCTTGACCACCCGCCCTGCGCGAGGCCCGGCATCAAACCCGCGTCGTGGCGGAAACGCTGGTAAAACACGTGCGCGAGGTAGCGCCAACCACGCGCGATGTTGAGGATCTTTTCGCTCAGATCCGACGGCCAGCGCCGACCGTGCAGCGCCCACGCAATCTGTTGCAGACTATCGAACGCGTCCTGGTCGATATCGCGAGGTTTCGGAAAAATCATTGCCCCCAGATTCCGCAACCGTTCGCGGCGTCGTGTCTCCTCGGACAAGGCGAACTTTCCTAGGATCGATGCGCCGGCGACCAGGCGCAAGTCGTAGAAAGCCAATTTGCGCATCAGCGCGGGATCGCTTGGATAGAAGTAACCGTGCAAGACGACGCCGTGGTCGATGTAATAGCGACCGACGACATCGTGTTGATTCCCCAATCCGTTCGGATGTCGGCGATTCGAACTGAGCAGTAGGCGCGCGGTATCGAAACCGCCCGCGGCGATGACGAACTCCTGGGCCTCGAACAGGATCTCATTGCCGCCCGGCACTCGAACCACCGCGCGGGTGACCTGCTGACCCTCATCATCGGTCAGCAATTCGACGACGGTCGCGTGCGTGTAGAGATCAATCTCGTTCGAGCGCGCGAACTGATCGGGCCAATCGTGAGTGAAAAAGTGAGTCGCGCCGAACGTGAACACGCTCGACTGCAACGCCTCCCCCGCGTCAAGCAAAGGGCTCGCGATTGCCTCCCGCCAATAGTCCGCGGCGTACTCGCACGCGCCGATCTCGCAGACCTGATGGACACGCCCGTAATACGGATCCAGTTGCTCGCGGGTGATTGGCCAACCGCTGTGGGGAATATGGTCGCGCGGCTCGAAATCGATCGCATCGAGCGGCGTATGGCGAAAGCCGTTTCGCTTATCGGCCATCTTGATGATCCAGTGATTCGCGGTTCCGCCGACCTGGCGCGCGTGGACGTCATGCAACGCCTGATCCAGCACACCACCGAGCTCGCCCTTGCTGAGATCGTCGGCTTGTTTCTCCGGCTTGGTCCCACCGCTTTCCAGCACCGCGACCCGCAACCCCTTACCCAGAAACTCATGCGCCAAGGTCATTCCAGCCGGACCCGCGCCGATCACGCAGACATCCGTCTTGACCACGCTTGATCGGTCTAAAGTTCTCGCGTCATATTGCATACGTCCCCACAATTTTTGTTATTTTTCCGTGGTTCATTTGGAATTGTCCGGTAACCGACTTGTTTAGCCAGCTCCGCAGAACTTCCAATTCTATAATTTACCGCGCTCGCGAAGCACAACCACTTGGGGCCACAGCGCCATACGTCATTTCGGACGAGAAGACGCCGAATTCAAAGTTTCCCGCGTAAAAGCGTATCGCCCCCTTGCCTCGATACGCTCACGCCGACAATCGTCGTAAAGCTGTTGGAATGGAGCAATCCGGCTTCGGGGTCGCACACCACGAGGGGGCTAATCGCCCGAACGCGGCTGGTACCACCACGCCGCGACGGCTTATCGAAGCGAGGCCCAATGAAGTGCCGTATCGTTATACCAAGCGTATAGACCTGAAAGGCTTGAATCGAATCGCGGTTTTAGCGAAGGGTGGCCAAGCCGGCCAGCGGCCGATTTCGTTTATGTGCGCTTCGCCACATAAAGATCCGTGATGGTGCCTTCCGCCATTTCGGCAGCGAAACAAACCGTTTCCGACAGGGTGGGGTGAGGGTGAATGGTCAACGCGAGATCCCGCATGTCCGCGCCCATCTCCAGCGCAAGGACCGCCTCGGCGATCAATTCGCCGGCATTCTTGCCAATGATACCGGCGCCGATGACGCGCTTGGTTTTGGCATCGAACAGCACTTTGGTCATGCCCTCCGACGCGCCCATGCTGAGCGCGCGACCACTGGCCGCCCAGGGAAATGCCCCTTTTTCATACGCGATGCCCTGCGCCTTCGCCTGCTCCTCGGTCAAACCGCACCATGCGACCTCCGGGTCGGTATAGGCGACCGATGGAATCGTGCGCGCATCGAAAAACGCCTTGTGGCCGGCGATGACCTCCGCGGCGACCTTTCCTTCGTGGGTAGCCTTGTGCGCGAGCATGGGCTGCCCGACGACATCGCCGATCGCGAAGATATGGGACACGTTGGTGCGTTGCTGATTGTCGACCGGTATGAAGCCGCGCTCGTCGACCGTGACACCCGCACGCTCCGCATCAATGAGTTTGCCGTTCGGACTGCGACCGATCGCGACGAGCACGCGATCGAAGGTATCCTCGAAAACACCGTTAGGCCCTTCAAAACCGCACTTCAGACCGTCGTCGTTCGGTGTGACCGCGGCGACCTTGGTATTGGTCAAAATGCGCTCGTACCGTTTGCCAACGAGCTTCTCGAATGTTCGGATCAAATCGCGATCGGCGCCCGGCATCAACCCCGGCGTGAGTTCGACCACCGTGATCGCGGACCCAAGCGCATGGTAGACCGTCGCCATTTCGAGACCGATGATGCCGCCGCCGATGACCAACATCCGTTTGGGGATGCTGTTAAGCTCAAGCGCATCGGTCGAGTCCATCACCCGCGGATCATCCCACGGAATGAACGGCAATTTCGTCACGCGCGAACCCGCCGCGATGATGCAATGCTCGAACCGAACCACGGTCGATTGACCGTCATCACCCGTTACGGTGATCGTGTTGGCGCTGGCGAACCGCCCGTAACCCTGGACAATCCTGACCCCGCGCTGCTTCGCGAGCTGCTTGAGCCCCCCGGTCAGCTTGCCGACAACCTTGTTCTTGTGGCCGCGCAGCCGGTCGGTATCGATCGACGGCGCACCAAAACTGACGCCCAAATCCGCGAACTCGGATGCCTCGCGAATCACGTCCGCCACGTGCAGCAGCGCCTTGGAGGGAATGCAACCGACGTTGAGACAGACGCCACCGATCTGCGGAAAGCGCTCGATCAACACGACCTGCTTGCCAAGATCCGCGGCGCGAAATGCCGCCGTATAGCCGCCGGGACCGGAACCCAGCACCACGACTTGCGCACTGATCTCGTCACCCGAGCTCGGCGCGGGCGCGGCAACCGTCAAGGATTCGGATACCGAACCTTCCGCCACGACCTCCGACGCCGCCATCAGCTCCAGAATCGAATCGCCTTGCGATACCCGGTCGCCCTTTCGCACCAGCACGGCCTTGACCACGCCAGCGCCAGGGCTAGGCACCTCCATGCTGGCCTTGTCGGACTCGAGCGTGATCAACGACTGTTCGACCTCGATCCGGTCGCCCGGTTTGACCAGAACCTCGATGACCTCGACACCCGTGAAACCACCGATGTCCGGCACCACAATCGTATTCGTCGTTCCCATGCGAACAGAAGCTCCTTGACTCGAGTTGACGCTACAGCAGCAAGCGGCGGGTATCGGACAGGACGCGGTTCAAAAAGGCCGTGAATCGTGCGCCGTCCGCGCCATCGATAACGCGATGGTCATAGGATAACGACAGCGGAAGTATAAGTCTCGGCTCGAATTCCTGCCCATTCCAAACCGGCTGCATCTTCGAGCGCGACACCCCCAGTATCGCCACCTCGGGCGCGTTGACGATCGGCGTGAACTGCGTGCCGCCGATACCGCCCAGGCTCGAAATCGTGAAGCACCCACCCTGCATGTCCTGCGGCCTGAGTTTCCTGGCGCGGGCCTTTTCGCTGATCTCGCCCAGTTCCGCGGCGATGTCGACCAGACTCTTGCGATCCGCATCGCGAATCACGGGAACGACCAATCCATCCGGGGTATCGACCGCCACGCCGATGTGAAAATACTTCTTCATGATCAGGTACTCGCCAGTCGCATCCAACGAGCTGTTGAAACGCGGATAGGCCCGCAGCGCGGACACCACGGCCTTGATCAGAAAGGCCAGCAATGTGAGTTTGATGCCGCGTGCCTTGCTTTCGTCTGCCATCGAGCGTCGAAAGTCCTCGAGATCAGTAATGTCGGCCTCGTCAAACTGGGTAACATGCGGCACCGTTACCCAGTTGCGATGCAAATTCTGCCCGGTTAGCTTATTGATCTTGCTGAGCGCCTTGGTCTCGATTTCGCCCCACTGGCTGAAATCGATCTCCGGCAGCGGGGCCACAGCAAGACCGCCGCCGATGCCCTGGGTCAATGCCAGTTTGACATACCCCTGCACGTCCTCCTTCAGGATCCGCCCCTTGCGCCCTGAACCCTGAACGCGTCCGAGATCCACGCCGAGCTCGCGCGCAAAGCGACGGATCGACGGACTGGCATAGGCAGCGACGAACTTAATCTCGTCGATCTGGGCGGTCGGGGATGGTCTTGGCGGCGGAGTCGCGGCTGACGTCGCCGCAGGTGTCGCGGCCGGCGTGACGATCGATGGCGGTGGCGGCGACAGCGGCGCCGGCGCCGCACTGGTCAACGCGCCGTCACCGACTTCCAGCACCACGATCGGGCTGCCCCGCGAGACGCGATCGCCGACTTTGACCTTGAGCGCCTTGACCACGCCCGCGTCGCTCGACGGAATCTCCATCGAGGCCTTGTCGGACTCAAGCGTGATCAGGGAATCCTCGGCCGCGATCTGGTCGCCGGGCTTGACCAGTACCTCAATGATCTCAACCTCGCCGAAGTTCCCGATATCGGGTACGAGAATCTCTTTCATCGTCATGATGGCTTCCTCGTCCTCAAGCGTGCAGCGGGTTGATCTTGTTTACGTCGATGCCGTAGCGCTCGATGGCCTGAGCAACCTTCGCGGCCGGAATAGCTTGCTCATCCACCAGCGCCTTTAACGCCGCCAGTACGATATAGTGTCGATTGACCTCAAAATGCCGGCGCAAGGCAGCCCGCGTGTCGCTGCGCCCGAAACCGTCGGTACCCAGCACGGCATAGCGGGCCGGAACGAAACCGCGAATCTGATCCGCATGGGCCTTGACGTAATCGCTCGCCGCGATCACCGGACCCGGCTGGTCGCGCAACATCCGCGTAACATAGGGCACGCGTGGCGGACCCTCCGGGTGCAGCAAGTTCCAACGCTCGCAGTCCATCCCGTCACGTTGCAGCTCGGAGAAGCTGGTCGCGCTCCAGATATCGGCCGACACCGACCATTCGCTTTCAAGCAATTCGGCCGCCGCGATCACTTCTCGCAAGATCGCGCCGGAGCCCAACAATTGCACCCGTTGCGGGTATTCGCCACCGGTCTTGAACCGATAGAGCCCCTTGATGATGCCCTCCGCCGAACCTTCGGGCATTGCGGGATGATGGTAGTTCTCATTCATCACCGTGATGTAGTAGTAGCAGCTCTGCTGTTCGAGAAACATCCGCCGCAGGCCATCCTGGATGATGACGACCAACTCGTAGTTGAACGTCGGGTCGTAGGCAATGCAGTTGGGAATCATCGCCGCCAACACCAGACTGTGCCCGTCCTGGTGCTGCAAGCCTTCGCCGGCGAGCGTGGTCCGACCCGCCGTGCCGCCCAGCAGGAATCCCCGGGTACGCGAATCGCCCGCGGCCCACGCGAGATCGCCGATGCGCTGGAATCCGAACATCGAGTAGTAGATGTAGAACGGAATCATGTTCACGCCGTGATTGCTGTAGGCGGTGCCGGCAGCAATCCAGGACGAAAACGCGCCGGCCTCGTTGATGCCTTCTTCCAGGATCTGACCGGATTTGTCCTCCTTGTAGAACATCACCTGCTCCTTGTCCTGCGGCGTATAGAGCTGCCCCACCGAAGAGTAAATGCCGAGCTGACGAAACATGCCCTCCATGCCAAAGGTGCGCGCCTCATCCGGCACGATGGGGACGATGTTCTTGCCGATTTTCTTGTCTCGGGCCAGGATCGTGAGCAGTCGCACGAAAGCCATCGTCGTGGACATCTCGCGCTCGCCGGTATCCTCGAGCAGCGACCCAAACTCGGACAGCGCCGGCACCTCGAGTGGCGCCGCGAGTTGCTTGCGCTGCGGAATAAAGCCCCCGAGCTGTTTACGGCGCTCCAGCAGGTAGCGGATCTCAGGGCTATCGTCAGCCGGCCGACAGAATTTCGCGGCGGCCGCGTCGGCGTCGGACAACGGAATATTGAATCGATTCTTGAACGCGATCAGTTGCTCTTCGTCGAGTTTTTTCTGCGAATGCGTGCGGTTCTGAGCCTCGCCGGCGGAACCCATGCCATAGCCCTTCACGGTCTTCGCCAGAATGACGGTTGGTTGCCCCTTGTGATTCACCGCCGCATGGTAGGCCGCATAAACCTTGTGGGGATCGTGACCGCCACGATTGAGACGCCAGATGTCGGCATCCGACATCTTCGCCACACGGGCCTTCAACTCGGGATACTTGCCGAAAAAGTGCTCGCGCACGAAGGCGCCATCGCGCGACTTGTAGTTTTGGTACTCGCCGTCGACCGCCTCCATCATCCGCTGCCGCAGCAGTCCGTCGTGATCGAGCGTGAACAGCGGATCCCAGTACGATCCCCAGATGACCTTAAGGACATTCCAGCCCACGCCCCGGAACACGGCCTCCAGCTCCTGGATGATCTTGCCGTTTCCACGCACCGGACCGTCGAGGCGCTGCAGATTGCAGTTCACGACCCAGATCAGGTTATCGAGCTTTTCGCGCGCGGCGAGCGAAATCGCGCCGAGGGTTTCCGGCTCGTCGACCTCGCCGTCGCCAATGAAGCACCACACCTTGCGATCGCGTGTGTCGGCGAGACCGCGATCCTGGAGGTACTTCATGAAACGTGCCTGGTAGATCGCCTTGATCGGGCCAAGGCCCATCGAAACGGTCGGAAACTGCCAAAGTTCAGGCATCAGCCAGGGATGCGGATAAGAGGACAGGCCGCCACCATCCACTTCCTGCCGAAACAGCTCAAGTTGTGCCTCGCTGACGCGACCCTCAAGAAACGCGCGGGCATAAGTCCCCGGTGCCGAATGCCCTTGAAAGTAAATCAGGTCGCCGCCGTGTTCGTGGCTCGCGGCGCGCCAGAAATGATTGAAGCCGACGTCATACAGGGTTGCCGCCGAGGCAAAGGTCGCGATATGCCCGCCCAGTTCGCTGCTCTTGCGATTTGCGCGCACCACCATCGCCAATGCGTTCCAGCGAATCAACGAACGAATGCGGCGCTCCATCGCGTGATCACCGGGATGCGGCACCTCGAGGTGTGGCGGGATGGTGTTGACGTAGGCCGTATTCGCGGAGTAAGGCAGATTGGCACCGGACCGTCGCGCTTGATCAACCAGCCGCTCCAACAGGTAGTGCGCGCGCTCGATCCCTTCATGCTTGATGACCGCCTCCAGCGCTTCGATCCACTCCTGTGTTTCTTGCGCATCATGATCCTGGGGTTGTGTTACCGCATTCATCGCCTTGCTTACCGCCGTTGTCTGATTGGCACGCCCCGATAGGGATGAATTCATCGCTTGCGCGGCGAGCATTAATAAAATTAATAGTTACTATTGGATGGGCGCGATGGTACCAGAAAAGGTTCGATCTGCCAGCGCCCACCCCGATTGCCTCGATTCTAAGTCAACTTTTGTTAAGCTGTCGTCGTCGATTCCTCGCGCCATCGCACTCGCTCCGGCCATCGGCGCCCTCCCCCGATGTTCGTTTTACCGTACACTAGAGTTTTGGGACGCACCTGTTCACGCGCTTGTGAACGCGATTGAATATATGAATGAACGCCTTGACTTTTATCCGATCGGCAACCGCTTCCGAGGCTTTCTACCCGTCGTGGTGGATGTCGAAACCGGCGGCTTCAACCCGCAAACCGACGCCTTGTTGCAGATCGCGGCGGTCACTTTACGCATGGACGCGAAGGGTTACCTGTCGCGCCACGAAACCCTCACTCACCATATCAAACCGTTTCCCGGCGCCAACCTCGAACCCGCGTCGCTGAAAGTCAACGGCATCGATCCGAACCATCCGCTAAGAATCGCGCTGACCGAGGAAGACGCCTTGAACGGCATTTTCCGGATCCTGCGCAAGGAAGTGAAGGCGCACGATTGCACGCGCGCGATCTTGGTCGGCCATAACGCGGCATTCGATTTGAATTTCCTGAACGCGGCCGTGAATCGAATCGGAATCAAGCGTAACCCCTTCCACCCGTTCAGCAGCTTCGATACGGTGACGCTCGCGGGCATGGCCTATGGGCAAACGGTGCTGTCGCGTGCCGCGCAGGCCGCGCAACTGGGATGGAACGAAGACGAGGCGCACTCCGCGATCTACGACGCGGAAATCACCGCCGATTTGTTCTGCCGGATTATCAACCAGTGGCACAACTGCGCCGGACTGCCGACCTACATGGGCGGTGGGTGAGCGGCGTGAAGCCGAATCGCGCGTCTGGAGTCTGAGCACCGCGCGCACCGCCTCGGCGGATGCGCGCTTGTGTTCGGTGAGTCATTAAATCGCGGAGGACTTGGCCGCCGCTTCCATCATGCCCTTGAGTTCACCGCGCTGATGCAGTTCCAGCGTGATGTCGCAACCCCCCACCAACTCGCCGTTGATGTAAACCTGCGGGAACGTGGGCCAGTCGGCGAAACGCGGCAGATTCTCGAAAATCTCGGGATCGGCCAGCACATTGACGTATGCGAACTCGACGCCGCAATCCTTCAGTGCCTGGGACGCCCGCGCCGAAAATCCGCACATCGGAAATTGCGGCGTGCCCTTCATATAAATCACGACCGGATTGGATTCGACCTGTTCTTTGATACGGTCCAAGACATCCATCAGCATTCACCTCGCACTATCTGAATTTTAAGCGCCGAGTTTACGCGTTCCGCCAGCGTAAGCAGGACAACCCCTGATATTCGCGGCCTTTTCCTGAATAAACAGCGCCAAGCCCACCCGCATCGAGCGTCATAGCCCCTGCAGCTGCAACCACAACTCAAGCGCGGCGAGGTGCCAGAGCTTGTTGCCCTTGATCGGCGTGTGATAGCCATCGGGCGTGGCGAGTAACGTCTCCACGTACGCTCGCTGATAGAGTCCGCGCTCACGGCATCGCTGCGAATCGAGCAGATCCCGCATGAAATCCAGAAACTCGCCGCGCACGTATTTAAGTGCGGGCATCGGGAAGTAACCCTTCGGCCGATCGATCACCGCCGCGGGTAGCAAGGGTCGCGCGATCTGCTTGAGAATTCCCTTGCCGCCTTCCGCGAGCTTGAGCTCGGGCGGCATACTCGCCGCGAGTTCAACCAGCTCGTGGTCGAGAAATGGCACCCGCGCTTCGAGACCCCAGGCCATGGTCATATTGTCCACCCGCTTGACCGGATCATCGACAATCAACGTCGTCACATCGAGATGCAGCACCGCGTCGATGAAACTTTCCGCCTTGGCCGAATTCAGCCGCTCGCGAATCAGTGTCGACGTGAAGTCCTCACCGCGATATGCCGGTGCGATCAACTCGGCGAACTCCGCGTGGGTCCGATCGAAATAACGCGGCGCGAATCGTTCCAACGCGGTTTGTTCGGTTGCCGAGTGCATGTGCGGGTACCAGAAATAGCCCGCGAATACCTCGTCCGCGCCCTGCCCCGACTGCACAACCTTGACGTGTCGCGAAACCTGCTCCGCCAGCAGATAGAATGCCACCGCGTCCTGCGCGAACATCGGCTCGGCCATCTGCGCGAACGCCTCGGGCAAACGCCGCAACACATCCGCATTCGGAACATGAAAACGGTGATGATCGGTCGCATAACGCTCGGCGACCGGGTCCGAGAACTCAAACTCGCTACCCTTTTCTTCCGGCTGATCCTCGAACCCAACCGTGAATGTCTTGAGATCCGCCACCCCTTGCTCGGCCAGAAGCGCCACCAGCAGACTGGAATCCAGCCCACCCGAAAGCAACACCCCAACGGGTACGTCCGCCGCCGCAAGGCGTCGTTGCACCGCGCGCTTGAGCGCCGCGTGAATCCGCTCGCGCCACTCGTCGTCTGTCAGCGCGACCATTGGCCGACGAGCATCGAGCGACCAATAGCGGCGTCGAGTGACCCGTCCGTTGCGGTCGATTTGCAGGGTATGCGCGGGCTCAAGCTTGCGGATTCCGCGCAAAATGGTTCTCGGCGCCGGGACCACGGCATGCAGGGTGAACAGGTGATGCAACGCCGCCACATCAATGCCCGTGTCGACGTCCCCGGCGGCGAGCAAGGCTTGCGTATTCGAAGCAAAGCGAAAGCACGCGCGGGTTTCGGAGAAATAGAGCGGCTTGATGCCGAGTCGATCACGCGCCAGAAACAAGGTCTCCTGCCGCAAGTTCCAGATCGCGAAGGCAAACATGCCCACCAGATGCTCGACGCAATCGACGCCCCACTGTGCGTAGGCACGCAAGATGACTTCGGTATCACCCTCCGACGTGAAGCGATGCCCCAACGCCAACAACTTCGCCCGTAACTCGCGATAGTTATAGATTGTCCCGTTAAACACGATGGCCAATCCTGCCGCCGGATCGACCATGGGCTGGTGCGAGCGCGGACTGAGATCGATGATCGAGAGTCGACGATGCCCGAGCACGACGGGCGCCTGGGCATAGATACCCTCGTCGTCGGGCCCACGTCGCTCGAGTCGAGACAGCATGCCGCGCACGACCCCGAGATCGGGTACCGCGCCATCGAACCTTAACTCTCCGCAAATACCGCACACGTCGCCAGCTCCGACCATCAAAATTCGATTATCGGCGCCCCGGCGAGACAGGGCAACGCGTGACGACAACCAGAACTTTTCCGCGCGAGGCTCGCGAAGCGTCGCGTGCCAGCGAACGCGCGTTCTTGGGGGGAAGGTTTCGAGCAAGCCGGCGGTGATTCGAGTAGCAGTCCAACCCAAACCACCGACGGCTCGTGCGCGCAAGCCGCCGTTTCGCGACGAGCCCTACGGGCCGGTCAGTCGAGAGCCCGATCAGTCACGCACCTCGATCGGCCTCGACGCGGGCAGAATCTCAACGCGACGATTCATCGCCCTTCCTTCAGCGGTTTCGTTCGAGGCTCGGGGGCGCGCATCGCCATAGCCGCCAAAGCGCAGATTTCGCGGATCAACGCCCCGATCGGACAGATATTGCGCGACCGCTTTCGCCCACGTGACCGAACGGGTCTTGCTCGCCTGCGCGCCGCCGAAGTTGTCGGCGTGACCGACCACAAAAAATGTATGGTCCGGGTAAAAACGCATTTCCCGCGCGATTCCGTCGAGCGTCGCCTTGGATTGCGAGGTTAGCGCGCCGCGCGCGTCGACGTCGATATCAGACAGAGTGCCTAGAAAAATCGGGCACCCATAGGCGCTGACGCTGGCACCCGCGGGGGTATTCAAACACTTGTCGCGCACATCTGGCACGCCGTCGCGGTCACCGTCCTCAAGCACTTCCTGCACATGTCGCTGCTCCACGCGTGCCGCTGGCACGACGGTTTCGCGTGCCTGGCGCTCGACGCCGAATTTCTTGATCAGATTGAACGACAGTAACTGGGCGTCCTTTGCGAAGTGCTCGTACTCACCACGCAGCGTGATGCCTTCGGGAAACTGATAGTCGACACCAATTCCGGCAAAGGCGCGGGCGTCCTTATCGATGTCGACCGGCAGATTGGAATCGACATCGAGGGCAACGACGCCACCTTTCAGATGCGCCGAAAGGCCTTCATTGTTATGCGGCAGCGCATATTGCAGCGCAACCCCGTAGAACTGGTAGTCCACGGAACTCATTGGCGCGATCTCCGCCGAACCCAGATTACCGCCAAATGCCTCGACCGCGACCCGGTCCGTCAGCTCCTTGCCGACGCTGATTTTGTATCCGGTATCGGTATCGTCGGTCACCCGCAGAGCAGTGCCGCTCGTGTCAGGCTCAAGCTTGCTGACCCCGACGCCCGCGCCGACGTACCAGGGGCGATCACCCGCCATGGCTGATTGAGCACAGGCAACGCACAACGCCAAGGTCGCGACACGCGCCGCGCGCTGCAACAAACTCGAACTCGGCGAGCCGCGATACGAAGAACATGCACGGAAGCGCGCTCGGGGATCATTATCCCGCGCGATCGCCGTGACAGGAGGCAGGTCGGTGGAAAGCGAGAGGTTATGGTGCGCGCACACGCGCGCGTCGAGAATGCCGCTGCATTGAGGCATGGAGGTCTCCTGAGTTCTTCATACTTTTTTATTGGCGTGCGGCGCAATCGGGACGCTCACGTCTCCACGCCGTTACGGTCTGTATTGCCGCTGGAACGACGGTTAGGTGTAGCCTATTCCGATTGAGGGCTCGCGCTCACGAACTGCTTCACATTTTGCGCGCAAAGAACCGCTTGATCCATCGTCTCGTCGCCAAAAGGCGCGCTCTCGTCCACAAAGGGCTTGCCTGGGCGAGAAGAACATGGCGGGTCGAGGAAGCAGTGTCGTATGCGCCGCCATCGCCCGGTCGGTGCGTCCGACACGCTCACGTCATGTCGCGCCACGTCAGCGTCTTGATATTCATGATGTACTCAGTGAGACTGCGTAATCTGAAACGGCAGGTTCTTCAAGAATCGGGCCGGGCAGGCCGCGAATCCGCCACGCGGAGTGTGCATGGCGGTCGATTCCTATGGCAAAGCGACTGACTTTTACGTGTTGACCCCAGTAATAAAGCAACGGATGGCATCGAACGAAACGATTTGTTATGAGTATCCGTTCAGCAAGACGGCTCGTTTGTTCTTGCGCTTCGAGCAACTCATGTCGCGCTTCGATGCCTACACCCAGCATTTGACCTTATGGGAGACGGAATCGTCGATACGGGTACTGCTCGATTTGTTCGACCTCACCTCTCGCGTCGACCTAAAGGGAGACGTCCTGCGTGAGTTTGATCGACTCAAGGTTAGCCTCGACAAGCGACTGACGGCGGCGACCGGGACGGACGAGCGCGCCGTGCTTGAGCAACAAAAGCGTCGGCTGCATGACCTGACCTTGCACGTCAACCGGCTCGGCGGCCAAATTGTGGCACACCTCGTCAATCACGACTTTTTCAATGCGATCCGGCAACGCAATTCGATTCCGGGCGGTTTGAACTCGTTCGACCTGCCGCTGTATCACTATTGGCTGCAGCTACCCATGGCGCAGCGACAGGATGAGCTCCAGAAGTGGATCGCGCCATTCGAGCACCTCAACGTCGCGGTCGCGACGATTTTGGCGCTGATCCGCAATAACAACCCGATCGAGTCGCTCTGCGCCGAGCACGGATATTACGAACGCGCACTCGATACGGCCGCGCCCGTGCAAATGATTCGACTTTGGCTACCTACCAACGCGACCTGTTTTCCCGAGATCAGCGGCGGAAAACATCGCCTCAGTATCCGCTTTTTCGAACCGCTGGAGTTCGCCAAGCGTCCGCGCCAAGACGATGCGCGCGTTGACTTCGATCTGATGAACTGCACGCTTTAGCGCTTCGACCCCGTGCGTCTGCCGCGGCAGGCGCACGGGGCTCAGTCGCCCCAGAACATGCTGATACCCGCCACGCCCTGGGCGCCGTGTTGCCAGGCATGGGTCTGGTCCGACGCTTTCATGCCGCCCAAAGCGTACACCGGGAATGCGGCGCGATCGGTGAGCCCCCGGAAGCTAGCCCAACCGAGAGGATCCGCGCCGGGGTGACTCGGGGTCGGCAATACGGGAGACAACAACGCGAAATCCACACCCACTTGCTCGGCGAGCGCGAGCTCAACCGCATCGTGGCAGGCAGCCGAGAGCAGCCCGCCGAACCCTCGGCGTAGCGAAGACTCGGCGCGCAGTCGCTGGCGATTAAGATGCAAACCCGCGGCTCCTAGTGCCTCAACCGCGTCCCGCGTCGACGTCAACATCACACGCAGGCCCAGTGTGTTCAGCTTGGGCACCACTTCGCGTGCAAAGGCTTGATACGCGCGTGGATCGCGATGCGGTTGGCGCAGCAACAGCAAATCCCCGCGTTCGAGACGACAACAGTGTTCCACCAGCCAGTCACCAGCAACATTCTCAACGGGCGTGATCGCACACCGCTCGGGCAGTTCGAGCGCCGAGATGATTGGCAAGTTGGCGGGGGGAAAGGCGTAATCGCGTAACGTCGAGCGGTCAACCCAACTTAACGGCTGCAACTCGCAGTGTACCGGCGTGCCCGTGAAGCCAACGACCTTCCAGACATCGAGCAACACCTCGTGCTCCGGATAGCTATGACGCACACGGATCAACGGTCGCGCATCGGTGAGCGTGATGCCCAATTCTTCATTGAGTTCGCGCGTCAATGCATCCAGAACGGTCTCGCCAGCTTCCAGCTTACCGCCCGGAAACTCCCACAAACCGCCCTGATGCAGGTGGGCCGCACGCCGACTAATCAACACCCGCCGATGATCGACGATAGCGCCAACCGCGACGTGCAGACACGAGGCGCTCATGGCCCCGAGGTCAGGATCGATAGGAGGCGTTGACCGACACGTATTCGTGCGACAGATCCGAGGTCCAGACGGTAGCCGCGGCATCGCCGCGCCCAAGTGCGATGCGAATCTGGATCTCGGGCTGTTGCACGACCGCCTGTCCCTTCGCTTCGGTGTAACTCATGGCGGGCTCGCCCGCCACGATCAACGGCTCGGCGCCCAACCAGATATCGATCCGCTGCATTGCCAGATCAACCACGGGCGCGCGACCCACGGCCGCAAGTATGCGCCCCCAATTGGGATCGCTGGCGTAGAGCGCGGTCTTGACCAACGGCGAGTGGGCAACGGTGTAGGCCACGGCCTTCGCCTCTTGGTAGGTGCGTGCCTGCTCCACTCGCAAGGTAATGAATTTGTTGGCGCCCTCGGCGTCGCGCACAATGGCGTGACTTAACTCCAGGAAGATCTCACGTAACGCCGCGCGAAACCGCGCCGCATCCGCCACGAGCATCGGGCGCACCTCGCTCGCTCCGGTCGCGATCAGAACACAGGCATCGTTGGTGGAGGTATCGCCGTCGATCGTTATGCAATTGAAGCTCTCTTCAGCCAGATCGACCAACAAGGCATCGAGTTGTTGCGGGTCGACGAGCGCATCGGTCGCGATAAACCCCAGCATGGTCGCCATATTGGGACAGATCATGCCAGCACCCTTCGCGATCCCGGTGATCGTCACGACTCCGCCGGAAAGCTCGACCCGGCGACTGGCGCCTTTAGGAAGCGTATCGGTGGTCATGATCGTTCGCGCCGCGTCCAGCCAGGCATCCGTAGTCAACTGCCGAAGCAGATCGGGTAACGCGCCGCTCAATCGGTCCAACGGCAGGCGCTCACCGATGACGCCAGTGGAAAATGGCAGCACGGATTCGGGCACGACGTCAGCCAGCCCGGCAACCAGACCGCAACTCGACTTCGCATCCTCGATGCCGGCGCTGCCGGTGCCGGCATTCGCGTTACCCGCGTTGATCAGCAGGTAGCGCGTCGGCGCTTGTGTCAAATGCGTCTTGGCGACCTGGATGGGCGCCGCGCAGAACTTGTTCTGGGTGAATACCACCGCGGTTTCGCTGCCGCGCGCAAGCTCGATCAGCACCACGTCGTTACGATTGCGGTACCGGATTCCGGCGGCGGCGACAGCGAGTCGCACGCCCGCGACGGCCATTAACGATTCAGGCGCGTTCAGGCCTACAGCCATACGTATTACACCTCAGACGAGTTTGCCGTGGCAGTGTTTATACTTCTTGCCCGAGCCGCATGGGCAGGGATCATTGCGGCCGACCTTGTCACCCTCACGCCGGAACGGCTCCTCGGGCGGCAGTTCCCCTGCGCCAGTGCCGGGTTCGGCCCCCACGAGCGGACTTTCGGCCTCTGGATGCTGGTATTGCATCTTGACTTGTGCCGGCTCCTCGACCGGCCGCTGCGGCAGCGTTTCGACGCTGGTAGGCTGCATACGCAACAAGTATCCGACCACATCGTGCTTGATCCGTCCGAGCAACGCCTCGAACATCTCGAACGCTTCGCGTTTGTATTCCTGTTTCGGGTTCTTGGCCGCGTAGCCTCTCAAACCGATGCCTTGACGCAAGTAATCCATCGCCGCGAGGTGTTCTTTCCAGTGATTGTCCAACACCTGCAACATCAAGTCCTTCTCGACCCTGCGCATGAGTTCCGGTCCGAACAACGCGTCCTTGCCCTCGGCCACCTCTTGCGCGGCCGTGACTACCCGCTGCACCAGCGTTTCCTCATGCAGAGAATGATCTTCATCCAGCCACTGCTGGATCGGCAAATCGAGCCCGAATTCGTCGATCAAGGTTTGCTGAAGACCCGAGACATTCCATTGCTCCTCCATGCTGCCGGGCGGTATGAAGGTCGCGCAGGTGCTGGAAACCACGTCGGCGCGAATATCCTTGATCGTTTCTGCGATATCCTCGGCCGACAGCAATTCATCACGCTGCTGGTAGACGACCTTACGCTGGTCATTCGCAACATCGTCGTATTCGAGCAGGTTCTTCCGAATATCGAAGTTATACGCCTCAACCTTGCGTTGGGCATTTTCAATCGAGCGCGTCACCAACGAGTTCTCTATTGCCTCGTCTTCCTGCATGCCGAATTTTTGCATCAGGCTACGCATCCGATCGGATGCGAAAATGCGCATCAAGTTATCTTCAAGCGATAGATAGAACCGCGTCGAACCTGGATCACCCTGACGACCCGAACGACCGCGCAACTGGTTGTCGATCCGACGCGACTCATGCCGCTCGGTACCGATAATGTGCAAGCCGCCGGACGCAACGACCGTGTCGTGTTGACGTTGCCAATTCGCGCGAACCTCATCATGCGCCGCCGCGCTCGGATCCTCGCCCAGCGCCGCAAGATCTGAGTCAAGACTGCCGCCAAGCACGATGTCGGTGCCGCGACCCGCCATGTTCGTCGCAATCGTGACCGCGCCGGGACGCCCCGCTTGCGCGACCACCTGCGCCTCGCGCTCGTGCTGTTTCGCGTTCAACACCTGATGCTCGATCTTCTCCTTTTTGAGAATGTCGGACAGATGCTCTGAGGTCTCGATCGAGGTGGTTCCCACCAATACCGGCTGACCGTGCCCGACGCAGTGTTTGATGTCAGCGATGATGGCGTTGAACTTGCCTTGCTTGTTCAGGTAGATCAGATCGTTGAAGTCCTGCCGCACCATCGGACGATGGGTCGGAATGACGACAACCTCGAGATTGTAGATCTGCTGAAACTCGTAGGCCTCGGTATCGGCGGTGCCAGTCATCCCCGATAGCTTTTTGTAAAGTCGGAAATAGTTCTGAAACGTAATTGACGCCAGCGTGTGGTTCTCGGGCTGGATCGTCACGCCTTCCTTGGCCTCGATCGCCTGGTGCAAGCCGTCCGACCACCGCCGTCCCGGCATGGTGCGGCCAGTGAACTCATCGACGATGATCACCTCGCGATTGCGAACGATGTATTCAACATCGCGGTTGAACAGCGCATGCGCGCGCAGTGCGGCACCCAAATGGTGCAACAGTGTTAGATAAGCGGGGTCGTAAAGACTCTCACCCTCCTTGAGCAGACCGTCTTCAATCAGGAGCTGCTCGACGTGGTCGTTGCCTTCCTCGGTCAGGTAAGCCTGCTTCGCCTTTTCATCGACGCTATAGTCTCCGGGTCCGTCTTCGCTTTCCTGGCGCGTCAGGCGAGGCACTACCTTGTTGACCGCGATGTAGAGCTCCGACGTTTCGTTGGTTGGCCCCGAGATAATCAGCGGCGTTCTTGCCTCGTCGATTAGAATCGAGTCCACCTCGTCAACAATCGCGAAGTTGAGCCCCCGCTGGACGCGGCTCTCCAGCGAAAACGCCATGTTGTCGCGTAGGTAATCAAAACCGAATTCGTTGTTGGTGCCGTAGGTGATATCAGCTCGGTAGGCCTGTTGCCGTTCCTCGTGGTTTAAGCCATTGACGATGACCCCGACGCTGAGGCCGAGGAAGCGGTACAGCCGCCCCATCCATTCCGCATCGCGGCGCGCAAGGTAATCGTTCACGGTAATGACGTGCACACCGCGACGCTCAAGCGCGTTGAGGTAAACCGCAAGGGTCGCCATCAACGTCTTGCCCTCGCCGGTGCGCATCTCGGCAATCTTGCCGTCGTTCAACACCATGGCGCCGATGAGCTGCACATCGAAATGCCGCATGCCGAGCACCCGCCGACTCGCTTCGCGAACCGTCGCGAACGCCTCCGGCATCAATGTCTCGAGCGCCTCCCCCTCAATTGCGCGCGCGCTCAGTTCGTTTGTCTTCGCCTTCAGTTGTTCGTCTGAAAACCGCTCGTACTCGGACTCGTACCGATTGACCGCTTCCACGATTTTGCGGTACTGCCGCAACAACCGGTCGTTGCGACTCCCAAACAACATTTTTGCGACTTTTCCGAACATAGCTTCCGCGCTGGACCATATCAAAGGTCGGTAATCATAGCGTAGTTTGAGTAGACCGACTAACGCGGCGCGCCACGGTCGCGCGTCCTAGCTCGATGTGAATACAAGTCACTAACGAAAAAAGGGCCTTGCGGCCCTTGATTCAGCGAAGCAATGCCGAGATCTTACTCCTTGTCATTCAAGACAGTCATCGGATTGACGGGCTCGCTTTCCTTGTGAACCTCGAAGTGGAGATGCACCCCCGTCGAGCGCCCCGTGCTACCCATCTTCGCGATCTCTTGACCTTTCTTGACGACATCACCGACCTTGACCAGCAATTCAGACGCATGCGCATAACGCGTCGTATAACCGTTGCTGTGATCAATCTCGATCATCTTGCCGTACTCCGGATGCGACTCGGAGCGCGTGACCTTGCCACCCGCCGCCGCGAGAATTGGCGTGCCCAGCGCACCAGCGAAGTCAACACCGCTATGAAATGCGCGTCGCCCGGAGAACGGATCGCTACGGTAACCATAGGAGGATGAAACGTAACCGGCGGCCACTGGCATGCTACGCGGCATGATTGCGCGTTCGACCTTCGCGCTCAACATCATCTGATCGAGCACCCGAAGCTGCTGCTCTTTTTCCAGCAGCGCCAATTCTAGCTTTTCCATGGCGCGACTGATGTCGTCGCTGCCGAAGCCTAGTGGGGAGAGCTCACTGGACGGCCCCCCCATCGCGGGTTGCGCGACGAAATCGAATTCCTTCGCACTGACCTTGCTGACGCTGACCAGTTTTGAGCCGAGCGCATTCAGCCGGTTGACGTGAGCCTGGAGGAGCCCGATCCGTTGTGTAAGTGCATCAAGGTTCGCCTGTACGTCACGCTCGGTGTCTTCGAATAACAGGCGTTGCTCCAGGACGCTTTCCTGGAAACTGACTAAATGCTGCTGTGGAATGGCTGAAGAGCCTATGAGGTAACCCGCGACCGCGGTTCCAGTGATTAAAGACACGACGCTCAACCCCGCGAGCGGGATGAACCACCAGCTTCCTTGCGCGTTTCGGAAGCGCGAGGAATGGCCTCTCTTGTTGAATCGAGGTAACTGCATAACACTACACCTGGCTCGCTATCCGCTGGATGATAACGAACTCATGGCATAATGCCAACACGAAACGACGGTTTTCTGACTATTATGCAACGTTCAGCCGACTGGCTTCCGCGCCAAGTGTTACAACAATTGCAGCGTAGCGAGCGCCTCAAACGGCAGGTGATCGACTGCCTTCAACCTCCTCTGTCCGACCAAGTTCAATCCGTAAACTATAGCGACGGTTGTCTATCAATTCTGGTAACCGATCACAGTTGGAGCACCAACCTCTTGTTTCACCAGCGCGAACTGATTCGTAGAATGGCGGAAAGGCACGCGATTGAGATCTCAACGGTCCGAGCGCACGCCAAACCCGGGCCCACCCCCCGACCGCTCGTTCAAAACGAAAACACGGAAGTTACCGCAATGCGTCGCAGGACTTCAGCATTCCTGCGGACTCTGTCGGCGCGCCTCGCGAGCCCCCCCAAATGAACCGATGCGCGTTCGCTAAGCCACCGTCAAACTCTTGACTCCCGGGTAGCCCTCAGACACCAACCTCCAGGCCTGTCGCGTACGAGATCGGCACGGTCTTGCTATCCTTGAAGGTAACCTCTTCCCAAGCGGATTTGTCCGCGATCAACGTTCTCAGCAGCTTGTTGTTCAGCGCGTGGCCGGATTTATAGCCACGAAACGCACCGATCAACCCATGCCCCAAAAGATAAAGATCACCAATCGCATCGAGGATCTTGTGTTTGACGAACTCATTTTCGTACCGCAGACCGTCCTCGTTGAGGATCCGATAATCATCAAGCACGACCGCGTTGTCGAGACTACCGCCCAGCGCCAGTCGACGCCCCCGCAGCATCTCGATGTCGCGCATGAAACCGAATGTCCGCGCCCGACTGACCTCCTTCACAAACGAAGTCGTTGAGAAATTGAACTCGGCGGTCTGATTCGGGACCCCAAACGCGGGATGCTTGAAATCGATACAAAAACCCACCTTGAACCCGCTGAACGGATCGAATCGCGCCCACTTGTCGTCTTCGCGCACCTCGACACTGCGCTTGATACGAATAAAGCGCTTGAGCGCCGACTGCTCCTGGATGCCCGCCGATTGCAGCAAAAACACGAACGGTCCGGCGCTTCCATCCATGATCGGCACCTCGGCTGCGCTGACATCGATATACAGGTTATCGATGCCAAGTCCAGCCAGCGCCGACAATAGGTGCTCCACGGTCGAGATGCGGACACCGTCCTTGATCAGGGTCGATGAGAGCATCGTATCGCCAACGAACTCGGCCTTGGCCGGGATCTCGACCGGTTCGGCGAGATCGACACGCCGAAACACGATACCGACATCCACCGGCGCCGGACGCAAGGTCAGTACGACCTTGTCTCCGGTATGCAAGCCGATGCCGGTTGCCTTGATACTGTTTCTGAGCGTGCGCTGTCTAAACATGCAATCCTGCCGTAGCGGTCAATGGACTAAACCCTGGGATTCTCCATGGTAGATCCTCCCAGGACAACCTGTGCCTTAGTTGTATTTTCACACAACTGTAGCCAAATTGCCACTTTAGCGGCAACAGCATGTGACTTAAATACCACAATCAGTCAGCTTGTCTCCGCAAAAAAGCGGGGATATCAAGCACATCGAGATCTATCTCCTTCGCGTCCAAGCGTTTCGCGCCGCGTGAACCGTCGCTCGCCGCGGATCGCGACCGCGTGACGGCGGACCGTCCCACGTCATATCCAACCGGCACGCTCCCCGCTCGCGGCTGCCCCGCGACGAGGCGCACGGGACGCGGTTCGGCTTGCTGACTCATCTGCGGCAGCGGTTTCTGCTCCGAGGCGAACTGGTTGAGACCGGTAGCGACAACAGTCACGCGCAGTTCCCCGGACATGTCGGGGTCAATGACGGTGCCGACGACGATCGTCGCATCGTCCGAGGCGAAATCGCGCACGACTTGACCGACCTCGTCGAACTCACCAATCGACATGTCCATCCCGGCGGTCACGTTCACCAGAATGCCCCGCGCGCCGCGAATGTCGATGTCTTCCAGCAACGGCGACGAAATGGCCGCCTCGGCCGCTTCGCGGGCGCGTTCCGGTCCGTGCGCGGCACCGGTCCCCATCATCGCCATACCCATCTCTGACATGACGGTCCGCACGTCGGCGAAATCCACGTTGATGAGCCCCGGCCGGGTGATCAATTCTGAAATACCCTGGACCGCGCCCAATAGGACATCGTTGGCCTTGTTAAACGCATCCAGCAGTGAAATGTTCTTGCCGTAAACGGACAAGAGCTTTTCATTCGGAATTGTGATCAACGAATCGACGCCCCGCGACAGCTCTTGGATCCCTTTCTCGGCCACCATTGAGCGCTTGCCACCCTCGAACGGAAACGGACGCGTGACAACGGCGACGGTCAGTATCCCCATGTCCCGAGCGATCTCGGCGACCACCGGCGCTGCGCCGGTGCCCGTTCCACCACCCATCCCCGCGGTGATGAACAACATGTCAGCTCCCTTAATCACATCCTCGATGCGCTCACGATCATCCAGCGCCGATTGCCGTCCGATATCGGGATTGGCGCCGGCGCCTAGCCCCTTTGTCATATTCGAACCCAACTGGATCGTGGTCTTGGCGTTGGTTTTCTTCAACGCCTGCGCGTCCGTATTCGCGCAGATGAACTCGACGCCCTCCAGATTGCTTTGCACCATGTGTTGCACGGCGTTTCCGCCGCCACCACCGAGACCGATGACCTTGATCACCGCGCCATGCTGATAAGACTCAACTAATTCAAACATTCACTTACCCTCCAAGTTACCTTTCATATGCGTTACAAGCCGCTTAACCATCGTTTCAATCGCGCCCGCAGTGATTCACGCCGGGGCGCATCGTGGCGCGCGCTGCGTCGGCTTTGGAGCCCATAGAGCAACAGTCCGACCCCGGTCGCGTAGATTGGATTACGCACCACCTCCACCAGCCCTTTCACATGCTGGGGCAGTCCCAGTCGCACCGGCATGTGAAACACCTCCTCGGCCAACTCGATAGCGCCATCCATTCGTGCCGAGCCACCGGTCAAAACGACCCCGGCGCCCAGCAATTCCAGAAACCCGCTCTGCTTGAGCTCGGTATGCACCAGGCTCAACAATTCCTCGTAGCGTGGCTCGACGACGCTCGCGAGCGTTTGTCGCGACAACCGACGACTGGCGCGGTCGCCGACACTCGGGACCTCGATGCTTTCATCGGGATGTGCCAGCTGCTTTAAGGCGCAGGCGTACTTAATCTTGATATCCTCGGCGGACTGCGTCGGCGTGCGCATCGCGACCGCGATATCGTTGGTTACCTGGTCGCCGGCAATCGGGATGACCGAGGTGTAACGGATTGCGCCATCGGTGAATACCGCGATGTCGGTCGTACCTCCACCGATGTCGATCAAGCAAACGCCGAGCTCCTTTTCGTCGTCCGTCAGCACCGAGTAACTTGACGCCAGTTGCTCCAGAATGATGTCGTCGACCTCGAGCCCGCAGCGACGCACGCACTTTTCGATGTTCTGCACTGCGCTGTCGGCGGCGGTCACCAAGTGAACCTTGGCATCGAGGCGGATACCCGACATCCCGATCGGCTCACGAATACCTTCCTGCTGATCGATCACGAACTCCTGCGGCAGGATGTGCAGAATCTTCTGCTCCGCGGGGATCGCAACCGCGCGCGCGGCATCGATGACGCGCTCTACGTCGCTCATCGAGACCTCTCGCTTATCCTTGATCGCGACCATGCCGTGAGAATTGAGGCTACGGATATGATTGCCCGCAATGCCCGCGTAGACGCTATGAACCTGACAGTCGGCCATTAACTCGGCCTCCTCGACTGCCCGCTTGATGGACTCCACCGTTGACTCGATGTTGACCACAACCCCTTTCTTAAGGCCGCGCGACGGGTGCGAGCCCAAACCGATGATCTCGACTTCGCCCTCCGGGTTGATCTCGCCGACGATGGCGACAACCTTCGAGGTACCGATATCGAGACCCACGATCATTTCGTTTTGTTGCTGCTTTCTAGACATTATTCGGCGATCCATGTTGCTTACCCATCGCCCGCAGCGCGGCATCCTGCTCCCGCCAGCGCACCGCGAAACCGTTGGCGTAACGTAAATCCAGCCCAGCGATACGCGCGATGAACGGCGATAGGGTTGATCGATAGACTTCGGCGAAACGTTGCAGACGTTCCTGCCGGTTCTTGCGCCCCAAGGCCAGATGCATGCCTTCGCGCAGCACAAGCCGCTGATCGAGGCGCGCATCCTCCTGAAGTTCAACGAGAGACAGACCGAGGCCCTGCAATATCTGGTCGGCGACGATGAACTCCTGAATCAGTTCGTGCTCACGACCCGGGCGACCAGAGATCTTCGGCAGCGTCTGTGGAATCTCCGCCAGCGCCACGGCAAACACCTCGCCGTGACGATTGAGCAGACCGCTCTCGCCCCAACGTGCGATCGGATGCTGCTCCTCGAGCACGACCAACAACCGGTTGGGCCAGATACGCCGCAGCGCGACGCGATGCACCCATGGCAGGGCCTCGAGCTTGCGCTGAAGCACCGCAAGATCCTGGCTGAAAAAGCCTGCCTTGACGTTTTCGGCCAGGGTGGCGCGCAGACGCTCGGTATCAATACGGTCGATTTCGCCGCGGACCTGCACATGCTTGAACGGCAAGGTCGTTGGGCGTTGAGTCCACTGGTACACCCGCATCCCGGCCAGCCCGAATACCAGCACGATGGCGAGCACACCCAGCTTGGAAAGCAGCGGCCGCACGTCCTGCCATACCTGCCGCAATTGTTGCCAACGTTGCAGATGGCGTTGCCGAAAGCTCGCTTTCGGTCGACGCCGGGCCGCACTCGGGCGGCGGTTCACGGCAACCTCCGATCGCGGCAAAGACTGGTCGCTAGAATGCGGCGCACCAGGGTATTGAAATCGATCCCAGCGACCGCGGCCGCCTTGGGCACCAGACTGTGACTCGTCATGCCTGGGACGGTATTGAGCTCGATCAACCACACCTTGCCCGCGCGATCGCGAAAGCAATCCACGCGGCCCCAGCCGGCGGCGCCGAGCACCTCGAACGCTTGGAGACTCAATTGTCGAATCGCCGCCTCAACGGCATCGTCCAGCCCCGCGGGGCAGCGGTATTCCGTGTCGTCGGCTACGTATTTCGCGTGATAATCATAAAAGCGCTGGCTCGCGGCTACCCGAATCAACGGCAGCGCTTCGCCATCGAGAATGCCGCAGGTGAGCTCCTCGCCTTCGATAAATTGTTCGGCCATCACCAAGCCACCCGTCAGCGCGGCGTTCGCGTACGCTTGCGGCAAGTCCCCGGCGCGCTCGACGATCGCGACGCCGATGCTGGATCCCTCGGCGGACGGCTTGACCACAACCGGCAGACCCAACGCCTTGGCGACCGCGTCCCAATCGGAATCGGCATTCAAACGCATGAAGTTCGGGGTCGGCAGCCCGGCCGAACGCCAAATGCGTTTGGTCAACATCTTATCCATGCTGAGCGCCGAAGCGGTCACGCCGCTACCCGTGTACGGCAGTTGCAGCAGCTCGAGCACGCCCTGCAAAACGCCATCCTCACCACCGGTTCCATGCACTACATTGAATACGCGATCGTAAGTACCCGCCCGCAACCGCTGGTCGATATCTCGACCCACGTCGATCCCATGCGCGTCGACGCCGCCAGCCAGCAATCCCGCCAGCACCGCCTGCCCGCTCACCAGCGAAACCTCGCGCTCCGACGACCAACCGCCCATCAGCACGGCGACACGACCAAACTGTTCCGGCATCGCCATGGTCAAGCACCCCCCTCCACCGCCAGGCGTTGCGCAAGTTCCGCGGCCAACGCGCCTACGTTTCCGGCCCCCTGGGTCAGAATGACATCGCCGTCCTGCAACAAGCCGTCGAGCACCGCAAACAGATCAGAGTGGTTTCCGACGTTGATCGGCGCAATCCCACCACGCGCGCGAATCGCGGCCGCGAGCGCCTGACTATCCACACCCTGAATCGGCTGCTCGCTTGCCGCGTAGACATCGAGCAAAACCAACACATCCGCGGTCGCCAGTACCGACACAAACTCGTCAAACAGGTCGCGTGTTCGGGTGTAGCGGTGCGGCTGAAAAACCATGACGCAGCGGCGAGCCGGCCAAACCGCGCGCAACGCCGCGATCGTCGCCGCTACCTCCGTGGGATGGTGACCGTAATCGTCCACCAAAGTCACCCCGCGCCGCGTGATCGAATAATCGCCGTAGACCTGGAAGCGCCGCCCCACGCCACTGAACTGGCCCAGTGCACGTTGAATTACTTGGTCCGACAAACCTACCTGGACCGCGATTGCGATCGCGGCAAGCGCATTCAGCACGTTATGGCGCCCGGGGGTATTGAGCTCGATTTCGAGCTCGCTCTCGCGCCCGGCGATCGCGACACTGAAGCGCGAGCCTAAGCCAGCGAATTCGATTGAGTGCGCGCGCACGTCGGCGGCACGTTCAATCCCATAAGTGATGATCGGTCGGGTTACTTGCGGCAGAATCTCGCGCACGCCCGCATCGTCGACACACAGTACTGCCAAGCCGTAGAACGGCAAATGGTGCAGAAAATCGACAAAAACCTGCTTCAACCGGCCCATGTCGCCGTCGTAGGTCGCGAGGTGGTCGGCGTCGATGTTGGTCACGACCGCCAGAATCGGCTGCAAATACAAGAACGACGCATCGCTCTCGTCCGCTTCCGCGACCAGATAGCGACCATTGCCCAGCCGCGAGTGACTCGCGGTGCTGTTGAGACGCCCACCGATCACGAACGTTGGGTCCAACCCACCCTCCGCCAGAATGCTGGCGACCAGACTCGTGGTCGTCGTCTTGCCATGAGTACCCGCGATCGCGATACCTTCGCGAAAGCGCATCAATTCGGCCAACATCTCGGCGCGCGGGATCACCGGAATGCGGGCGGTGCGCGCGGCCCGAATTTCTGGGTTGGCTTCGTCGATCGCACTGGAGACGACCACCACGCTGGCGCCTTCGACCTGCTCCGCCTGATGCGCGCGCGACACGGTCGCGCCCAGCTCCTGCAACCGCCGTGTGACCGCGTTTTCTGCGAGATCGGATCCGCTGACCTGGTAACCCAAGTTCAGGAACACCTCGGCGATGCCGCCCATCCCCGAACCACCAATGCCCACGAAATGCAGCCGTCCAATACGGTGGGCGAGTCCAATTTCAGAATAAGGTCTCACGACGTCACCTCCCGCAGCTTAATCGCGATTTCTCGATTCGCGCCCACCAAGGCGTCGGCGATGACGTGCGCCGCCTCGGGCCGGCTCAGACCTTGGCTGGCCTCACTCATCCGCAACAAGTCCGCGCGGTCCCGGTTGAGATCGAACAACACCGCGGCCAAGCGCTCGGGCGTCAACTCAATATCCGGAATGAGCACCGCGGCGCCCCGGGCAACCAGTAACTGTGCATTCGCGGTTTGATGGTCATCGACCGCGTGGGGATAAGGCACCAGCACGGCGGGCAGGCCACATTGCGCCAATTCCGCGATCGTGAGCGCGCCGGCACGCGCGAGCACCAGATCCGTCCAGGTATAAGGTGCCGCCATCGAATTCAGAAAGGCGTCGACGCGTGCCGCCACGCCCGCATCGGCGTACAGCTGGCGCGTGGCATCCAAATGCCGCTCGCCGCTCTGATGCCACACTTCAGGACGCGTCTCGGGCGGCAACAGCGCCAATGCACGCGGCACGGTCTGATTGAGCTTCAACGCACCCAGGCTGCCGCCGATCACAAAGAGGCGTAAAGGACCGCGACTCTCGGACAGGCGTGCGCTCGCCGGTGTCAGCGCGAGCAGTTCACTACGTAGCGGATTGCCGGTATGGCGAACCTCGCGGTTCAGACGCACCCGCCTAAAGCTCTCCGGAAAGCCCTCGAACACCTGCGTCGCAAGCCGCGCCAGCCAACGATTGGTCATCCCAGGAATCGCGTTTTGCTCGTGAATGATCAGGGGAATCCTCAGCAACGCGGCTGCGAGACCGCCAGGCCCCGCCGCGAACCCGCCCATGCCGAGCACCGCGCGCGGCCGGTATCGCCGCATCACCGTCACGGCCTGCGCGACGGCCCGCAGCAGCCGCATCGGCGCCAGCATGCGCGTCTTCAAATCCGAACCACGCAGACCCGAGATGCTCAGTTCAACCAGTTCATAGCCATGCGTCGGTACAATCCGGGCCTCCATCTTGCCGCGTGAGCCGAGCCACACCACCGGTACGCCGCGACGCCGCAATTCATCCGCGACCGCCAACGCCGGAAAGATGTGGCCACCCGTTCCGCCTGCCATGATCATGACCGGACCTGATCCGCGCTGCGCAATCACGTCCGACCTCCGCGCGCGATCCAGGCGCTCGAGCCACCGTTTCTGAGCGTGAGATCGTGCACTTCGCGATGCACTCGCAACACCAGGCCAAGCCCGATGCACATCGCCACCACGCTACTCCCGCCTGCGCTCATGAACGGCAAGGTCAGGCCCTTGGTCGGCAGGATGCCCATGTTCACCCCGATATTGACGAACACCTGAATCGCGATCCACAAGCCGACGCCATACGCCACCAAGGCGCCATACAGATGACCCGTGCGTTCCGCGGTCGAGCCGATCGCGAACGCCCGCCAAACGGTGTAGGTAAACAGCATCAGCACCACGCTCACGCCGACAAAGCCCAGTTCCTCGGCGAGAATGGCGAACACGAAGTCATTGTGTGCCTCGGGCAGATAAAACAGCTTCTGAATGCTGGCGCCGAGACCAACACCGAACCACGATCCGCTCCCGATCGCGATCAAAGATTGGGTCAACTGGAATCCGGTATTGAACGGATCTGCCCAGGGATCGGCGAACGTCATCAACCGCTGCAGTCGATACGATGAGGTAATCGCGAGCACGGCAAAGGCGGTGCCAGCGACCAGAATCAGCGCGACAAAGTGGGAAAGACGAACGCCTCCGAGGAACAACAATCCCATAATGACCGCGACAATCACCGCGGCCGCGCCATAATCCGGTTGCGCAAGCAATAGCGCCGACACCAGCGCGGCCACAAGCATGGGCTTCAGGAAACCGACCAGACTCCCGCGGACGTCTTGCCCATGGCGCACGATGTATCCGGCCATGTAAAGAATCATCAACAGCTTCGCGAGTTCGGAGACCTGGAGTACCGTCGGACCCAGGTTGATCCAGCGGGTCGCGCCATTCACGGTACGCCCGACGCCCGGCACCAGCACCGCGATCAGAAGGAAGAAGATAAACGCCAGCAAGATCACGCCGGCCACTTCCCAGAGTTGCAGCGGCAGTTCATATGCGAGGTACGCCGCGAACAGCCCAATGGCAACGTAGATCACCTGACGCGTCAGGTAATGGTAGGGATTGGAAAAGTTTTGGTCCGAGATACCAATCGCCGCGGATCCAACCATGATCAGGCCGAGCGCGAGCAGCGCCGCCGCGACCAGCATGAGTCCAATATCCAGCCGCTGTCGCAACTGGATCGTGAGCGCGTCAGTCAAGTGTCGGGTTGCCTGCATCAAGCGCCGCCTCCCTGCAACTCGTTCACCAGCGCGGCGAAACGATCGCCGCGTTGCGCATAGCCAGTAAACATATCGAAGCTCGCACAGGCCGGCGACAGCAATACGTAGTCACCCGACTCTGCCAAGGCATGCGCCATGCTCACAGCTTCCACCAGGGAGGGTACCCGACGCAGCTCACTCGCACCGGCCAGCGCGCGCTCGAGTTTCGGCGCGTCTTCGCCGAACAACAACACCGCCCGCGCGTGAGCAGCCACGGCCTCGCGCAATAGGCCGAAGTCCTGCCCCTTGCCCTGTCCTCCCGCGAGGAGAATGACCGGATTGGCCAAGCCCTTGAGTGCCGCGACCGTCGCGCCGACGTTGGTGGCTTTGGAATCGTTCAGCCAAGTCACGCCGCCAAGCTCCCTAACCCACTGGGTGCGGTGGGGCAATCCGGCGTACTGACGCAAGGCCTCGAGCATCGCCGCGAGCGGTAAACCGATCGCCTCGCCCAGCGCGAGCGCCGCAAGCGCATTGGCGAGATTGTGACGCCCGTACAATCGAAGTTCCGCGATCGGCAGCAGCGAGACGTCACCCTTCGCAAGCCATTGATGCGCCGCGTCCGCGATACGCAGACCGAACTGTCCAGACGCCGGTACGTCCAATCCGAAACTCACGAATTCGCGCCCCGCCGGAATCAGCGCCATCACCCGAGGGTCGTCGCGATTGACGACGAGTTTGCGCGCGCCGTCGAATATGCGCCCCTTCGCCGCGGCGTAGTGCTCGATATCGGGATAACGGTCGAGGTGGTCCTCGCTGATATTAAGAATCGTCGCGACCGCCGAACGCAGCGAATAGGTGGACTCAAGCTGGAAACTCGACAGCTCGAGCACATACACCTCGGCCTCCGGTGTCTTCAACAGATCGAGCGCGGGCGTGCCGAAATTGCCGCCAAGCGCGCCATCCCAGCCCGCGGCCTGAGTCATCTTCCACAGCAGGTGGACGACCGTGCTCTTGCCGTTCGATCCTGTCACGGCAACCACCGGCGCCGTCGCGATCCGCGCGAATAACTCGATGTCGCCGACCACCTCGACGCCGCCGGCAATGGCCTGTTGCACGCATGCGAGCGCCCGCGGCACGCCCGGACTCAGAATCACGCGGCCATACCGCGACCAATCCTCCGCTTCGCAGTCACCGAGCCGCAGTTCCGCACCTGGAAACTCGGCGCGCAGTTCGCGTTCGAGCCGTGCATCGGCGCGGCTATCGCCGAGCACGCACGGAATGCCCTGGTGGCGCAGAAAGCGCGCAACCGAGCGGCCGGTTCCACCCATCCCGAACACCAACCATGGTCGGTTTTGATCCAGCGACGGCGAGGTCGAAAGAGCCATTCCGTTCATCAGCGCACCTTCAACGTAGCCAAGCCAACCAGCACCAACACCACGGTAATGATCCAGAACCGCACAATAACGCGCGGCTCCGGCCAACCCTTGAGCTCAAAGTGGTGGTGTATTGGCGCCATGCGAAAGATTCGCTTACCGGTGAGCTTGAATGAAGCGACCTGCAAGATCACCGAGACCGTCTCCAGAACAAAAACGCCCCCCATGATCACCAACACCAGTTCCTGGTGCGTGACCACCGCGATCGTGCCGAGCGCCGCGCCCAACGCCAACGCGCCGATATCACCCATGAACACCTGCGCCGGGTATGTGTTGAACCAAAGAAACCCAAGCCCCGCGCCGACCAGTGCCGCGGTGAAGACGGTGATTTCACCGACCCCGGCGATATACGGAATCGACAGGTACTCGGCAAATTTGATATGCCCGGTGAAGTACGCGATCAATCCCAGCGCGCCACCGACCAGCACCGCAGGCAGGATCGCCAGTCCGTCCAGACCGTCCGTGAGGTTGACCGCGTTGCTCGAACCCACGATGACGAAATACGCCCACGGTATGAACAGCAGCCCCATCTCCCAGCCGAAGTCCTTGAACACGGGAATCAGCAGCGTGGTCTCTTGCGGACTCGCCGCGGTGATATACAAAAATACCGCGGCCGTCAGGGCGACCAGCGACTGCCCCAGCATCTTCGCGCGCGGCGCCAATCCCTTGGAATTGCCGTAGCGCAGTTTCAGGTAGTCATCAACGCCGCCGACCAGACCGAAGCCAAGCGTCACCAGCAACACCACCCACATGAAGCGATTGCTCAAATCGCTCCACAGCACGGTGGACAAGCCAACCGACAGCAGGATCAGCAAGCCGCCCATCGTCGGCGTTCCGGCCTTGCCGAGGTGGCTCTGCGGGCCGTCCTTGCGGACCTGCTGTCCGACCTTGTATTCGGTGAGTTTGCGGATCACGACCGGCCCCAGCCAGAGCGATATCACCAGCGCGGTGAGCGTCGCCATGATGACCCGCATCGTGATGAACTCGAACGCACGAAAGGCGCCGAGGTATTGGGTAAGCCAGCGCGTCAGCTCAAGCAACATGTTCGTGGCCTCCGTTGCCATCCGCGCCGTCGACAGGAATTCTGGCCTTCAGGGCCTCGACCACGCGGTCCATCCGCATCGAGCGCGAGCCCTTGATGAGCGCCACGACATCGGGCGCCGCGAGCGTCTTCAATGCGGCGATCAAGGAATCGAGTTCGGCGAAGTGCTCGGCGCCCACGCCAAAGGCACCGACCGCCGCGCCGCTCAGATCACCGAAGCCAAACAGGCGATCCAGGCCCCGCGCCTTCGCGTAGGCGCCCAAGTCAGCATGCAACGCCGCGGCCGATGGCCCCAACTCACCCATATCGCCGAGTACCAATATCCGCGCGCCGGCACGCTGCGCCAGCACGTCCACGGCCGCCTTTGCGGAGGCCGGATTCGCGTTATAGCTGTCGTCGATCAACTGCACGCCATTCAAGCCGCGTACGATCCGCAGACGGCCTTTGAACGCGGTCATGCGCGCAAGTCCGTCGCGAATGGTTTCGTTCGGCATGCCCAGCGCGACCGCGACTGCGGCGGCCGCCGTCGCGTTGAGTGCGTTATGCCAGCCTTCCAGCTGCAGCGTCAGTTCAATCGCCGCGCCGCCGACGACCAACCGCAACGGATCCGTGCCCACCAGGCGCACGTCCGCGTCCGGCGCCTTGCCAAACCGGATCACGCGCCGGCCGACATTCAACCCGGTCCAGTAATCCGCGAATACATCGTCGGCATTGACCACCGCGACGCCGTCTGGCCCCAATCCGCCGTAGATCTCGCCCTTCGCGCGAGCCACGCCCTCCAGGTCACCGAACCCCTCAAGGTGCGCGGGTCCCGCGTTGTTCACCAGCGCGACATCGGGGCGCACAAGTTGTGTCAAATAGGCGATCTCTCCGGCGTGATTCGCCCCCATCTCGATCACCGCGATCTCATGTTGGGACCTCAATCTCAGCAACGTGAGCGGAACCCCGATGTCATTATTGAGATTCCCCTGCGTATAGAGCACGTCATGCGTCACGGCCGTGATCGAGGCGATCATCTCCTTGACCGTGGTTTTGCCGTTGCTGCCGGTCAAACCCACGACCCGCCCCTGGAATTGATTTCGCCACGCGGCGGCGAGCCGACCCAGCGCGATACGGGTGTCGGGCACGATGATTTGTGGCGCCTTGTGACTGACCGGGCGCGATACGACCAGCCCGGCATAACTCCGCACTCCCGGCTGCTCGAGGACCGAATGTGCGTCGAAACGCGGCCCATTGAGGGCGAAAAACAATTCGTTTCCGGCAACTTTTCGGGTATCGGTCGAGACCGAATCCACCCACACGTCTTCGCCCACCAGAGGCTGGCCCAGCATCGCGGCGACCTCGCTCAAGCGCAACCAGTTCATCGCGAGACCTCCACGAGCCATTCGGTGACGACGGCGCGGTCCGAGAACGGGCGGCTGTCACGTCCGACGATCTGGTAGCTCTCATGCCCCTTGC
Organism: Thiotrichales bacterium; assembly: GCA_050329935.1. Classification (GTDB taxonomy): domain Bacteria; phylum Pseudomonadota; class Gammaproteobacteria; order UWMA-0217; family UWMA-0217; genus CAYSFW01. The sequence continues at coordinate 25,876 of JBHJOI010000027.1, read as the reverse complement.
CGGCGATCAGGACCGTGTCACCGGCCCGTGCGTCGGCCAACGCCGCGCGGATCGCCACCCGCCGATCATGGATAACGGGCATTTGCCGCGTGTCGTGTTGCCCTTGGAGAATCGCGCGAGCGATTGCCGCTGGATCCTCGCCGCGCGGGTTATCGTCAGTGATGATGCCGCTGTCCGCGTAGGACTCCGCGCTACGCCCCATCAGCGGCCGCTTGCCTGGATCGCGGTCACCACCGCAACCAAAAACGCAGATCAGGCGTCCGGCGGTATGCGCGCGCAATGCCTGCAACGTCTTCTCAAGCGCATCCGGCGTATGCGCATAATCGATCACGACCAGCGGCAACGTTCCACCGCCCAGGCATTCCATGCGCCCCGGCGGCGGTCGCACATGCGACAAGCGCGCCGCTGCCTCGGGCAGCGACTTGCCCAACAACAACAACGCGCCGAGCGCCGCGAGCAAATTCGAGGCGTTGAACGCGCCTAGCAAAGGGCTCGCGACATGCGCCCGCCCCCAGGGCGACTCGATCTCGAGTTGCATCCCCTGGCTGGTCAATTGCCATTCGCTCACGGTCAGCGTCGGAAAGCCAGCGACCGGTCCGTGCAGCGAGTAGGCCAAGGGTTCGACGACGGTCGGCAGCGATTCCAGCCACTGCCGCCCAATCGGGTCGTCGGCATTGAGCACGGCAAAGCGGGGGCGGTGGCGAAAGAAGAAACTACGTTTCGCCGCGGCGTAGCGTGCCATGTCACCGTGATAGTCAAGATGGTCGCGAGTGAGATTGGTGAACACACCAATTTCGAAGCGGACGCCATTGACGCGCCCTTGGTCGAGTGCGTGCGAGGAGACCTCCATCGCCGCGCAGGCAGCGCCGCGGGTCACGAAGTCGGCCAGAATGCGATGCACCTGAATGGCGTCCGGGGTGGTGTGGGTCCCGGGCGCCAATTCACCGTAGAGGCCAGCGCCGAGCGTGCCGATGAACCCGCAGCGCAGCGGCGGCTGATCCAACAGTTGCGCCAGAAAATGCGCGACCGAGGTCTTGCCGTTGGTGCCCGTGACGCCGACGACCTGCAAATGACGTGACGGCCCCCCATGGAAGCGTTCGGCGATCGCCCCGAGTCGCTGCCCTAGATCCGCCACGGCGATAACCGGCACTGTCAGTGCATCGAGCAGTGGCGCGAGTTCGGGATCGGGGTCCCACAGCACCGCGATCGCGCCCGCGTCGACGGCGGCCCGCGCGAACTCGATGCCGTGCCGCTGCGTGCCGCGGGTCGCAAAAAACAGCGAGCCCGGCCGAACGTCGCGACTGTCGAGCGCCAACCCGCGCACCGGCCGGTCGAAACTCGCGGGCAACTCGATAATCCCATTCAGCAATTCGCTCAGTCTCGGGTCGGACATTGGGCTCACCCGCGCGTTCACTGGCTGTCACCCGTGGCCGCCACTCGAATCTCGTCGATGCGTTGGCCAGGCAGGTCGTTGGGAGGAATGTTGAACTGGCGCAACGCGCCCGCCATGATGTTGGCGAAAACCGGCGCCGCTACATCGCCGCCGTAGTACTGCCCGCCCTTGGGCTCATTGATCATCACCACCGCGACCAGGCGCGGTTGGTCAGCCGGAACCATGCCGGCAAAAACCGCTTGATATTCGTCGCCGTAGCCGCCGGCGGCCGCCTTTTTGGCGGTGCCGGTCTTGCCGGCGACGCGATAGCCCTCGACCGAGGCGCGGTACCCGGTCCCCTCGGGTGAAACAACCTTCTGCATCATTCGGCGCACCGCACGCGCGGTCTCCGCGCTCACGACCTGGCGCTCCTCGCGCGGCGGCATGCCGGCGATGAAGGTGACCGGTCGAAATACGCCGTCCGCCGCCAGCACCGCATACGCTTGAGCCAATTGCAACGACGTCACCGAGAACCCGTAGCCATACGAAAGAGTCGCCTTATCCGCCGGATACCAACCGGTGAAGTCGCGCAGGAACCCCGCTTCCTCGCCTGGGAAATGGCTCTGCGTGCGCTGTCCGAATCCAAAATCGTGAAAGGCATGCCACAGCTGTTCGGACGGCACCTTCATCGCGACCATCGCCGCGCCGACGTTGCTCGACTTGCTTATGACGGTCGTCATGTCGATCACACCCAGATTGTTCTTGTCCTTGATGACGTGACCTGGAATCGCATAGGAACCTGGGTTGGTGTTCAGTTTACTGTTGTACTGAAAGACGTTGCTGTCGACCGCGGCGGCGATCGTGAACGGCTTTGCCGTCGAACCCGGCTCAAACAAGTCCTTGACAGCGCGATTGAGGAACAACTCCGGCTTGAGTTCGGCTCGGTTGTTGGGGTTGTATCCCGGCTGATTCACCATCGCCAAGATCTCGCCGTTGTGGGGATCCAGCACGACGACCGATCCGGACTCGGCGTTGAACTTGCGGACCGCATTGCGCAGTTCGCTGTAAGCCAGATACTGCAGATACCCGTCGATACTCAGCCGCAGATCATTGCCCGGGCGCGCCTGCCGGATCAGCTCCACGTCGCCGATGATCAGACCGCGCCGATCCTTGATCACGCGCTTGGCGCCCGGCTCGCCGCTCAGCCAGTCGTTGTAGGTCAGCTCCATGCCTTCCTGACCGATATCGTCGATATTGGTGAACCCCACCACATGCGACGCGATATCGAGCATCGGATAGTAGCGTCGGTACTCGCGCTGCACATTGAGCCCGGCGACACCCAGCGCTTTTATTTGCGCCGCGAGCTCGGGCGAGATATGGCGCTTGATGTAGACGAACTCGCGCTCGCCACGCTCGCGAATACGACTATTGAGATCGACCGCTCGCATGTCGAGCAAGGTCGCCAGCCGCGTCACCTGTTCCTGTGTCGCGCTGTATTCGAGCGGATTGATCCAGATCGAATCGACGGGTGCCGATACCGCCAACGGCTCACCATGTCGGTCCGTGATCATTCCACGCAGCGCGGGCGTGTGCACCACGCGCAAATGCCGGGCGTCGCCCATCTCTTGCAGAAAATCGTGCTGCAGAACCTGTAGCTCGAGCGCGCGCAGTGCCAGCGCGATCATGCCCGCCAGGAACACCGCGAAAACGACCACGCGCCGCATCGGGTAACTCTGGGTCTGGCTACCGGGCTCACTCATCGCAGCACCATCACGGTATCGCCCATGCGGGGGATTTTCATGGAAAGCTTGCGTGCCGCCTCGCTTTCAATTCGGTCGTGTTTGGCGTGGGTACGCTGTTCGAGTAGCAACTGGCGCCACTCGATCTCAAGCTGATCGCGCAATCGGTCCTGCTGCGCCATCAGATGAAACTGCTTACGGTGTTCGTGCTTGGCGGTCACCACGCCCAGCGCGCTGAGTAGAACCAACACACCGATCACCGCGACCGCGCCGATCTGCCACTTCATGCCAGCTTCTCCGCCACGCGCAACACGGCGCTGCGCGCCCGGGGATTACCTTTGATCTCGATCGCCGACGGCCTGATCGGCTTGCCAATCAACTTCAGACGCAAGGCGCCGCCGACCATGGGCAGCAACTCGCCCGAGCGCGTGAATACGGGCTTTTCACGCGCATGCCCGCGCATGAAATGCTTGACCAATCGGTCTTCCAACGAGTGAAAGCTAATAACCACCAATCGACCTCCCAAAGCCAAGGCTTCCAATGCCGACGCCAATCCCTGTTGCAACTCGTTTAATTCGTTATTGATTTCAATGCGCAGCGCCTGAAAGGCGCGGGTCGCGGGATCCTTGTTGTGCTCGCGGCGCGGAACCGCCTGACCGATCAACTCCGCCAACTGGCGAGTCGTTTCGATCGGCGCATCGGCACGGGCCGCGACAATCGCTCGGGCGATCCGCCGCGCGTAGCGTTCCTCGCCATACTCGAACAACACCTGCGCGATACGTCGTTCGTCCGCTTGCGCCAGCCATTGCGCCGCAGTGATCCCTACCGAGGTGTCCATCCGCATGTCGAGAGGGCCGTCCGCGCGAAAGCTGAAACCGCGGCGCGGATGATCCAACTGTGGCGAAGACACCCCGAGATCCATCAGTACCCCCGAGAGCGAACCCATGACACCCTGACTGCTCAAAAACTCCGCCATCCCTGCAAAGCTGTCCCTGCAAAACTTAAACCGACCATCGTCGCCGAACCGCTGCAAAGCGGCGCCGGCCGCCTCGCCATCACGATCCATCGCGTACAACCGCCCCGCCGGGCCCAGATGTTCGAGAATCGCCGCAGTGTGACCGCCTCGCCCGAACGTCGCATCGAGATACCAGCCATCGCGGCGCGGCGCGAGCGCCTCGACCGCCTCATCAAGCAGCACCGGGACGTGCGTCATCCGGTTCGGCTCAGATCGACAGCGAGGCGATCGCCTCGCTCATCACCTCGTCATTCGCCGCCTCGCGCAGATACTCGTCGCACTGCACGCTCCAGCGCTGTTCGTTCCATAGCTCGAACCGCTTGCCCTGACCTACCAGCACAACACGCCTGTCGAGTTCGGCGAAGACCCGCAGCGGCTCCGGAATCAAAATCCGGCTTTGTGCACTTAACTCGCATTCGGTGGCGTATCCCACCATCAACCGCTGTAACTTGCGCACGCTGGGCTCCATGTTGGGGCGCGACATCAACCGTTCCTCGATGCGCTGCCATTCCGGGAACGGGTAGATCAGCAGGCATTTATCGCGATCGACCGTCACGATCAGGTTGCCCTCGCAGGCGGCCATAATCTCGTCGCGATACCGCGCGGGTATCGAGAGACGACTCTTATCGTCCAGCACGAGATTGGAAACCCCTCGAAACACTCGTTACACCGCTAACCCACTTGACCCTACATTTTTCCACTTCGTCCCACTCTCATACACTATAGGAAGCACTACGTCACACTGTCAAGGGAAACCACGCCCGCGCTTAGCTATTTTTATGTGTTGTCACAATGACTTACGAAACCACGCACGGGCGGTTCGTGCGAACCCTGCAAGTAGTTCACAAAATTAATATATTTCAGCTTTTTAGAGGCAACTTTTAATCCAATGCCTCACGAAATTTCGATCACTGCCCGCGCCAAGGGGCGCATTCCGGGACGCAGAAGCGCCTCGCATGGAGGCACGACGAATGGGGAGGAGATAAAGAGGAAGGGAGTCGGCCGATAAGCCGGGTTCTGTCGCGGGCAATCATTCATCTGCGAGGTCTGTCACCAGACCCCTGTAGCAGCCTACCCGGGCGCGCGCGCGGGCCACGCTTGATGCGCCCCTATTTGGCCTTGCTCCGGGTGGGGTTTGCCGTGCCGCTCCGTGTTGCCACGTGCGCGGTGCGCTCTTACCGCACCGTTTCACCCTTACCTGTGCCCGAGGGCCATCGGCGGTTTGCTTTCTGTTGCACTTTCCGTCGGCTCGCGCCGCCCAGGCGTTACCTGGCACCCTGCCCTTTGGAGCCCGGACTTTCCTCGCCCTTGCGGGCGCGATTGCCTGGCCGACTCCCTAGGCGCGGATACTCTCATCATTGCTGACGCATCGCCAGCGCAATCTCAGCCGCGTAGCGCCAACGCACGCTGGTACAATTCATTGCGCGGGACCCCGGTTAGACGTGCCGCGAGCTTGACTGCCTGCTTCAACGGCAGCTCCTCCAGCAACACCTGCAATTGGCGATCCACATCCTGGTTGGCAGCGGCGTCCGATGCCCCATCATGTCCACTCACGATCACGACGTATTCGCCACGTTGCCGATTCGGATCCGCTTCGACCCAACGTACCTGCGCCGCCAACGTGTCGCGATTGACCTCCTCAAACAACTTGGTCAGCTCGCGTGCCAATGCCACCTCACGCTCGGGTCCAAAAACCTCCAACATGTCACACAGGGCGTCGACAATACGATGCGGCGCCTCGTAGAACACTAGCGTGCGCGATTCCTGTTCCAGAACTTGCAGCGCCGCGCGTCGAGCCGCGCTCCGGGCGGGTAAAAAGCCCTCGAACGCGAACCTGGCACAAGGGATGCCCGCCACCGACAGCGCGGCGGTCAACGCGCTCGCGCCGGGGATTGGCGAAACCCGCAACCCCGCTAGATGCACCGCGCGGATCAGTGCGAATCCAGGATCGCTGATCAGCGGCGTTCCCGCGTCGGATACCAGTGCGACGTGTTCGCCCGCGCGCAATCGCGCCAAAACCGGCTCGATTTGTTGCGTTTCGTTAAATCCATGCAGACTTAGAAGGGTCTTACGCAGGCCGAGATGCGCGAGGAGTTTGGCGGTCTGGCGGGTGTCTTCCGCCGCGATCAAGGCCACCGCGCGCAAGGTCTCGATGGCGCGCGCCGAGAGATCCCCCAGATTGCCGATCGGGGTCGCGACGACCCAAAGGACACCCGTCAGGCCCGCGCCATCGTTCAAGACAGCCAGTTCTTGCTCCATTACAATACGTTCATGTTAGTTCTTGGTGCGATCTTTGCCTGATGAAGCGTATTCAACACCTCCTGTGCTGTACAGTGGCGCTACTCGCGCTCGCCGCGTGCCAGACCACGCCGGGTACTCGTCCAAGTAGCGATCTGGAGCGCCAGGCGATCGCCCTGGAAAAGGAGCGGGACTACGTGCGCGCGAGTGAAGCCTACGAAGCCGCGGCTCGGCAAGGACGTCCAGCCGATGCCGACCTCCTACGGGCGAAGGCGGCGGAGATGGCCTGGCTCGGCGGAAACGCGGCCAGTGCCGAACGCAGCATACGGGCCATCAACGAAGCTCAACTCGACCCGGCCACTCGCGCACGCACGCGTATGATCTCGGCCCGCATCGCGAGAACCCGCCAAGACTTCGCCGAGGTCATTCGCTTGCTCGACTTTCCGCGAACTCAACTGCCCGCGTCGCTCGACAAGGAGATCGTCGCGCTACTGACCGAGGCGCAACAGAAACGCGGCAACCTTCGCGCCCAAACCGAACTCATGATCGAACGCTACGGCGGTTCGCGAGCGACCAACGATAGCGACCAGGTCTGGCAACAACTGCTGGCGCTGTCAACGCCCGACCTCTCGAAATGGCTGGGAGAGCGGCTCAACCCGCTCACGCGTGGCTGGGTTGAACTCACCTACATCGTCAAATCCACCGCCGCCGCGCCGGAGTCACGCGGCTCCGCGCTGGATCGCTGGCAGGCCGACTTCGCGAACCACCCAGCCGCCCTCGGTAATCGCATCCAGTCGCTGCGCGAGGCCAACGTCGCGCCGGTGCGCGGCCAGATCGGCAAGATTGGCGTTCTATTGCCGCTCAGTGGCGCCTTGCAAGGTGTCGGAATCGTGATTCGCGAAGGCATCGAGTCGGCGATGGATCGGCATCCCGCGCTCAAAGCCACGACGCTGCGCTTCCACGACAGTGCCTCCGGGCATAGCATCCAAAGCGTATATCAACAAGCGGTGAACGATGGCGCGGAATGGATCCTCGGCCCGCTCGACAAAGCCCAGGTCGACGCGCTCGCCGCGCATGAACTGAGGGTGCCCGTGCTGACACTCAACTTCGGTCGCGACGGCGGGACGATCAACCGCAATCTCTATCAATTCGCCCTGCTGCCCGAGGATGAAGCCGAACAAGCCGCGCGCCTGGTGATAGCCAGCGAACGCCAACGCGTGCATATGCTGACGCCGGAAAGTGAATGGGGCGACCGAATCGCGAGCGCTTTTTCCGCGGCCTTTCGGCAACTTGGCGGCACCCTTGTCACGACAAATACCTACGACGACAGCATCGACGACTTTTCCATCTTCCTGCGCGATCTCGGCAGTGACCCTGCCAACGTCACGGCCGACCTCGCCGTGTTCATGGCCGCCACGCCGCGCCAGGCGCGTCAGCTGAAGAACCAGCTCAAGCACTACAACCTGGGGCAGACTCCGGTATTCGCGACATCCCATCTTTACTCGGGAATGCCACAACCCGTCGAGGACAGCTATCTAGACGGCACGATTTTCACCGAGATCCCTTGGCTGATCGGTCAGGCGCAGGCAGTCGACCCCAACCTCAGGCTCCCGACACCGCACGACCTGAGTCCGCGCGCACGCCAGCAACCCCGTCTGTTCGCGTTCGGCTTCGACAGCATTTTGCTTGCGTTGCAGTTACAGCCGCGTCCGCCCGCCAGCGGCGACATCCTGCACTACGGCCTGTCGGGCGCGATCGTCCTCAACGAACAACAACGCTTGCACCGTCAGGTGAGTTACGCGCAGTTCCGCGGCGGCACGCCGGTTGCCTACCAGGGCGAGCTGGCGATTCAACCGAAGCCGTGACCACAACCCGCCAGCGCGGTGACGAAGCGGAGAAAGCCGCGCTCGCGCACCTGCGCGCCGCCGGATTGAGCCTGATCGAAGCGAATTTCCGTAGCCGTTTCGGCGAGATCGACCTGATCATGCGCGACGGCGACAGTCTGGTATTCGTTGAAGTACGCTACCGCAAGAATGCCCGGTTCGGTGGCTCTGCCGCGAGCGTCGACCGCACCAAGCAGCAGCGTCTGACACGCACTGGGCTGGTCTACCTGCAAACGCGGCGTATCAACTCGCCCTGCCGCTTCGATGTCGTCGCCGTTTCGGGCGATGGACAACTTGATTGGCTACCGAACGCCTTCGACGCCCAAGCTTGACCCGCGACGGGAAGCAAGGCTTGGCGCGCGGCCTGAGCAAGGCGAGGTCAAATTGCGTGAGTCCAGTTCTTTCGCCGGAGCGAATCCGGCGCGGATGTCGCTGGGGGTCAAATCTGTTAACTTAACCCCCCATCGAAGCACACGCCCAACCTCACCATGGCCTCGCGAAAAATCCTCGTCACCAGCGCCCTGCCCTACGCCAACGGACCCATCCACCTTGGGCACATGGTCGAGTACATCCAGACCGATATCTGGGCGCGGTTCCAGCGTTTGCGCGGCCACGACTGCATCTATGTCTGCGCCGACGACGCCCATGGCACGCCGATCATGCTGCGCGCGCAACAAGAAGGCATATCACCCGAGGCGCTGATCGAGCGTATCGGACAGGAGCACCGCGCCGATTTCGCGGAGTTCCAGATTCGTTTTGACAATTACCACAGCACCCACTCGCCCGAGAATCGTTACTTCGCCGAGTGGATCTACACCCGCGCCCGGGATCAGGGTCATATCGCGAAACGCGCGATCATGCAGGCCTACGACCCCGAAGCCGGGATGTTTCTGCCGGATCGTTTCATCAAAGGCGATTGCCCGAAGTGCGGGGCGAAGGACCAATACGGCGATTCCTGCGAGGTCTGCGGTGCCACCTATGCCCCCACCGACCTGAACAATGCCGTTTCGGTGATATCAGGCGCAACCCCGATACAACGCGAATCCGAGCATTATTTTTTCCAGCTGGGGCACTTCGAGGGCATGTTGCGCGACTGGACCCGCGGCGGACATGTGCAACCGGAGATCGCCAACAAGCTCGACGAATGGTTCACAGCCGGGTTGTCCGACTGGGATATCTCGCGCGACGCGCCTTATTGGGGCTTCGAGATCCCCGACGCACCCGGCAAATATTTCTATGTCTGGCTGGACGCGCCGATTGGCTACATGGCGAGCTTCAAAAACCTCTGCGACCGCACCGGACTCGACTTCGACGCCTACTGGCGGCCGGGCGCCACCACCGAGGTCTACCATTTCATCGGCAAGGACATTGCCTATTTCCATACGCTGTTCTGGCCGGCGATGCTGCACGCGGGCGGATTTCGCACGCCGACCGCGGTCTACTGTCACGGCTTTCTCACGGTCAACGGCCAGAAGATGTCGAAGTCGCGCGGCACCTTCATCAAGGCCCGCACCTACCTCGATCATCTCGACCCCGAGTACCTGCGCTATTACTTCGCAGCCAAACTCGGTGCCGGAGTCGACGACATCGACCTCAACCTCGAGGACTTCCAGGCCCGGGTCAACAGCGACCTGGTCGGCAAACTGGTCAACATCGCCTCGCGCTGCGCCGGATTCATCACCAAGCGCTTCGACGGCCGCCTGGCCGCCGAGCTGGCGGAACCCGCGCTCTACGGCGAATTCGTAGCCGCCGGCGCGAGCATCGCGGCCCGCTACGACGCGCGTGAGTACTCGCAAGCCATGCGCGAAATCATGGCCCTCGCCGATCGTGCCAACCACTACATCGACGAACGCAAACCCTGGGTATTGATCAAGGATCCCGACCACGCGAGCGCCGCGCACGCGGTTTGCAGCATGGGGCTCAACCTGTTCCGGGCGCTGATCGTCTACCTCAAGCCGGTGCTGCCGATCACCGCCGCCAATTCCGAACGATTCCTCGGACTCGACCCACAATCCTGGAGCGACCTCGAAACGCCGCTGCTTGATCACGCGATCGAGTCCTACACCCCGCTGCTGACCCGGATCGAATCCGACAAACTCACCGCGATCGTCGAGTCCTCGCAAGCGCATCTCAAACCGTCGGCCCCGCCCGCCGCCACGCCCAAACCAATGGAAATCAGCCCGATCGCACCCGAAATCAGCATCGAGGACTTCGCCAAGGTCGATCTGCGAGTCGCGCGCATCATCCACGCCGAAGCGGTCGAAGGCGCCGACAAACTGGTGCGTCTGACGCTCGACCTCGGCGACGAGACCCGCAACGTATTCGCCGGGATCAAATCCGCCTACGCGCCCGAGCGATTGCAGGGCCGCCTGACCGTGATGGTGGCCAACCTCGCTCCGCGCAAGATGCGTTTCGGTCTCTCTGAAGGTATGGTGCTCGCGGCCAGCGGAAGTGACAGCGGCTTGTACATACTGGCACCCGATGACGGCGCTCAACCTGGCATGCGAGTAAAATAACGCTCATGTTATCGCGCCTGTTCAAACCGAAGTGGCAACACAAGGACCCCGCGATCCGGCTCACCGCGGTGGCCGAAGCCACCGATCCGGCGATCGTCTTCGCGCTCGCCAACGAGGACAGTGATCCGCGCGTGCGCAAGGCCGCGATCGGCCGGATCAACCGGATCGACGCCCTACTCAAGCTCCATGCCGCGCCCGCGGTCGCAGGCAGCATCGACCACCGCCTAGCGGAATTGCTGATAAAGCATCCGGAAACTCCGTATTTTCCGCAATTCGCCGAACACCTACCGCGCATCGCCGATCCCGCGTTGAACACCCAACTGGCGTCTCGTGCCCACGACCCGAAGCTGCGCCGCCTCGCCATCAGCTTGATCGACGATCAAGCGATCCTCGCACGCTGCACGGCCGAGGACGATAGCGCCGAGGTCCGCCTGAGCGCGGCCCAACGTCTGAATGACGAGCCACTCATTCGTAGCGCGCTGAAGCAACTCGGCAAAAAGGACAAACGTACCGCACAAACGCTACGCGAACGCCTCGATACGCTACAGATCGAGCGTGAGCGGCATGCGCGGATTGCAGCCCTCGTGGATGCGGTTACCGCGCTGGGCCACGACAGCTATTGGCAACGCGATCAAGGCCGGTTCCTGACCTACCAAACCGAATGGTCGGAACTCGAGCGACATGCGACCTCCGCCGAGATCGCCGCCTTCCACGCGGCCAGCGCGGACACGCAACAGCGCCTCGATCGACACCGCCAGACCGCCGAGTCCTTGGCGCCCACGCGCGATGCCAAGCAAGATCATTGCGCGCTCGTCGATGCATTCGCCGCTGAGCTCGACAAACGGCACCGCATCTCTGCGCACGACGCCGACGAGATCAACGCGACGCTCGACACCTTCCAGCAGGACTGGCTTGACCTGCCGATCCTGCCGGAAACCCAGGAAGCACCACTGGCTAACCGGTTTCACGCCGCGCTCAAACATTGTCGAAACCAGGTCGAGGCGCTACGCCGCCACACCGAGCGCGGCGCGCAACTCGAGCGTCTTATCCAGCAAGCCGAACAATTAAACGAGCAAGTCACACCGCGCGAGCAATCGGTTGATCGACTTGAAACCGCCTGGCGGGCGCAGCCACTGCCTAGCGATCCACAGTTGGCGACCGAGTACCGAGATCATTTCAACCGGCTGCTCAACCAGTTGCGCCAGCGCATCGCCGCGCAGAACGAAACCCTGCAACGCAGCCTCGCGGAAATCGAGCACGCACTGGACACCATCGAGTCCACCCTGGCGTCGGACCAACTCGGTGACGCGATCGAACTCCAGAAAAAGGTCCACGCGAAACTCGACTCACTGGTCGATGTGCCGGTGCGGCAGCGTCAAGCCATTGAGCGGCGCCTGCGAAACGCAGCCCCGCGCATTCGCGAGCTAAGCGGCTGGCGCCATTGGGGCACCGACCGCGCCCGCGAGGAGCTGATCGCCGAGGCCGAGGCGCTGGTGAGCGCCGACATCGAAGTGCCGGCGCGCGCCCGCGCCGTGCGTGCGCTGCGCGAACGCTGGAAAAAACTCGGCGAGATCGACCCCGCCGCCGCGCGGCGACTGTGGGAGCGCTTTGACGCCGCCTGCACCGAAGCCTACAAACCTTGCCAGGACCAATTTCACGTCGAAGCCGAAGCACGCGAGCGACACCGCGAAGCCCGCGCGCTGATCTGCTTCGAGCTCGAATCGATGGCGCACGAAACCGACTGGCAAAACCCCGACTGGCGCGCCTTGGACAAACGCCTGCATCAACTGCAAAACCGCTGGAAAAGCGCGGGTCCGGTCAATCGGCATGATTGGGAAACCCTGCTCGCACGCTATGGCAACGCGATCGAATCAGTCGAAAAACACCTCGCGCCGGAGCGCAATGCCGATCGGAACCGTCGCGAAGCCCTGATCCAACAGCTCGAAGAAGCGCTGACATCGGGCAACGCCGACTCGCAGGCCCTTATCGCGCTCGCACGATCGGCCCAATCCGCGTGGCACCCCACCGTGACGGGTCGACGCAACGACGAGCAACGTCTGTGGCAACGATTTCGCGCCGCCCAAGACGCGATCTACGCGCACGATCGCGCCCAGCGCGACGCCGGCCACGCCGCGACGCAGGCGATCGTCGACGCCCGAACCCAGCTCTGCGAAGCACTCGAGGCCCAGCTGGCCGAACCGGCCAAGCTCGCGAGCGCGCTGCCAGAACTCAAGGCGCGCTGGGCCAACAGCGGAGATCTACCCGGCAATCTGGCAACCCCGCTGGAGCGGCGCTTCGAACGCGCCCTCAAGGCAAGCACCGTGGCGCTGCGCCAGGCGCAACTTGAGGTCGCCTCCGGCGAATTCCGCTTGCTGGTGGAACACCACCGCGCGCTCGAACGAATCGAGCAAGCCCGTTTACAGGGCGCCGACGCGGGCGAAATCGCAGCGCTCGATGCCGCGTGGCACGCCTTGGCCGCGTGCACCCAATCCGGGTGGGGGAATCTCGTGGAACAGCGATATGCGCTGCCGGCGAGCGACGGGTTACTGGAACCACATCGACTCGCGCGGGAGGAACGACTACTCGATCTCGAAATCCTGCTTCACCTGGAATCCCCGGCCGCGTTCGCGGCGCAACGGATGCAACGTCAGGTCGATCGACTCGCCGCGACCTTGAGTTCCGGCGCTGTCCGCGACCACAACGCCGAGTTGCAGCGCATCGCATCCGAGTATTGCGGCATCGGCGCGGTCGCTCCAACCGAATCCGCAACACAAGCGCCACGGTTCGACGCGATTGTCGAACAAATCGTCCTGGCGTTGGCGCGCGGCGCGTAACCCGCGCCGCGCTTCGCGTTTCAACGTAGGGATGGTTGATTCAGGTTCAATTTAACCTGTAGCGCATTTGCACCGCGTTAATCACATCGTTACGCTGAATCCGCCTTCAAACAATCGCCACAAGGACGGTAGCGATGGGACGACGTAACGAACACTCGCGCGGTGAAATCCGCGAAATGACGATCAACAAGGCCGAGGCGATGGTCCGCGTGGAGGGTCGGCAAGTACTCACCGCGCGGCACCTGATGTCGGAAATCGGCTACACGGCCGGGACGCTGTACCAAGTCTTCGAAGGATTGGAAGACGTGGTGCACCATGTCAATGTGCGCACGCTGTCGCGCCTCGCCGATGAACTGGCGGTCGCCACCCAGGACTTGGGCTCGCCTTCGGAACATCTACTTGCGTTCAGTCTCGCCTATGCCGGATTCGCGCAACGCGAATACCACCTGTGGCGCATGGCCTTCGAACACGCGCCGAATCCGGAAACCGAGGTGGGAACCGAGCTGCAATCATGCCTCGACCGGATTCAGCGACTACTCGCGGAGGTGCTGCACCAGACATCCAACCAGATGAGCGAGGCCGAGGTTCAGAATTCCGCGACGGCCTTTCTCGGCGGTGTCCATGGCACTTGCGCATTCACGCTGAACTTTCATCCCGACCACACCGATATCGGCTTGCTGAAACACACGGTCGAAGGCCTGGCCAAGCCGTTCGTGAAAGGCATCGAAGTACTTGGACAGCAGATCGCGTAAACAACGGCATGCCCGCGCCCGACACCCGGCGCGCAGGTTGAAGGCATCCTGACCGACCCGGCGCGATTCGAGTCACCGCTCGCGTCGCGCCGAGAATTATCCATTTCATTCGCAATCAAGGAGCGTCGACTACATGAGACGCGCCACGCGTTCCTCTATACTGCGCCCTCCGAGCACCCATCCCCGAATTCCGAGCTGAGAGGCGCCGACTGCTGATGAAAAGTCCCCGCGAGGTCATTGGCTGGCGCGAGTGGGTCATCGTACATGAACTTGGCTTACCGCCGGTCAAGGCGAAGGTGGACACCGGCGCCCGCACGTCCTGCCTGCATGCGTTCCAAATTCGCGGGTTTAAACGCAAGGGCGCGCGCTGGGTACGGTTCCACGTCCACCCGCGCCAGCACGACTCCGAAACCGTCGTCGTTTGCGAAGCGCCGGTGCTGGATCGCCGCTGGGTCACGGACTCGGGCGGACATCGCTCGAAGCGTTATGTCATCGCGGTACCGATCTCGTTGGGTCGGCACACCCAACGCATCGAAATCACCCTGACGGCTCGCGACACCATGTTGTTTCGCATGCTGCTGGGGCGCAGCGCCCTCGGCGAGCGCTATCTGGTGGATGCGCGAGCCTCCTTTCGGATGGGCGGCGACCGCAAACAACCTCCACTCTCCAGACCTACCGAGGACGCCCGTGAAGATCGCCGTACTTTCGCGCAGTAAACGTATCCATTCGACCCAGCGCCTGGTGGCGGCAGGCGAACAACGCGGCCACGAGGTTCTGGTTGTCGACGCGTTGCGCTGCGTCATCGACGTCGCCTCGGCCAAGCCGCAGATCATCTACCGCGGGTGTCCGCTCGAGGGGGTCGACGCAGTGATTCCGCGAATCGGCGCGTCGATCACCTTTTACGGACTCGCGGTGTTGCGCCAGTTCGAGATGATGGGCGTCTATCCGGTGAACGAGTCGGTCGCGATCGGGCGTTCGCGCGATAAACTGCGGTCGCTGCAATTGCTCGCGCGCAAGGGCATCAATCTGCCGGTGACCGCGTTCGCGCACTACCCCGACGACACCAACACCTTGATCGACCTGGTCGGCGGCGCGCCAATGGTGATCAAGCTGCTCGAAAGCACCCAGGGGCGTGGGGTCGTGCTGGCGGAAACGCGCAAGGCCGCCGAGAGCGTGATCGACGCCTTTCGCGAACTCGACGCCAACTTTCTGGTTCAAGCGTTCGTCAAGGAAGCCGGCGGCGCCGACATTCGTTGCTTCGTGATCGGCGATCGCGTCGTCGCGGCCATGAAACGCCAGGCTCAGAGTGGCGAATTTCGCTCCAACCTGCATCGCGGCGGCGTCGGCAGCGCGATCAAGCTCACAACCACCGAACGGCAGATGGCGACCGACGCCGCGCGCGCGATGGGTCTCAATGTCGCCGGTGTCGACATCATTCGCAGCAATTCCGGCCCGATGGTGCTGGAAGTGAACTCATCGCCGGGACTGGAAGGCATCGAAAATGTCACCGGCAAAAATATCGCGGGTATGATGATCGAATTCATCGAGAAAAGCGCAAAACCGCATCGAACCCGCACGCGTGGCAAAGGGTAAGCAGGCCAAACTCAATTGCATCGAGATCGCCGGCACGAAGATCTATCCGGGTCAGCGCGCGCGGCTCTCGCTGCCGGTCGCGATGCTCTACACCCATACCCGCGTCGAAATGCCGATCGATGTGATCAACGGTGTCGAGGATGGCCCCAATCTGTTCGTCTGCGCGGCGATTCATGGCGACGAGCTGAACGGAATCGAGATCATTCGCCGGCTGGTCCGGTTGCCGTCGCTCGGACGCCTGCGCGGCTCGCTGGTTCTGGTGCCGATCGTCAACGTGTACGGCGTGCTCAACCATTCGCGCTACCTGCCCGATCGACGCGATCTCAATCGCAGCTTCCCGGGATCCGAAAAAGGCTCGCTCGCCAGCCGTCTGGCCGACCTGTTCATGCGCGAGATCGTCGGCCATTGCAATTACGGCATCGACATCCACACGGCGGCGCAGCATCGCAACAATCTGCCACATATTCGGGCCGATCTCGACGATCCCGAGACTTTCGCGTTGGCCAACACCTTCGGTGCCCCGGTATTGCTCAACTCGAACCTGCGCGACGGCTCGCTGCGCCAGGCCGCTCAGGAACGGGGCATCAAGACGCTGCTCTACGAGGCCGGCGAGGCCCTGCGCTTCGACGAGATTTCCATCCGCGCCGGCGTGGTTGGCGTTGTCAACGTGATGCGTCAGCTGGGAATGTTACGCCGCCAGCGACGCGGCGACTCTGCCAGCCGACCGCCCGCGGTGGTCGCGCGCTCATCCACCTGGGTGCGTGCCGGCCAGGGCGGAATCTTTCGCGCTCACGCCCACCTCGGCGATCAGATCGACGGCAACACCTTGCTGGGCGTGATCGCCGACCCGTTTGGCGAACAAGAGCAAGAGATCCGCGCCGGGACCTCCGGTATCGTGATCGGCCGCTGCACCCTGCCGCTGATCAACGAAGGCGACGCGCTCTATCACGTCGCACGCGTGAGTCAGAACGACAATCCGGGCGACGCCCTGGAAGCGTGGTCGCGGGTTGCATCGCTACCGGATACGGATCCGGAATTGCTGCCGCTGCAGGAACCGCGAATTCGCTAGGCCGTGGCGTCACGCGGCGCCGATTGATAACCGAACGTCCGTTGCGTCCGACGTGCGCCATGACCGCGAGCACGGCGAAACCGTGCTTATTCGGCCGCGCGGCGTTGCGGCATCGATCGACACGCGTCCACCGGCTTTTGAATCGCCCGAACCGCAATACCAACTCGGTAAATGACCCCCAATTGAACCAACCGGGGTGATCGATTAGCGACTCAACTCCAGTAGCTCGCCAATCCCGCCAGAGAACCGCGCCGGTGAGACCGGTCGAGAAGTTTCCGGAGTCTGATTCGCCGGCGTCTCGCGCCAGGTCGAGGGCGCATCCATGACGCGCGGCGTGGAACTGGTTATCACGATCTCGCGCGCCGGCACGAGTTCGATGGATTCGCTGGCCTCGGTTTGCGAGGACCCAAGCGCCGGGCTCGATCCAAGCGCTTGTGACGCCCCGTCCACGATGCCGGCGGCGCACGTCTGACCGAGGCGATACGTCTGCCCCGCGTCGACCACGAACGTCCCGGCCAGAAAATCACGGCCGATCAACAACGGATACTTCAGACTCGAGCGATCGGCCAAATTGATCTGCGTCCGCTTGACAACGCCCCCGAGGCAAAGCTCCATCTCGACGACCGGGCGTTCCTCGACTCCGAACACCCCACGCTTGATCCGCGCGGTGCGCAACAACGGTCGCTCGATCGAGACCGTCTTACCACCGCGATCCTGGACCGCGAAAACCACCCACGGAGCGTTGTCGCGCATCTCAGTCCGCAAGTCCGCGACATCCAGTGACGAGGAATCGGCCCCGGTATCGAGTTTCGCGTGCATCGCAAGCCCATCGGCGTCGTTCAGATACGCCCGTTCGAGATAGCCAGCGCCCGTCAACGGTGCCTGGGCCAGAGCTTGCGGCATCAGCGCGGATAGAAACCCTAGTAATGAAAACAATCGCAACATCGAAGCGCGCTTGCGGTTCAACATGTGTGGCGTCCGTTATTGGGAAATCGAAACCGTGACGAGTGCTGGGATTCGGCTCAAACCGGCAGCCGTCGCTCAGCTCGTGTCGCAGTTTACCAGCGATTCGGTGGATCGCCAGCCGACTGCCGAACCCGCCGATATCTGCGATCCGCGCGGAGATCAACCCTCAACGCACAAAAAGGCCCGCGCGAGTCACCACGGAGTGGCGGCCAGCAACGCGGGCCAAGTAACGAGAGAGGAGGAAACGCTCACACCCATCGCCAGTCAGCGATCGGTCCTCATGCCTCGGCGATCCAGACCGTCGCGGCTCGCGGGATCCCTGGCAAAGGAACACCCCGACCAGACGCTCCACGGCGATGATTCGTCGCGCATGAGAGGTTAAAGCAAAAATTACGGGATTTGCCGGGTTGGCGCATTGCGAAATCGCAAGCGTGACCGCTCGATACTGCGAATCGAACCAGAAACGAAGGTCCGGTTAGCTTTAGGTGCGCCTACCGCGCGCCTAGCCACGCCGCACCGCGTACCCCGCTAGAGTCGCCGAACCGAGGCGCGACCAAGCGCGTCGTGACGCGGTCCGAAAACACGTAGCTCGCCCAAATCATAGGTACGTTGCGGTAAAGACGCTGAATATTGGATAAACCACCGCCAAGGACGATGACCTCGGGATCCAGGATGTTGATTACATGGGCAAGACCGCGCGCCAAGCGGTCCTCGTAACGCCGCAACGTCAGCTCGGATGCGGCGTCACCCACCGCGGCGCGCCGCGCGATCTCGGCCGCCTCGAGCGCGATGCCGGTGTGCTCCAGGTGGTCGCGCGCCATCCCGGGTCCGCTCAGATAGGTTTCGAGACAGCCGTGCAAGCCACACCAACAGGCCGGACCCGGCACTTCGGCCGCCGTTGGCCACGGCAGCGGATTGTGACCCCATTCGCCCGCGTTGCCATTGCCGCCAGCCTGCAAGCGCCCGTCGAACACCACGCTGCCACCCGTCCCGGTCCCGAGAATGACGCCAAACACGCTCGCCGCAGCGCGGGCCGCGCCGTCGGTCGCCTCGGACAGCGCCAGGCAATTGGCGTCATTACTCAGCGCGACCGGCCGCGCGAGCAGCGCCTCGAGGTCGGCTTGCAGCGGTTGCCCATTGAGACAAACCGAGTTGGCATTTCGCATCAGTCCGGTCGACGGCGAAGGCGACCCCGGCACGCCAATTCCGACACTCCCGCTGGCGCCGAGTGCGTCCTCCGCGAGGCGGACGAGTTCGGCGATGGCCGTCAACGTCTCGCGGTAACGGCCTTGAGGCGTGGGCACCCGTCGTTGCATCAGAGTCTCGCCCCGAGGATCCAGCGCGATGATCTCGATCTTCGTGCCGCCGAGGTCGATCCCCAGCCGCGGGCTCATGGTTTCGCCCGGCCGCGCCA
Source organism: Thiotrichales bacterium (assembly GCA_050329935.1). Classification (GTDB taxonomy): domain Bacteria; phylum Pseudomonadota; class Gammaproteobacteria; order UWMA-0217; family UWMA-0217; genus CAYSFW01. The sequence continues at coordinate 6,485 of JBHJOI010000027.1, read as the reverse complement.
GGTCACCTCGCCATCCGGCGTTTCGCGCGCCAGCGTGCGCGCGGCGACGAACAACCAGTCCGAAAGCCGGTTGAGATATATCAGGCTATCCGAGGTGACGGCGTTGGGCTCGGCGCGCAGCAATGCCAGCAAACGACGTTCCGCGCGCCGACACGCCGCTCGGCAAACGTGACATTGCGCCCCGGCGGCTCCGCCTCCGGGCAGCACGAATTCCTTGAGCGGCGGTAGATAATCGTTCATCGCATCCAGCGAGATTTCCAGGGCCGCGATCCGCTCCACCGGCAGCAGCGCATAACCCGGCATCGCCAGTTCGCCCCCGATGTCGAACAAATCATGCTGCACCTCAAGCAATAGCGTACGCAGGTCTGTCGGCAACGGCAGGGTCAACAACACACCCAGCGTACAATTGAGCTCGTCCACCTCGCCCATCGCCTCGATGCGAGGATGATCCTTCGGCACGCGTTCACCGCCGGCAAGGCCAGTGGTCCCGTCGTCACCGGTCCGGGTGTAGATCTTGGTCAGGCGGTTACCCATCGTGCTCGATCAACCCCCATCGCCGTGGCGTGACTGCGTTGGCGGCTCGGGATTCTCCGCCGGCACCTTTCTCAGCGATTCGAGATCCTGCAACACCTGATGCGCGTGTCGATCGGGATCGACCTTGCGATAGATCCGCGCGAGCGCACCGTCGGCATCGATGAGAAACGAATGGCGTTTCGCGAATCGCAGCGGCCGAAAACCCGCCAGCGCGCCATACGCACGCGCGACCTCGCCACCGACATCCGACAACAACGAGAACGGCAACGCGAGCTTGCGCGAAAAGCGCTCGTGGCTCGCGCGATCGTCCAGACTGACGCCGAACACGACCACACCGGCAGACTTCAGCTCAACGATGTAATCGCGAAACTGGCAGGCCTCGCGCGTACAACCGGGGGTGCTGTCCTTGGGGTAGAAATAGAGCAAGACCCATTGCCCACGATAGTCGGTCAAGCGGTGCTCGGTTCCGGATTCGTCCGGCAACACGAATTCAGGCGCGGGCTGCCCAACCTTCAGCGGCTCGCGATGGTCGCTCGCAACCGGCATGGCGACTGCGGCGGAAAGTAGCGGAAACCAATCGTACACGACACGCTCACGGACAGGATGTCGCGCAAGCTATACCAGCGCCTGGGGGCGAGTGTCCACAATCCGGGATGCTTCGCCGTGATTTGCGCCGCCGTGTTCCAGCGCGGGCGACCCGAGCGACCTTGCGGCGGAGGCCGGTCATGGCTTCAGTTGTGTGGTTTCGAGGCACTCCCCCAGGGATCGAGGTGCGCGCGCTCGTCGATATAAATGGCACCACCCAGGGTCGATTTGGCCCGCAGCTTGACTTCGGCGCTGGCGGCGACGATCGCGTGATGATTGAGAAACTTGCCCGGCTCGACCGGCACGGCCCCGACCGAAAGCGAGAAAAACGGGTGGAACTCGCGCTCACCGCGCCGATTCAACCGATAGATGCCGCGTGCATCAGGTTCGTGGCAGTCGTAGAACGCGGGTGCCGATATTTCACATTCGCGCAGAATCGCCTCGCAGCGATCGAACCAATCGGGGCTACGAAACACCACCACGAAATCGTCACCGCCGACATGCGCCAGGTAATCCAGCCGCGGCTCCAGCTGGTGACCAAGCACCCCAGCAACGAAGCGGATCACCTCATCGCCCCGCGCATAGCCGAAGGTATCGTTGAACGATTTGATCCCTTCCACGTCGAAATGCGCCACCACGAACAGCCCACCTTCCCCCAGTAGCGCGCTGATGTGCTCGTTCAGCGGCACCGCGCCCGGCAACCCGGTCAGCGGATTCTGGTAACGCGCGATGCTCACCTCCATCTCGGCGATCTGCCGCGCGACCTGCTCGGGTCGCAACCACCCTCGAAACTGCCCCTGCGCGTCGACGACGATGATCGGATCACCCGACAAGGGCGATACACCACCGCCCACGCGGTGCTTCAGCGACTCCGCCGCGACGGCTTCGGAAATCGGCTCGAAATCCAGCTCAAGCACTTCGGCGGCGCGGGTCCCAAGCGTGCAATGCCCGGTCACGAAACGGGATAGCACCGTGATGCCGCGCACCAGACCCAGCGGACGCCCGCCCTCGACCACCGGTAACGCATGCAGATTGGCGCACTGCAACTGCCGCACGATTTCCTCGACAGGGGTGTCGACCCCCAGGCAGTGACGCTCGGCGATGAGTTGCGCGACGGTGATCGCCGGGTTCACGGGCTCGCGGGTCATTGCCGGGGCGACGATCCGTGTCAAATCGCTTGGGTACCGAAACGCAGCGGGCACCAACATGATCTCGCCATCGCCTGTGTCGACCGACGCATCGCCGTCGAGCGGCACGGTGACGACTTGCGCTGTACGCCAGAGTCCGCGCGCGGCCCGACCGAGTTCATGCGCACTCGAAAGATACTCGCCGCCCTGAGCCAACATCACGAATTCGGGCGACAGTGCGCGAATGCGGGGGTCGAATCGATCCGGCATCGAGTCGAGAGACAACGCGAGCGGAATACCGCTCGTACGCAACGCGGCGACCAAGCCTGTGTCGGGTTCAAGATCGGACGGCGAAACGACCGCGACGACGTCCTGCCAACGCCGGCGCGCGTCAAATGAGGGCACCGCGTCGGCGCCAGCGAACGCCAGGTCTGGCCGCACCAGGATCGCCGGCAGAAACAGGCGGCCCGCGAGGCCGAGCGCGACCTGACGCTCAAAAATAACTCGCAACCAAGCCGCCAGCTCGGCATCCGACACCGGGAAACCGGTTTTCGGCGCCACTGAGTCGGCCTCGGCCGCGCTCATGCGCGCCCAATAACCGATGAGCGCCCGATCCGACGTGCGCCGGACTGGCTGAAAGATCACGCGACATCCATGTTTCCGGACCGATCGGAACGGGGAAACCGTGAAGTCGTCAGGCATAGGCTTTGCTTGGACTGATCCTGATGGATTTCGATTCGTTTGCCGTGTTCACTTCGGATTTTATCAATGAACACGCAGCCGGGAAGCACGACGGTCACACTTTGTAACATGCCGTCGAGACGCCCTGTCCGCCTCCACGCCGCATGCCGCCTACACCGCTTTGAGATGTCCAACGGCACCGATCGTCGCGCCGAATTCTCCTGGCGGTCGTAAATCGCCGATGAACGCATCCACGGCGCCGCAAGCGGTGATCACTGGCGCGGCGCGTGGTGTCGCGCAGGTTCCGCGCAACTTATCCACACCCTTCCCACAAGCAATCACCTACTTTTTGCACAGCATATTGTGCTTGACCACCTCAAAAAACACATCCTATAGTATCAGCACTCACAGTCCTCCACTACAGCGCACACTCGGGAGAGTCCTCGATGCAGACCAACCAAAGCAACGCCGAAGCCCAGCCCAAGCCCGTCATCACCCCATTGACGCCGAACGGCGGGGCCGAAGCGGGTTTGATCGCGCTTGGCCAGCACAAGGTAATCCGCCGCAACGGCAAGCTCACCGGCTTCGACGCCTCCAAGATCAAGGTCGCGATGACCAAGGCCTTCCTCGCGGTCGAGGGCGGTCAGGCGGCTGCCTCCGCACGTATTCACGAGACCGTGGATATGCTGACCGCCCAGATCATCGAGGCGCTGTTTCGCCGCAATCCCGACGGCGCCACGGTGCACATCGAGGACATCCAGGATCAAGTGGAACTCGCGCTGATGCGCGCCGGCGAGCACAAGGTCGCCCGTGCCTACGTGCTCTATCGCGCCAAGCAGGCCGAGAAGCGTGCCGCCGAGGCGGCCACGAGTCAGGCACCCGTCGCGCCCGCGCTCAACGTGGTTTACCCGGACGGTGAGTCCCGCCCGCTGGATCGCAAGCGTCTGGAGCAAGTCATCGCCGAAGCCGTTTCCGGCCTCGAGGACGTGAGCGCCGAACTGGTGCTGAACGAAACCCTGCGCGGAATCTTCGACGGCATCCAGGAAAAGGACCTGCGCGCCGCGCTGGTGATGAGCGCGCGTGTACTGATCGAGCGCGAGCCGAACTACAGTCAGGTATCGGCGCGCCTGCTGCTCGACAACCTGCGCCGCGAGGCGCTGTCCTTCGTCTACGGTCACGCGACCGAGGCCACGCAGGCGCAGATGGCTAGCGAGTACGCCGAATACTTCCCCGCCTACATCCGCCGCGGCGTGGAACTGGAGCGGCTGTCCTCCGACCTCGCGCTGTTCGACCTCGACCGCCTCGGCGCAGCGCTCAAGCCCGAGCGCGACCTGCAATTCACCTATCTCGGCCTGCAAACGCTCTACGACCGCTACTTCCTGCACCACGGCGGCGTCCGCTTCGAGCTGCCGCAGGCGTTCTTCATGCGCGTCGCGATGGGACTCGCGCTGCGCGAGATAGACCGCGAGGCGCGCGCCATCGAGTTCTACGATCTGCTCTCCAGCTTCGACTTCATGAGTTCGACGCCGACGCTGTTCAACTCCGGCACCCTGCGCTCGCAGCTTTCCTCCTGCTACCTCACCACCGTCCCCGACGACCTCGACGGCATCTTCGGCGCGGTCAAGGACAACGCCCTGCTCTCCAAGTACGCCGGCGGCCTCGGCAACGACTGGACCCGCGTGCGCGGCATGGGCGCCCACATCAAAGGCACCAACGGCAACTCGCTCGGCGTCGTACCGTTCCTGAAGGTGGCGAACGACACGGCGGTGGCCGTGAATCAGTGCTTCGCGCCGGACACCTTGCTGCACACCGCCGACGGCGTGAAGGCGATCCGCGACGTGAAGGCCGGCGATCTGGTGCTCGGCATCAGCGGCGCGTATCGCGAAGTGACTCGGACCATGCTCTACAACCAGCACGACGCGATGGTCGCGATCGACGTCAAGCACGCCATCGACCCGGTGCGCGTCACCACCGGCCACCCGTTCTGGGCACTGCGCGGCGTGCCGATGGAGCAGGCGGTCGAGCGTTCGCTCGACTGGCTCGAAAAAGGCAAGGTCGCTCCGCAGTGGATCGACGCGGGCGAGCTGCACCGGGGCGACTATCTGGCCCAGGTCATCCCTTCGGAGACCGTGCCGGTCGCCGGGTTCACCGAGGACGATGCGCGGCTGTACGGCGTCCTGCTCGGCGACGGGCATCTATCGAAGGACGGCCTGCAATGGGGCGTTTCCGGTAATCCTCAGCGCGACGACCACCTGCGGTTCGTCCGCGAGTACCTTGAAGCGCGCGGCGTCCACTACTGGGAAACCGGGCGCGGCGAGTCCTATGGACAGGTCCACTGGGCCAGCGGTCGCGGCGTGGTCCGCGACGGCACGACCGGGCGCATCACGGGCGCCGGCGCGCCGACGCTGCCGTTCAGCCACGCGGATCTCTACGACGCGAACGGCCAGAAACGCATCGCCCGGCGCTTCGCCCACCTGCCGCGCCCGCAGGCGCTCGCCCTGCTGCACGGGTTGCTGGAGACCGACGGCGGCGTGAGCCGCGGCAAGGAGATCTATTTCACCAACACCTCGCGCGCGCTGATCGAAGGCGTGCGCTACCAGTTGCTCAGGCTCGGCGTGCCCTGCGCCGGCCAATACCGGGAGCGCGATAACGCCCACACCGGCACGCGCTCCGACGGTTCGAGCGTGCGCTTCGACGGCGTCACCAAGGCCTACGACCTGCGCATCCCGGCCGTGCCGGAGATCGCCGCGCGCGTCGGCTGCAAGCCGCTCACCAAGCGCAACTGGATCGCCTGGAAAGGCTGGCTGTTCACCCGCGTGCGCTCGGTGAAGCCGATGCAGCCTGTGCCGTTCGTGTTCGACCTGAAGGTCGAGGGCGACGAGTCGTACATGACCACCGCCGCGCTGGCGCACAACGGCGGCAAGCGTAAGGGCGCCGTCTGCGCCTACCTCGAAACCTGGCACATCGACATCGAGGAGTTCATCGACCTGCGCAAGAACACGGGGGATGAGCGCCGCCGCACCCATGACATGAACACGGCGAACTGGATTCCGGATCTGTTCATGGAGCGGGTGGTCGAGGACAAGGGCTGGACGCTGTTCTCGCCGGATGAGGTCGCCGAGCTGCACGACCTGACCGGAAAGGCGTTCCGCGAGCGTTACGAGGCTTGCGAGGCGAAGGCCGCGCGCGGCGAGATCAAGGTGTTTAAGCAGATCAAGGCGTTGGACCTGTGGCGCAAAATGCTGCAGATGCTGTTCGAAACCGGCCATCCGTGGGTCGCGTTCAAGGACCCGTGCAATCTGCGCTACACCAACCAGCACGCGGGCGTCGTGCACAGCTCCAACCTGTGCACCGAGATCACGCTGCACACAAACGACAGCGAGATCGCGGTGTGCAACCTGGGTTCGGTGAACCTCGCCCAGCACATCACCGACGGGCGGCTCGACGACGCCAAGCTCCGCAAGACCGTCACCACCGCGATGCGGATGCTCGATAACGTCATCGACATCAACTACTACAGCGTGCCGCAGGCGCGCCGCTCCAACCTGCGCCACCGCC
>JBHJOI010000026.1:0-4487 GCA_050329935.1 Thiotrichales bacterium | reverse complement strand
ATCAGCCACACCAGCAGGGCGTGGCAGTCCTGAACCGCCTTGGGCAAGGAGTCGCGTGTCTTCATGTAGCTTGGGGTGAGCTTGCGAACCCCAACGCAGCCGATCCGACGCACGAAACCGTTGGGGTTCTTGCCTCACCCCAACCTACCGCCTCGGAGAACGAATCGCGCGTCTTCAAAAAATTTTCGATGGGGGCTACGCCCCCATGCCCCCATTTAAAAGGGAAACAGCACAAAGCAAAAAGTCAAAGGGTCCTGGCGAGCCGGAAACCGATGTTGATGCCCCGGTAGTCGGGCGCGAACCTGTAGCGGTTGGCGGAACGCACGAGGTCCGGGTCGTCGTACCACGACCCACCGCGCAACACGCGGAGAGCACATTCCGTGCCAACCTCTTTCCGCGCGGCCCCATCATCGGGCGCTTGCTCATAAGACTGCGTGTAGCAGTCCTGGTTCCATTCCCAGACGTTGCCCAGCATGTCGTGCAGGTTCCACTTGTTCGCGGTGAATTGGCCGACAGGCGCCGTAAATGGAAACGCATCCTCGCACTTGAAGTGCTCCCAAGTGATGGCGGCATAGCTCGCCTTGATCCGCGAATGGTTTTTCGCATCGAGCACATTGGCGTAACCACAGGCCGCGTCTGGCTCGCCTTCGCCAGCCTCCGGCCAGTAGCGAACCGTGGTGGTCTTCGCGCGCGCGGCGTATTCCCATTCTGCCTCCGAGGGCAGCCGGTACGCTTGCCCCGTCTGTCCTGAAAGCCAGTTTGTATAGGCAACCGCGTCCTCCCAGCTCACGTCGATAACGGGCCGGTCGTTGCGTCCCCAGTCGTTATCGGACGGCTTGCGTCGACCAGTGGCCGCCGCGAACAGGTCGTATTCGTCGAAGGTGACTTCGTATTTGCCGATTTCGAAGTCCTTGGCGAAGCGCACGGTGCGCACGTAATGCTCGTCAGTGTCGCCATTTGGATCGCCCATTTCGAATTCACCCGCCGAGATGGTTTCCATACGCGGCCGGGTGAGCGGCCAGACGCCGATTTGCACCAGCAGCGCGCGTGTTGCGAGGGCGGGGGGGTATTGCGTTTGGCTGACGTGGTAAAACACCCCCAGCCCGAGCACGGCGAGCAGGCCCAACCCCGCGTAACCGCCGCGCGCCCAGTTGCGGCGGCGTTTGCATGCGGCCAGATACGCGTCCGCCACCGTTGAGCGCGGCTCCGCTGCGCTCAGGTAGCGTTGCAGCAGCTTGCCGGTGCGCAATGCGTCACCGTGGCGTTGGGCCTTGTCCCACTCTGCTGCGACGCGCTCGAGATCGCGCCGCGCGCGCAAGCTTTCCGCGTGCTGGGCGATCCAGTCCTTGAGCCGCGTCCAGCCGTTTAACACCGTCTCGTGCGCCACTTCCAGCGTGGGTTCGTTGTTTTCGCCCTCGCCGGTGACCAACAGCCGAGCCTCGACCAGCACGTTCGCGACTGTCCGCGCATCGCCGGTGACGCGCGACTTGAGCGCGCGGCGCCGGGTGGCGACCTCCTGTTCGTTGACCTCGACCAATTCCGCGAACAAAGGCGGCAGCCCGGTCTCCGGCAGGCCGCGCAGCGCCGCTTCGGCGCGCTGCTGCACCGCGCCTTTGACACCGCCGAACGCCTCGCAGTCCTTGACGGTAATGTGCTGCTTGTCGCTGCGTTCGTAGAGCTGGCTCAGCGTGAAGGCGATCAGTGCCATCGCGCCGGGGCCGGGTCCGGCGTCGTCGAGCAGGCGTTGCGCAAGGCCGTCCTCCAGTTCCAGCCCGGCGGCCTCAGCGGGGCGGACAATCATCTCGTGCAGCGCGCCGACACCGGGCGCGTCGAGCGGGAAGGTACCGCGATCGCGCCGCAGCAGCCGCGCCAGCGTCGGTTGCTGCACAGCTTCGGCGTAGAAATCGGCGCGCATAGTCACGATGACGCGCAGTCGTGGCGCCGCGACCAGGTGTTCGAGCAGGGCGAGAAAGTCCTTGCGGTCGCCGGCGGTGGCTTGGGTGAAGACCTCCTCGAACTGGTCGATGACCAGCAGCAGATCGGCGGCCTCTGGGTGTTTGGCCAGGATGCTGGCGAGATGGGTTGCCACAGCCTGGGGATCGCCTTGCAGCGTGCGCGCCAGCTCCTGTTCAGTCTGACCGGAAAGGCCGAGTTCCGCCTTGAGGACGAAGGCCAACGCGAGGAACGGGTTGCCGCCGCGCTCGCCGGGCTTGAACGTGAGGTCGATCCAGCGCGCATGACCGACGATGCCGGTGCGCAGGCGCGGCAGCAGGCCGGCCTTGACCAGCGAGGACTTGCCGGAACCCGACACGCCGACCACGGCGACGAAGCGCGTGCGCGGGTCGGCGAAGTGTGCCAGCAGCAGGTCGACCTCCTTGCCGCGCCCGAAGAAGATCGGTGCCTGCTCGGGGCTGAAGGATTCCAGGCCGGGGTATGGGGCGTGTTCCCAGCGCGGCGCGAGCGACGCCGCTTTGGCTGCGTTCGAAGCTTCGCGCGGCGGCAGGGTTTCGAGCAGCTTGTCGAGCCGGTCGCGCAGGTGGGCTTCGAACTGGCGGCGGAAGTCGTCGGGGGTTTCGTAGTGGTTGATGCCGCCGGCGAGCGAGCCGTCCGGGTTGGTGAAGGCGGCGAAGAAGCGTTCGACCTTTTGCCATTGGTCGAGGCGGGCGGCGAGGTCCGGGGCGTTGGCGGCGAACATCGGCGGGTCGGGCCTGCGATAGACCCACACCGCCGGTTTGCGCCGCGCCTTGAAGCCGCTCAGCGCGTTGAGGTATTCCCACTCGGTGCCGGAAAGATAAGGCGTGCCGTCGGCCTTGAGTTCGAAGTCGGCCGGCAATTGCGTACCGATGCGCGACCAGATCACCACCACCGCGAGGTCGCAGTCCTCCGGTTTCGGCAAGCCCTGCGCAATGGCCTCCTGCGGCGTCAGCCCGGCCTCCATCGCCACCGCCGCGCCGGGCTGATCCCAGGCGACAATTTCGATGTCGACGCGACCGCGAAAGCGCCGCTCGCCGCCGACATGCGCGATGGCCTCGCGCGCCAGCTTGCGTTCCAGCGGTACGTCGCCCGGCGAGGCGAGAAAGACGCGGAACGTGGTGGGTGCGCCCGTGCTAGCGCGAGAATCGGCGTTGTTTTCTGTGTCCATCCCCATCCAGCCCGAAATATTGACCGTGCGCGACGCGACGTAACCGAAAAATGTATCGAGCACCGCCCTGAACCGGTCTTTCGTCGGAAGCGGTGCGTCGACGGCTAAAGATTAGCCGAATTCACATCGGATTTGGGAACCAAAAGGTGGTGAGATTGTCGTGCGCCGCCTTTGTCATCCAGGGCGGCATCGTCGCCCTGAACCTGAGCGCGGTTCGGATCCGCGAGGCGCTTGCCGGCGTTGCATTGTCCCGGGCGCCGCGCCGCGCGTATCGCGCGCGGTCGGCGACGCCCGCCGGGGTTTATAGGTTCAACACGAGTGGCAGTAAAAATCCGGCAAACCGGCCAGACGGCAGGCTTGCTTGCAGCCGCCGCGCGGAAACATCTCATTGAGATGGCGATAGGTGCAGCGGCCGCTGTGATGAAGTTTTTCGCCGACGGCCTTCAGCATCGTGCGCGGCGAGGGCGGTACGTCGTATTGCGCGAAATACTCGCGCAGGAATCGGATCGCGACCCAATGACATTCGGTCAGCGCCAATCCGTCCGCATCCGCCATTTCGCGCGTCACGTCCTCGTTCCAGTCATGAAAAGAGGCCAGAAAGCCTAAATGGTTCAATGGGATTTCGCGTGATTGAATTTGAATGCTTGACATTTGTTATTCCTCCATCTCTAGGTAACGAAATAAAACCCGCGATGTGAGTTTGTGCCTCGTAAACTGTGAAAAATTGACTAATGTCAATTTAGAAGTGCTGGTTCAGAGATCTGACACTAGGGTTTGCCCGAACGAAAATTGTCTTAAATTCAGTTTGTTCTGATGATAAACGCGGAAATACAAGGTCATAGAGCATAAATCCAAGCATGCGCTTGAATATTTTCGATATTTCTAATGCTGGCCACCGCGTACACGGCGGGCTTTGGTCTGCGGGCGCGGCTGCTGTTGCTGGCTACGCGGTTGTTGGGTTTTCTGGCGAGCGCGTTTGATCATGTGGCGTACCATCGGCCACATCAAGAGACTGCCAAGTACCAGTAGCACCAGCGGGTAGTGCGGAAAAGCGTATTGCGGTGGTACAAGCGCACCCGGCTCACCGATCTCGACGATCGCGAGGGCCACCATTAGGGCGCCGAAAAGATCCAGTATCAATATACTGATGGGAAATGGCATGGCATCGAACTCCGGTTCATGCGGTCCGCCGCCGGCGGGGAGGCCGTCGACTCTTTCATCGGTGGTATTGAATCCTAGCACAGCCGCGCGCCGGATCCTTCGTAGGTCTGGCCGCGCGTTCCACCTGCGAGTTGTTATGATCCAATGGCTCGATTAACATCCGGCGGTCCGATGCCCCCAGCAG
>JBHJOI010000025.1:0-73298 GCA_050329935.1 Thiotrichales bacterium | reverse complement strand
TTGCACGAGCCCCCCGCGCCCGGCGAGCTGCCCGAGCGCATCGAACGGCTGTGCGAGTTCGCGAATGGCAACGAAAACGACAGTCCATACGTCCACCCAGTGATCCGCGCGATCCTGCTGCACTTCATGATCGGCTACGACCACCCCTTCGTCGATGGCAACGGCCGCACCGCGCGGGCGCTGTTCTATTGGTCGATGGCGCGGCAGGGGTACTGGCTCACGGAGTATTTATCGATCTCGCGTTTTCTGCGCCGCGCGCCGGCTCAATACGTGAACGCCTACCTGCAAACCGAGACGGACGGCGGCGATGCTACCTATTTCATCGTTCACCAGCTCAACGTGATCCGTCGGGCGATCGACGAATTGCGTGCCTACCTGCGCCGCAAGGGCGATGAGGAGCGTACGACCGAGCGGCTGCTGCGCGAATCGGCCACGCTGCGTGGTGCGTACAATCACCGACAGATCGCGCTGCTGACCCACGCCATCAAGCATCCCGGCGCGGAGTACACCGTGGAGGGGCATCGGCGATCGCACAACTCCGCCTACGCAACCGCTCGGGCCGATCTGCTCAAGCTGTCCGAGGACGGGCTGTTGGCGCAACATCTGCGCGGCAAGGCGTTTGTCTTTGTCGCGCCCGAAAATTTGCGTGAGCGGATGGGCGAGCGGGTGCGGTGATTAGGGCAGTCTGGAATCCGAAGGGGGGCATTCCCCACCGCGTCAGAACAGTCGTCGCTGGCCACGGTGTGGTTCACCCATTGCTCCTCGCACGGCGTCAAAGCACGCCCGATGACATCGCCGAAGTAGTGCTGTTTCTGGTGCGCATTCCCTATGTGGCCAGAACCGTACACGATGTGGAGGGTGGCGCTCGACTGTGCTGAGGTGATCCGCCTTGGCGTGACATATCCCCAAGCATCTAACGTCACCGCCCAACAATGCGCTCCACACCGACGCACCAAGAGCGGCGCTTCGCTTGCCCTTGGCGAACCGATAATCTTTGTCAAATTGTAAACCGCGGGCTAGATTCATAGGACCGGCGTCGCCGGCAACACCTCAATCCGTCATCCGCACGTCGACCGACGTCGCCTGCAAGGAGTACCCCACTCATGGCCAAACGCGCACTTTGTATCGGCATCAACGACTATCCGGGCACCGCCAACGATCTCGCGGGATGCGTCAACGACGCCCATGACTGGGGCGCCACACTGAGTGACCGCGGATTCGAGGTGACCACCTTGCTCGATGCGGCGGCAACCAAGGCTGGCATGGTCGCCGCGATCGGCGGCTTGATCGATGCGGCCGAATCCGGTGACAGCATCGTCATTACTTTTTCCGGCCACGGCACCTTTGTACCGGACACCAGCGGCGACGAACCGGACGGTCAGGACGAGGCCCTGTGCCCGTATGACATCGACCGCGGCATGGCCTTGCTCGATGACGAGATTCACGTCTTGTTCAAGCGTCGCGCGGCCGGGGTGCGTGTGGTCTTGTTGTCCGACAGTTGTCATTCCGGCACCGTGATCCGCTGGGCGCAACCCGATGCCGACAGTGACGCACCGCGTGCGCGATTTCTGCCGCCCGCGGCCTGGTTGCCCGAGGAACGCTTGCCGCATAACGCCGCCGGGCGGGTGCCGGCGAACGTCGAATCCGGGCGCGCGCTGCATTCGGCCTGGATTGGCGGGCTGGCATTGAGCGGCGGCGATTTGCTGCTCTCCGGCTGCAAGGACAACGAATACAGCTACGACGCGCGCTTTCGCGGCCGACCGAACGGCGCCTTCACTTACTACGCATTAAGGACCCTTAAACGTCTCGGACCGCGCGCGACCTACGCCGACTGGTACGGCGCGATCCGCAACCACCTGCCGGGCGCCAGCTACCCGCAAACGCCGCAGATACTCGCCAGCCGAACCGCGCGGGCGTTTCCGGTGCTCGGCTGACACATCACGGTCACGGGCTGCCGCGACACTGATAAGAAACACAGGGAGATCGCGATGAGCGAGGCCAACAATCACTCGGTTGAATTAAAACTCAGCGGCGAACCGCTCCGCCAAACGACGCCGCCGCGGATCCTGCAGACGGGAACTCGCGGCGCGACGCACGACGAGCAGCGTTTTCTACCGGATGGTCTGGTGACAACACGTGCGGCCTACACCCTGTCGCGCACGGCGCGCGCGACCGCGCCGCCCGTCAACGAGGCCGTCGACGCCGAACAAGTGCTCGCGCTCGAACTGGACGATGGCGTCACCGTGTTCATCCGCGTGGACAAGCTACGCGACGACCTGCGCGAACTCGACCCGACCCTGGGCGATACGCTCGAACTCGACGCCATTCGCGATCGCGGCGCGGCGAGTCGCGGCTTGATCGGCGATGTGGTGCGGCGCCTGTTCGTGCTCGATCTCGGTCGCGACGAACTCCTACGCCGCGCGCGCGAACAGGCGCTGGCCTGGGCACGCGAGCGGCTGGGCGATGCTGCGTCCGAGGCGCTCGAGGACGCCGCCCGACTCGGCGTGACCTGGCTGGGCACTAAGGCCTTGATGTGGGCGATCGAATCCCAGCTCGCACGCGAACCCGGCCTATACCGCTGGGTGGGCGCGCGCGGGGACGCAAGCGACCTTGCCGCGGTCGACCCCGCGGGACTTAATTCCGACGTCGCCAAGGGGCCGCTGCTCCTGTTCATTCACGGCACTGGGTCGAGCACGGTAGGCAGTTTCGGCGATCTGCTCGCTGACCAACGTGAGGCGCGTGAGGACTGGCGTCGCCTCGGCGCCCGGTTCGGCGATCGGATCTTCGCCTTCGAGCACCGCACGCTCTCCGAGAGTCCGATCGAAAACGCGCTCGCGCTCGCCCGCGCGTTGCCTGATGGCGCGCGTTTCAGTCTAGTCACCCATTCCCGCGGCGGCCTGGTCGGCGATCTGCTTTGCCTCGGCGAACTCGGCGAACGCGAAATCGAGGATTTCCGCCGCGACGACCCGGCGCTCACCGACGTCGACGAAGAACACCGCGCCTTGTTGCGCGAATTGGTAACCACGTTGCGCACGAAGCAATTGGTCATCGAGCGCTATGTCCGGGTCGCCTGCCCGGCGCGCGGCACCCGGCTCGCGAGCGCGAACTTCGATGTGTTTCTCGGCGGCCTGCTGTCGCTGATTGGCCTCGTTCCGTTGCTCGCCGGGCAACCCGTCTACGCCGCGCTCAAGCGCGCGGTGCTCGAGATCGCGCGCAACCGCACCCACCCCGCCCGCGTGCCGGGGATCGAGGCGATGTTGCCCGGGGCGCCGCTCGGCACCCTGCTGATGCGCGCGCCGGCGCGGCCCGGCATCCAGCTGGCGGTGATCGCGGGCGATATCGAGGGCGGCGGCTTGCTGAAGCGGCTCGGGGTGTTCTTCACCGACCTCGTGTTGTTCGACCGGCTGAACAATGACCTGGTGGTCGACACCGACTCGATGTTCGCCGGCCTCGCCCGCCCCGACGCGGCACGCTGGCGGTTCGAGCAAGGCGCCGAGGTCAGTCACTTCCGCTACTTCTCCAACGAAGCCTCGCGCGCGGCGTTACGGCGCTGGCTGACCGAACCTGACGCGACCCAGATCGAGGGGTTCCGCGCGCTCGACGGTCCGGTTCCGGAACTCATTCCAGCCACGCGCGCCACCCCAGCCGCGCTCGATCCGCTGAAACCGGTAGTGGTTCTGCTGCCGGGCATCATGGGCTCGCACCTCGCGCGCCGTGGCGGTCGCGACCGCGTCTGGCTCGATCCGGACGACCTGCTGGTCGGCGGCCTGCACAAACTGCGTTGGCGCGACGGCGATGACGATGTGCGGGCGCAAGCGCTCCTGCAACGCTATTACGGCAAACTCGTCGAGCATCTCGCGGCGAGTCATAACTGCGTCGCCGGCGCCTACGACTGGCGGCAATCGTTGCCGACCCTCGCCGACGCGCTGGCGGAACAGCTCGAATCGTTGTTGAAGCAAACCACCCAACCGTTGCGCCTGCTGGCGCACAGCATGGGCGGGTTGGTGGTGCGCGCGCTGATCGCGAAACATCCAGCCACCTGGGAACGGCTGATCACGCGCGACGGCGCGCGTTTCATCATGCTCGGCACGCCGAACCTGGGCTCCTACAAGATGGTCGAGACCTTGATCGGTAAATCGTCGATGGTGCGCAACCTTTCCCGGCTCGATCTGAAACACGATCTGCAGGACGTGCTCGATCTGATCGGCGAGTTCCCGGGCGCGTTACAACTGCTGCCGCGGCCGGGCACGCGGGTCGCGGCCGATCGCGACCTCTACGATCCCAAACTCTGGCGCGAAACCCTCAAGCCCCGACTTCGCGACTTCTGGTTCGGCGACCGCGTCTGCGCGACGCCATCGGACGCCGCGCTCAAGGCCGGACAGTGGCTCTGGCAACAACCCGGCGCCGACCTGGAAACACTGCCGGAGGCCCAACGCGAGCGGATTATCTACGTCTGCGGCCAGGCTGACGTCACGCCCTACGGGCTCAGCGAGGCCGGCGGTCGAATCAAGATGCTCGGCACCGCGCGCGGCGACGGCGCGGTCACCTGGGAGTCGGGACTCATCCCCGGCATCGGCAAGACCTACTACGCGCCAGTGAAACACGGCGACCTCTGCGCCACCCCGGACCACTTCCCGGCGCTGATGGAGTTGCTAAACGACGGCAACACCGACGGACTGCCGACAGCGCCTGCGCTGGCGCGCGACACCGCGCGGGTATTCACCTACGACGCCGGCCCCACGCCGCAACCGACCGCGGCCGAGTTCATCGACGACGTGCTCGACGCCAGTCCGCCGCGCCGCGTCGAACCGCAAGCGGCGCAAGTGCTGGAAGTCTGCTGCACTGCGATGGATCTGCGCTACGCGAGTCAACCGCTGTTGGTCGGCCATTACGAAGGCGATGTAATCTCCGGCGCCGAAGCCCTGGTCGACCGCGAACTCGTCGGCGGCGAATTGTCGCGACGGCAGCATCTCGGCCTCTACGCGGGACCGCTCGGCACCGCCACGGTAGTTCTGCCAACCCCCAACGTGTTCGAGCGGCAACGCGGCTGCTGTCGCGGCGCGGTCGTCGCCGGACTGGGTGAGTACGGCAAGCTGAACGGTCAGACCCTCACGCAGGCAGTACAGACCGCGACCTTGCGCTATCTGCTGCAACTCGTCGAAAGCGCGCGGACCGACGTGTCCGAAGTCCAGCTCTGCGCCTTGTTGCTCGGCTACAACTCGACGGCCAACTTCACCATCGAGGGTTCGGTCGGCGCGATCGTGCAGGGCGTGCTGGACGCCAACCGGCGTTTCCGCGAGGTGATGCCGCAATCGCTGCGCGTCGCACGGCTCGAATTCGTCGAGCTCTATCTCGACACGGCGATCACCATTGCGCACGCGATTCACCGCGTTGCGCGACGCTACAACAACGAACGCCGCGACGGCGGCACCGTGGTGCCCGTGCGCGGCCTACTGCGCTGCGACGGCGTGCGCGAACGGTTGCGGATGGAGGACGTTCCCAACTACTGGCCGCGCCTGATCGTGACCAACGCCGACGCCGAAACCGTCGAGCCCGCGACTGCCCGCCCCGGCGCCGCGCTCGCGGAACGGCTACGTTTCATCTACCTCGGCCAGCGCGCGCGCGCCGAGAGCGTGTTTCACCAGCGCCAACCGGAATTGATCGAGCGGCTGGTCGCGCAATCGGTCACGCGCCAGAACTTCAACCCCGAACTCGCGCGCACCTTGTTCCAGCTCATCGTTCCGCACGACTTCAAGGAAGCGGCGCGACTGTTCGGACAAATCCTGCTTGTGCTCGACGGCTACACCGCCAACCTGCCGTGGGAACTTATGATGGCGGACACCGTGCCGCTCGCGATCCAGACCGCGATGGTGCGGCAACTGAGTTCGCAACGGTTTCGCGCTCAGGTCCGGGTGGCCGCGGGGCCGCTCGCCTACGTGGTCGGCAACCCCTCGGTCGAAGGCTTCGCGCGGCACTTCGGGGATCCCGCGCGAGCGCTGCCGCGCGACCCCGACCCGCTGCAAGGCGCCGAGGACGAGGCCACTGCGGTCGCCGATCTGTTGCGTACTCAGGGTTACCAGGTCTTCGAGGCCATCGGTGACGATCAGCTCGCGCAGGATGTGATCAACAAGCTCTACCAACACCCCTACCGCATCCTGCACATTGCCGCCCACGGCGTATTCGAGGCGCGCATGGCCAACGGCTCGTTGCGTAGCGGCGTGGTGCTGTCCGACGGCTTGTTACTGACCGCCGCCGAAATCGACGCGATGGAAACCGTGCCCGAAATCGCGTTTCTCAATTGCTGTCATCTCGGTCAGGTCGATCGCGGACCGATCGCCTTCAACCGGCTGGCCTACAGCGTGGCGCGCGAACTCATCGAAATCGGCGTGCGCGCTGTCATCGTCGCCGGCTGGGCCGTGCACGACCTCGCCGCACGCCTGTTCGCCGAGACCTTCTATGGCCGGCTGATCCAGGACAACCGCAGTTTTGGCGAGGCCGTGTTCGACGCCCGCCGCGCCACCTACGAACTGTATCCCCAGAGCAACACCTGGGGCGCGTATCAGGCCTATGGCGAACCCGGCTACCGGATCGACCCGACCAAACCAATCAGCGCCGCCGCGAGCGAGTCCGAGCGACTGGTGGCGGTTGAGGAGTTGCTCGACCGCATCGGCCAGCAACGCAACGAGATCGCGCGGCGCGAAGCGCTACTCAGCGCCGAGGAGGCGCAAGCGATCGCCGACCGCATCGCGCGCCTGCTCGACGACTGTCCGCGCGAGTGGCGAGGCCTCGCCCGCACTGAAACGCTACTCGGCCAATTATACGGCGACCTCGGATCCGTCTGGCTCGAACGCGCCTGCGATCACTACCGCAACGCCATCCGCGCCAGCCGCTCGGACGAAGTACCGATCAAGGCGATCGAACAACTCGCCAACCTAGAGGCCCGTCTCGGCGCCAACCTGCGCCAACCACGACTGATCGAGACCGCCCTCAAGCGACTGCTCGGCTTGAATCAATTGAGCGAGGCCGGCGACGACCGGCCACCGAACGCCGAACGCTGCGGCTTGCTCGGCAGCGCCTACAAGCGCCTCGCCAGCGTGCATGCGCGGCAAGTGCTGGAGCACGCCGACGACGCTGCCCTCAAACCGTTCGAGGACGCCGTGGCCCACAGCGCCTTCTGGTACCAGCAAGGCGACGGCGCCGACGACCCGGCGCGTTTCGACCCCAACTGCGCCCTCAACCGCCTCTCGCTGCAAACCGTGCTCGATGTCAGCGACGCGATGCGAGGCGAACTCATCGAGCTCGCCCAACAAGCCGCGGCCGCCGCGCAATCGGCCTACCGCGGCAATAAAAACTACTGGAACGCCGTGATGCCGGTCGACGCATTGACCATCGAATACCTGCTCAATGGCAGCCTCGTGGCCAGCGACGACACCGCCGAAGCCACCGCCACGCGCCTGCGGGAGACTTACGACCACGCCCGCGCGGACGTGCACGCGCGCCCGCGCGAAGTCGACTCCACCGCCACTCAACTCTGCCTACTGGCGCTGTTTTTCCGCGTCAAGGCCCACGCGGCAAAAAACAAAACCGCCCGGCGCGGCGCGCTGCGCGCCGCCACGCAACTGGAAGGCCTCGCTAACCACCTGATCCCCCGACACTGCGCCCACCACGCCTCACCCGAACCGACGGCGGACGACAGCGAACCGCCCGCGACGCCGGCACCTAAACCACGCGCGGGACGGCAGCGATCGAAGGACGGATGAAGCGGGCCTTGTGGACGGGGTTCCCACGTTTGGTCACCGCCCAAGCGGTGACCCGACGACCTGATAGCCAGGCCCACCGCCGACGGTCCCGCCCGGTGCGTCGCGGCCCCGGACTCAACGCGCGGTTTTCAAGTGCGCGGGGCGCAGCGATACGAACGGCGCTCGGTGCAAACCCAGGCGCCCTGGCGCCGCCCCGCTGCTACAATCGACCTAAACCTAATTATCGGAGTCGTTTCATGGCGCTTCCCGCAGTCGCGCATTTCTCGGTCGAGGAGTATCTCGCCTGGGAAAATGCGCAGCCGAACAAAAACGAGTACCTCAATGGCGACGTCTTCGCGATGGTTGGCGCGAACCGGCGGCACAACGCGATATCGCTAAACGTTGCGAGTGTGCTAACCACGCATCTCGACGGCGCGCGTTGCCGAGCCTATATGTCAGACATGAAGCTGCGCGTCCGGGCGGTGAACGCATTCTTCTACCCCGACGTCGTGGTCACCTGCGACGAGGCCGATCACAAGGCCGAGCTGTATCTCGAATCGCCCGTGCTGATCGTCGAAGTGCTGTCCGAGTCCACCCAGGGTTACGATCGCGGTAAAAAATTCGCCGCCTATCGAACGCTCGACAGTCTCCGGGAATACGCGCTGATCGATCCCGACCGCCTCAGCACCGAGATCTTCCGCCGCAACGCGGACGGCTTATGGGTGCTGCATGACTTCGCCGCCGACGCACCGATCGTGTTCGCAAGCGTTGAGTTGACGCTCTCGCCGGAACAGCTGTTCCGTAACGTCGATTGATCGACTCGATCGCGTCGGGTCGTAGCGACCGTCGACGAATACCGCCCGCCGCCGCCACGGGCATTGACAACGCAATAATGCCGACGCTAACGCCCACCGGCAGTTAAGCAGCTGAGATGCAGAAGCTGTTTCGCGAACTTGCCGTATTGCTGCCTTGCCTCTACGCAGTCAGCGGGATTCACCGGGCATTTGAAATCCGGAGCAACGTCCTGAATACGTCGTTCGACTTTGTCCTCGATGATCGGATCGGCATGGCTGTTACAGTTGTTGCCTTCATCCCAGGCGCCATCGATATAATCCGCGAGATCGAACCGCTTGACCAATTTCCAGTTTTTCACCACCCGCCCGTGTTTGATCGAGGGCAAAAGCCGAATTTCGCACCGCACATAAGGCCTGCGGAATAAATTGCCAAGAAAACTTCGGAGGGGATCGTCGGCGGTTAACGCAATCTCGTTCCAGAACCGCCAACCATTGAAATTCGCCACCAAGTCGGCAAACGAATAGATCCCGGTGGTCGTGTATCCAAACTTACCTGCCTCCTGTTGACTCCCCCAGTCCATCGCTTTTTCCAGTGTCTCGTTGTCATAACGAGTCATTTCGAAATAAATCCACCCCTCGGCAAAGAAATGACCAATCTTATCGAGGCCGATCAAATGTCCTCGAGCATCGAACTCGTGCGCGAGCGTGGACCATTCCGCGCCACCGACGATGTGGTCAGCGCTCTCGCCTTCGCCTTTCAGCAGCATGTCCGCCTTGCAGACGGCATAGGTCTCGGGGTTGATCTCCTGGCCGTAAAGCAGGCACTTGACCTGCTGTCCGCGCTTGTCTGCGAGGGTAGCGAGCGTCTCCTCAGCGACGGTGAGCATGCCACCCGTGCCGCAGGCGCAGTCAGAGAGCAGGTAGATTCCAGACTTGATCTCGGGTTCGATCGGCAGGAAGACGAGGTTCGCCATCAGGCGGACAGCGTCGCGGGGCGTCCAGTGCTCGCCCGCCTCCTCGTTGTTCTCCTCGTTGAACTTGCGTACCAGCGCCTCGAGGACCGTGCCCATCGAATGGTTGTCGATGCCGTTCGGCGAAAGATCGATATCGGGATCGAGGAACTTGTTGATCAGCGTGCCAATCGCGTCAGCCTTCGAAAGCGTGTGTAGCTGGTTGCGAAAATTAAAGTTCTCAAGGATGTCCTGAACGTTCGGCGAAAACCCATTCAGATAATCCTCGAAATCCGCCAGGAGCCGCTGCTGGCTGCCGCGGGACTTGAGGTCGCGCAGGGTAAACCTCGAAGTATTGTAAAAGGCCTGCCCCGCTGCGTCGCAGAGCGCGGCGCGCTGCTCCATGATGCGCGCGTCGTCGAGCAACTTCTTGGTCTCAAGCACCGTCTGCTTGGTCGATTCGAGCACCGTATCCATGCGCCGTATAACGCACATCGGCAGAATCACATCGGGGTACTTGCCGCGCTTGAAGAGGTCGCGCAGTACGTCGTCGGCGATGCCCCAGATGAAGGAGACGATCTTGTTGTGCGTAGCCTGGTCCACTAATCATTTATCTCCATCGTTCTTCTCGGGGCGCGCGTGGGCTGCCCGCTTTCAGCATCCCAACGCGGATTCGCGACAGCCCGCTCGGATGCCCACGCAACGCTCAGGCGCGGCGAATGCTCTAGCAATCCGGCTCACACAGGCAGGACGCGCATTGGCTCGAACCGGGAGACTGTAACGCGTCGACCAGACTGAACCAAGGAGGTCTAATATCCTGCGGCCGGAGTGTGGTGGTCGTGGCGCCGTGCGAAAAGTCGTGACCTTGAGGTCTAGAGTTACCGAAATTCGCCGCTGGCATCGAATCGTAAGGCGAAGCCGCGGCTTTAGGATAGACCCATGGTTTCGAAACGTTTCTCGTGAGGCCCGCGCTTGCCACAAAGTGAAAGCGACCCGTCCCCGCAAACGCTAAGATCTACCCTTCAATGAAGTAGTCGCTGTCGATTTTCTTCGTTTCATACAGTGTAACGGAGGCAACCCCGACATTGTTGTCGATCATCAGTTGGGCCAGTTGCTCGCCGTCGATAAGGACAATCTTCGATTCGATCTTCGCCGCGTACTCGCCAGCTTCACGGGAAAAGTCGGAAGTTGTAATAAAGATTCCCTTTCTCGCACGATGCCCTTGCAGCGCGCCGGCGAACTTCTGAATTTCTGGCCGACCGATCGTCGCTTGCCAGCGCTTGGCTTGAATATAGATGACGTCGAGACCCAGGCGATCTTCGTTGATGATGCCATCAATGCCTTCGTCGCCGCTGCGTCCGACCGCTTTACCCGCCTCCTTGCGCGAACCGCCGTAACCCATTTTCACCAACACGTCGATGACGAGTCGCTCGAAAAATGACGGAGAGCATTCTCTAACGAATTTCAAAAGCTCGGCCGTCAAGTCTTCCCGAAGCTTCTGGTACGCGGTTTCCAAAAGCTCTCCGGGTGTTTGCCGCGCCTCGGTTTCGGTCGCTTCCGTGGCCTCGTCCCGTTCCCGGTGTTTCCCCCTAAACTCGACGAATTCAGGAAACTGCTCCAAGAACTTCACATTCATTTCGGACGGCTTCGCCGCAAGCACATCCCGCCCCCGTTGGGTGATGCGAAAATGTCCGCGCCGAGTGGACTCCAACAACGCCGCCTTGCTGATGTAGGAACGTGCCCAGGCAACGCGGTTGTCGAATCTCGGCTGCTGACCGCTCGGCAACAACTCATTTTCCTCGGCGTCCGTAAGTTCAAATTTATCCGACAAGCCCTCGATCGCCTCCCGGAGAGAATGCTCCTTGCCATCGGACGCGAAGCGGAGCAAAGGGAGCATGATTGACTGATAGTCGGGTATTGCCATGGTTGGTCCTTTTTCTGTTGGGGGCTGATGCTGCTCAGTCAAAGACAGTAACTAGTCTCTTTCAAATCGTTTCACGCTGGCGTCGCTCGTGTTGCCCGAGTGCCACCCGTGGACAGTCTCGAAAACTGCGGCAGCCTGGCACAGTGGATAGGGCGACATGCCTCGGCGCTTCGCTGAGCTTCGCAGCAATCTATTGAGGTGAATCCGATTCATGCCTATATCCCCGATCCAACCAAGACGAAATCATCGTCAATATTCAGCGGCATGCTTATTTTCGTTCGCTGCCGCGCTTTGTGTGTTGCCAAAGGATAGCGCGATTGATTAGGCGGAAACGCGATGCGTTTCTCGTTACCAATCGCCTTTCGGCTGCGGTTGCGTGACGACTTCCGCACGCGCCGCGCCCGTTCCGCGGTCTTCGCTGTCGACGTATCCGCGGAGTGGCCCGAGTTCCGGGTGGCGGCAGGCGTTGATCCCGGTACGTTAGCGATCGCATGGTCCTTGCAATGCGTCATGCCGTGACGTCTGACGCCGAGTTCAACGGCGCCGAACGCGGCGCTAACGCGCTATGGAACTGCGCTTGATGGCGACCGACCGGAGCGGCAGCGCACGCGACGCGCTACCCTCCCCGTCAATACCGCTCCAGCAGTTTCGGGTCGAATTCTTCCAAGGTGACGCTGACGCCGTGTTCGGCCATTTGCGCCTGGAATTCTCTTTCAGCCTTGGCGAGGTCGTCGAGGGTGATGGTGTTGTTGTCGAGTTCGTAGAGTTGGCGGGAGGCTTGGTAGTGGTAGTTCATGATGATCGTGGCGTTGCGGTCGCCCTGGGCGACGGCGGCCTTGATCTTGCGTTGCTTGCGGTGGATGCGGTTGAGCCCTTGCTTGAGGTCCCAGACGTACATGACTTCGGTGAGGAATGGGTGCGCGCGGTAGCGGCGAATCAGGGCGGCGACGGCGAGGGCGGCGAGGATGACGCCGGTGACGTTGAGCCAGAAGTTGTTGCCGCCGGGGTTGCCGATGAGTTGGATCAGGAGGTTCGATACGCCGAGTGATACCACGAGCATGAACGCGATGATGGCGGCGAAGGTGATTTTGAAGTGTTTGTCGTAACGGGCTTTGTCGATCTGGCGGAGTTGCATGGTGGCTCTTGTCGGGTGGGTGGTGGAGCGGGTGCGCGGCCGCGACGCGGTTTGCGTGGGTCAAACTTAACCCATGCCGCTGTGGTCGGCCAACCGTTGAGGCGTTTCGGTCGCGACGGTTTTGGCCGCCGCGCGGGTCGATCGCTTGGAATGCCCGCGAAAGTTTGCGCGGACGCTTGGCGTATGCGCGCGGAGGGTCTATGAATTCTAATAACCGGGGCGAAGTTTGTGCTCCGTTCACGTCAGGGGGAACTGATATGCGCCAGAGGGTCACCCGCATCACGCTCGTTGTTGCGTTGCTTGCCGCGAGCACGACGGCGTTCGCCGATTTTCGCTTTTATCCGCTGCCGCCGGGGGCCAAGCCTTACGGCGCGCAACCGTACCAATGGCACCGACCGACGTCGCCGCACCGTTTGCCGATTGCGCCGGCCGCGCCGATGGTGCAACCGTCGGCATTGCCCGTGCCCGACAGTGAATTGGACGACGCGTTGCGGAAGGAGTTGGGCGAGGCGCTGGAGGTGCTGCGCAAACGCCCGCGCGCGCGACCGGCGATGACGGTTGGAATGAGCGATACGGGTTAGCCTGGCCGGGACGCTTTCGGGCACACGCCAGCATCTGAATATTCTAATTTGATCAATCGCTTATTTGTGCGGCCGGCACCGCGCCCGGTACACTTCGAGGCGTCCGCCGCAGGGCGGATGTCGCGTTAAACCCGGAGCAGGAACCGAACGCCGATGCCCAGGAGAATCCCCCTCTCGCGCGCCGCCCAGTTGGTGGGCGTCAAGCGCGGGGAGCTGCAAAAACAGATTCAGGACGGCCTGATTCCGGCCTTCGAGGGTTCGGTCGAGCTGGCCGATTTGTTGCGCATCTATCCGAATACGCAGATGCACGACACGACGATGCTCGAGCATGTCAAAAATATCGTCGAGCACTCGATCTCGAAGCGCCATCGCACCCAGCAGGATTTACCCCCGGCCGAGGTGTTGTCCGCACGCGTCACCGCGCTGGCTGAGGAATTGGTCGCGGCAAAAAACACGGCGCGTTGGTACGCTCACTTGGTCGAGCAAATGCAGGCGCGTTTCGCCGAACTGCAGCAGGTCGATTGCGACGATTACCGCCGCGCGCTCGGCGATCTGCGGGGGTGGTTTTTCCAGCAACTGGAAAGCCAACCCGTCGGGCTCAGCGAGGCCGCCGACCAACTTCGGGTAAAGGAGCGATTTCTGCGAACGATGACCGCGAATGTCCAAATGTCGCCGAGCGGCCATGAATTTGCCGTCGAAGGCACGCGCACAATCCTCGAGGCCGGCTTGCAGGCGGGCATCCCACTCGAATACGGCTGCAACAATGGCTCCTGCGGGCTGTGCCGGGCGCGGGTGACCGCGGGCGAGGTCAGCAAGCTGCGGCACCACGATTATGTATTGAGCGAGGCCGAAAAGAATCAGGGCTATTGCCTGATGTGTTCCTACACGCCGCTCAGCGACATCAAACTCGAGGCGCATGTCGCGCGCGGCCCTGCCGACCTGCCGCTGCAACGGGTCAAGACCAAGGTGCAACGCATCGAGTTGCTCGGCGACGAGGTGGTGTTATTGCAGTTGCGCACGCCGCGCACCAAGCGCCTGCGTTTTTTCGCCGGGCAACACGCCACGCTGACACTCGCATCGGGCGCCAGTGGCGACTTCGCGATCGCGAGCTGCCCTTGCGACGAAATGAATATCGAGCTCCATGTTCCACTCACCGAGGCGACGCCGTTCGCGCAGCAGGTTTGCCGCTTGAAAAAACTGGACGAGGTGACGATCGAGGGACCGAAAGGCACGTTCGTGCTCGATGAGGCTTCGGTGCGGCCGCTGATCTTCATCGCCTGCGATACCGGTTTCGCGCCCGCCAAGAGCCTGATCGAACACGCGATGGCGCTGGAAAAGACCGATGAAACCCACCTCTACTGGGTCTCGCTGCAACTGCGCGGCCACTACCTCAATAACCTCGCGCGCGCCTGGGCCGATTCGTTCGATGGTTTCCGCTACACGCCGCTGCGGGTCGATCCGCTCGGGCCGGGGAATGAGAGCCACCGACTGGAGGCGTTGCTGAAGGAAATTCTGATCGCGCAACCGAACCTCGAACAGTTTGATCTCTATCTCACGGGTTCGGCGCCGTTTCTCAAGATCGCGTCGGATTTTTTCCGCACGGTCGGCTACCCCCAAGCGCAGCTGCATATCGAAAGCGCGGCTTGACACGGGGCGATCCGGCAACCGCGGGGCTCGGTGGTATTCCCATGGTCTCTGCGGGCAATGGAATAGACTCGGTGGCGCTCGCGTCTAATCATGCTAGTCGTGCGTCCGTGGACGTCGAGTCATTGGTCACCGAATATAAGCGCTGGGTCTTTCGTTCCTCCACCTTGTCGCGGTGCGAGTGAGCGCACGATCCGTGTCTCGGTCATGACAGGCGACGCGCGAAACCGATCGACTATTACCACTACCGACTCATCACCAAGGAGCCCCACGAAATGAAAAAGCTACTGGCCTCGCTGGCCGCCGCCACCCTGATCGCAACCGGCGCCATCGGCACGCTGCACGCCGACGGCGATCGATATGGCAAGCAGAAGGTCGTCTATCACGTCAACTATGACGGCGAGAAAGCCTATAACGCCACCCTGGGCAACATTCGCAATCACATCCAGGCGGTGGGCAAGGACAACATCGAATTGGTCGTGGTCATGAATGGCGACGGCGTCAACCTGCTCAAAATGGCGAAGGAAAACGCCGACTTCGAATCCAAGATCGTCAATCTGAAGACCGAAGGCGTCGCGTTCCAGGTGTGCAAAAACACCCTGGTCGGGCGCAAGATCGACTACAAGAAAGACCTTTATGACGTAGCGGATGAAGACATCGTGCCGGCGGGCGTCGCCGAGGTCGCGCGTCTGCAACAGCAGGGTTTCGCGATGATCAAGGTCGACTAGGACCAGCGACCGAACTGCCTCCTGCCCGGTCCCAATCGCGCGGACCGGGTTTTCGTGTGCCGTGGCCGCCGTCACGATCTCGCCACAATTCGCTCCACCCGCCTATACTTTCCAATACCGCGCACGACGCGACCCTAGCCGCATTGGGAGGTGGGCCATGATTTCATCACGATCCCGTTGGATTCGGTTGATCGCGCTTCTGCTATTGGCGCTCGTGGGCCTGAGCGCCTGCGTGTCGCCGCAGCTCTACCGCCCGCGAACGGTCGAACCGGTCGCCGAAGGCGGGATCCGCGATCGGGTTTGCGAGGCCTCGCCCGCCGAGCTATGCGCCGATTCCGCGCTGGTGCATCGTCGTTTTCGCTATCAGGACAAGCCTTACGACTATTACATGGGCTTCGTCGAGTTTGACGATCAGGGCTGGTTCTGGGATCGCAAGCAAATGGAGGCTTTGCTGCGACTGCTGCACGAACAACAGGCAACCCAGAAGAAGGAATTTCTGATTATCCTGTACGCCCACGGCTGGCAGCACAACGCCGACGCCTGCGATAACAATGTGGTGTGTTTTCAGCGCGTTTTGGAACGGTTCAAGGTCCTCGAAAGTCAGGGCCGGGGCGCACCGCGCACCGTGGTCGGCGTTTATGTCGGCTGGCGCGGGCGGTCGCTCAGCCAGGATTTATCGATCCTCGACAAACTCACCTTCTGGCAGCGTAAAAACAGCGCGCAGCGGGTCGGCAACGGCGGCGTCATTCAACTGCTATCCGCGCTGGACGAGTTCCGCCGCTACAAGAATCCGGACCGTGAACATACCAAGACGCAATTTCTAATCGCGGGCCACAGTTTCGGCGGCAAGGTGG
The DNA here is from genome assembly GCA_050329935.1 of Thiotrichales bacterium. Classification (GTDB taxonomy): domain Bacteria; phylum Pseudomonadota; class Gammaproteobacteria; order UWMA-0217; family UWMA-0217; genus CAYSFW01. The sequence goes on along the minus strand of JBHJOI010000025.1, from coordinate 56,949 downwards.
TGTATTCGGCGATCAAGAGCCAGCTCGTCGCAAACGCGACCCGGATGCAGCCGGAGAACGGTCGGCCAATTTACCCGGCCACGAACGGCATCGGCGACCTGGTGGTGCTGGTCAACCCGGCGTTCGAGGGGTCACTCTACGAACCCTTGCACGACGCGGCGGCGAACCGCTGTTTCCCGGAGGAACAGCAACCGGCGCTGTTGGTGGTCACCTCGGAGACCGATCAGGCCACGCGCATGGCGTTTCCGATCGGGCGCTGGTTCAACACCCGGTTTCAGGCGATCAGTGCTCAACGCTCGGGGCCGGAACAAGGTGAAGCCATCGTCAAGACGGTCGGCCATCTGGACCGCTACCGCACTCATACCTTGTCGCTGCTCGACCCGAGCCAGGACCGCCACGAAAAAGGCGATGGCGACGCCGAATGCGGCTGCCCGTTGTTGTCCCCGATCGGCGCCTACGATGTCGACGCCGACACCGCGTTCATTCGCCAACTTGATCAGGACGCCCGCGCCAAGACCGACCGGCGCGGCATGCAGTATCGCCTCACCGACGAACGCCCGGACGAGCATGAGTACCGTTACGGCGACAACCTTCTGCTCACACGCGAAACGCCGGCCGCGAACGACCCGGAGCAGATCAACCGCTCCGGCGAGTACGCCCCCAATCACCCCTATCTCGTGATCCGCGCGCGCAAGGAGCTGATCCGCGATCACGGCGATATCTACGACGAGGACTTCGTCGATTTCGTGCGCCGTTTTTACCTGCGCCATATCAACGAGCGGGTGAATTTTCCGGCCGCCTGCTACCGCGATGTGCCGGCGTGTGTGCCGACCGAGGTCACGCCTTGCGAGCGATCCTGCCGCCGTCTGGATGGCGCCTCGTGCAGCGGCCGGCCGGACGGATGATCAAGCGTCGCGCGCGAACATACTCGGATCGCACCAAGTCATTGATAATTGAAAGCGCTCCGTGGGAACGAACGCGGATGGGCCGGCGGGCGGGCTAGGCGTAGATCGCGCCGATCTCCAGCTCGAATCCCGGCAGGAACGGAACGTTAGCGAGCGTGTCACCCTCGCGCAGCAGATCGGAATGGGTGACCGAATGGAATACTTGCAGCGTCTTGTTGCCCGGATTCGCGAACCAGACCTGGGTCACGCCGATCGAGAAATAGTCCTCGAGCTTGTCGGCCATGGCCACCCAGGAATCGCCCGGTGACAGCACTTCGACCACCAGCTCCGGCGCAACGTCGAGATAGGATGCGGACTGGACCTGCCGCAGGCGCTCGTGCGAGATGAACAAGGCATCGGCCGCGCGAACGCTATCGGGATCGCGGTGAATGTAGATGCCGACTTCGCCGGTCATGACCTCGCCGTGACCGTGTTGCTCGCAAAATTGCCCGAGCGCGCGGCCAATTCGAGCCTCGCGAATACCATGTTCAAATCCGGTAGGCGCCATGTTCTGTAGTTGTCCTCGGACCAGTTCGACGCCGGGAAGGTCACGCATCGCGTATAACTCTTCCGCCGTGATGGGCCGGTCTTCAATCGCTTGCGCGGTGACGGTTGGCATGAGATCGATCGCGTTGAGTCGTGTACTGGAAGTGTAGCGAATCGGGCACGCGGCGGCGAGCCGAGGCCGGGCCAACACGGTGGTTACTGAACCACGATTCGACCGGCGGGCTTTCGAGCGCGCCGCAAACGCGCTAAGTTCGCGCGATGCAACGTGCCCAGCAAATTCTCGAATCCGTTTTCGGCTTTCACGCCTTTCGCAACCATCAGGCCGAGATCATCCGCAGCCTGCTCGACGGCGGCGACGTATTGGCGTTGATGCCGACCGGCGGCGGCAAATCGCTGTGTTACCAGATCCCATCGCTGGTGCGCGACGGCACCGGCGTGATCGTCTCGCCGCTGATCGCGCTGATGCAGGATCAGGTCGATGCCCTTACCCAGCTCGGCATCCGCGCAGCCTATCTCAACTCGACGCTGGACTCGGCGCACCAGTGGCGGATCGAGAATCAACTTCTCGCCGGCGAGCTCGACATGCTCTACGTCGCACCCGAGCGCCTGCTGAACGAACGCACGCTGAACCTGTTGAGCCAGACCCGCGTCGCGCTGTTCGCGATCGACGAGGCCCACTGCGTCTCCCAATGGGGACATGACTTTCGCAAGGAATATCAGCAGCTCTCGGTGCTGTGTCAGCGTTTTCCCTGCGTCCCCCGGATCGCGCTGACCGCGACCGCGGATCGCCGCACCCGGCAGGAGATCATCGCCCAACTCGGGCTCGAACAGGCCGCGCTCTTCGTCAACAGCTTCGACCGCCCCAATATCCGCTATGCGATCAGCGAGGGCCGCAATGCGCGCGAGCAACTGTGGCGGTTCATCGAGCGCGAGCACCCGCATGACGCCGGCATTGTCTATTGCCTCGCGCGCAAGTCGGTGGACTCGGTCGCCGAGTGGCTCAACGGCAAGGGTCGGCGCGCATTGCCCTACCACGCCGGCTTGCCCGACGCGGTGCGGCAGGCGAATCAGCAACGTTTCCTGCGCGAGGAGGGGCTGATCATCGTCGCGACGATCGCGTTCGGCATGGGGATCGACAAACCGGACGTGCGCTTCGTCGCCCACCTCAATCTGCCGAAAAGCGTCGAGGCGTATTACCAGGAAACCGGCCGCGCCGGCCGCGACGGCCTGCCCGCGAATGCCTGGATGGCCTATCAGTTGAGCGACGTGATCACGCTGCGCGGCCTGATGGACGCCGGCGACGCCGAGGAACAGTTCAAGCGCGTTGCGCGGCACAAACTCGACGCGATGCTCGGTCTGTGCGAGATGACGGGTTGCCGGCGCCAAGCGCTGCTCGGGTATTTCGACGAGGCGCTCGCGAAGCCCTGCGGCAACTGCGACAACTGCCTGAATCCGCCCGAGACCTGGGACGGCAGCGAAGTCGCGCGCAAGGCCTTGTCTTGCGTCTATCGCACCGGTCAGCGCTTTGGCGTGAACTACGTGATCGACGTGTTGACCGGCAAGGTCGATGAACGCATTCAACGCAACCGGCACGACCAACTCAGCACCTTCGGCCTCGGCCACGAACTCGCGCACGAAGACTGGCGCGGCGTTTTCCGCCAATTGATCGCGCTGGGCTACCTCGACGTCGACCACGAGGGCTTTGGCGCGCTGCGTCTGACCGAGCGCTGTCGACCATTGCTGCGCGGCGAGACCCCGCTCGCGCTGCGACGTCTGGCGAAACCGGAAAAGACCCGCGCCGAGAAGAAAGTAAAGGCCGACCGCGATTCGCTGCGTGGCTGCGACGAAGCCCTGTTCGACGCCCTGCGGACCCTGCGCCGGCGCCTCGCAGAGGAACAGGGCGTGCCACCGTATGTGATTTTCAGTGACGCGACGCTACAGGAGCTGGCGCGGTTGCGTCCGACCTCAAGCGCCGACATGCGGAGGGTCTCGGGCGTTGGCGATTACAAACTCGACAAATACGGATTTGAGTTTCTCGCGGTGATCAAGCAACACCCGCTGCCGGGCCTGCTCGACAACGACCTCAGTGAGACCGTCAACGCCACGCTCGCGCTACACCTGTCGGGGCTGACGGCCGAGGCCATCGCCGCGCAGCGTAACTTGAAGGTGACCACCATCCACGCCCATTTCGCCACCGCGATCGGCGCCGGTCTGCTCACGGCAGCCGATGTGTTGCCATTGAACACGACCCAACTCACCGAAATCGGCCAGGCGCTACGCTTATTCGACCTCGACGACGAAGCGCCGCTACAGCCGGTATACGACGCCCTCGAAGGCGCCTACGACTATGGTGTGTTGCGCTGCGTGCGCGCCGAACTGGCACGCACGCGCTCCGGCTAGCCGCGCCGCGCGGTTTACTGAATCAGCAGAAACAAGCCGCGCCCCTCGCGCACAAGATTGAGCAAGATTCCGCGCTCGCCCTGTTTCACGGCCTCGGTCAGTTCGGGGACGCTCGACACCGCTTGTCGATTGACGGAGACGATGACATCGCCCTCCTGCAACCCGGACCGCGAGGCCGGGCTGCCCGGTTCGATGCTCGCAACCACCACCTGGGAACGCCCGCCGCGCGTGGTCACCTCGCCGAACTCGGCGCCCGCCAACCGGCCGCTGGCGACCCTGCCACTCGCTGCCAGCTCGTGCGGTGCCTCGACCCGCGCGGTCATCTGGACTCGCCGACCTTCGCGAATCACCTCCAGGTCGACTTTCGAGTCCACCCGCAGCAAGCCGATACTGTTGCGCAGTTGCCCTGAACTGGCGATCGACTGGCCATTCACACCGACGATGACGTCGCCGACCTGAATCCCCGCCGCCGCCGCGGGCGAGCCCTCCTCCACCTGCGAGACCACCGCACCACCGGTGCGCTCAAGCCCGAACGCGCGCGCGAGCTCCGGCGTCAGATCTTGAATGCCGATCCCGAGACGACCGCGCTTGACCTCGCCGTGTTCGATGATCTGCTCGGCGATGCTGTTGGCCATATTGATTGGAATCGCGAAACCGATGCCGATGTTGCCGCCGTTGGGACCGAGAATCGCGGTATTGATCCCGACCAGCTCACCACGCAGGTTCACCAGGCCGCCGCCGGAATTACCGGGGTTGATCGAGGCGTCGGTCTGGATGAAATTCTCATACGATTCAATGCCGAGGCCGCTGCGTCCGAGCGCGCTCACGATGCCCGAGGTGACGGTCTGCTTGAGCCCGAACGGATTGCCGATCGCGACCACGAAGTCCCCCACCCGCAAGCTGTCGGAATTGCCCAGTGGGATCTCGACGAGACGATCGGCGTCGACCTTGAGCACCGCGACGTCGGCATCCGCGTCGGCCCCGATCTGGGTCGCTTCCAGCGTTCGGCCATCGCTCAACGTGACCGTGATCGACTCGGCCTTGTCGATCACGTGCGCGTTGGTCAGGATGTAGCCGCGCGCAGCGTCGACGATCACACCGGAACCCAGCCCCTCGGTGCGCCGCTCCCGCTCGCGTTGCCGCGGGGTGCCAAAGAAATGCTCGAAGATCGGATCGTCGAACAACTGCGACCGCACCACCTCGCGTCCCGCGGTCGAGATCCGCACCACCGCCGGCATCGCCTGCTCCAGCATCGGCGCCAGACTGGGCACCGCCTGCCCGTCGACATAGGCCGGAATCGCGGACTGGCCGCTCGGCGCGCAGGCCAGCAAACCGGCGGTAAGAAACAGCGTGGCGCCCATCAGGCGCTTGTTGTGTCGAAACATCGCGTGTGTCTCCTCGATGAACGCTGAAAGTGATGACTGGAAGCAAAAATGCGGGCAATGCCCCGCGAAATCAATCCGCCTCGAGCGCCGCGCGGGGGTTGAACTCAAACCCGTCGCGCAAGCGCTCGTACAACGCCTTTTGCGCCTCGGTGTTCGCCGGTGGGGTGTCGATTTGCAGGCGTACGTAAAAATCACCCGGCGGCGACCCCGGCATGCCGCGCGCCTTCACCCGCATCCGTTGGCCGACCTTCGCGCCGGCGGGAATCTTGAGTTGCACGCGTCCATCCAGCGTCGGAATCGTCACCTGCGCGCCGAGCGCCGCTTCCCAGGGCGCGATCGGCAGGGTCAGTTCGAGATCCTTGCCTTCGAGCCGGTAACGCGCGTGCGGCGCGATCTCGACCGTCACCAGCAGATCGCCGTTTGCTCCACCGAACGCACCCGCCTGACCCTGACCAGCAAGGCGGATCTTCTGCCCCTCGGTGACCCCCTTCGGAATCCGTACCTTGAGATTGCGCCCATCCTGGAGCCGCAAATTGACTTCATCGCCGCGGTAAGCCTGCTCCAAGGTCACCCGCATGCCGGCACTCAGGTTTTCGCCGCGCACCGGCTGGCGCGGCTGCCGGCGAAAGCCCGCCCCGGCCTGTTGCGTCCGACCGGTCTCCCTGAAAATCTCTTCGAAGAAATCGCTGAATCCGCCCGCACCCGTGCGCCCAAAACCACCACCGCGATCGACATGCACATCCCAACCGGGCGGCGCCTTGAACTCCTGCCCGGCCTTCCAGTTCGGCCCGAGCTGGTCGTAAGCGGCCCGCTTCTCGGGGTCGCGCAGCACCTCGTAGGCCTCGCCCAGTTCCTTGAACTTCGCCTCCCCGTTGACGTCCTTGCTGACATCCGGGTGGTACTTGCGCGCCAGACGACGATACGCCTTCTTGATCTCATCCTGTGACGCCCCGCGCTCGACGCCCAAAACCTTGTAATAATCAATGTACTTAGTCATCGAACCAACAAATTTTCCGTAATGAATGACTGAAAATCGGATCTTGAATCTAGATTGGCGCCACGCTGTGGGTTTTCAACCACGGCATGTCGCCCGGTGCGGCCGCTCGTCGTCCCGGCGGCCGTTGCAATACCGTCGCGGCGAAGCGGTGATCGAGACTCGGCGCCACCGCGATCCATGTGAACTAGCACGAATGATGCACCGAACTGGCGCGCGAGGCGACCTGTGCCATGCCTGCTTCGCTCGGGAAAGCGCACGCGGGACACTAGCCGTCCTCACCCGAGCCTTTCTTTAAATGGCTCGGTAGTAACCGCTACGGTATTCTGCGTTTGAGCGGCCACAACGCGCCGGGACGAAACCTGCGGTGTCGGGTCGCCAGCATGTGCGATTGGGTTGGGAACCCACCTGCGCCGAGCATATCGGCGCGCCTTACCCGATACCTGAACCTGTGTTGGAAGCAGTGCGATGAACACGCCCCGACTGATCGGTCAAACCGCGCCCATCGACCGGGCGATGACCCGCGCCGAGTTGATCGCGGGCCTCACCGCGACACACGCGAGCGTGGCGCCGAAATACTTTTATGACGCGTTGGGCTCTCGGCTGTTCGCGGCGATCACCGAACTGCCGGAGTACTACCCGACCCGCACCGAGGCCGCGATTTTTCGCGATCACCTATCCGACATCGCGCGCTTCACGGGTGCTTCCTCGACGTTGGTGGACCTCGGCGCGGGCAATTGCGAGAAAGCCGCTCGGTTGTTCGCGGCGCTCGCGGTGCGGCGCTATGTCGCGGTGGATATTTCGGCGGACTTTCTTTACGCGTCGCTGGAACGCCTGCAGTACGAGCATCCGGAAATGGAAATGCTCGGGGTCGGGTTGGATTTTTCGCGCGAACTGCACCTGCCCGCCGAACTCGGCGCGGATCCCAAGACGCTTTTTTATCCCGGCTCCAGTATCGGCAACCTGACCCCCGACATGGCACTGGATTTTCTGCGTCAGGTGAACGACGCGTGCGAAGGCGGAAGTCTCATCATCGGCGTCGATCTGGTGAAAGACCGCGCCGTGCTGGAATCCGCCTACGACGATGCATTGGGCGTGACGGCGGCCTTCAACCGCAACCTGCTGCGCCACCTTAATCGACTGCTTGAAACCGATTTCGAGATCACGGATTGGCGTCACGTCGCGTTCTTCAACGTGGTCGAGTCGAGAATCGAAATGCACCTCGAAGCCGAGCGTGATCACCTCGTCCGCTGGCCCGGCGGCGAACGCCGGTTTCGTGCCGGCGAGCGCATCCATACCGAAAATTCCTATAAATGGCTACCGGAAGCCTTCGCCGATTTGCTGCGACAGGCGGGTTTTCGCGAACCCCGGTCGTGGTGCGACACGCGCGGCTGGTTCGCGGTTTTCACCGCTGATGCCTGAGCATGCGATGAAGCCAAGTCAACGCCAACGGTCGCAACACGCGTGGTCACCACGGCGTCGCCGCGAGTGGTCAAATCGCGCAACTGCGAAAACCGTTGTGCAGATCGTTGCGCTCGGGCGGAAAATAATTGCGGTAACGCGGATGCGCCATTCGCGGCGTGGTCGCCCGACTCGCACCACGCAGTACATAGCGATCGCCGAACCAAGGCGCGGAGTAGTCGCGGTACGGGTGCCGCACGAATCCCGGATAGGGCAGGAAGCGGCTCGCTGTCCATTCCCACACGGCGCCCCACTGGAACGCGGGGTGCGTCAGCGCGGCGAGTTCCCATTCGACCTCGGTCGGCAGGCGTCGACCCGCCCACCGGCACCAGGCATCGGCCTCATGCCAGGTGAGATGCGTCGCCGCGGTATCGAGATCCAACTCGCGCCAGACACCGAACCGCCGCGCTTGCCAGACGCCCTGGTCGCGGCGCAGATAGCGCGGCGGCGCGGCTTCGGTATCCTCCACGCATTCGAGGTACCGACGCCAACTGACGACTTCACTGTCGATCGCGAACGCCGGCACTTCGATGTCATGCGACATCAGCTCATTGTCAAAAGCGAACCCATCGCCCGCGTGGCCCTGACGCCAACGCCGGCCGTCGATCGCGAGGGTCAACGACGCCGGCAGTCGGCGTTCTTCGACGATCAGCGCCTCAGGCACTGGGATATCGAGCGCTTGTGCCATATAGATCGCCGCTTCGGTGTGCATATCCTCGTGAAACAATACGAGGCGATAGAAATACAACGCCGCATCGTCATCGTCCGCCTCGGCGAGCAACCCGAGGGTATCCTCGAGGCCGGCCGCGAGATACGCGCGGGTCGCGCCCAGATCGGGCAGCGGGAGGTGCCAGCGCCGCGTATGCGCCACGACACTGGAGTTGTAAAGATCGTCTGCTTCGGCGAGGCGGCTCGGCGCGCGCGCGTGTCCGGGGTCCGCCCGTATGCCCAACGCGCGGTGACGGTTGCGGGCGATCCACCAGTCCTGAAACCAGCCCACGTGCCCGGCCTCCCACAGCGGCGGATTGATGGCGACCGAATAGGCCACCGGCAAACCCTCGCCCAGTGCGGCGACATAGGCATCGAGCAGACTCAAGCTGCGCTCGCGGCTGTCCAACAACGCAGCGGCGAGCACGTCACGCCCACCCTTTCGGGCGGCGTCGGCGGAGCTGATCTTCATCGGCAGTGCCCAAGTCATGACTAACGCAACGAGTATGCCGCAAGTCGTCATCGTGACCCCAGCCCTGCGCGCGGAAAACAATGGCAACTGGCAAACCGCCTGGCGTTGGCAACGACACCTCGCTGGCGTGTACCGCGCCCGCATCGTTAAGACCTGGCCCGACACGAAGGCGGCAGGGGACGACGCGATGATCGCTTTGCACGCGCGCCGTTCCGCCGCCGCCATCGCCGCCTGGAGCACCGCCCACGGCGACCGTGGATTGGCGCTCGCACTGACCGGCACCGATCTGTATCGCGACATCGAGCGCGACGCCGACGCTCGTCATTCACTCGAACGGGCGCGCTACCTCGTGACCCTGCAGGCACTCGGCCCGATGGCGCTGCCGCCGCACCTGCGCGCCAAGGCGCGGGTAATCTACCAATCGGCGGCCGCACGCCGGCCGCTCGCGAAATCGCCGCGCCACCTGCGCGCGGTCATGGTCGGCCATCTGCGCGATGAGAAATCTCCCGAAACGTTATTCGCAACGGCCCGGCTGCTCGCCAGCCGGCGGGATATCCATCTCGATCACATCGGCGCGGGGCTCGATCCGGCACTGGCCGAGGCAGCCCGCTCGACGATGGCCGCGAACGCCCGTTATCGCTGGTTCGGCGGACTACCGCACGAGGCGACCCGCCGCCGCATCCAGCGCGCGCATTTGCTGATTCATGCCAGCCGCATGGAGGGTGGCGCGCATGTGATCATCGAGGCAGTCGTCAGCGGGACACCGGTGCTTGCATCGCGGATCGATGGCAATATCGGGATGTTGGGGGACGATTACGCGGGCTACTTTCCGTGGGGTGACGCCCCGGCACTCGTGGAACTGCTTGTTCGCTGCCGCGAGGACCCCGCGTTCCTGCCCGGGTTAATGAACCAATGTGGAAACCGTGCGTCGCGGTTCGCGCCGGCCGCCGAGCGCGCCGCGCTCGCGACACTCGCCCAAGACCTACTGACAGGATCCTGAATGCAAACCGCCGAATTCCCCGTGTTGCGCGATATCGTTTTGATCGGAGGTGGCCACAGCCACGTCGGGGTGTTGCGGATGTGGGCGATGAATCCGGTGCCGGGCGCGCGCCTGACCCTGATCTGCACCGACACTGACACGCCCTACTCCGGCATGCTGCCCGGATATATCGCGGGACATTACAGCTGCGAGGACGTGCATATCGACGTCCGCCGCCTCGCCGAATTCGCCGGCGCGCGTTATTACCGCGACGAGGTCATCGGCATCGATCGCGAGTCAAGGCGGGTGTTGTGCCGCGAGCGACCACCCATCGTCTACGACTTGCTGTCGATCAACATTGGCTCGACGCCGCGCCTCGGTGGCGTGCCAGGCGCCGATGAGCACGCGCTGCCGGTCAAGCCGATCCGCCAATTCAACCAGCGTTGGCTGGCATTGCTCGAACGCCTGCGCAACCACGTCGGCGAAACCACGGTCGCCGTCGTCGGCGCCGGAGCAGGCGGCGTCGAGATGAGCCTCGCGGTGCAATACCGACTGCGCCAGGAACTGACCAACCAGGGTCGCGATCCGGGGGCACTGACCATGCACCTGTTCTCGGCGAGCGACCTGATCCTGCCGACCCATAACGCCAAGGTTCGGCGCGCGTTCGATCAGGTGCTGGCGGAACGCGGGGTGGTGGTGCATCGCGATGAGGAGGTCGTTCGCGTCACGGCCAATCGGCTCGAGACTCGCCGCGGCGAATCGTTGCACGCCGACGAAATCATCTGGGTGACTCAGGCGGGCGGCGCGGCTTGGCTCGCCAAGACAGGCCTCGCGCTCGACGACGCGGGTTTCATTCGCGTGCGTGAAACCCTGCAGACCGAGACCGATCCCGCGATCTTCGCCGCGGGCGACTGCGTGTCCTGGATCGGACGACCGCTGGAAAAGGCCGGTGTGTTCGCGGTGCGCATGGGCGCGCCGCTGACCCACAACCTGCGCCAATCCATCCTTGGCCAGCCGCTCAAGCCATATCGCCCGCAACGCCACTGGCTGGCCTTGATCAGCACCGGCGATCGCCACGCCGTCGCCTCGCGGGGGCTGTTGTTCGCGCGCGGCGATTGGGTCTGGCGCTGGAAGGACTGGATCGACCGGCGATTCATGCAGCGTTTCAAGGAACTGCCCGAAATGCCGGAGACCCGCGTCCGCGCGGCGTCACCGATATCGCTCGCACCCGAGGAGCAGACCGAGGCGATCTCGGCGCTCGCCATGCGATGCGGCGGGTGCGGCGCCAAGGTTGGCGCGACGCTGCTCGGCAATGCACTGGCGCGACTCCAACCTATCACCCGGGACGACGTCCTGGTGGGCCTCGACGCCCCGGACGACGCCGCGGTGTTGCGGGTGCCGCCGGGCAAGGCGGTGGTCCACACAATCGACTTCTTTCGCGCCTTCATCGACGATCCCTGGGTGTTTGGGCGGATCGCGGCCAACCATGCGCTCGGCGACCTGTACGCGATGGGTGCCGAGGCACAGTCGGCGACCGCGGTAGCCACCGTCCCGCCGGGGCTGGAAAGCAAGGTCGAAGACACCGTGTATCAACTGATGGCCGGCGCGGTGTCCGTTCTCAACGAGGCCGGCTGCGCGCTCGTAGGAGGCCACACCGGCGAAGTCCGCGAACTCGCGCTCGGGTTTGCGTTGAACGGCCTGGTCGATGCGACGCTCGCGGGCGTGATGACCAAGAGCGGCCTGCGTCCGGGCGATGCGCTGATTCTGACCAAACCGATCGGCACCGGCACGCTGCTCGCCGCACACGCCCGACTGCGCGCGGAGGGGCGCTGGATCGATGCCGCGCTAGCCTCGATGCAGGTCTCCAATCGCGCGGCGGCGGACTACCTGCGCGCACACGGCGCGCGCGCCTGCACCGATCTCACCGGCTTCGGCCTGCTCGGACACCTGGTCGAGATGACCAAACCCTCGGGCGTCGACGCCGAGATCGAACTCGACGCGCTGCCGGTGCTCGAAGGCGCCGAGGAAACGGTCGCCGCCGGCATCCTCAGCTCCCTGCAACCCGCCAACAACCGATTGCGACGAGCACTGCGCAACCAGGAAACCGCGCTGGCGCATCCGCGCTACCCGCTACTGTTCGATCCGCAAACCGCGGGCGGCCTGCTCGCCGGCGTGCCGGAAGCCGCCGTCGCGGCCTGCCTGGCGGAACTCCGCGATCTTGGCTATACCCAGGCCGCGCGCATCGGCCGGGTGTTGGCGCCGAGCGACGCAGTGGCGCCTATCCGGGTGGTGATTTGACGGGCGGCCAATCGCGCCGTTACTCGGGGGGTGCGCACAAGCGCCAGTTCGATGGTTCGCAGGTTCGGTCACCGAAATAATACGATCAGTTAAATCAATCATAGGCGCATAAAAGGACATTGCGACGCGACCGCGTTTCGCGCCGTCATTGCAACGATGATCAAAACGTTGAAATCGACGCCCGAATATTCTGGAGGAGCAGGTCTTGCTGAATCGTGGTATCAAGCTGGGTGAAATCGAGCCCGTCGAACCAGCGCGCCGAATCGATTGCGATCCCGATCGTTGCCGATAAATTCCGCGCCGACAGCACGAGGGATGGACGTAACACGCGTTTCGCGGGTACACCGGATTTCGACAAATCGATCTCGAACGGGATGTCCTCGCCGTCGTCGCGCCGCCAGCTTCCCGATAGATACACCAAGCGGTTGACCATATTGAGGTCTCTCGGCAAACCGACCGCGTCACTATCGGCGCGGATCAATTCCACCGTCAATCCGCAATAGCTCCCGACCGCCGGATTCAGCGTCCCAAGCACGCGGGTACTCGCCGCGGCATCCAGCAAATCGAACACATGCGGTACGCCGAGCTTTGTCGGCGTCGATTCTGCATGCGCCTGTGCGGTAGGGATTAGCAGCTCTAATAGATGGCGCGGCAACAAGACAAACGCCGGATCGGTGCAAAGCGCGTTGAGCTCAACACTCCAGATAGCGAGATATGCCTTGCTCAGCGTTATCTGGGTGCCCTCGCTGTTGACCACGGTCGCGTTGACAGTGGGCGTGATGCGCGCCTCCAGGTTGACCGTCGCCCCGGCGGTTTCCGAGCTTGCGCCGCCGCCACCGCAACTCGCGAGCCCCCCAATCATCACAACCATGGCAAGACAACGCGATACTGAATCAGAAATCATAGGTCAGCCCGATTCCGATTGTCGTGGATTCATCGTGGTCGCCATTCAGCGCGTCGACGACGGGCAATTGAATACGCAGGTTCAGCAGCAAATCCGTACGTAGATTATAGACCAGCCCGGGACTCAGAAATGCGATGAACCCACCGGAGTTGGGGTCAGCGATGCCCGCGTATTCGTCCTTCTCGCTCCAGCGCGTATCCAGTGCCAGTTGCAGGGCCATGCCTTGCGCTAATGCGCGTTGTGCGGTCAATGAACTCACCAGTGCGGGTCCGGCTCTGAACTCCTGCCAGCCTTCGTTCGCGACGTGCACGATTGAGCTGACGTGCCAAAACCACGGATAGGCGAAACGCGCAAACCATGCCCCCAGATGCGGTGTCACCGCGCCGGTACCGGGCTGGACGTCGATGTCGAGCGGCAAACCGTTGCTTTTAAATTGCTCCTCCGCAGTTGGCAAGCGCACGCCGAATATCACCCCATAGGCTTCGCGCATGCCATAGGCAACGGGTTGCAGATGAAGTTTCGCGGTGACTTCGAGATCGCCAAAGGTCTGCGTGCTCGCACGCGCGAGACTTGCATCCTCGCGCTGCTTTTTGATCCACGGCAGCCGCAAGCCGACGCTCAGGCGCTCGATTGGGGTGTAGGACAAACCGAGCGTCCAGCGCTGCTCGTCAATGGTGACTTGGTTAAAACCGGCAACCCCCATGTCCTCACTTCGATCCAACCACTCCAGTGCTACGCGCTTGCGTCCCGCGTAGGGCTTTTCCGCGCCGATCAAGGTCAAGGTCGGGTCGCCAGCCAGGCAGGTCGCGCAGGCGAGCGCACCGCCACTGAACAACAGCGTGCCCGCGCCGAGAAAAAAGGCGGCGAGGCGGATCATGGCGCGGTACAGCGCGGATGCGGCAAAATCTCGCCGAACGGATCAACAAAGCGCGGGTCGCAAACGAACGTCCAATCGGTGAGGCTTTTAAAAAACTCGACGAGGTCCTGTTTCTCCTGCGCCGTGAGCTCGAATCCAACCAACAATTCACTCTTGAAAGGATTCTTTGAGCCGTCACCGGCATTGGGTCCCGTCTCGATCAAACGACCGCCGCGCGCGTAATGCTCAATCACCTCCTCAAGCGTTGCAATCGATCCATCGTGCATATACGGCGCGGTCAACTCGATATTGCGCAAGGTTGGCGCCTTGAACCTGCCCATGTCCTCGTCCTTCGCCGTGACGTCCCACAATCCGCGATTACCCTCAGGATAAGCCCCACGGCCATCCGTGTTATACAAACCGTTATTGTGGAATTCGATCTGCGTGAATACCGAACCGGAATGGTCCACGGCGTTACTGAAGTTGAATCCGCCATGGCAATGAAAACACTCCAGTCGCTCGGAAAAGAACAGCGCTTCGCCACGCCGGGCGGACTCACTGATCGTCACGGTCGCTGCGGGTCGATTGGCGAGGTCGTACGCGGAGCTGCCCGAGATCAGCGTAGCGACGAACGATGACACCGCCTTCGCCACATTGGCGATCGAGACTGGATCCGGATCGTCGGGATAGGCTGCCTTGAAGCGCTCGGCATAGTCCGAGTCGCGACGAAACCGCGCCAGGATTGCTTCCTCGTGACCACTCCAGCCCAGTTCAACCGGAAATTCGTTGAGCAGTGGTACCAGCGCCTGTTGGTGCAGCGTGATGGTGGCAGGATTGGCCCAGTTTTGACTTGCGTTGTAGACGACGTTGGTCAGGCTCATCGAGTTTCGGGGATGTGCTTCGCCGAGCGCGCCGATCGACGTCGTCAATCCGTCCGCGAATGCCAGCGACTGAAGGTGACAGGTTGCGCACGAGGTTGTCTCGTTGACCGACATGCGTCGGTCATAAAACAAGCGGTGGCCCAACGCCACCTTGGCCTCGGTGATGGGATTTTCCGGCGCGATTCTGGGTGTCGGAAACCCTTCCGGCAGTCGCCAATCGAACACCATCGATGCGATAGGCGTGGTGGTGGGAATTGCGCCGCCGTTTCCGATATCCACGGAGTTTCCACCACCGCCACAGCCAGCCATCAGCACGAGCGCAACGAAAACGCCCGCGCGCACGCGGGCGATGCTATGCCCGCCCACACTCACTCGACCCGAACCAGCGCCTGGGTCTGCGCGGGGTAGAGTTGCTGCACGCCGGTTCCGTCCTTATAGGGGAAATTCAAACCCAGCCGCGGCATGATTTCGATGCACTCGGGATCGTTCAACGCGGACATGCACCCGGGCGATGTGTTCGGCGTGTTGACACTCACATCGGTACCGGCGAGTACGTCTTTAATGTCGAAGACGATCTTTTTCGCGCCGCGAATGACAGTCGCACCATTTTGAACAGTTTCTGGCAAGGCGAGATCAACGCATACCTGAGGCAGATTCGAATTGGCGCACTCAAGTGATGGCGCGGTTTGCGCATTGGCCGCGACACAGCCCGTCGAGCCAAGGTGCAGATTCCAGCCGGCATTGAGGCCATCAGGATCACCTCTTCCATCGACCCGGATGAACTTGCGCCCGCTTGACCAGGCCCACAACATGCCGGAAGCGTTGAGGGGCGACGGCGCGGTGGCGTCGTTCAGATGGTTGAGCGCAAACGGAACGCCGATTTTGAAGCAGACGCCGGTATAGTCGCCCGCCGCGACGGCACCTTTGACGCTCGTATTGGTATCTGGCGTGCCACTACCGCAGCCGTTTTCGAAGTCGAGCAGTGCCACGTTTTGATACTGCCACTTGCCATCTTGGTCAAGAGTAACCGGGACTTTCGAGCCGTCGGCCTTACGCAATTCGACGTCCGAGAGGTACACGCGGAAGTCGGTCAACTTCAACTGATCGCGCACGCCACTACCGACGCCGGAGTAGGTTTTACCGCATTCCGCTGCTTCGGAGCCGACCGCGGCCCTAAAGTCGAGGGTCGCGCTACGCGCGGGCCTGGAATCGCTGTCGCCGCTGTCATTACACGCGGTCAATACAAAAGCAGAGAATACAGACAACACGGAAACGGTCAGAATCGAATGGGAAGGCATGTCGACAAATCTCCTCTGGGCGACTCAGCTTTTTGGTATGTTTGAATTTGATAACGATCAAACGCGAGTCGATCTTAATCGAGCGGGGAACTGGCGAAAATGCGTCATAGTGCCGCACCAAGGCGTCACTTGCGCTCACTCTTTCCGCGAACGTCGACGCCGGCGGTCAGGATGTCTATCCTTTTGAGCCATGCGCCACTACTGACTCGGGAGTACGACCTTGAACCACGATCGCATCCTCAAGCAACGCATGACGCGGCGCGATTTTATCTGGCTGATGGGGGTTGCCGGCTCCGCCGTGGCGCTGCCGCCACTGCTCACCGGCTGTGCGACCGATCCCGTGACCGGTCAGAAGACGCTCGTGGGGATGTCTGAGGCACAAGAAATCGCGCTCGACAAGTCGCAGTCGACCCACCAGTTTTCGGCCGATTACGGCGCTTATCAGGACGACGCGCTGAATCGGTACCTGGAGTCGGTCAGTCAAGACGTCTGGAAACAATCGCATCGACCCGGCATGCCGTACAACGCACGGGTGGTGAACGCGAACTACATCAACGCCTATACCTTTCCCGGCGGCAGCATGGCGACAACGCGCGGCATCATGCTCGAAATGCAGAACGAGGATGAGCTCGCCGCCCTGATGGGGCACGAGACGGGACACGTCAACGCACGCCACGCCGCGGAGCGGGCCGGAAAGACCTTGCTCGTGCAAGGCGGTCTGGTCCTCGCCCAGGTCGCGGCCGCCAACCAGCAGCGGGACTACCAGCCCATCGTCAATCTGGCGGGGCAGATCGGCGCCAGCGCGCTGCTGGCGAAGTACAGCCGCGACAATGAACGCGAGGCCGACGCGCTCGGCATGGAATACATGGCGCGCTCCGGTTACAGCCCGGAGGGGATGGTAGGGCTGATGAACCTGTTACAGAAGGAGTCGAAAACCCGCCCGGGTTTGCTCGAGACGATGTTTTCGTCGCATCCGATGAGCGCCGAGCGCTACCAGAGTGCCGTCAGTCGCTCGGCGACCCAGTACCCTGGCGAACGCGGCCGGACGTTGCGGCGCGATCGCTATATGGATCACACCGCAGGATTGCGCCAACTCAAGCCGGCGATCGCGGAAATGCAGCAGGGCGAGAACGAGTTATCGAAGGGACAAGCGGCGAAAGCCGACACCTACTTCGGCCAGGCGCTGCGGCTCGCGCCGCGCGACTACACCGCGAACGTGCTGATGGCCAAGGCCAAGATCGCGCAAAAAAAGGAGCGCGAGGCGGAGGCCTACCTCACACAAGCGCGCGCGATTTATCCAAGCGAGGGGCAGGCCTTGCAGCTCTCGGGCGTTACCAAACTCGCCTTGAAACAACCCGACGCGGCGCTGAAGTTCTTCGAGGATTACGATCGGCGCCTGCCTGGAAACGCCGGCACGACGTTCTTGAAAGGAGTTTCCTACGAAAGCATGGGCAATAAAAAATTAGCCGCCGAGCATTACTATCGCTACGCCCAGACGGCTGGCACGGGTACCGAAAGCCAGTATGCGGTCTCGCGCCTGAAATCCTGGGGTTATGTCAAGTGACGACTCACCCGCACAGCCCGATTTTTCAGCGCGAGGACGCAGCGGACCGGGTACCCTTCCCTGGGCTCGACGCAACACGCGCCAGCTGACGAGCCGAAAACGCCGCGCTAAAACGGCGTGGCGCTCGGGTAGTCCCGAAACGAGCGAAAGGCATCGAACGACGGTGGCTCGAGCAATGCGTCATGGGGCGGCCAGGCCGGCTTTGGCACGACCTTGGCCGCGACCCGTTCGAGCGCAGCGGCGATGCGTTGCTGCTGCGGCCCGGGCAGCCAGAGCGCGGCGAGCTGAACTTGTCGCAGCAGGATCTCGGCCTGGGTGAAATCGCCGTTCGCGGCGTGAGCGAGCGCAAGGGCTTCCTGGTGCGGAGGGACGGGATGTTCGGCGTATAGCGCCTGCGCGAGTTCGAGGGCCCGCTTTGGATCGCGCACGTTTTTCGCGCTGGCAGCGCTCAGCAGCCTGATCAGAGCGTAACGCCAAAGCGGTTCCCGAGGACGTTCGCGCAAGAGTTGTTCGAGCTCGTCGCGCAGAACGCGGGATTTAGCGCCCGCGCGGGATAGGGCGACCAAACGAAAGATCGGCAAGGTTGCGAGATCGCGATCGGCGCGTGCGGCGGCACTGAAATGTTCGGCGGCCGTTTTGTAATGGCCGGCGATGAACAATCGCCCCGCGAGGTGCGCATGGGCACCGACGTGGGTGGGATCGAACCGGATCGCGGCGCGATAGTGTTGCTCGGCGAGCATGCCCTCGTCCTTGTGTTCCAGCAGCAGCCCGAGCAGAAATTGCGCCAATGCATGGCCGGGGTTCGCGGCCAACGTTTGCTGCAGCAACGCCTCAGCCTCGACCGGATCTCCGGCGACGAAACGTAGCCGCGCGAGGCTGATTCGGGCATTCTGATTGTCCGGTTCTTGTTCGAGCCCGGCGACAAAAAAATTAATCGCGCCGTTAAGATCGCCGCGTTCAAATGCCCGCATCGCGCGCTCGAATTGCACCCGACCGCCCTGCTTGAGCGCCTCGAGCTCCTCCATCATCGGATCGGAAAAGCCGGGCAGCTTCGGCCCCTGGCGCGCCAGATACTCGCGCGCCTTCGCATCTTCGCCGATGGCGCGTAGCGCCTGAGCCAGCGGATAGAACACCCGGTTGGCGTCGGGATACGCCGTCAGCGCCTCCTCGAAATGAAGCACGGCGGCACGCGGATCCTTCTCCAGCAGCGCGATCTGACCGAGATAATAAGCCGCCATCGCCCGCTGCCCGACCCGATGAAACGCGATCTCGAATCGTTTGCGCGCGGCCTTGAGATCGCCGCTGTCGAACAGCGCCTGGCCGAATCGCAAGTCGAGCGGACCATAGGTGGGTTGCAGGCGATGCGCCTGATTCAGCATCTGCAACGCCTCGACCGCGCGGCCACCGGCGAGATCGAGATTGGCGAGGTAGTAGCGCCAACGAAACACGTCGGGTTGCAGCGCGATGGCGTTGGTGTAGGCGGTGCGCGCCGCGGTCGGAATCTCGTACACGTGGTAGAGCGAGGCGAGCCGGCCGTAGGCCTCGCCCAACCCTGCGCGGCTGGTGCCCGGGTCTTGCAGCAGCCGCGCCACCTCCGCGCGGGTCGCGACGATAACCTGTCGAACACCGACCTCGAGTCCGCTGAGGTCGGTCTCGTTGACTACCACGAGCTCGCCCGCCCGCGTCGCCGGAAGTTCGCTCAACGCGTCCGCCAGCGCCACGCTCACCCCGAGGCTCATGCACGCAAGCGCCAGATAGAGCCTACGTCGCACCTTAACCGCCTCCGGATTGTTCCACGACGAGCGTGGTATTGACCCGATCCACCGAAACGATCTGTTCCTCGCCGCCGGGCCACACCACCCTGAGCCGTTCGACTTGCGCCTGCGGCCCGAGACCGAACGTCAAGGTACGCTCCGACTGCGTGAGGTAACCTCGTGTCGGCGAGACCTCGCGACGCTGGGTCACGCCGCCGGCCGTCAGTTCGACACGCGCGCCAAGCCCATTGCGATTGGCGCGGGTGCCGCGCAGCGCCACGCGCAGAAAGTGATGCCCGGTGGTTTGATCGTTCCGCAGCAGCACCGACCGGCGCCCGGTTTGCGTGATCAACACATCGAGATCACCATCGCCGTCGATGTCGGCATACGCGACGCCGCGCCCGACCAGGGGCGTCGCCAGCGCACCCAGCGCGGGCGCGGCGACGAAGCGTTGCGGACATTGCGGACAGTTCCAGAACAACTGCGGCGGCTGTTCGTAGTGTTGACTCGGCTGAACCTTGTTGATCTCGTGTTCGAGATGTCCATTGGCCTGCAGGAAATCCAGCCAGCCATCGAGGTCATAGTCGAAAAACAGCACGCCGAAGGTCAACGCGAGCCGCGACGCCGGGCCGATACCCTCCAGCATCGCCTCGTCGACGAACGGACCACGTCCGCCCGAGGTGACGTAGAGCGAGGTCATTTCATTGGCGAAATTGCCGACCGCAACACCGAGATCGGCATCGTTGCGAAACCACGCGGCGTCGATGCCCATCCCGCTGGTGGATTTGCCCTCGCGATCGTAGGCAATGCCTTCAAACGCGCCAACGTCCTCGAACCGCCCGTCGCCGAGGTTGCGATAGAGGAAATTGCGCACGGTATCATTGGCGACGATCAGATCGGTCCAGCCATCGCTGTCGAAGTCCACCGCCACCACCCCAAGCCCCTTGCCAACCGGCTGACCAGATTGCGGGTCGACCACCTCGATGCCGGATTCTTGCGAAACATTGGTGAAACGGCCGTTGCCTTCATTCCGGTAGAGCTGATTCTGGGTGCCGACGAAGTGCGTCGGCGCACCATAGGCGCGGCCCAGACCGGTAAGGCGAAAGTTGATTTCCAGGTCGATCTCGCGCGACCACTTCACGTAGTTGATGACGGCAAGGTCGAGATCGCCGTCGTTGTCATAGTCGATGAACGTCGCCGCCGTGCTCCAATCGACGTCGCGCCCGGCGACGCCGGCGTCGCGCGTCACATCGACGAAACGGCCGTGATCGTTACGCAGCAGCACGTTCTTACCGAGCGTCGTGATGAACAAATCGTCCCAGCCATCGTTGTCGAAGTCGCCGACCGCGACCCCCATGCCATACAAACTCAAGTCGACGCCAGCCGCGCGGCTCACGTCCGTGAAGCTACCGTCGCCGTTGTTGCGATACAACGCCATGCGCGGATCGCCCTCGCCGGCGTGGCCGTCCCAGTAACGCGAGTTGACAAGAAAGATATCCGGGTGTCCGTCATTGTCGTAGTCGATGAACGCGGCACCGGCACCGATTGTTTCCGGCATCAGCCGCTCGCCGTAGGCGCCGTTGACATGGACGAAATCGATCCCGGCAGCCACCGTGATGTCACTGAAATGAACCGCGGGCGGTTCGATTCGCGTCGGCGCGAGACTGGATTCCGGGCCGGTGACCACCACGTCCATCGGCGCGGGCACGCCGGACTCCCACGTCGATAACCACCAAACCGCCGCCGCCAACAACGCGAGTACGCCGAGCATGAGCGCGGAGCCAATAAACGCGCGACGGATGCGCGCCTCGCCCGCCCGCAGCCTCGAATGTTGGGTTTCTCTTTGATTCACTGCAATCCGCTCTATCGCTGATTCACGGTCGGTCGAAAGTCATTGCGATCTTTTTTGTAACGCCCCGGATGCAGGGGCGCCGCGCTCACAAGCGGCCCGAACGCGACTCCGGGCCGAATCAGACACGCGTTGATTCAGGCGAAAGGTACGCCCGCGTTAGTCCGCCTGCCATGCCAGATTTGCCTCGCGCGTCTCGGGCAGGTCGAGCGCATAGATCGCGAGCGGGGCGGCGGCATGATCGGCGAGCGGATCGCGGCTGCGCGCCAACCGCACCGCGCGGGCCACGGCCAGATCGTCGATGCGGTAGGTTTGGTGCAAGGCGCGGTGGCGATCAGCCGCCTCGGCGTGACCCTGTTCGGTGTACGCAAGCGCCAGATTATAATGCGCCGCCGCGTTCTCGGGGTCGATAGTCAACGCCCGTTGCAACCAGTGCTCGGCGCGCGCCAACAGGTCCACCCGCTCGCCGCGCCGCGCCTCGCCCCGCGCCTGACGCGCCCGCTCCAGCAGCGTGCGCCCGAGCTGATTGAGCAGATTGAGGTCGTACCCGAAATCGAAACCGCGCGACCGGGCTTCGCTGAACTGAGTGTTCGCCAAGGCCTCAAGGGTCTCGATCGCGGCGTCGAGACGTCCGTTCTGCACATCGACTCGCGCGGTGAGCCACGCGATCGTCCACGGCGCAGGTTTTGGTTCAAACTCGGCGGCGCGCCGCAGCGCGTGCGCGGCCTCGTCGAGCCGGCCCTCCTGAAAGTACACGCGGGCCAGGTTGAGTGGGCCATCTCCCCGCCCCAGATGCTCGACCTCGGCGAACGCGGCCTCGGCCTGACGCAGCTGACCAGGCGCCGCCCCGCCGCCACTTTCGCGCAGCAGACCGATACCGTAGTCGTTCCAACGCTCCCACGGCGCGACCGCGTGGGATTGCGCCGGCGCGGTGCTGTCCGCGAGCGGCAGGATCACGCGATCGCTCGCCAGCGTGACGATCGGCAGGTCGTTGCGCGCGGTCGGATCATTGCGCATGAAGCGCACGAACGCGAGGTCGAACTTGCGGTACTGCGCCCGTGCCTCGATCTCGATCGGACCCGCCACGTCCACGGGCACGTCAAGGGCAAAATGCACCACGCTGGCCGCGCCCGGCGGGATCTGATGGTCGTAGAGCGCGACGAATATGTCCTGAGCGTTGCGGCGCTGGATGCGATTGCCATCCTTGTCGAGCAGGTAGGCATTCAGGAAGTACGCGGCCGGATCCACGCCACCGTGATCGTCGCGCGCACCGCTGTGCGCCAGCACCCGGTCGCCCGCGCGCACGATCACTTCGAGCCACAGCTCGTTGGAATCCGAGGTGCCTTGTGTCAAGTGGTGGCCGATCCGCAGCGTGCGCACCACCGTCTCCAACAGGTAGCGTTTGCCGGGCTCGAGCGCTGGCAGTTCCGGCCGCAGCGGCGCCAACAGCCGACCGTCGATCGTGCCGCCCTCGCGCAAGCCGAACAGATCGACCCGAACGCTGCCTTCCAGCATCGCGCGGCGCGCGGCGTTGCCGTCGTTCTCGAGTCCGACCCAGCGCGGCACGGCGGTATTCGCGGCCGCAAAACCGTGATGGTGCACGGTCAGACGCCCGGAGCCGTCAAAGTCGCGCGCGGCGGGGTCATCCGCCGGCGTCAGCGCCATGTGGCATTCGCTGCATCGCGTGACGGACCGCGCCGGATAGTAATAACTGTCAACCCGGTGCCCCGATACCCCGCTTTGCAAAAAGCTGTCGTAGTGATTCTGACCGCGAAGCCAGCGATAGTGATTGAGTTCGACCGGCAGGTGCACCTTATGGCACGTGGAGCAAAACTCCGCGCTGCGATGAACCGGCTTGAGATAAGTCGCTTTGTGCAGTTCCGGTTTGGCCTTGATGAGCTGACGGTTGAGGTAACGCAACGCCGGATTGCGACTGAACTCGAACGGATAGCGCGCCGGGTCCGCCAACTGATAATCACCGTTGCCGCGCGGTGAGTTGACCTGCGTGATCGCGTGGCAGGCAACGCAGGTCAAGCCCGCGTGGGCCGTGGGATCGTGGTCCGGGTCGAAATCCGCGCGCAGAAAGCGACCGTCGAACAGCGGTGCCGGGTCGTGACAGGCAGCGCATAACGCGCTGGCTTGCAGGTTGCCGTCGCGTTGCATGGCAACACGGCGGGTTTCCTCGACGCTGGCGCGATACGCCGGATTATTGAACGAACTCAGCCGGTGCATGCTCGACTCGGCCTGACGCGCGATCTCGCCGTGGCACTCGGCACAGGTCTCGTCGGTCATCAGATGCGCCGCAGGAATGCGGTTCGCGCCGCCCGTGAGCGTAGCTAGCGCGGGGAAAAACGGACGCGTTTCGCTGGCATTCGGCGGAGCTTGCGCTACAAGGTGCAGCGCGAGCATCCCGGCGGCGAAGCTGACCGCCGTGCCGCCCCATACGAGCCCGGCGTGCCAATGTATCGGCGGCCCGGCCAGGCGGTGCAGCACGAACAGCCAGACCACGACAAACGGCGTCACGACGTGGACCCAGTACGCGACGCGCCGCACCGCGGGATCATTCACTTCGAACACGCCGAATCGGGTCAACACGAGGCCAGAGATGATCAACGCCAGACCACTCGCAAGCAGCGTCAGCCCGGCGCGCACCGCGTAACGATTCGGGCGGCGCCAGGCCCGCCGCAGATGGCGCGTCGCGAACACCAGGAACGGAACCACCAGCGCCAACCCCAGGACCAGGTGCAGCAGGAACATCCCGAGATAAAAACCATCCTGCAACGCTCGCGGTTGCATCTGCTCCGCCAACGTGATCGCACCAAGGTAGACCGAGTTGACCGCGAGCAGTCCGAACAATACCAGCAAGGCGTGCAGCCACGGCCGCAACGCCCCCCACACGGCCGGATTACGCTGAGAATTCGGGCTATGCATGCATTCCTCCGAGCAGGCTCAGGCGCGTCGAGTCGAATCCGGTATTTTAACCGTCGACGACGACAGGTCCTTGATTTTAATCATATCGTTCGACGAGCGCGGATCGCGGTTCATCGTCCGGAACAAAACGCCGTTCTCATTTTTATGTTGGTGTACAATCATAGCGCCGAAGAACCTCACATCCACACAACTAAAGGAGATCAATAAGATGGCCGAACTATTTTCCGCGGATTGGATGCAAAGCTTTTTGAACGCATGGAATGGCGAGCCTGAACTGTCGGACGCGTTGGCGAAAATCAGCTTCAACTCCGTGATTGGTTATGGTTTCCCGGACGATGCCCAACCGCGCGGCGTCCTCGACGTACAAAACGGCAAGGCGGTATCCGCCGGCGCCTATACCGGACAGGAGCTGAACTGGGATCTGCGCGCAAAGCCCGAGCAATGGGAAAAATGGATGAAGAGCCCACCGGGCATGACTGGCCTCGGCCTGGCCTTCACCACCGGCAAGATTAAATTCAAAGTCGGTGACTACGGCGCGATGCTGAAGGATCCGCGCATGGCAGGCCCGTTCATCAAGAGCTTCTCGGTGATGGGCCGCGCCTAATTCGGGCCACGCCGCTTGCTATGCAGGGGGGCGAGCCGCATGCTGGCTCGCCCTTTTTTTTTGGCTACAGAAACTGCGCATCCAAATCGAGTTGCTTGGCCATGACCAACGCGTCCTCACGGCCATTCACCGCCGGATAGTAATTCCGCCGCCGGCCGATTTCGTTGAAGCCATAGCGCAGGTAGAGATTCTGGGCCGCGTGGTTCGATGGACGCACCTCCAGAAACAGCATCTGCGCCCCCAGCACCTGAGCGTGCGTCAGCACATGCTCCAGCATCAACGCGCCCAGCCCCAGCCGTTGCTGCCGCGGATGAACGCACAGATTCAACAGGTGCGATTCGCCGGCACCGACCGACATCAGCGCATAGCCACGAATACCGTGACCATTCTCGCAAACCCAGCTGGGGTAACCCACCCGCAGGCAGTCTTCGAAAATGCCCTGCGTCCACGGAAACGCGTATGCGGCGCGCTCGATCGCAGCCACCGGCGCGACATCGTCCCGCGCCATCGAACGAATCTTGACCGGTTCCAGTTTAAGTACCGCCGCCATTGCGCAACACCTCCCGCGCGAGTTTCAGATCGTCCCAGGCCTTGCGTTTCTCGTCTGGTCGACGCAGCAGATAGGCTGGATGGTAGGTGACCACGAGCGGCAAGTCGGTGCCCGGCAGGCGGTGCACCTTGCCGCGCAGACGCCCAATCGGAGTATCGGTGCGCAGTAGATGTTGCGCGGCGATTCGACCGACCAGCAACAAGAGCCGCGGACGAATCAATTCGATTTGGCGGAACAGGTACGGCTGGCAGGCGGCCGCTTCCTCGGGACGCGGATCGCGATTGCCCGGCGGCCGGCATTTCAGGATGTTCGCGATATAGACCTCGGCGCGCGGCAATCCAATCGCGAGCAACATGTTGTTCAACAGCAAGCCGGCGCGGCCCACGAAGGGCTCGCCCTGCAAATCCTCCTGTTCGCCAGGTGCCTCGCCGATGACCATGCAACGCGCGGCGCGATTGCCGACGCCGAACACGGTTTGCGTGCGCCCGCGACTCAGTTCGCAGCGTTGACAGTCCTTGACCGTGGCTTCCAGCGCCGACCAATCCTGATCCGCGACGGGCGTGTCCGGCGCGTCCGGTGCGCGCCGCGCCATCGGCTCGGCTGCGACCTCCGGCGGCAACGATGCGTGCGGGACAACGATCGAGGCCTCGACCGGCGGCGCGACTTCGGCCGACAGGCTCGCCTCGCTCCGTCGCAGCACCCACTCGGTGATGCCCAGCGCGTCGAGATAATAGGATCGGTCGGGGTTTTCGCAGGCCATCCGCGGAATTTAGAGGCTCGAGACGGTTCTGACAATGTCGGGACGCGCGCGTAACGTCAAGGCAAGCGATCTCGACCCGCACCGAGTGCCGTCGTTCCGGCGGCTGACAACCGGCCGCGGCATGGCGATGGTCGCCCCAGCCGGCGCGTGCTACCTTGGTGATTCCCAGTAATTGCGACCGATTCCAAGTTCATCAATGCCTGCCTCCTCGCACCGTGCCGCGCATCCTCACGTACCCGCCTCGGGACGCTGGATCATCGTGCTGTTGCGCACCGTGCATATCATCGCGGTGGTCGGCCTTGGCGCGCACCTGCTCGGCGCGGTCTCTCCCCCGCTTTGGCCGCCGGCTGGGCTCGCGGGCGCGATCTTGTCGAGCGGGCTGGCGATGTTCGCGATTGATCTCTATCACGACCGCGCCCATGTGCGTCAGGTCGCGGGACTCGCGGTGCTGGTGAAACTGGCGCTCACGGCCGGGCTGATCGTCGCACCGAATCTCGGATTGACGTTGTTTTGGGTGTTGATCGTGCTCTCGGCGATCGTCTCGCACGCCCCGAAGCGCTTTCGCCACCATGTCGTGTTTCGTCCGGCGCGCTGATCACCGGGAAAGCGTCGAGGACACGTCGCGATAGCTGTCAGGTCAAGCCGCGCGGGCAACGGCAGCGGTCCACCTCGAATGCGTGCGACACGATGTCCGTTCACGTCCGAATTGATCGCCCCGCCGGCGGCGCAACCTCCGCGACCGACGAAATTGTAAACTTTGTTGATAGGCGCCACCGCCGCTTGGGTCGATCGTCTACATCGCGCGATGCCCTGCTAGACTTCGCTGCGGTGCCCGACTCGGACGCGACCTGCGCCGATCACCATTGCACATCACCGATCCAGACCATCCAGAGGAACAGATACTTCATGAAACTCATGCTTTCCATCTTGCTGGTTTTTTCCGTCGCGCTGCCATCGGCGACCATCCTTGCCAACGCCCCCGGAGTCGACAGCATTCGCTGGAACGACAAGGATAATCGCGTCAACCTTTATTTCTATACGAGTTCAACCTGCCCCCATTGCGCCCGGGCGAGCGCCTTCCTGAAGCGCGAGGAAGGCCGCAACCCCTGGCTGCGCGTGCGGTACCTTGAAATCGATGGCAATCAGAAAAACCGCGAGGAGTTCGCCCGGATGGCGGCGGCCATGGGTGAGCGACCGAGCGAAGTCCCGGCGTTCTTCATGTGCCGCCAGATGTATATGGGCTATGGCGACGACGCGACAACCGGCCGCTGGTTGATCGATACCGCGTCCGAATGCCGCAAGAAGTAACGACGCGCGGGCGTGCCGGTCAGCGATCGGCGCGGCCGATCACACGCGCGACGAATCCCTGCACCAGTCGCGCGGTAACGCCCCAGACCTGTTCGCCCTGGTAGGGACGAAAAAATAGCACCGGAATTTCGGTATCACACTCCGGCAACCGCCGCGAACGCTGTTCGAGGTTGCCTGGGTCGGCCAGCCACACCAATGGGATCGAGAACACGCGCTCGACTTCGGTGGGATCGGGCACCGGCGCGAAGGCGCGGCGAACCTGTCCGACTACCGGCGTCACGCGGTAATTGCTGGCGGTTCGGTAGGCACCGAAACGGCCCAACACCGTTACGTTTTCCGGTGCCAAACCGATCTCCTCGGCGGCTTCGCGTAATGCCGCCGCCTCGTGATTGCTGTCGATGGCGTCGACGCGCCCACCGGGAAACGCGACTTCGCCGCTATGGCGGTCATTCACGTTGCAGGCACGGCGGATGAACACGAGATGCCAACCGTCCGCCTGTTTGAGCAGCGGAATCAGCACCGCGGCCTCGCGCGGCGGTTGCGCGAAAAATCCCGGCGGAAACAGCTCCACGTCCACCGCGGGCGCATCATCGCGCAGTCGGTTCTGAATATGTCGAGGCAGATCTTCTCGTTCGAACATACCACTTAAATCGTCACGAAAAACATGGCCACCACCGGGCGTGGCGGCGCGCCACGCGCAACGCCGATCAACCCGGCGCCGGGTCGCGCTTGCGCCTGAGCGTCGCCAAAATGACCTCCAGCAAACCTTCCTCCCGTTCCTCGTCGCCGGTGTCACAATTGTAGGTGACGAAAAGCAGTAGGTTGTCGCATTTCAGGTACCATTCACGCCAATAATTGCCTTCGGCGTCGTCGTAGCTCAGTTCGATGCCGTCGAATTCGCCCGCCCGAGTCGCTTCGACACGGGCACCGGCGTCGAGATGCTCGGCCGCGAGTGCGTGCAAATCCTCGTTCGCGATGCTGTGCGCTTGCGGATCGGCACTGATTTCGAGCATGCCCGCGCCATCGGGGTGATACAGCGCGACACAGCCGTCCTCGTCCTCGGCTATCCAGTCGTCCGGCAATGTAATCAGCCAATGGTGGTCGAAATGCTGTTTCATCGGTGCGTCGTGCAATCAGGTTGAGCGAGGCCGCGGGCGGCGCAGTATAGCCCGCCCGCCGATCCGTTGCCTGATTGTAGTCGGTTCGGCGGGAGCTCACCGTGCCACTCGGCATCGACTTTAGAATTACCGGCAGCGACGATACAAGCAGCCGGTACAAACGCTTTTTTACAACCCTATCAGAGATTTTCATGGCGATTGAATGGGTGGCGACCTACTTGGTATTAGGCTGCTTCGTGGGTTTTTTCGCGGGCTTGCTCGGGATCGGCGGTGGCGGCGTCATGGTGCCCATGCTGACCACTGTCTTCGCGTGGCAGGCGTTTTCAGAGACGCATCTGGTCCACCTCGCGCTCGGCACGTCGATGGCCGCGATCGTGATCACCGCGATTGCGAGCCTGCGCGCGCACCACGCGCACGGTGCGGTGTTGTGGCCGGTCGTCAAACGCATCACCCCCGGCGTGTTGCTCGGTACCTTCGCCGGAACGTTCGTCGCCGCCCAGGCGTCCACGGGCACGCTCGCGATTTTTTTCGCGGGATTCATGGCCTACGTCTCGGCACAGATGCTACTCGACATCAAACCCAAGCCTTCGCGCGAACTGCCCGGCTGGGTCGGGATGAACACCGTCGGACTCGGTATTGGCGGAGTGTCGGCCCTGGTGGCTATCGGCGGCGGAACGCTGTCGGTGCCGTTCATGACTTGGTGTAACGTCGGACTGCGACAGGCCATCGGCACCTCTGCGGCCATCGGACTGCCGATCGCGGTCGCTGGCGCGCTGGGGTACGTGATCAATGGTTGGGGCGTGAGCGAATTGCCTGCCTGGACGGTCGGTTACGTCTATCTGCCGGCATTGTTGCCGATCGTGTTGACCAGCAGCGTCACCGCGCCGTTGGGCGCGCGTCTGGCGCATCGACTACCGGTGCGCACACTGAAACGTGTTTTTGCCGGGGTGCTGGCTTTGTTGTCGTTGAAAATGCTGATGACGGTGTTTTGAGCGCATTGGCCGACATAGACACTGCAAATGCGACCGCCGGATGCTTTCGCGAGGTTCGTCAAAACCCCGTTAATCCGCTTGGGTGGTTCAAGCCGGTGTCGGAAGCGCCGCCGTTCAGCTTGCTGCCATAGCGATTGATCAGCATCCAAACCAGCGTGATGAATTCCGGTTGGCTCAGGCGCGGCTCGCCCAGCACCACCAATAGTAAACGCCGGGCGCCGACGAACAGCGGCCACACCGCGATGCGACTGGAGCCGAATGCATCGAGCGCACCCCAACCCTGGGTCGGCATCTTCAGACATTGTTTGAGGCGCGCGGCGTGGCGCGTCTGCACCGCGGCGAGGTCCGCGCTGAGCGCCGAAAGCGCATCGACGGTCGCGTCATCCAGTCCATGCCGCGCCAACGGAAAACCATTGCCGTCCACGAGCAACGCCTTGCCGACCGAACTCAGTCGGCGTAGCGGATCCTGCAACTGCCGGCCAATGCCGGCTTCGACGATGTTGCGCGGCTCGCGATAGCCCTGCACCCAGGCCAAGGTCTGGGCCTGGTGCAGCAGATGCAGCGCCTGTTGGTCGTCGGCCACGCCCAACCAATAGCACAGCTTGGGGAGATCCACCCGCGGCGTCGCCGCCTCGGCCAACAGCGCGAGCAGCAACCGGCGCAGCGGCTCGGGCTCATCGCCGGTCACCGCGTAAAACGCCCCGGCACTGGTCGGCTGCAAAAAAAACTGATCGATGAGTTTATAAGCCGACATCGCTACTCAGACGAATGCCGATGCCAGAAGCTTAAAGCGCGCATGCAACTTGTCCCAAAGTTCCAGCAACGCCAGCCGGCGACCCGACAGCCGCGCATAGGTCGCGGCAAACGCGTCCGCCAGATCGTGCCGTCGATACAAGGCCAGCAACTCCATGCAAACCATCGGATCGCCCGGATCGTCGTCAAGCGCGCGCTCGAGCAGCAAGCGGGCGTCGTCGATACGACCTTGTTCAATCCACGCCCAGGCCTGTTTCACGGCGTCTTGATTGTTGGTTTCATCATTGTCGACCGCGACGATCGCGGTTACGCCCGCGACCGGTCGCGACAGCAATACGCCCTGCATTTGCGGCGCCACCTCATGGGGATCAACGCCGCTATCGAGACGTTGCAGCAGCCATTCGAACTGGTCCTTCGGCAACAGACTCAGGGTCTGTTCCAGCAGGTTGACCCGCAACGCCCGACCCTGAGCGCCGAGCGCGATATTCAGATCGACCAGCGCGTGAAAACAGCGCTCCGCGTCACTCCGGGCGAAGTGTAACGCGACGCGTTGCGCGTGACTCAGCAGATCACGAGGGTTACGGCAGATCTTGCGCTCGAGCAGATCGGCCTGGTCGGTCCAGGCTCCCGAGCGTTCCGGATCGGGCAAGATGTTCCGATTCACCGGCAACAGCGCACGCTCGATCCAAAACCCTTCGGCCGCGCCGAGCGGACCGTCCGAGGCCGGTTCGCCGGTCACCAGTTCGAACACCGCGTCTCTATCCATACCCGCTCCGACCGCTAACGTGCCGCCGAGAGCATGTCGTCGATCTCCAGGCTCACCAAGCGATACAGCAGAATCTCGTTGAGACCCGCCGCCTTGTCGACCGCGGTGAACATATTGCGTTGATAGCTCTCCGCGATCAGCGCCAGCACCACCGCCTGTAGTGCGTGCACGGCCTTGATCAGCTTCAAGGCCTCGTCGGCCGGGAATGATTCTAGCGCGCGCTTGCCAAGGTAGGTCTGGATCCAGCCCCACATGCCGGCAACCATCGCGTTATTGACGCGACGCTTGATATGCACCAACCCGACGTAGGTCTGCCACTGCCAGTAACGCAAATCGAACGGACCCGACAGCGTGCGCTGGTACCAATCCCGCAGCGTCTGTTCGCGTTGCGGACGCTCGTCATCGTTGAATACCAGTCGCGTCGTGGGATGCTGGAACAGGTGATCGTAAAAGCCCTGAACCAGCCCATCCTCCCAGGTCAGTAGGATCGCCTTGTTCCGGATGAGAACTTCTGCGTCTTCTTGATTGAAACGCACGGAATCGGGAATCTGGTCGAGAATCTCGGCGGTTAAATGATCAGTCATGCGATCGGCCCCTACCAGGCAAGTTACATATTCAGAATACGAGTGACCTCGGCGGCCGCGGCGCTCGCCTCGAGCCTGACCAGACCCAGGTTGCCCCGCGCCGAAGCCCGCACCGCCAGCACACCGCGCGGCCCTGCCAGATAAATCAACATCAGACCATCGCGGCCCTTGACCATCACCTCTTGCGTTTCGCCCAGCGCCGCGTTCGACGCGATACGCCCGCCGAGGCCCGAGGCCGCGGCACTGACCGCCGCCACGCGCACCGCCTCTTCCTCGGGAAAGTCGGTTGAAATCGAGAGTCCTTCGTTGCTCGCGATCATGACTCCGGAAATATCCGGGACATTTTCGCGCAGCTCGGTGTGGATACGCTTCAGTTCGTCGTTCTTGCTCATGGACTTATCCTGCTTGGGTGGTTTCGGGTCGAGATCCACGCCACTCAAGGTGGCGTTTCGGTGTTGCTCAGCTTGAATTCTGCGTCGCGACCAGACGTTGGAGGGTCGCGCGCAACCGTTCGAAAAAGCCGGACCTTCGCCGCGCCCGCTTGGGGCACGCGCCGTAGGGACAATACTCGGGCGCGTCGGGCGATCGATGCGCCTTGCTCGGTTCCGCGAGCTGAATCAGCTGCAGTTCGCAACAGGCATTGTGAAAACTGATCAGGGTCGCATAGTCCACCCCGGTCTCGGTCGCGATCGCTTCGAGATCGGCCGCCCGCGCCGTCATGAACGCGGCCAGCCGCAGGTGATCCGGTGTGTGCGGCACGCTGGAAAAATCCGGCGCTTTCCGCAAGCGAATCAGACCTTCCGGATCCGCGTACTGACACAATCGGCCCTTCGAGCCATATAGTGCCGCGCAGTAAAACAGCTGCCACAACGGACGCGGTGTAACGCCCTCCAACAGCTGGCCGTCGGCGATATCCCGCGTTTGAAAGCGCCAAACCGGCACTTTATAGAGGTCGGGAAACGCGTCCAACGCTGCCGGATATATAAATGTTCCGGTGATCGGCAGAATCTGGATCGGCGGATAGTCTTCCGAAATGACCTCCGTTGCATGACCTTGGGCGACGAGTGCCCGCACCAGCCCAAGCAGCCGAACCTGGGGTCGGAACAACCGTGCAGGCCTCGCCAATGCGCGGATCGGGTTCGGCGAGGGTAGCGACACCTGCGCCCGAATCTGCAGCACCGGCGGTTGCCCCGCGGCGCGCATACCCACCGGTGCGTCGTGGCCACGACTGAAACCATCGATCGACACGACCGTGGCGCGCGGATCATCGACCCGCGCCGCGACTGGCGGTGACGCGGGCGATACACGCGTCCTATCCACGATATCGCGCCCGCCGGCAAGGGTCGCTTCAGCCGCTACCCGCTCCGGCTCACGCTGCCGTGCCGGCTCGGTCAGCTCGAACGCAGCCGCAGGCCCCACCGCTCCGGCCAACGCCGGGACCATGGTCGAAGTCGGACCGGTCGCCGGTGCGGCCTCGCGCCGCGCGATGGCGGACACGGATAACCCGCCACCTTGCGTACCCACCGCACGCATCGGGGCTTTCAAAGCGGCACGTTCCGGATCGGGTCGGTAAAAGTCGCTGATGAGTTGCGCGATGATTTCGCCCGTCGGATGCGGATCGAGATCCCGGGTCGAAGCAGGCAATTCGACTCCGCTTCGCGCCTCCGATTCATCGGCACGAGGTTGCTCAACCGACGATTCGAGCGCGGCAGGCGTTGGCGCCGCGTCGACCGCGATCGCAACTGGCATTGGCACCGCATCGATCGGATCCACCTCGGAGCACTGGGTCTCGGCCGCCCCGATCGGTTCGGCGGCCACGGCAGGCGCTATCGCACCAAGGGGTTCAGCCGCCAGGACAGACGCTGGTATCGCATCGACGAAACTAACCGCCGCGACAGGCGCCGGCATCACGTCGGTCGGCTGCGTGACTTCGGGCACGCCCGGCGACGCGGCGGGTGCCTCTGGACGCAGACCAGACTCAGAAAATCGCCATGCTTGGCCGCGCCGGTGCGCGTGTCGCAACGATCGTTCGACGCTTCTGAGCGCACCCACCAGCGCGGGATAGCTCGAAGGTAGACGAATTTGGCGCGCCGGCGAGTGGGCATCGGGTTCATTACGGGTCAGCAGCACAACCGGCAAGTCGGTATCCGCCGACGGTTTTACCGCGGCCCAAAACGCATCACCGGCCGCACTCTCGACATCGATCAGCAACGCATCGGCGTCCGTCGGCGACCCGACGGTACGCCAATCCGAGAGCTCGGTTCCGCAAGCCAGTTCCAGCACAACCTGCTGCAAGGTAAGCGTCGCGGCATCCAACCCGACCGTCGCCAACGCATAGGAATTCATCGCATGATTAGATTGTATGACTACCCGTTTCTTCACACCGACTAGACCACTCATAGCCCGTCGTTTCGGCCTCTCGGTATTCTAGGGAATCCCCCCAACACGAAATGTGACCCGCTACTCATTTGCCCCGCCGGCGGGTAGGAATTCTCCGACAAGCTTGATTTATGTCATACGCCACGCCGCTTGGCTGGCAAGGCAACCCCTCGTGGCACTTCGTGTCCGTGGTCGCGGAACCCGCGCGGATTTTCGCTACCTCTGCTAGGCTTCGTCGCGTCGCACTTCTGGAACCACCGCATGCGCGCGAGTCGATATTTGCCGGCTTTGATCGGGACGCTCTGTCTGAGCGCGATTACCGCGACACTCCACGCCAGTCCCGTGCAGGTCACCGCCAAACCGCTGGACACCCTGACATTTCTACCGGAAAGCTCAGTCCCGGCCACGGTCACCAGCCTGAATCTCAGCACGCTGAGCGCGCAGATCACGGCAACGATCGAGATGATCGCGGGTCAGGTCGGCGATGTTGTGAAACCGGGCCAAACCCTCGCGCGGCTGGACTGCCGCGACCACGAACTCGCGGTGCAAAGCGCGTCGGTGCGCGCGACGCTCGCCGAGAAAGAATCGCGTCGCGCACAATCCTTGAAGCAGAGCAGCAATATCGCCGAGCAAGCGGTCAATCAAGCCGAGGCTGAACTTGCCCAGGCGCGCGTCGCACAACAACAAGCCCGCTTGCAGGTCGAACGTTGCGTCATCAAGGCGCCCTTCGCTGGCGCGGTTCACGCCCGACTCGCCGGCGAAGGTCAGCTCGCGACACCCGGAACGCCGCTGTTGGAACTGCTCGATACGCAACAACTCGAGGTCTCCGCGCAGGTGCCGGCAGCGCGAGTCGATGGACTCACCGCGGCGCGCGAAATTCGTTTCGAGCACGCGGGCGAAACCCTTCCGGTGACCGTCCGAACGATCGCCCCCTGGATCGAATCCGGGGCGCGTACCCGTGAAGTTCGACTGCGATTCTCCCATGGCCATGCCGCCTCGGGCACCGCTGGCCGCGTCACTTGGCGCTCGAACCGGCCGCACCTGCCAGCCGATCTGCTGACGCAACGCGATGGCACGGTCGGCGTGCTGATCGCGGAGCCCGGTGACCACGCCCGGTTTATCGCGTTGCCGAACGCCGAACTCGGTCACCCCGCGCCCATCGGCGAACTGCCAGCGAACACCCGGATCATCGTCGACAATCGTTTCGGCCTGAAAGATGGAGACGCGGTCGAGATCCGCTGAACCACCCCCGCGTTCACGTGCCGCGCGGGGCGCGATTCGGCCTCAAATCCACCACGAACTGTCCGACTGAACGATGCTGACCAAGCTGTTCGAAAACCACGTCCTCGCGAACCTCACCTTCGTGCTGGTGCTGCTGATCGGGTTCCTGTCCTACGCGCAATTGCCACGCGAACAGGATCCGACCATCAATTTCAACTGGATCGACATCACGACGGTGGTTCCGGGCATGGCCGCCGAGGACGTCGAAAAGCGCGTGACCGATGTGCTCGAGGATGCGATTCGAAGCGTCTCGGATATCAAGTTCGTGTCCTCGACCAGCCGCGAGAGCATCTCGAGCATTCTGGTGCGGTTCAATGACATCCCCGAACGGGTCTTCGACAAACGGGTGAACGACCTCCGGCGCGAGATCCAGAACAAGGAGCGCGAGCTGCCCGACGAGGCAGAATCGCCATTTATTTTCGAGATCACGACGGCCAACGCCTTCCCGTCCGCGACGATCGTGGTGACCGGCCCGGCCGACGACGAAAACCTGCGTAAACAGGCCGAGTTGGTGCAAAAGGATCTGGAGCGGATCAAGGGCGTCGACCGCATCATCGGCACGGCGGTTCACAACCCGGAACTTCAGGTGAACTTCGACCCAGGGGCACTCGAACAGCTCGGGCTCGCGCCGACCGCGCTGGCCGACACCGTCGCGCTCTACTATCGCGACCTGTCGGCGGGGACGGTCGACGTCGAGGCTCGCGACTGGGTGGTGCGCGTGGCCGGCAGTCGCGCCGATCCCACCTACCTGGCCGACTTGCCGATCGTCGGCGCGCCGGGTGAGATTCGGCTCGGCGACGTGGCTAGGGTCATTCGCTCGCGGGAGCGGCCGCAAAACCTGGTGCGCTACGAGGGGCAGCCGGCAGTGATGCTCGCCGTGACCAAACAAGCCTCCGCCAATACGCTGAAACTGGTCGACGCCCTGCAACGCTACGTGGATGAACGAAATCAGTACGTTGCGAGCGCCGGGGTGCGTCTGGTCCTCGCCGACGATCAAACCGAAATCACCCGCAACGCACTGCGAATCATGCAGACCAACGCGGCCTACGGCTTGCTGCTCGTACTGCTGGTGACCTGGGCGTTTCTCGGCTTTCGCATCGCGGCGCTGGTTTCGATCGGGATTCCGTTCATCCTCGCGGGAACGTTCTGGGCGCTCGCCGCGCTGGGACAAACGCTCAATGTGATGGTGTTGCTCGGGGTGGTGATCAGCCTCGGCATGCTGGTGGACGACACCGTGGTGATAGCCGAGGGCATGTTCTATCGCCTGCAACGCGGCTGGCAAGGCATGCAGGCGGCGCTGGACACCCTGCGCGAGGTCGCGTCACCGGTGACGGCCTCGGTGTTGACGACCATCGCCGCGTTTCTGCCGCTGATGCTGCTGCCGGGCATTCTCGGCAAGTTCATGCTGGTCATCCCGCTGGTGGTCACGATTGCGCTCACGATCAGCCTGATTGAGGCCTACTGGATGCTGCCGATCCATGTGGTTTCAGCCCGGATCGGATTCGATCGCCCCTCGCGCGTGCAAAGGCTCCGCGCGCGGTGGCTGCATCTGTTGCGGGTGCGCTACACGCGCGCCTTGATCCGCGCGATGCGCTGGCCGCGGTTGTGGCTCGGCGGGTTCCTTCTTCTCTTCGCACTGGCGCTGGTGTCAGCGTTCGCCGGTCAGGTGAATCCGGCGCTATTGAACGATCCGGCGGTCAAACGCCTGTTGGTCAAGACGGATTTCTTCGCCAGCGATCCGCTCAGGCTTTTTTATATTAACGTCGAAATGGCCAACGGCACGCCGCTTGAAGTCACCCTCGACAAAGTACTCGAAATCGAAGCGCATGCTCGCCGCCACCTCGAACCGCGCGATCTGCGCAGCGCGGTCGCTTACAGCGGGACGATGATGACCGAAACGGCGCCGTTCCGTGGCGGCCATTACGGTCAGGTACTGGTCGCGCTCAACCCGCACACGAACGGCATGCGCGAAGTCGACGAGCTGATCGATGCGATGCGCGGGGACGTGACCAACGTGCTCGGTCCGGTAAAGATCTGGTTCTTGCGGATCGCCGGCGGTCCCCCGACCGCGAAGCCAATCAGCGTCAAGGTGCGCGGCAGCGAACTCGAGGAGATCCGCGCCGCGGCCTCCGCGCTCAAGACCCTGCTGGCGGGTACCGGCTGGGCCTCGGATATCAGCGACGACGACAGTCCGGGCCTCGACGAAATGGTCCTGCGACTTGATTCCGACGCGGTGCGCCGCGCCGGGCTCAGTCCGCAGGACGTCTTGCGGGCGATCCGGCTGTGGGTCGACGGCGAGATCATCACCTCGTTGCAGGACGCGGGCGAAAAGGTTGAAGTCCGCGTGCGCGCGCAACGGTCACGCCAAACCAGCGCGGGCGCCGTACTCGATCGGCGCCTGCCGCTCCCCACCGGTGGCAGCGTGCCGCTCGGGGAACTGGTGCACGCGGTCAACCAACCGGGGCTCGGCAATGTTCGCCATTACAACTTCCTGCGCACGATCACGGTCGAGGCCGACATCGACAAATCGCAGACCGACACCGTGACCGCCAACCGCCACATCCAGGACGAGTGGCGCACGCTCGGCGCGCGGTTTCCGAGTATCCAACTCGATTTTTCGGGCGAACTCGACGATATCGAGGAAAGCCTTGGCTCGATCGGCAAGCTGATGTTGTTCGGCGTACTGCTAATGTACGCGATCGTCGGCACCCAGTTTCGCAGCTACATCCAGCCGCTGATGATCCTGATCACGGTGCCGATGGCGTTCGTCGGCGTGGTGATCGGTCTGCTGGTCACCGCCAACCCGTTGTCGCTGTTCACCATGTATGGCGTCGTCGCGCTCACCGGCATCGCGGTCAACGCCGCGATCGTGCTGATCCACGCCGCCAACGACCGCCTGCGCGGCGGCATGTCGGTGCTGCACGCCATCCTCTACGCCGCGCGACGGCGCATCGTGCCGATCCTGATCACCGCCACCACCACTATCGCCGGCTTGTTCGCGCTCGCCACCGGGCTCGGCGGCAAATCGCTGCTGTGGGGTCCGGTTGCCACTGCGATCGTCTGGGGCCTCGCGGTCTCGACCGTACTGACACTGTTCATCGTGCCGATCCTGTACCGCCTGTTCATGCCGCGCAGCTACCTCAACCAGCGCCGGCCCACGCGCCGGTCATGGTTCAAGCGCGATCGCACGGCCAATGCGAATTTCGGTGGATAAGGCGAATCCAGGTGCGCGACGCGGCAATCGAGAAGTGCCGACTAGCGGTTTACCGATGGTATGGCTGCGGCAGAACGCTTGGACTGGGGGCATGACCTGCTGATTAAAAACAACTTCTCCCCAACCCCTACGGATCTCCGGGCGGGGGAAAGCATCGAAACAGTATTAGTCCGCGCACGCGAAGCGGAGCGGAAAGCACTCGGGA
Organism: Thiotrichales bacterium; assembly: GCA_050329935.1. GTDB lineage: Bacteria > Pseudomonadota > Gammaproteobacteria > UWMA-0217 > UWMA-0217 > CAYSFW01. The sequence goes on along the minus strand of JBHJOI010000025.1, from coordinate 18,250 downwards.
TCCTTATATGATGGATCGGGTTGGATCGACTGGCACACCTTACGTGGGCCGTTTCGCGCCCTCGCCCACCGGACCGTTGCACCTTGGCTCACTGGTCGCGGCGCTGGGCAGTTTTCTCGATGCGCGGCGACACGGCGGACGCTGGTACGTACGCATCGAGGATCTCGATCCGCCGCGCGAAATGCCCGGCGCCACCGACGCGATCCTGCGCACCCTCGAACGGCACGGACTCGAATGGGACGGCGCGGTGCTGCGCCAAAGCACCCGCACCGACGCCTACCTCCACGCCCTCGATCGACTGCGCGCCGACGGCCTGCTCTACCCCTGCACCTGCACCCGCAAGATGCTCGAAGACAGCGCGCCACTCGGCCCACTCGGCCGCATCTACCCCGGCACCTGCCGCGGCCGGCGTTTCGACGCCGTTCGCGGCCCGCACGCCCTACGCCTGCGCACCGACGACACCCCGATCCAGTTCGCTGACCGCCTGTGCGGCACCGTGAGTCAACGCCTCGCCTCCGAGCTCGGCGACTTCGTACTACAACGCGCCGACGGCCTATTCGGCTACCAACTCGCCGTCGTCGTCGACGACGCCCACCAAGCCGTCACCGACATCGTCCGCGGCGCCGACCTGCTCGACAACACCCCCCGCCAAATCCACCTGCAACGCCTACTCGGCCACCCCACCCCGCGCTACACCCACCTACCGATCGTCACCAACGCGCGTGGCGAAAAACTCAGCAAACAGACCTTCGCCCCCGCGCTCGACGACGCCCGCGCAGCGGAAAACCTCGTCACCGCGTTGGGGTATCTCGGGCTCGCGCCGGCCGCGGATGTGCGTGACGCCGGTGTCGCCACGCTGATCAGGTGGGCGGTGGAGAGCGACGAATCGGTTTCTGGATACCGATGATCTTGCGTTCCAGTCCCGGAAAACTTCACATCGATTCAACCTTTTCGCTTTTCCCGCTCCGGCACGCTCGCACTGGCCCAGGATGAGGTTTAAGTCTGTGTTTCAAGGTAAAATTGTCAAACCTAGGCCGAGAATTCGAACGTCGGTAAGCCGACGTGGTCCAACGGGCATTTTTTCTCCATGCCGCGCGCGGCGCGGAAACGCTTAGTGGTCAGCGCTTCAACCACATTCAAATGATTGGGTTACCTCGTGCAATCAACGCAAATGACACTGGGACTAACCAGTCCCACCTACTACTCTACGAAGTTACGGGCCGCGATCGAGCAACTCGCGTTGAATTCCGAGGTGGACTCTCGGGGAGCAGTGTTCACGCGTCGGGAAGTCGTTGATTTTATTCTCGACCTCGCGGGCTACACCGTCGATCGACCGCTCCACGAAAAGCGGCTATTAGAGCCGTCTTTCGGAGGTGGCGACTTCTTGGTACCGATTATCGGGCGTCTATTGACTGCCTGGCGGGAGGCAAGACCGAGCGGGTTCGCACTCGACGACCTGAGCGATGCAATCCGGGCGGTTGAGCTTCACCACGATACCTTCCGCACCACCTACGCCACCGTCGTTGCACTTCTTAGGCACGAAGGGATGGCAACGAGTACCGCGACGGTCTTGGCTGGCCGCTGGCTGTCCCAGGGAGATTTCCTGCTTGCGCCGATCGAAGCGGAATTCGATTTCGTGGTGGGCAATCCGCCCTATGTTCGCCAGGAATTGATCCCGGCCCTGCTGCTGACCGAGTATCGCAGCCGCTATCAGACGATGTACGACCGAGCCGACATCTACATCCCATTCATCGAGCGGTCGCTGTCGGTGTTGTCGGATGGTGGCAGTCTGGGCTTCATTTGCGCGGATCGCTGGATGAAGAACCGCTATGGTGGGCCGTTGCGCAGCTACATCGCCGAGCGGTTTCACCTAAAAGTTTATGTCGACATGGTGGATACACCGGCTTTCCACTCCGACGTGATTGCCTATCCGGCGATTACCATCATCAGCCGGGAAGCCCCAAACGCAACACGCGTTGCCCACCGCCCGATCATTGACCAGCCGACGCTGACCACACTAGCCGGGCTGCTTCGTGCACGGACATTACCAAGGGAAGCCGGCCCGGTGCGCGAACTTGCCCGAGTCACCAATGGCGCGGAGCCGTGGCTTCTTGAGACATCCGACGAGATGGCGCTGATTCGTCATCTGGAAAGCCGCTTCCCCGCGCTGGAAGAGGTGGGGTGCAAGGTTGGGATTGGTGTCGCAACCGGTGCGGACAAGGCGTTCATCGGCGACCTTGATGCGCTCGATGTCGAGCCAGACCGGAAGCTGCCACTGGTGACCACCAGAGACATAATGTCCGGCGAGGTGAAGTGGCGCGGTTTGGGTGTCATCAATCCCTTTGCCGATTCCGGCGGGCTGGTCGATCTTGACGAGTATCCGCGTCTGCGGCGCTATCTTGAGGCGCGAAAAGAAGTGATTGCCGGGCGTCACTGTGCGCAGAAAGCGCCAGCCAACTGGTATCGCACGATTGACCGCATCACCCCGGCGCTGGCCGCGCGGCCGAAGCTCCTGATCCCGGACATCAAGGGCGAGGCACATATCGTTTTTGAAGGTGGCGAACTCTATCCCCACCATAACCTTTACCACGTTACGTCAGATGATTGGGATTTGCGTGCTTTACAGGCGGTGTTGCTGTCCGCTGTCACTCGCCTGTTCGTAGCGACCTATTCAACGAAAATGCGGGGCGGATTCCTGCGCTTCCAAGCGCAGTATCTGCGCCGCATTCGCCTTCCGCGCTGGGCGGACGTGCCTGAACCGCTACGCCGTGAACTGGCCACGGCTGCCATCAAGCGAGACGTGCAAGCCTGTAACCGGGCTGTGTTCCAGCTCTACGGCCTGAGCCACGAAGAGCGATCTGCCCTGGGAGGCAATGGAGAATAAATGGCGCTTGATCTCGTCGACTACGAACAGAAAGCCCGCGAAGCCGTGAAGGCGTTTTGGGGCAATCGCGAAGCAGCAAGACAGAAACAGGTTACATCGGGAAAGGCCGACCAAGGTGAACGCGCGGGCGTGACCGCAGGCAAGAACATGGACGGCTTCTTAGCCTTGGTCCTCGACATCATCAAGGCCAACGGACTGGCTCACGCCGAAATACACCGGAACAAGGCAATGTTGACCTTGCCCGGATATTTCCGCCCAACGAAGCTATGGGATCTTCTGGTGATGTACAAGGGACAGTTGATCGCTGCCATCGAGTTGAAAAGCCAAGTCGGCCCATCGTTTGGAAATAACTTCAATAACCGAACCGAGGAAGCCATTGGAACGGCACATGACTTTTGGACTGCTTATCGCGAAGGCGCATTCGGGAAACAGCCTCGCCCGTTCATTGGTTGGTTGATATTGGTGGAAGATGCACCGAAATCGCGAAGCCCGGTTCGGAATTCATCGCCCCACTTTCCTGTGCTCGATGAATTCAAGGGATCATCCTATCTTGAAAAATACGACTTGCTATGTCAGCGACTCGTGCAGGAACAGCTATATACAGCGGCCACTGTGATCGCGGCAAACCGGGACGCAGCGGCCTCTGGACAATATTCCCAACTTTCGCCCTTGACAGGTTTCAAGTCATTCGTAGCTGCTTTTGCCGGTCACATAGCGGCGGAAGCCGCACGCCTTGACTGATAAGGCACTGCACGTTGATAGCAATTTCACAACGCTCAAGTGCCCCCGGAGCGTTGGTCATTTAACGCCTTTCCCAGCCATTGGCGGATCACGGCACTCAATTGAATGCGGACCGGTGTATGTCATAAACCGGGAGAGGGCGACCTAGCCTCGCGCGTTTTCGACGATCAACCGCGCGGAGCTCGGGAGCCTGTCTCGCAATCGCGCCCCCAACCCGACGAACAGCGTTCCAGCGGCAGGACACGGCCACAATCGCGATCGCCGCGTTTAGTCGGTGAGCCTGTCCCTGTCGCGCCCGACCACCACGCCTCACGCGAGGTCCGACAGTCAAACCCCGCTCAGCGTCCCCGCGACATTGGCGTGGAAAATCGCCTTGTGTACGTCGCCGAGGCTCAGCATGCCAACGAGTTTGCCGTTTTCGGCCACCGGGATGCGGCGAAAGCGGTTGCGCACCATCACGGTCGCCGCGCGCAGGATGTGCATGTCGGGGCTAACGGTGATGGGGTTGCGGCTCATCAGTTCCGAAACCGGTTTGTTCAGCACGCCCCGGTATTGGCCCATCGCCTTGTCGAGATCGACCGTGGCCATGCCCTCTTCCATCAGGTTTTCCATTGTGGGGAACAGGCTGTGCAACACATCCTTCTCGGCGATGAGGCCGATGAGCTTATTGTCGCCGTCGACGACCGGCAGACCGCTGTACCGATAAAGGCACATGATCGAGGCAACCTCCAGCACCTTGGACTGCGGCGTGACGGACCGGACCGAGCGAACCATGATTTCTTTGACTTGCATTTGGGTGTTTCCTCGCGGATGGTGATCGTTGAACTCGGGCCGCCATTGCTGGCGGACAGTGATTATAACCGCACTTTCAATGCGGTAGGCGGGTCGCCACCCGCCGCCGGCCATGCGCGCGGAGGGTGTCTTGGCGCTGATCCAGTGGGTGGTTAAACGTCGAGACGCGGATTGACAATCCTCACCCGTGGGAACCGCGAAACACGGCCGGTAAAAAAGCAACGCTGCAGCAACCGCGGCGCGGTAGGTCAAACCTACGGTGATTCATCGCGACCAGGGTTCAGTCGTCTTGGGCACTGATTGTCAGACAAAAGCAGGTATCCGCCCTGTGGGACTCGGTAAAGCGCTCGTGCAAATGGGCTCGGCGTGATCGGGACGAAGCGATGCGCCCTTATCGCCGCGCACGCGCGAATAATTTGTCCAACACGGCGATCACCTGGTCACTTCGCTCGACCAGCGACCCAATCCTCTCACCCAGCGACTCGACGGGTATCGATACGATCTCCAGCGGATTCAGGACGACCTCGACCTCCGCGATGGTAAAGCACGGATTGAGCGGAGACGGGGGCAGGGGCGTGAACTGGGTGATCGCATCACGATTCACCAGAGACACGACGACACGGCGGCGCGACGTCTCGTAAGCGGAGGACTGGACGACAACGACAAACGGGATGACCTTGCGTTGCTTTCCCGTGTTTCGGTGAATGTCGAACCGCGCCATCACAACGGGGAATAATCATCGGCGAATGATCCATGCGCGGCCTGAAACTGATTCCATGCCTCGGCGACCGCATCGGCACGTTGCTGTTGCGATTGCTCAGTCTTCTGGCTGTGCACGAAATAATCGGCCAGCAGCGCATCGACCGTCGCGGAGAGGTTATCGGTATAGGCTCTGGCTTGGCGCACCGTCACCTCACTCAACAACAGATTCACCGGCCGTTTGGGCCGTGACCGGTCGGTGGTGTTCATAGTTGACGCGCTCCCATTCGGACCATATGCGCATGATATGCGCGCCATCCATCGATAGGTATCGCCCCGACGCAACGCCATTAATCGCATGGCACGCTGGAGTACCGCCCCACGGGGGAGTGATCAGGAAATCGCTGGGCCACACCGGCTGTCAACGTGAGATGCCCGATTCACGGGCAATGCCGCGGTCCCGGCCCGCCAAGGCTCATTCGCGAGCGCACCAATGAAAAACCCCCTCGCGGGGGTTTTTCGTCACGGTGCCGGAAACACCGGCGTTCGCGCTTACCGCGCCGAGCGCAGCGCTTCGATGCGCTCCTCGAGCGGCGGGTGGGTCAGGAACAGCTTGGACGCGGCTTTCTTGAAGCCATCGCTGATCCCGAACGCGGCCATCTCGGCGGGCATCTCGGCGGGCTCGTGCACGCGGCGCAGGCGGTCGAGCGCGGCGATCATCTTTTCGCGGCCGGCGAGACTGGCGCCGCCCGCGTCGGCACGAAATTCACGCCAGCGCGAGAACCACATCACGATGATGCTCGCGAGGAACGACAGCACGATCTGCGAGATGATCTGCGTCACGAAGTACGCGATGCCGTGGCCGCTCTCGTTCTTGAACACGACGCGGTCGACGATGTGGCCGATCACGGTCGCAAGGAAGTACACAAAGGTGTTCACCACGCCTTGCACCAGCGTCATCGTGACCATGTCGCCGTTCGCGACGTGGCTGACCTCGTGCGCGAGCACGGCCTCGACCTCATCCTGCGTCATGTTCTGCAACAGGCCGGTGCTGACCGCGACCAGCGCGGCGTTGCGATTCATGCCGGTGGCGAACGCATTGGGCGCGTGCGAATCAAAAATGCCGACCTCGGGCATGCCGATGTTGGCCTGCTTCGCCTGACGATGAACCGTTTCCACCAGCCAGCGCTCGGTCGAGTTGGTCGGTTGATCGATCACCTGCACGCCCATCGAGCGCTTGGCCATGCTTTTGGACATCGCCAGCGAGATGAACGAACCCATGAAACCGACGACCAGCGAACCGACCAGCACCGCCTGAAGATTCAAGTCGACGCCGTTGGCGTCCAGGAATCCCTCGAGACCGAGCACTTTGAAGACGATACTGATGACCACCATGATGGCCACGTTCGTCAGAAGGAAAAGACCGATTCTCAGCATTTGCTCCTCGCATATTTCAAAGGTTGATTGCGTCTTCGCGGAAATGGGGTCACCGAGTCCGATTTCAATCGCCGCTCAGCGTACGGCTTGTAACATTAACAAAGTATTAACACACTTTCGTTGCAGGCACCGCGAACCCACCCCACCGTCATGGCCGCGATACTAGCAGGTCGCGCGCGGCCGATTGAGCGATATTCGACCGCGCCAAGGTTCGATATTTACGAGCCTTACGAACCAAGCCGACAAGTTCACTCGATGCAATTCACCATTATGCGTCCACCAGCAAGGCATCGACTTTTTGGAATCCCTTCGGCAGCTTGCGTCCACGCTGGGCACGCTCGCCGACGTATTCGGCGAGCTCCGCCGGGACAAGATTGCGCACCCGTTTGCCGGCCTGAACGAACAAGGTCGAGCCGTGCGGGACTAGGGCGACGTCGACGACCTTTTCCTCGCCGCTCTTGAGGCGCGCGGACGGTATACCGATGATTCGGTTGCCCTTGCCTTTCGGGAGTTGCGGCAGTTCGTCGAGAGCGATCGCCAGCAGGTAACCATCGCTGGTGACTGCGGCAATCCGCTCCGACGCGCGCTCGCGCACCCATCGCGGTGGCAGGATCCGCGCGCCTTCGGAAAGCGTCATCAGCACCTTGCCCGCCTTGTTGCGGCTGTACATATCCTCAAGCCGGCAGATGAAACCGTAGCCATGATCGGTTGCCAGCAACACCAGGTCCTCGGGTTTACCGAGCAACACGGCGACGAAATCCGCCCCCGGCGGTGGATCGACCCGACCCGACAACGGCTCGCCCTGACCGCGCGCCGACGGCAGTGCGTGCGCGGGCAAGCTGTAACTGCGGCCGGTGGAGTCGAGAAACACCGCGAACTGATTGCTGCGCCCTTGCGCAGCGGCGAGAAAGCCATCGCCGGATTTATAGGTCAAGGTCTGCGGGTCGACCTCGTGCCCCTTCGCCGCGCGAATCCAACCTTTTTGCGACAGCACGACGGTGATCGGCTCGGCCGGCGTGATCGCGTTCGCGTCCAGTGCTTGCGCCTGCACGCGCGCGACCAGCGGTGAGCGACGCGCGTCACCGTACGTCTCGGCGTCGGCCTGGATCTCGCGCTTGATCAGCGCCTTCAGCCGTTGTTCGGAGCCGAGCGTTTCCTCAAGTTCGGCTTGCTCGCGCTCGAGCTCGGCCTGCTCGCCACGGATCTTCATTTCCTCGAGTCGCGCCAACTGGCGCAAGCGGGTGTCGAGGATGTAATCAGCCTGCACCTCGCTCAGCGCGAAGCGGGCCATCAACGCGGACTTGGGTTCGTCCTCGGTGCGGATGATGCGGATCACCTCGTCGAGATTGAGGTAGGCGATCAACAGGCCCTGCAACAGGTGCAGTCGCTCGCGCACCTTGGCGAGCCGCCATTCGAGCCGTCGCCGCACGGTCCGGGTGCGAAACACCAGCCATTCGGTCAACAGCGACAACAGGTCCTTCACCTGGGGCCGGCCGTTGATGCCGAGCATGTTGAGGTTGACGCGGTAGCTGCGCTCCAGTTCGGTGGTCGCGAACAGGTGCGACATCAACTCGTCGCGGTCGACGCGGTTTGAACGCGGCACAATGACCAGCCGGGTCGGGTGTTCGTGATCGGATTCGTCGCGCAGATCCTCGACCATCGGCAGCTTTTTCGCGTTCATCTGCTGCGCGATCTGCTCCAGCACCTTGTTGCCGGAGACTTGATGCGGCAGCGCGGTGATGACGATATCGCCATCCTCGACCTCCCATTTCGCGCGCATCCTGACCGAGCCGTTGCCATTCTCGTAGAGCTTGAGCAGTTCCTCGCGCGGGGTGATGATCTCGGCATCGGTCGGATAGTCGGGGCCGTGGATATACTCGCAGAGTGCCTGGAGCGTCGCGTCGGGCTGATCCAGCAAGTGTACGCAGGCGGCCGCGACCTCGCGCAGATTGTGCGGCGGAATATCCGTCGCCATCCCGACCGCGATCCCGGTCGAGCCGTTCAGCAACACGTTCGGCAAGCGCGCCGGCAGCAACGCCGGCTCGTCAAGCGTGCCGTCAAAATTCGGAACCCAATCCACCGTGCCTTGCCCGAGTTCCTGCAACAGCACCTTGGCGTAGGGCGTGAGGCGCGATTCCGTGTAGCGCATCGCGGCGAACGATTTCGGATCGTCCGGCGAGCCCCAGTTGCCCTGCCCGTCGACCAGCGGATAACGATAGGAAAACGGCTGCGCCATCAACACCATCGCCTCGTAACACGCGGAATCGCCGTGGGGGTGAAACTTGCCGAGCACGTCACCCACCGTGCGGGCGGATTTCTTGTGCTTGGCGGTCGCGTTCAACCCCAGCTCCGACATCGCATAGATGATGCGCCGCTGCACCGGCTTCAGCCCGTCGCCGATATGTGGCAGCGCGCGATCCATGATCACGTACATCGAGTAATCGAGATACGCCTTCTCGGTGAAGGTCTTCAACGGCAGGCGTTCAACGCCTTCGAAATTGAGTTCGAGGTTGTTGTTCATGCGGATGTCGGGAGCACTCTTTACGTAATCCAGTCGAAGACGAAACCCGCCGGACGCCAAGCGTTGGCGTCCCGGCGGCTGGCCCGCCACCAGACCCTGCCGTCAAACGGTTGCAGGTCGGGGCGTTCAATCGCTATTCCACGCGCACCGAGAATTCCAGCACGGGCACGATCAGCGCATATAAAACGAGCATGATCAGGCCGATGCCGACAATGTTCAACCACCAGCCGGCCCGACACATCTGCGGTATCGTGAGATGCCCGGTACCGAACACGATCGCGTTCGGCGGCGTCGCGACCGGCATCATGAACGCGAAGCTGGCGCCGATCGCGGCCGGCACGATCAACGCATAGGGATGCAAACCCAGGCCCGGCGCCAAGGCGGCCAGAATCGGCACCAGTGTCGCGGTGGTCGCGGTGTTCGATGTCAACTCGGTGAGAAACACCACGGCGGCGACAACCAACAGAATCACCAGCCAAGGTGGCCAGGCCGCGAGCGCGGTCGTATGCGTGCCGAGCCATTCGGCGACGCCGTTGGCTTGCACCGCCGCCGCCAGCGACAAGCCACCGCCGAACAGGATCAACACCCCCCAGGGCAGGTCGCGGGTCGCGCGCCAGTTCATTACCCGTTCGCCCGCCGCGTTCGCCGGCAGAATGAACAGCGCCAACGCACCGAGCAACGCGATCCCGGGGTCCGAGAGTCCACCCAGCGGGCGCCAGATCTCACCGCCCCAGGTCAACGACCAGGTATTGAGCCAGGGGCGGATCATCCAGGCGGTCGCCGTCAGCAGAAATACAACGAGCGTCGTGATCTCGCCGCGCGACGGTGCGCCGAGTTCGGCATGAGCCGCGCGCAGAAAGCGGGAACCGCCTTGAATCGGTATACGTCCAACCGGATACAGCACGCGCGTCAGCATCACCCAGGCGAACAGCAGAAACGCCACGGCCAACGGGGTGCCGATCAACATCCAGTCCAGGAATCCGATATCACGCCGAAACGGCTCGGCGATTCCGTCACGTATGAAGCCGACCAGATAAACGTTTGGCGGTGTGCCGATGATGGTCGCGATGCCGCCGATCGACGCCGCGTAGGCGACTCCTAGCAACAACGCGAGCGGAAAGGCTCCGCGTTCACGCGACGCTGTATCGGCGCCCTCGCGCGCGGCCACCAGCGCGATGACGCTCGCCGCGATCGGCAACATCATCGCCACGGTCGCGGTGTTGGAGACGAACGCGCTCAAGCACGCCGTGGCAAGCATGAATCCGCCAATCATTCGATCCGGCCGGGTCCCGGTCAGCCGCAAGGTCAACAGCGCAATCCGTCGATCGAGACGCCAGCGCTGCATCGACATCGCCAGCAGAAAACCGCCAAGAAAAAGAAAAATAACGCTGTTGGCGTAAGGCGCCGTCGCCGCGTTCATGCTCGCGATGCCGAGCAGTGGGAACAGGACCGCCGGCAGTAAGGCGGTCGCGGTCACGTCGATCGCCTCGGTCAACCACCACACTGCCATCCACACCAACACCGCGAGTGTCGCGCGGCCAGCGGCGGTAAACGCCGCTGGCTCACCGGCGGCATTGGTGTAATCCGCGGGCAATGCGTGAAAGGCGAGCCACGCGAGCAGCGGCCCTCCCAACAGCGCGAGACGAGCGACCCAGCGGCGTCGGCTCATCGCGTCGCGTTCGATTGATCGACGCCACGCCTCGCCTTGACTTTGCACAGGGTGAACGAACCGAGGTGAAACAGACCGACGCACCGGTCGCGCGATCTCAACATCGAAGACCCGGGCAAGACGCCCTCCGCGCCTTTAGCCGCGACTACTTGTGTGCAATCGACTTATCGGTGAACAAATAGTCCTTCAGCTCCTTGTCAAACACTGAATCCTTGCGCCGGATCCACTCCAGCACCATGGCCGCGTGTTCCTTCTCCTCGTCGCGGTTGTGCGCCAGGATCGCCTTTAGATCTTCATCCCTGCAGGCGTCGACACGCTGGTTGTACCAGTCGACCGCCTCCAACTCCTCCATCAGCGAGACGATCGCGCGATGCATATCGCGGGTCTCGTCGGACATTTCCGCGACCGGTTCGTGGTAACCCTCGTTCGACATGATTGATCTCCTTGGGGATGAGGTGCGATGAATCATTAAACTAGCAGATTGCACCCGCCGGGGGTGAAATCGCGCGGTCGATACCGCGACCGCGGACGAGTAGCCTCCCCGAAACACTTGCGGAGCGAGATCGTTATTAGCCACTGCGATCAATCGTGACCACGCTGCCGGCACGGCCGAATCGTTTCATCGCGACGGGCACCGGAACGCCGAGCAATCCACCAACCTTTGCCAAAATCCTGCGCGAGTTCGATTCAGTTCGTCGCCGTTGAGGACGGCTATCCGAACGGCGGGCAAGGCTGGGATCGAAGCTGTGGATGGTGCCGCACGGACTTGCGGCGAACCATGACTGGCCGCAGCTACAAACCTGTTTTCAAATCGTAACGAGCGGCTATCAACCGGTGGCCGGAACGCAGAAACGGCTATGTACCAACAAATACATGAGGATTTGCTTCGGGCGGCCTGCCGTTCGCCCTTCGAGCCGGCATCTAGACCGGGCCAATCCGCTCCCTGCCGATTGGTCGAACACCGCTCGAACCTGGATCACGGCCTTGTAGCAGATCTGAAACCAGGTTCTAAGGCGCGCCGAAGAGCAGATAGAGGCTCCAGCGTCCCCCTTCGCCCGCTCCGATGCCGAAATAGAGCGGGCCGGCGAATGTTTCGGCGGCCAAAAACACCGAGCCAGACCAGATGGTTCCCGCGGTGGGCAGGCCGTCGAGGCGGTCCGACACACGTCCCGCCTCGACCGATGCACCCGCATATACGCCCGAACCCAATAGGTCTGGCAGCGGCAAGGTTCGGTTGTAATACATCGCGCGGCCATACTCCATGCGGCGGCCCGCGAACTCGTTGATGCGGTAACCCGACAGCCGGAGCGGGCCACCGAGCGTGAAGGACTCGTAGGCGGGCATGTCCGTGCCCAAATCCGTGCCGCCGGCAGCGCCGAAATTGAAGGTGTGAGGACCCCAGGATTTGATGCCCGCCGCTTGCCCTTCGAGCCGCTTATAGTTCCTGTCGGAACCGAAGTGCTCGTCGGCGACGTACGCAGAACCGATCACGCGGAATCCGCTGCGCGGAAACCAGGCAGTATCCTGTTGATCGACGAAAAGCCGTGCACGCGCGCCGGCGGAAGTTGCTTCGTCATCGGGAAACACGGCTGGGCCAGTGTTCAAACTGGTTTCGACCTGCCGCGACACCAAGCCCAGCCGCGCGTCCCCCCAACTGCCGAGGTTGACGCCAACGTCGAGCCCGGCGCGAGCGTCCCGCACGTCATACTCGGCAACGCGGTCGTCTGCGATGAATACGTCCCGGGTTGTCTGGCCAATCCGTGCGTACGGAGCGACGAAGAAACGGTCGCGCGCCTCTACTGGCTGGATGAACTCCGTGAACAGATGGGTATCTTGGCCGATCTGCGCCTCGGCAAGCCATTCGCCACCCAGCCGGTTCAGCCAGGTCCTGCGGTACTGCGCGAGGATGTTGAAGAGACTCCCTCCCTGAAAATCGCTGGCGAGACCCAGACCGAAGCGCAGATAGTCAGGCCCCCAATCCTTTTCGCGCGGAAGAATGGTCATGACACGGCCAGCCTGACCCTGCTCGATGCGATAGTCCACGCTCTCGAAATCACCACGCCCGTATATGCGCCGCAAGTCCGCGCTCACCTTCTCTTCGGTGAGCGGCTCGCCTGGCTTGGTTTGCACCAAAGAACGCAACACCTCCGGATTTGTGCGTCGTAGCCCCTCGTAGCGGATTTCGTCCACGGTGCCGAGTGCTTTGTGTCCTGGAGTCTGCCGGCTGCGCAGCGCTGCGTACTGGTCCGCGGGCAGGGCGTAGCGCTTGAGCGAATCGGCCATCTTCCTCGCTGCTTCCTCGCCGATGCGGATGGCGTCGGCAGTGCGTTCGAAGCTTCCCGCGGTGATGTCGCCCAGATCGGGCGCGATGAGAACGTCGCTCGCTCCCAGACCCTTCAATTGGCGGTCGACATTGGCAATCCCCAGGAAGTTGATGAGCTGGGTGGCGACAGTGAGGGCGGAGGTGATCTCATCGCGCTTTAACGGAGGGGTCGAGATGTTGACGGCAATCACAACGTCGGCACAAATATCACGGCTCAAATCGATCGGCAGATTGTTGGCAATACCGCCGTCAACCAGCAGCCGCCCGTTGATCTCGACCGGCGCGAGCGCGCCCGGAACCGACATGCTCGCACGCATCGCATGCGCGAGGCTGCCGCGATCGAGGACGATCGCTTCGCCAGTCTCGATGTCGGCGGCTACCGCGCTAAACGGTACCGGCAGTTGCCGGAAATCGTCGATCCCGACCGCGCGCTCCGTGAGTGTCCGGAAAAAAGCCTCGATCGAGACGCCGGTGACGACGCCCTTGGGCAGCGTGAGCGCGCCGTCTTTGACGCCGTATTCCGGCGCAAACAGAGTCTTGTAATCATCGGCCTTGCGTCGACTTGCCGTCTCCGCCCGCGGCGGCTGGTCCCGGAAAATGTTATCCCAGTCCGCGGCGAGGACCGATTTTTCCATTTCAGCGACCGGCATACCGGATGCATAGGTTCCACCGACAATGGCGCCCATGCTGGTGCCGGTCACGCAGTGTACCGGGACGCGCAGCTCCTCCAGGACCTTGAGTACACCGACGTGCGCGAGCCCACGTGCGCCCCCACCCGAAAGCGCGAGGCCGATACGCGGTGTGGCGGACACCGCTGGCGGAGGCGTGGTTTCTGCTGCGGCCGTCGAAATGGGCAACGCAATAACAGCGGCTGCCACAGCGACCAACAATGCCCCGAACATCGTTTCAGCGAGTGATTGCTTCGGCATTAAAGTGGACAGACTCAAGTTGGATAAATTTGGAGACGGACAATTGGCGTCTCGTGCCGGAGCAAGCATCCTGTCGCCTTCGAGCATTGCGACAATCGCCGGGCGCAAATAGAAACTGACGGTGTTTTCGCTTCGGTCATCGCTGACCCGCCGGCCGCTGCGAAGTGAAGTACCTCCCCGCGCGACCCGGTCCCTTACAAAAACGTCGGAACGCCATGAAGCGCCGGCACTTCCTTGTGATCGATCAAGCGTCCTGCGATGGCGCAATTGCCACTCTGGGCTTCGTCTTCCCGCTGAATATCTCGCGGTATCAGCGCGCCGAAACAAATAGTTGATTGAGTCGCTTGAATTCGGGATCGATATCCTTGACCAGATCCTTCAACACCGGCTCAGCATTTTTCATCGTCATTTGAGCCGTGTTGTTGGCTACCCTTAAGCCGCGATCCTCCCGGACCCCACTAATAACAGTCTTGCCAGTGCTGGCATCAATGAATTCGTACTCCAGCAAGACCGTCACATCCTTGTCGCGTTTGCCCAAGGCCAGCTCTGCTCCTGACAACACGAGAGCAACCGGCAACAATTCATGCAGCTTGAGTGACTTGTTGGTGAGTTGGACCGATGTCAGCGCCGATCTGAGCACCAGCGTGCGTGGGCCCGCCGCATTCGCGAGCGGCACGCCATTGGCCGTGGCTGATTGCTGCACCGTGCCATTCAGCGATTGTGTAAGTTGCGTTAGCGCATCGATACTGACCTGATCGGTGGTGGTTGGCGCGGGGAAAAACTCGATGGGCTTGATTTGCAGGTTTTGATAGCGTTGCTGTGAAATCTCAGGCGATATCCAACGCCAGGCGTGGGCGGCCGACGCGGTGTCGACAGCCGTCATGGCGTCATAGTTGCTGAGAAAACCGCTGGTTTGCGTTGTCTTTAACGGGGGGGTGCCCGCACAAGCCGTCAGCAGAGCAACAATACAACCGAGTCCTATCGAGCGAAGCTGTGTATTCAAGACATGTCTCCGGGATCATTTATTGCGTTGAAATTTTCGAGCACCGGGGTTCCGGGCGGGCACTGACGCAGGAATCGACCTGCCAAATGTGAGTCGTGATCAACTATCGACCAAGCAGCACACGGGGTTTTTACCGTACGCCTGAAAATTGCCTTGAGTTGGTGACCAGCTGCCGCACGCCATGGGCTCCGCGTAAGTATAAGAAGAATAGATGAACTTACCACCAGAAAACCATCCTACCCCTAGTCAACCTGTCCCTGTCGTCATAAACGGAGCCCAGGAACCGCGCCCCCCTAATCACCGGACACTGACCGGTGTACGCGACCGTTTCCTGTGCTTCTGCTTCGCGCTAGCCGGCCCGTAGCCACCCTCGCCTGTTCACTCTGACTTGGTCCAGCGCGCGCCAAGAATCGCGCAAGCGAGCGCAGCGGAAGCAATCTCCGTGCACCCCAGATGCTCGCTGGCGACCGAGCTGGTAGTTACCCTAGCAGCGGATCCCACTATATGCCCCCGAACCGCCCACAACTCATATATTCTTCGTGCTCACAGGCACTAGAAAATTGCTCCAAGCTCTTTATTCCGCATTGGAATCGAGTTGGTATACGAGCCCGGAATGGGACCAAGTTAGCTTGCTCTCTCAGGTTTCGAGTCACCCTTGGTGTCCAACCGTGGCGACGCCTCGTTGCATTCCCGTGATCGAAGGGAATTGCGACTGCGTGTGCGTTAGCCCGAAAACCGCAGCGTTGTGTGGTCGTCCGAACAGTGTGTAAGCGCACGAACACACGAGGCGGTAGCGTGCTCGAAAACGAACAAGACCATTGGGATCAGAATGATCGTGCAAAGCCGCCATGCGACAGGCATCGCGCCATCTTCACAATCGCGACGGAGCTTGCCAGTCACAGACCGCCTGTTATCCCATCGAGGAGCACGCCGATCTGCAAGAGCTCGACCTGATGCAAAGAGCTTATAATCGCAGGCATGAAAGCGCCTTTCACCACCGCGACTGTTTAAAGGAGCCTCCACATGAAGAAAGCAATTTTGTTATCAACCCTGTGCTTGCTGGCTGCTTGTGGCGAGAAACCGCATGAAACTACCCAAAACACAACTCACTGGAGTTACGACGGCGAAGCCGGCCCACCCAACTGGGCAACGCTAACGCCTAAATTCGCAACATGTTCTGGTAAAAACCAATCCCCCATCAATTTAGCGGGGCTCATCGAGGCAGAATTACCACCGCTGGAGTTAAATTACGGCAGCGGCGCTAGCAAGGACGTGGAAAATAACGGACACACGATCCAAGTCAACTTCACGGACGGTAATGCCATCAAATTGGACAGTGTGTGGTTCAGCCTGCAGCAATTTCATTTCCATGCCCCCAGCGAAAACCACATTAACGGCAAGGCCTTCCCGATGGAGGCGCACCTCGTCCACAAAGACGATTCAGGGAATTTGACCGTGGTGGCCTTGATGTTTGAGGAAGGGGAAGCTAATTCCGAGTTGGAAAAAGTCTGGGCAGAAATGCCCGCCAACGCAAATACGGTTATCCCGCTGGACAGCAAAGTGAATGTTTCCGCCTTGTTGCCAGAGAACCTCGATTACTACCGCTTCAACGGCTCACTGACCACGCCACCGTGTACCGAAGGCGTGCGCTGGGTCGTGATGAAAAACCCCGTAGCAGCCTCAGAAGCGCAAATCGAAAAATTCGCGCACGTTATGCATCACCCCAACAACCGTCCGCTGCAAGCGACGAATGCACGGCCTGTGCTGCAATAAGGGAATTCACAAGACGCGTGGTGGCAGGTTTCGGCCGAAGATGCGGCGTTTCGATAGATCAATCGACCCCGAGGTCGTGCCACGCCGACCGTACCTGCCCCGCTTAGCCGATGACGCCCACGCACGGAACTCGCTTGCTGTTGGGTACAGACGGGCCGTGACAAATTTACCGGAAGTGAATCGAAACGCCCGTAAGCGGCGCGCCAAGGATGACGCGCGTCCAATCCCTTGGTTTCGACACAAGGGCCACCAGATGCGCCTTGAACACGGTGTAGTATTTTCCAACGAGTTGATAAACTTGGAAACGATCTATTTCACAACTGACCGATACGAAATCCCAGTCGACGACTGTGATAGCTGGATAAAAATTCGGTAGCGCACGGATCTTCGCGTTATTTATTGACAAGCGAGACATTTCTCATGCAGCCGGCGAATTCAGCTTTGCGCCAGATTTTATCCAAGGACCTAAGGAAACGCTGATTAAATCCCCGCCGGCGGAACAGCGAAACGACAAATCAACAAGTTGCACGCCGCGCGGCGCGGCGATTCGGGTTTAATCAGCGTTTCCCTAACGGAAGTCCTGATACGCGTCGGCCTTATCACCGTACTGGCGGTGCTCTGTTTCAAAATATTCTCACCCTTTCTGGGATTGATGTTGTGGGCTTTGATTCTCGCGGTCATCCTTTACCCCCTGCATCAAAAAATCGCCAGGCGGATGGGCAACCGGCAGGGTCCCGCCGCAACCGTCCTGGTGTTGCTTGGACTGTTATTGATCGGCACCCCCACCCTGATGCTCGGAAATTCCTTCGCCGGCCATGTGCACGACCTGTACAGCAAATTTCATTCCGGCTCAGTGTCCATCAAACCACCGCCAACCGCCGTGGCTGAATGGCCCATTGTCGGCAAAAAGGTGTTCGGGCTCTGGACCGAGGCCGCGGATAATTTGCCGGCCGTGCTGCAAACGCTGAAGCCTCAGCTGGAGGGCTTTGCCAAGACGGCCTTGTCTGCCGTCGCCAGCACGGCAAGCGGGATTTTTCAGTTTTTAGGTTCACCGATTGTTGCCGGCATCATGATGGCGTATGGGCGTTCCGGCACCGATGCCATGCTCAAAGTAGCCAGTCGGCTAACCTCACCAAAAAAAGGTCGCGCGCTCCACAGCCTTTCTACCCTGACCATCCGTTCCGTTGCCATGGGCGTTGTCGGTGTTGCCTTTATCCAAGCGTTGCTGATCGGCGTAGGGTTGGTCTGGGCCGATGTTCCCGCGGCCGGACTGCTGTCGATCGTGGTTCTATTGACGGGGATTGCACAACTGCCCGCGTTGATCGTGACGCTGCCGGTCATCGTCTACATCTGGTCGACCGGCGATTCCACGGCCATGAACGTCGCCTACACCATTTACCTCTTCATCGCGGGCATGGCGGATAACTTCATCAAGCCGCTGTTGCTAGGCCGCGGCGTCGATATACCCATGCCGGTTGT